>WTFU01000152.1:10224-41881 GCA_011523945.1 Mariniblastus sp. | reverse complement strand
GAAGCCACTCCAGAAGGATTGGCCAAGTTTGCTCAACAAGGGAAACAACAAAAGGCACTCATTGAAAGGTTACTTGCGGATGCCAACCTAATGAAGCAAATGCTGGTGGCCGATGGCGCAAATGCTAAGCGACAAGGACGAGGCTTTGGCGCTCCCGAGTACGGACCGGCAATGCAGATTTATACAGACATTCAACAAGGGAGCATGAAAGCGACCAGCGGTGTTTTACATCGCCTTGCACTGGCGATCAGCCTCGAACATGCAGTTCCTGTCACGCAAACCAATCCTGTCGCTCAACCCAATGCTCCAAAAACAGTCGATCCGGTCAAGCGTTACTTTCACTACGAAAAAGCTTTTGAAAATGGTGAATTGGATCCCGCATTCGAACGACTAAGCACCTGGGAACTTCGGATGGTCGTCAATGGTGATGAGCCCGATGAGACGTTGGCATGGGGTCGAAAAATGCTGAGGAATTACCGGCCTGATCATATCTTAAATGACAACTATGGCTGGCGCTACGTCAGCCTCGTAGGTTCTGATGTGAAATATGGTTCCGGGGATGTTAAGTACGATCGCCCGGAGCTTCAAAAATATCAGAACATTTTGATGAATGGTGGCGTTTGCGGTCGACGAGCCTTTATCGGCCGATTCATTTTGCGGGCCTTTGGCATACCCACAACCGCCCGTCCAAGCCGCGGGCATGCCGCGCTTGCTCACTGGACACCCGATGGCTGGGTCGTCAATTTAGGTGGCGGTTGGGGGGCCGGTTGGACCAGCACCCGTTATCGAAGTGACCTCGATTTCCTTGCGACCACCCAAGCACGAAACAATCGTAAAGAATTTCTCAAGGTAAAGCGGGCCCAATGGATTGGAGATGTTTTAGGAGAAAAGCGAACGTACGGGGAACAGGAAGAAAACCCGGAATTCTGGAACGCCCTTTCGCTGAAGACGCAACGGGCAATTATCGATGATGGCGCCGTTGTCACACTCGATCCGCTCGGCGAAGATCTCGGGGAAGCTAATGAACCGACCGTCGCTGAAAAGATCATCGCCTCCCCCGTCTCCGACGCTGATCGAAAAATTAACTATGAAAGTAATTTAATTTCGATTCCGGCTGCGGCTTACAGTAAACCAACGGGAAATACCCGGGATGTTCTTGCCATGAGAAGTTTCAATGGCGGACTGCAGGTGTTCCTGCCGCGGTTCTTTCCAAAAGGCACCACAATCATGCGAGGCGGCACATGGAAAGGAGATGCGAATGCGTGTTCATCTGGATTCCGGATGCTCAGTGGCGGCTATGGCCGCTATGAAAACTGGGGACTAAGAGCTGCTGTTTCCCACATCGGAGGCAAGGCGCCCCGCGAACTAACCCTTGATCTTGGCGATGGGGTGAAGATGGAAATGGTTTATATCAAGCCGGGCAAATTTGTGATGGGTGGTGAAAGTACCAAAGATGGTCGATTCGAATGTGTCGAGGTTCCCAAACACGAGGTTGTCATCACAAAAGGTTTCTATCTCGGAAAATATGAAGTCACTCAAGCGCAATATGAGACGCTCATGGGTTCCAACCCGAGTCGTTCCACAAAGAACCCTGACTGCCCCGTAGATAACGTCGCAGCAGCGGACGCGATCACATTCTGCGGAAAACTTGCTGAGGTCACCGGGCGAGACGCACGACTTCCAACGGAAGCTGAATGGGAATATGCCAGTCGAGGTGGTAAAAGCTCAAAATGGTTCTTCGGCGATGATTCCTCAAAATTAGATGCCTACGCATGGTCCAAAGCCAACGCTGGTGGAAAATCGCATCCCGTGGGTGAAAAGAAACCTAACCCGTGGGGACTCTATGATATTTACGGGAATGTGTGTGAGCGCATCTCAGATACCTATGCACGCAATTACTATTCGATCAGTCCCAAAGAGGACCCGACCGGACCGAGCCAGGGTACTAATTCCCTTTTTGAGTACCAGGTCAATGTACCTAAATCAGGCAAATACGCCCTGAAGGCGAAAGTTGTCACAGCCAATTATGACCAACGAATTAATCTTCAGGTCAACGACAGTGCTGACGAATTGGTGATGCAGATGCCTTTCACCGAAGGTGACTGGAAAGAATCGGATGAGATTATGGTTACCCTTAAACAAGGCGAGAATACGTTACGGTTCTCCCGAGACCAACCACCTCAATACGGGGTGGCAATCAAAAACTTCACACTCACTCCAGTCAAGTAAGTGTTTTAATCAAGCGTCCCCTTGTCTTATTCCCGTCAACGACGGGGGACGCATTTTCCGATTCTCGTACCAGAGCCAGGTAGGGCGAAAGCCTAAGATTCTTGCGGACCGATCACGGTATCCGCAAGTGCGCGACCCAGCTCTCCTTCGACGACCAAACCAGCAAAATCAACCGGACCTGGATTAAGCTGAAGCCGAAGAACGTCTTCCGCCCTTCGCTCATCGTCTACCTTGCGAAACCGGGGGCCAATGCCCGCAAGTCGGAGACCCTCGGCCAAAAGTTGTGCCGTCAAAAAACTACACCCCGGGTCATCGATTGGAAGATCAACAAACACAGTCGCCGCGGCAGCCGACGTTTCCATCGCATTTATTGCCGCTCCAATCCCATCAAACGCTCCGCTGGTAATTCGATCGAGCGATATCCAGGCAACTCCGCGCGCTGAATCAAACCGCGTACTAATCGTCGAGTGACCATCGACGGGTGCATCTTGGTGAGTTTCAAAATTTACTTCGCGTTGTCGAGCCTCGTAGAGTGGTGCCAGAACTGGAACAAGTTCCTCCGGAACAAAGGCCTGAAGCGAAGGCTCCTCAACGATTGGATCCCAGTATAAAAAACAGGAGTGGCGTGCGCTCGGCTCCCCATCTCCGCTCTCACCAGCAACCCCACCTCGAAGCGAAGCATTCGCCGGTGTTGTTCCCAAACAGAGTCCCGTCGGCGTGGAACCAAATTTGAGATTCATTCGCTGGCTGATTGGGTGACGCGCAGTCGGTTGGCTCCAGATACCCAGCAATCCAATCTGAGCCCCTGCTTTCTCAACCGCCGACCGCATCGGTTTCATCAAACCGTGCCCCCGATGGCGATGATCAATCACGGCCTGTCCCGCCTCCCCAATTGGGCCAAGGTTCGGACGCTCCAACGCATAGTGTCCCACGATTTCTCCGTCGGGAGATTCACAAATAATTGAATGCAATCGTCCCTCACGGTTTAATAAATCAATTCGATCGGGAACGTATAAATCGGGATTGGGGTACGATCGCCCATAGGCTTCGTAAATTCGCCGGGCAACTTCCAGTCCATCTCCTTGCTGGTAATCTCGAATACGGTATTCACCCGTCTTACTTGAGGGAGACGTATCGGCATGTGCGTTTTCCGCTTCTTCCCGGTCGAGTCGATGACGCACATCTTCGAGCACTTCGATTGATGCGTGATCACGTTTTACCAAAAGATGGAGTTCAGATCCTTCATGTCCTTTCTGGACCCACCACAGTCGGTCAAAAATTGTATTTGGACGAATGCGATCGGTAATGTCTCCACCGGCACCTTCGTCAAGATCGCCACCTAGTGGAATGCCATGCTCGAGAATTCTAAATTCGAGCGCCTGAGAGTCGATCGTCACACCAATTTCCAGAGGCACAATGGCGTCCCCCTGACGCGCGAGCGTTCGTTCAACTAACTCGACGCCGCAAAGAAACGCTGCTAATAGATCGTCCCTGCGCTTTCCAGTGAACTCAGCTAAACCAAGTGCACGACTCGCAAAGTCCTCGACCAGGGGCGCCAATTCAGGCAAACCGGGAAGATCAAGTTTAAGTTCGATCTGATCAGGTATATTCATCCAACAAAATTCCCCTCGGGTTATTTAACCCCATTATTTTTTGACTTACACGATGAACCTAATAGTCATTGCCGGACCAACTTCCAAGGACGGATCGCTGCCAGGCTTCCAGCGAGAGCAGCATTTCAGCCACGCGTTCTGGAGATTCACCACTTAAATCTTTCTGTTCCATCGGATCGTTAATTAAATGATAAAGCTCAGTTTTTACCGAACCATTTTTCTCAATCCGGTGCAGTTTCCAGGGCCATGCATTCCAGGCAGCATGTCCGCGGAGATCCTTTGGATCCCGAACAGGATACGCGTTAACGTTCTTCAATATTCGATTTGGAAAAGGATTCGGTTTCCCTGCTCTCTTGGCGTCCATCAATGATTTTATGATTCGATCGCTCCAAGTCGATTCTCCGTTTTGATAGCCGTGCCAAAAACCCATTGGAGGATGCTGCTTAGAAGTCCCTGCAATAATCGGTGCGATATCGATACCGTCAAGAAGTGGCTGCGAAGAGACTTTGGCCCCCGCGATTGCAACGAGTGTTGGATACAAGTCACTTGTAAATACCGGGGTTTCTATCACCGACGCTTGATACTGTTCAGGCCATTGAAAGATTGCCGGGACTCTTAAACCACCTTCATAAATACTACCTTTTTTGTCTCGACCGCCAGAAAACTCTCGAACCAGCCCACCGTTGTCGCTGCAGTAAATGAATAGTGTATTGTTTTTTATTCCAAGTTCTTCCAAGGCCACTTGCATCCTTCCGACCTGCTGATCGAGAAGTGTGATCTCACGATAATAACCGGGCTTAACCGTCTTCTGATCATTGTAGAGCTCTTTCGGATTATCCTCTCCTTCCGGAATCTCTTCTTGCGGATCGTGAGGGGATGGAAACCAGGTTACCGAAAACATAGGGCGACCTTGATCTCGATGACGCTTTAAAAAGTCGATGGTTGCATCTGTGCTGATTACTGTTCCAGCACCTTTGATGCGTTCGTAATTCCCATTCCGACTGAGATAGGGATCATTGTCAAAAAAGTTGAGCCCCGAAAGCCATTCGTCAAACCCGGCACCTCCGGGATTGGTTGGGCTATCTGGCTGAACCGATCCAATATGCCATTTTCCAAAATGCCCGGTCACATATCCGGACGCCTTCAAGACCTCGGCAATGGTCTGTTCAGCCGGACGCATGTAGTGACCATGATTAGGAACATTGGTGCGAAAAGGATGCCGGCCGGTCATGAAACTGGCCCGGGTCGGCGAGCATACCGGAGCACTTGCGTAGAACCGATTAAAAACAACACCCGACTCCGCCATCGCATCCAGATGCGGCGTCTTTACAAAAGGGTGTCCTGTAAATCCCGTGTCACCATAGCCGTGATCATCCGCCATAATAATTACGATATTTGGACGTTCGTCAGCGATTCCTACTGCTGCCATGCAAAGCAACAACCAAACTGCAATGATCGTTTTCATATCTCACACTTCGAAAATTAATTGTCGAAAATCTGAAAGACGTGATCATTACCAAAATAGTCCAACAACTATTTCCTCATCGCTGGCAAGTCCAATTACGTAATATCAAACCCGTCATCATGATCGCCATCTGCCGGTGATTGATTGTAACGGTTTGAATTGCTCGCTGGTGGGTACATCTGTGATTCAGGCGTATTTTCCATCCCGAAATTCTGTGGAGTATTTCGACGCTTCGCGGCCATCATTCCGGCCGCGCCACCAGCAATCGCCAGCCCTCCGCCTAAAAAGGTCAAGCCAGCTCCAAACATAATCAGCAATCCAACAACTCCAAAGAAGGAACCTAGTAGAAAGACAAAATAGCTACTCCAGGTAGTCCCCGGTTCGATAACGCATTGATCCGGCGACTCAGGGGAATAAAAGACCTGCACCTCTTTACCAGCGGGATAACGATTTACCGTTTCTCGTGCCGTCGATCGTGATGAGCTGTTGACATTGTCTCCAAAGTAAACTTTATCTCCACTCATCTTTTTACCATCGACCGTGTAGTCATACGTCACTTCAGAAGAGTAAACCGTTCCATCATTTCCACGATGAGACTCAACCCGAGAACTTGTGATCACCCCGGATACCTGTGGCCACTCAAGACTGGCCTTCGCCTGCGTCACTTCGGGAAGTCCAAAAAAGTAAGCGATCGATACCCCGGTAACTGCAAAAACCAGCCCGAAAATCAATCCAAAAAATGCGCCGAATATTTTATTCATATCTACTTTTCCTGAATTTCGTTAATCGAAAACTCACTCCAAAAACTTTTTTCCTCTCAGCAAAAAGAGTGGGATCTCGCTCATTTCAAATTCTAAATCAACGGTTAAGTCGCGAACACTGTTCGCCAAGCGAAGCGAATTCTTGTCATAAATTCGGATTCAAATGCCAAATTTACTGGTTTCTTCAAATCGATTGGTACCTGATTTTTCGCGAATCAGAATCCTCAAGAGTTTAAGGAGTCAAATGAATAAAAAACAAGACAAGTCTAATCCCCTACACAATAAAACTCCACCAAATCCCATCTCTTAGTTACGTAATTCTCCGCGACCTCACGTAATCCTATAAACTAAAGTGATCACCAGCCGAATTACAGCTTCAATAAATCTACCCAAAGGCTGGTCGGTACAACGCTCATACCCACTCCTGCTTTTAATTTCACTGATATCTAGACCGCATGAAGCAGCTCATTTCACTGACGATCGTCCTTATTAACATTTGCCTGGCAGCTAGTGCTCATGCAGATGATTCGCTGGATTTCAACGAAAGTGAAATTCTCTATACAAGACGAATTGCACCGTTGATCCGTGAGAAGTGCTTGGCCTGTCACGGGGGAAGTCCCGATGAAATCGAGGGGGGATTTGACGTACGGTCTCTTCAATCAATGTTGACCGGTGGCGACAGCGAAGAACCGGGGATCGTCGTCGGCAAGCCCGAACAAAGCTCTCTTTATCTCGCCGCCGCACGTGGTGAAGTCAATTTTTCGGCAATGCCACCCAAAGAGGCCGAGAAGCTTAACGATCAAGAACTTCAATGGGTGCGCCAATGGATTAGAACTGGCGCCAAGTGGCCGGCCGCTGATCGACAAAAAGCGATCAATAAGAAATACGAATCCGTATGGTCTTCGGAAGACGGGATAACCGTTGAAACTTCCGGAGGTCTCTCGGCAGATTGGACCGACCGCAAATATGACCCCGCAGGTCTATGGGCTTACGCACCGTTGCAGAAAGTTGAATTAAGCAGCGATCCTTCCGGCCAAAACCCCATTGATACCTTAATCGAGAACGCACTTCCCTCCGGACTCAAAGTGGCACCCCCGGCCTCAAGAAGAGCATTGATCCGCCGGGCAACCTTTGATCTCACTGGACTACCGCCAACACCAGAAGATGTAACTCGCTTTATTGAAGATCAACGCTCCGACAAACTGGCGTTCGCTGACGTAATTGATCGCCTGTTACAGTCTCCCCATTATGGTGAGCGAATGGGGCAACACTGGCTGGACGTCGTGAGATACGCCGACTCTTCCGGATTTGCCAACGATTACCAAAGGGGAAGCGCCTGGCGATACAGAGACTACGTCATTCAGTCCTTCAATGATGACAAGCCCTACGATCAATTCATCAAAGAACAAATTGCCGGTGACGAAATTATGCCCAACGATCCCGAAGGGATCATCGCAGTCGGATTTCTCCGAATGGGTCCTTGGGAATTGACCGGCATGGAAGTCGAACGTGTCGCAAGGCAGAGGTTCCTCGACGATGTTACCAACAGTGTAGGCGAAACATTTTTAGGTCATTCACTTCAGTGTGCCCGTTGTCACGATCATAAATTTGATCCTGTACCAACTCGCGACTATTACAGCATCCAGGCCGTGTTCGCGACAACCCAGCTTGCCGAGCGACAAGCTGAATTCCTTCCAACTGAGAACACCGATGGTTTCGATGAAAAACGTTTCATCAAACAGTTGCAAGATTCGTACAACAAAACGCAAGCTGATCTACAAATTGTTCTGGAACAAAACTCCCGAAAATGGTTTGACCAGCAAATTGCAAAAGCTTCGAGTGAAAAGGCTAAAAAACTGGCTCAGCACAAGAAACGCTGGGACGCCTCGATGGTTAAAGCCAAGAAAAAGAAAAAAGGGGGCAGTCCCTTCAACTTGGTTCGCAATGAATTTATGAAAAGTGGAATCCCTCAGGATGAATTTCCACCAAAACTCGTCGGCTTCACGCCGCATCAGTATGGAATCAATCGCGTTTCCAACCGAGGTACCCAACGACTCACTTGGGAACTGGAAAGATACGAACCCTTCGCACACTCTGTTTACAACGGACATACACCCACGCTCGTCCGTGTGCACCAACCACTCCGAATGCCCGAAGACAAAACCAAAGGTGAACTCGAATCTTCTTGCATTCGATCTGCAGGCGATCCGTTTGCCGAAGGAGAACCTGTCACCCCTGGCACCTTGAGCGTGATCGACAATCTAGTTTCAGCTGAGATTGATCAAAGCCTGTCTGGTCGCCGATCCAAATTTGCAAATTGGATTGCCAGCCCCAACAATCCTCTTACGACACGAGTCATTGTTAATCGAATTTGGCAGTGGCATTTTGGCAAAGCTATCGCCGGGAACCCAAATAATTTCGGATCGACCGGTGGACCGCCAACTCACCCGCAGTTGCTTGACTATCTGGCATCCGTCTTCATCAGTGATGGCTGGTCAATCAAAAAGCTGCACCGCAAGATCATGCTTTCTGATGCGTATTGCCGCTCGTCTCACCACCCTGACCCTGTCTCGGTAACAGAGTCTGACCCACTCGGAAAATCGCTTGCTGTTTTCCAACCGCGTCGCTTGACGGCGGAAGAACTACGAGACTCAATGCTTCAGGTAACGGGTGAATTGAACCCCAGCATCGGCGGCATTCCTTGTCGCCCCGAAATCAATATCGAAGTCGCCATGCAACCTCGACAGGTCATGGGAACCTTTGCCTCAGCCTGGGTGCCAAACCCTAAACCTGAGCAACGCCATCGTCGCTCAATTTACGTGTTAAAACTGCGAGGCGTATTGCATCCAATGCTAGAGGTGTTCAATTCACCGGCCCCTGATTTCTCTTGCGAGCGCCGCGAGGCATCCACCGTGACTCCCCAGGTCTTTAATTTATTCAATAGCCAAGACTCATACTCTCGGGGACTCGCACTGGCCAGTCGTGTTTGGCGTGAGACTGCAGGCATGCCGCCCAAGCAAAGAGACGGCGCCGCGTTAAGCCGCTGCTTTCAATTAACGCTCGGACGTCAGCCAACAATCGACGAGCAAGAGCTATTTCTTCAACACTGGAAAACACTGGAAGCAACGCTTCCCGAGCAAGCCCGTCCAAGTCCTGAAGTTCCATTGATGGTTGAGCGAGAGGCTGTCGAAGAAAACACGGGAGAGCGTTTCACGTTCGAAGAGCAACTCTTTTCAAACTCAGAATTCACTCCTGACATTCAACCCGCCGATACGTCCCGGCATGTTCGGGCGCTCGCAGACATTTGTTTAGTCATTTTGAACAGCAACGAGTTTGTCTATGTCTACTAAGCCACTCCCTTCGATAACTCAAAAGAATACACCAGACGAGAGCGAACGATGAAAAACCGACGCGAGTTTCTTTATGGCCTCGGTACATCCCTGGGAAGTATTGCGCTCTCATCCATGCTTGCCAGTGAATCCGGTGCTGATGAAAAACCGAATCCGTTGGCACCACGAAAAGGACATTTACCCGCCAAGGCTAAGAACTGCATCTTTCTAATGATGGAGGGCGGGCCATCTCATGTCGACACCTTTGACCCTAAACCGGCACTCAATAAACTGCACTTAAAAGAGTTTACGCGGAGCGGGAAACAAAAATCGGCGATGGAAAGCGGGAAACGCTACTACGTGCAGAGTCCGTTTAAATTCAATAAACACGGTGAAAGTGGCGCCGACATGGCAGACAATTGGCAGCACCTCTCGACGGTTGCTGACGAATTATGTTTTTATCGCGGTTGCCAAGTCGATAGCGTCAATCACCCAACCGCAATGTACCAAATGAATTGCGGCAACCGTTTTGGAGGAGACCCCGGGATTGGCGCCTGGGTCACCTACGGCCTGGGAACGGAAAATCAGGATCTCCCAGGCTATATCGTGCTGCCCGATGTCTCTTACCCGCAAGGGGGAGCACCTAATTGGAGTAATGGTTACCTACCCGCTTTTTATCAAGGCACCCCCCTCCGTCCAAAAGGTTCACCAATCCTTGATCTGTCGCCCCCTCGAGGAATCACCCGCGAACGACAGCGAATGAATCTCGATCTGCTTTCCAAGTTTAACCGCCATCATGCCGACCAAAATCCACAACATCAGGAACTCGCTGCCCGACTGGAAAGTTATGAACTTGCGTATCGGATGCAAACCGAAGTTCCCAATGCAATTGACCTTTCCGACGAGTCTGAAACGACTCTCGCGATGTATGGTGTCGGCAATGACGCGACTGACTCCTTTGGCCGCAAGTGTCTGCTGGCGAGAAAGATGGTCGAAAAAGGAGTTCGATTTGTTCAACTGTTCAATGGTTCCTGGGACAGCCACGACTACATCGAACGCGCCCATGGCAACCTTGTCCGTGGCGTCGATCAACCCATCGCGGCATTAATTAAAGATCTCAAATCGCGAGGACTCCTCGACAGCACGCTTATTGTTTGGTGCGGCGAATTCGGCCGCACCCCCGACAATGGTGTTCGCGGGGGTATCGCTTATGGACGAGACCACAACCCCAATGCGATGACCATCTGGATGGCAGGCGGAGGATGCAACGCTGGACACACCATCGGGGCAACCGACGAAATTGGGATGACTGCAATCGAAGATGTCCATCATGTTCGCGATTTCCATGTGACACTGCTCAAACTTCTTGGCCTCGATGACAATAAACTGACCTTTTATCATGCGGGGCGATTCAAACAACTAAGCCAGTTCGGTGGTAAAGTGATTAATTCATTGATCGCTTAATACTCGTACCATTTAATTACCAATTAAAATCGGACTTTGCCTTCAGTCCGTTCCTTATTAAAGCGGAAGATTAATCTTATGCGTCCTAATGTTCTCCTAATGTTATTAATGGGTTTACTGTTCAGTGGTTCCTCCGTCGAGGCGCAAACGTCAACCAAACAGAATGTGAAGAAACCACTCGAATTGAATAAATTTACAGCCACAGACGGGACAGTCATTGAATATAAATTCATGTCGCCCATGAAACTCGAGGAAGGTCAAAAGTACCCCTTGGTATTGGCTTTACATGGCCGCGGAGGAAATACTGCTGCGGCGCCCAAACTTGCTTCAGATAAACTCAGGGTAAAATACCCCTGCTTCGTGCTGGTACCGGAATCAACAAAAGCGGGCCATTGGCTAACTCCCAAAAACCGCACCCAGAGAAAGCGACCAACCAAAGCGATGCTGCCCGCCGCACTTGAAGCTCTCGATGCGTTCATTAAAAAACACCCGGTTGATACCGAACGAGTTTACGTGACAGGACAATCCATGGGCGGCGTTGGTACCTTTGGAGCCATTTCCCTTCGTCCTGATTTTTTTGCCGCGGCGATTCCAATCGCCGGTGGCTGGGATCCTTCAGACGCCTCGAAAATAAAACACCTCCCAATCTGGGTTTTCCATGGTGACAGTGACAAGGTCGTTCCAACCAAATACAGCCAAGAGATGGTAGCTGCACTCAAAGAAGCAGGTGGGAATCCCAAATACACTGAATTCAAAGGGGTCAGCCATGATAGTTGGAATCGCACCTATGACTCGGAAGAAACCTGGGATTGGCTTTTCAAGCAACGTAAAACCAACCCTTCAAAATAAGATAACGTAAACGCCCCAGACCCTAATCCGAGTCAACTCATGTTCAACCGAATCAGTCTCTTAGTTTTTACGTGGCTACTTCTACCTATCAGTCCTGCTCTGTTATTGGCTGCCAACGATCAACCACCCAATGTCGTCTTTATTTTTGTCGACGATCAGGGCTATTACGATCTGGGATGCTATGGTGCAACTGAAGTTGAGACGCCACGCATCGATGCAATGGCTGAGCAAGGGGTTCGATTTACGGATTACTACGCAGCGGCACCAATCTGCAGTCCTTCCCGAGCTGGACTGTTGACGGGTTGCTATCCGCGCCGGGTCGGCAATCAAACATGGGTTCACCGCGCCGATTCACAAACCGGCATTCACCCCGACGAGCTAACGATTGCTGAACTGTTTAAACAAAACGGCTACAAGACCGCCTGCATTGGTAAATGGCACCTTGGTTTTCTCGAGCCGTTCCTACCTGAAAATCAGGGATTCGATCATTACTTTGGCTTGCTTCACAATCTTGATCCGGTTGAGATTGTTTATTTTGAAGAGGAAGGGGGAGTCCCACTAATCCGCAATGGCGAAGTCATCAAACGACCCGCTGACCCGGCTGAACTCACCAGGATTTATACTGATGAAGCGATCGAGTTTATTGAAAAAAACAAGGACGATCCTTTTTTCCTTTATCTTCCCCACACCATGCTGCACAAACCGCTGGGGGTCAGTGAACCGTTTCGAGGCAGTTCCAACTGGGGAGAATACGGCGATGCCATTCAAGAGCTCGACCATAATGTTGGCCGAATTTTTGATGCGTTAACCCGACTCAAAATTGATGACAACACGCTTGTTGTTTATGCCTCCGATAATGGACGCGGTCCTGGACGCAATCCCGAGCAAAAGATTCGCGGACGAAAACTCTCGACTTACGAAGGCGGGATTCGCGTCCCCGCCATTGCCTGGGGACCTAAACTTGGACTGCAGACTGGTGCTGAAACAGAGGCAGTCGTTCGCGCCATGGATTGGTATCCAACCTTGGCGACGTTTGCCGGAATCAAAGTTCCATCAGAACGCGTCATTGATGGCCGTGACATCAGCCCGCTTTTAAAAGGTGAAACTGAAACGGTGCCGTACCCGGGTTTAAAAAAATCACTCAACGCTTCCGTCCCGCTACGACGGACTTGGAATCCACCCGGAGAGTGGGCAGAGCTAATTCGACGTCATGAATATAACGATGCGTTTTTCTACCACGGAAGCCAGGGAGCTCTCTCAGCCGTCCGCTGGCGCAACTGGAAACTTTATTTGAATCCAAGCCCCGAGCTTTACGATCTTGCCAAGGACCCCGGCGAGTTGGAGTTGGTGCGGAACCCTGAGATCAATCGCAAACTCCGCGGAATGGCAATTATGTTTCAAGATGAAATGCAATTTGACGCGAGGCCTGCAGGAATCGCTGCGGCGCCACCGCAAGCTGATAGCCGTACAAAAATTTCAAAAACCACCATGGATAACCTCGACGCTAAACTCGACGTGACCTACGCCAAATATGGTGACAGGACACTGGAAATGGACATCTACCGGCCCCGGAAAGCTTGGGGGGCACTGCCGGCAATTGTCTGCATCCACGGGGGAGGATGGGCTAAAGGGAATCGCATTCATCACCGAAATGTTTCTCAGGCATTAGCCGAGCGAGGTTTTGTAACCGCGACCATTTCTTACCGGCTCAGTGGAGAAGCCCCCTTCCCTGCCGCGATTCAAGACTGCAAAGCAGCCGTCCGATTCCTCCGGGCGAATGCCAAAACTTATGGAATCGATGCCGCTAAGATTGGAGCAATTGGACACTCAGCCGGTGGGCATCTAACTGCATTGCTCGCCACGTCAGGTGGCGTTCAAGCACTCGAAGGTGACGGTGGATACGCAGACTTTAGCAGCGCTATTCAGGCGGCAGTTCCCATGGGAGCGCAAACCGATTTACTTTCTCAACGAACCCGTGAAATCTCATCAGCGGAAGATCGTGGACAAATCTGGCGACAGTTCCTTGGTGGATCTCTTGAGGACTCGCTCGATGTCTACCGACTCGCTTCACCGTTGGTTCATCTCGATAAAAACGATCCACCTTGCTGGTTCATTACGGGAGAGAATGATGATTCGAGTACTCAAGCCGATATATTTAGAAGGCAAATGGGTGAGTTAGGCATCCCGACAAATCTCTCGATTATCAAAGATGCCCCACACCCGTTTTTAACGAAACAAATCTGGTTTGACCAAATGATCAACTTGGCAGATGCACATTTTAAGAAGACCTTGAAATAAACAGGTAAAGTTACTGCGTAACAAAGTTCTCTGTTCCCGGTGTATAAACACCACTTGCCTCGTTGTTGTTTTCATTCGATTCAAGAATGAGATTGTCAGGATCTATTTCAAACAAAAAATTGTACGTATTAGAATTGGCGTCTGAGACTTCACCCAAGTTACCGGAATTGGAAGTAAATGTTTCCTCAGCCCCCGCGTCAATTGGCTTGGACATTGTAAGATAGTAATCACGCTCTTGGCCAAGCTCGGGAATGTAGACTGCCATCCGGACGCGCGTCTTGCAGTTGCCAGTCCCTTTGTATTTGAGCGGTCCGTTGTTTCGCACAACGACTTCCCAGGTGATCCGCTCCGCCGGTGCGTTGGGTTGATTATCTCGGTGCCGGACGACAACACTTGCAAACTCTAAATCAAGACCTGGTTTACCGTTGGGCCCCATCCCATAGGGGATCGGTTCGATTGTTTTTTCCCCCTGCTTTGTCGGCCGTTGATTTCGTTTATCTGGTGCTATTTTTGGCGAGTCATCACTGGAATTATCTCCGGGCACAAAGACGGTCGGACACTCAAACAAACTGGTTTCAATGGTGCCAAGATCAAAGGTGCGAATATTTCCTGACTGCTGGTTCGGACTGGCACCATTGACATTCCTGACAATAGTTACGGTCTGCCATTTATATCGAAAATCATTTCCCCGCACCCAAGCCTCGATCAAAATATCGCGGCCACGAACGGCATCGGGAAAAAAATAACTGGTCTCTGAAAATTGGCCATTCGAATTCGTGGTTGCCTCTCCCCAGGAACGCCCCCAGGGGAACGGTGTGACTGGTCCATTCAAGCCGACTCCCGTTCCACCCAACCAACGACTTTTAAATCTGAGTTTTACGTTCGCCATCGGGCATGATGTCTCAAAACCTGTTCCGGCGTTGTCATTATTGACCAAATCGCCAGTCACTCTCCAGAATCCTCCCTCAGCAAAGGAAACTGTCGTGAGACCTAAAGTCAGAAAACCAACAAGCAAAATTGAACCGATTGTTTTTTTCATTTTGTTCATAGTCTCATTTCCTTATGTATTCGGTAAGTTAGTGGAACACGTCCAAAAACGACTTTTGACTGCCCTTGCTTCAAGATTGACATTGCGGGTCAGTGATTGAAGAAAGCCTTGCCGCTCTTTCTGGCATTAACCCTCGCACGCGGTATGCCAAAAAAAGAAATCCGGAAACTACTTAAAAATACGACTGTTTTTCAATTTTCTGCGCCGGCAAATATCTCATTTTGAGAATCATGAGATCAATTTGAGATCATTTAAAAATCTCTTTTTTTTCAAGAATTTTCCCAATAAACCCGGTTACCCCCTGCCCATCCAATCGTTGATTAAAAAACGCAACATCTCTCTGATCGTCGAAAATTTCACTACACTTATGAAGTCCAAGAAACGTCAATCGCTTACGTGTTAGATGCTCGTGCTAATTAAGAAACTAAGAATCGACACCCGAATGAACCCTGCCACGCTACTTGCTCAAACCACCTACATGCGAAAATGGGTTGACGGCATTCACCGCTCAATGCTGGTGGTCATAGTATTGGCTTTCCCAATCAATCATAGGCTCGCAGCCCAGGATATTTCTGCGTCCTCCACTCCTACACTTTCCTATGAGCCACCGGTCGCACTGACTGCAGATGATTCACCAATCGATTTAGAAGATCATGTTGCCACTCGCTTTTTTGACTGGGATCATGATTCCGATCTTGATCTCGTGGCAGGCGGCGGCGATGGAAAACTGTGGCTGTTCCAAAATACCGGAACTGCTCAACACGCTCGGTTTGCAGCCAAGCAACCCATCGTTGCTGGAACTCGTGACCAATGGGGAAATTCTTACACGGGAGCCCTACTTGCCAATCTCATTGGCGATCCATTGCTAGATCTAGTGGTGTGTCACTCTGGCGACCAAGTGACGATTCACGAGAACATTGGAGAAAATGGAACACTAAAATTTGCTGAACGTGGCGTCACTTTCGAAGTCCAAAAAAATTGTCAGGGGCGTTTTGATGCCGCCGATTGGGACGGAGACGGAACCGTTGATTTAATTACAGGCTCCTTTGGTGGAAAACTACAGTGGCATCCCAACCTGGGCACAGCGGATTCACCAAAATTTGGTTCTGGGAAGCCGTTTTACGGAATCCAATCAGCCTACAACGCGCATCCCCGTATTATCGATTTCAACCAGGACGGTCGCCTCGACCTGTTACTTGGGAACAATTGGGGCTCCGTGACTCTTTATCTCAATCAGAGCCAAAATGATCGATCGCTGCAAAAATCAAAATCGCTCCTTGGGTCAGACGGTTCTAATTTAAACATTCGCGAAAACAATGGCGATGATACCACACCAGAACTGGTCGACCTCGACCAAGATGGCGTGTTGGATCTTGTCAGTGGTGGCAAAAATGGACAGATCTTTTGGATGCGAGGCATCGGACTTTCCAACCGGGTCGCTGATTTCAAAGAACTTTTGAAATCTCATGCCGACAACTTAGGTGAGCGACTCAGCGCCGACGTTGATTTACGAAAGCGAGTATTCGGTCTACTTGCCTCGATGCAATCGGATCTCGCTGGTGGATTGATCCCTCCTAAAGCCGCATCAAAACTATTCTCAGCCCTCGCCCCACTGGCCAATCAACACGCGGACGCTTTAACAAGACAAAAATTTGAGGTTGAAACGTCGCCTTACCTTCCAATGCTCGCTGCTCAGTATTGGGTCGTCTTGTTAGAGTCATTGCCAGACTCAATAGCTAACCGAGAATTAGTCGCCGACACGATCAGGTTTGAGGGGGGATATCGCAGGCTACTCGTTGATCTAGGAGTCCTGTTTATCGACAACAACATGGCGACTCGCGAACACCTGGCAGCTATGCACCAACTAATGACGGCCATGCCCAGAGACGCCTGGGATGTCGAAACCATCACCGTCGCCGGATGGCTCGGCGAGGGAATTAAAACTCAAAAAATTCGCTCTCGCTCGGGAATCAATATTTTCGACCTCCCTCTGGGTCGTACTGAGAACAGTTTCCCGCAAGACTCTCCAAGGCCCGGTATCACTGATGTTTATCTCATTTGTCTTGCCCATGAACTTGCCCACAACATGCTCGATACGATCGGTCGCAAGACGCGGCCTGAGCTATTCGAAGCCAAATTCGCCGGTCTTTCGCAAGCAGCAGGGCCTGATATTATTTTCCGAACACCAATATCAAAAGGGATCGACTTTCCCAACACCAAAAAGAATTTTCAAAAACTTGGTCTGTGGGACGGTGTCGCCGAAAATTGGAAACCTTCCTGGGACGACTACTTTAAAAACAAAGAGAAGTTTGACCGTTCCTACGCACGTGGCAATGTAAAATTCTTCTTAGACTCGCCGCAGGAAGCGTTCGCAACTTTGGCAAATCAATATTTCGCAAACAGTCAGCTAATGCTCGATTTTTGCAAGACGCGTTGGGACGCGGGGCACCGCTCCAACATCAATCAATTCCTTTTGATTGCCGACTATTTAAGTGGAGGAAATGATGAAGTTCAATTCTACACCCTGCGGCCTGGCGGTGGTTTGCGAGTCGCGACTGCCAAATTAACCCGTGATGAAAAAAATAGAATCACTTCTGTTCAGTCGCCTAGCGCGATGGCGAATTTCAATTACGAAAACCAACGTCTGGTTACGCAATTCAATTTGACTCCATCGGAAGTTGATTTAAAAAAATAATTTGTCGCATCGCTTACTTGCCACGCCCCCTGTCAAATCCAATGCCATTTTGGAGTGCACATGTCCAACCAAAATTTTAGGTTTAACCTCGGACGAAGAGCTTTTCTGATCAATGGTACGCTGACACTTGCCGCTGGCTCGATTTGCCCACACGCGCTGGCTATTCAAAAATTCCAGCCAAAACTTTGCATCGGTTTAGTCACCGACTTGCACTATGCAGACAAACCACCTGCCGGCTCTCGGCATTATCGTGAATCACTGGCAAAACTTGACGCAGCCGCCGTTCAGTTCCAGAAGGATCAGATTTCGGTTCTCGTCGAACTGGGCGACCTAATCGACGCTGCCGATACCGTTGAAAAAGAACAAAACTATTTAAAGACCATCAACGAGAAATTTTCAAAAATCTGTAAAAACCGCCACTATGTCATCGGAAACCACTGCGTCGACACTTTGAAAAAAGAAGAATTTCTTGCAGGTGTAGGCCAAGAGAAAACTTACTACTCGTTTGATCAGGAGGGCATTCACTTCATCGTCCTGGACTCCTGCTTTCGTAGTGATGGCGTCGCCTATGAACGAAAAAACTTTCAATGGACAGACGCCAATATTCCACAAGCAGAACTGGAATGGCTAAAAGAAGATCTCAAATCCAACGATAAACCGGTGATTGTTTTTGCCCACCAACGTCTTGATGTCAGCAACAATCACGGCGTGAAAAACAACAAGCAAGTTCGCAACTTACTTGAGTCTTCGGGAAACGTAATCGCAGTTTTCCAGGGACACAGTCACAAAAACGACCTCAACACCATCGGCGGAATCCACTACTGCACGCTTGTTGCGATGGTTGAAGGGACAGGACTAGCAAACAACGGATTTTCGACTCTGAATATCGACGAGCAAGGGAACGTCCAGTTGACCGGCTTTCAAAAGCAGCAAAGCAGAAAGCTCAATTGAATTGGCCAAGGAAATTGAAGTGGTTCTTTTAGCACTCTGCAGTTCACTTCCTTTTCAGTTCTTTTGTAATTTTCCAGTTTTCAATGGATACCGTCGCGGCAAATTTCACCACTCTTGAATAGATCAATAAAGCCAAAGTCGAATCGAGTACAAACTTCAAGCCATTCCAGTTAAGCGGGCGAGCGGGCTTACCCGGTTCGACGACAAATAAACTCTTATACTGCTCATATTCATAAAAAAACAGGCACGCGCCGTTGGCTAAAGTAATAAACACCGCGAGCATCCAAAGCCCGGGATTTGACCGCCAAGAGCGAAATGCAAAAGCGTAAACTCCGAAACTCATTAGCATAAATCCGGTAAAAGGCGCGCTAACACTGATTCCCCATGGCTTAGGAAGAAAAAAAGGAATCAGAAAAATTATCAAACCACCTAAGAATAATCGGTTTCGATTCCAAATGATCCGATCGAGTTTTGCTTCAGTCAGCAAAAACATCTTTGTGCTTCCCTTTCAGCGGTTGGTTTGGTGCCAGCACCACTATTCTCCGTCTTAACCCGATTCGACCTGGTCATCTACTGACTTCCTTCGAATCAACGAACCCTGAAACCACCCTGCCAAACAAGCCGCAACCAAGCCAATTAGTCCAATGGTTCGAGACGCAATCGACGCTAGATCAGTAGGACTGTTTTTACTTAACCGACTATCTTCCAGAAAAAAATCCAAAACCGCATCCGGATGTGGAAAAGGTTGGGGATGCGTTGGCTCCAGGTCATCCATCGATTCGACACTGCCGAGAGCAAATAGTCGATAGTAAGTGAGCCCCATATAGCCCCAAACTAATATTGCGGGTAATGAGATCGCCAAGGCTAACAAAACATTTTTCCCTTTGAACATCCGCGACCAGTTCAGGAAAACGAAAAAACCAATCACTGAAATAGGTATAAAAAAGCGTTCGAGTGCACCCAGTAAAAAACCACCAAATGCGAGTAAGAACGCGACAATGGTAACGAACACAATGAGTTGAGCGACAGAAAAACGCAATCTTTTCTCCTGAAAATTAAGACACCTCTTACAGCCCTAAAAAGCAAACAGCTCTTTCAATGATTCTCCGCCAGCCTATCCGAATGTGATTGAATGTTCCATTAAATTTTCTCACCTAAATTACACGTTAAAATTCAACTCAAGGCTCGCATTCATGCCTCTAATCTCGTCTGAGGCAACCTGTCCAATGGGTTTTGAATCCGACGAACAGCAACTTTTTGGCACCAAAATAGAAATTCTTCTATTTTCCTTGTCATAAAACGGTCCAATCGGTTAATTGAAAGCAGAGAGGCTTTTTATGATTGACAAACAAACCGAAACCGCGATGCGGCATTGGACACTTACTCAGCCAGCGGTTTCGGCCTTTATAGCATCGCAGGTCCATGATGTCCGTCAAAGAGACGATTTATTACAAGAAGTCGCCGTCGCGATTCTCGAGAATTACAGCCGTTTTGATAATTCACTTTCTTTCAAATCGTGGGCAATAGGAATTGCACGCAATCAAACCCGGAACTATTTCCGAAACTTTAAAAACAAACCGTTGCTATTTGATTCCGAAACTGTTGAAAACTTAGCGACTGCCTTCGCTGACGTTTCACCGCAATCGATCGAACCGTTGGACTTCTTAAACGAGTGTGTTGACGAGCTAAATAGTAAGGCCAAACAACTTTGTAATTTAAGATATGAAAAAGACTTAAAACCTGCGGCCATTGCCGAAAAACTAGGCATGACGGCAAATTCCGTTTCCAAAGGACTTCAACGAATCCGTTCATCTTTGAAGCGGTGCATTGAGCAAAAAGCAATTGCTGGAGGTGCGCAATGAATGAGTCTTTCGCTGAAGATCTACCAACAGAGATTGAGTCGCTTGTTAGCCGTCATTTCGATGGAGAGCTTGATCATGAAGAACATCAATGTTTACAAAAATGGATCAATGCAAAGCCGGAAAATGCAAAGGCGTATGTTGGCCTGGCCTTGTTGCACGATCGACTTTTGGAAGCCAACAATCAGGCAACGGAACAACGCGTTGATCGTGTTGAAAAGAGTTTAAAACCATTCTCGGCTCGCAAAAAGAATCAAAAACATCTGAGCTGGGCAATTGGCGCGCTTTCGTCAATCGCAGCGTTGCTGTTGATATCTCTTTTTGTGATTCCGATGCTTCAAGGCACGCCAGCGTTGGCCGCTGAAACACAATTGGAACAGTTGATTGAAGTTGCTCGAAAATCGCTGGATCGAACCTATTTGATCACATCAATCGAATTCCGTGGAAATAAGCGAAACGGTTCAAAATGGAATCGGAAAGCTGTGCAGGAGCAACGCAACCGTCGCCATGGTAGACAGCAGGCTCCGGTGGATGGAGCTCTTTTACATGTTCGCGGTGAGAACTCCTATGTCCTGATCCGACGTTTCGAAAATGGCGAAGAGTTTGTTACCGGAAGCGACGGCCAAACGAGCTGGTCGGTACCCCCTAAAGGGCGCGTTCAGGTCAGCGAAAACGTCGAAAGGTTTCGTGGCGAGATGCCGGGTAATCAACATGCGATTCCGTTTATCACCTTGCAAGATGACTTAAAACAGATTCGTGGCGCCTACAACATTCAATGGCGTGATTCCGAATTAGCATCCGAAGAATCTCGTTCAGGACAGCATTGTTTAGTTGCTGAGAAGAAATCTGCTGAACATCGTGGCCCAAAATATATCGAAATCTGGTTCGACATGGAAACAGGAACAATCTTCGAGATGCTCTTGGACAAGCTCCCTCAGGCGAAAGGTGGCCCCAAAACCGTCTTGCTTGAGTTACTTGACCAATCCGAAATGCCGGATGATTTTTTTCAACACACGACCCATCACGACTCGAACCGACGAGTGAGTTATCAAAACGAGTAGGCTCGTCACGCGGCACCCTAAAAAACGCCACCTTTTAAACTGATAGATACTGCTCTAAGGAGCAATCAGAACCATCGGAGAAAATATGAAGTCATCAATAAAAACACTACTTCCAAGCGTTGTAATTTTGCTTGCGTTGACGTTGTGTGTGACGGACGCCATGGCCCAAGGCGGCAAAGGTGGTGAAAAAAAACGTGGTGGTCGAAATGGTAGCGGGAAAGACAATCCCGAAAAGTTGTTGCGTAACGAAGCAGTTCAGCGAGAACTCGAACTCACCGAAGACCAAATCAAATCACTCGAAGCAGCCAATGACAGGCAATCCCGTGACAGCGAACGCGAATTAAGAGAAGCAGAGCTCGAGGGTCTTTCCGAGACGGAACAAGAAGAAAGAAGACGCGAGCTCCGCACCGCTAAAACAAAGGAACGAACCGACCAACTTAGGGAAATTCTCCTGCCGTTCCAAATGGATCGACTAAATCAAATCGCCGCACAAGCTTCTGCTCAGGGTGGTGCACGTTCATTAATCAATGGAAGCCTGGCTGACCAATTAGAGATCACCGAAAGCCAGAAATCTCGGCTCCACGAAAAAGCCGAAGAGTTACAAAATGAGCTGAATGAAAAAGTTGCTGAACTTCGCTACCAATTGCAGGAAGAGCTTCTTGCTGAGCTAGATCCTGACCAACGTGCTAAATACAGAACCATCATGGGTGATAAATTTACGTTCGAGGAAAAGCAGAGAGATCTCAAACGAGACGGTCAAAAAGAAAACCGGGATGGCAAGCGTGAAAATGGCGGAGGGAAAGCCAAAGACCGAAAGAATCAAAAAGATCGCGGCAAAGGCAAGCAGAAGAAGCAAAACGATGGTGACGCCTAGCGAAGAGATCCGTTTTTGACCGTGCCGAACACAATCGGTTTAGTATTTTCAATATTGAAACAATCGACATCAGGAATCATTAATGTTGGCAAGAAATGCGATAGGGATACTGTTTGGAATTTTTCATTTGGCTATATTTCCTGCAATCGTCAACGGGCAAGACAGGACGGACGTAACAAAGCAACGTCCTAACATCGTATTCATGATGTCCGATGATCAAGCGTGGAATGGGCTTTCTGTGCCAATGCATCCGTATTTAACATGGTCAAAAAGTGCCATCGTTGACACGCCGAATCTGGAGAAACTTGCAACACAGGGAATGCGATTCTCCGCGGCTTACGCACCTGCGTCAGTTTGCGCACCCACTCGAATCAGTTTGCAAACGGGCCTAAGCGCCGCAGCTTTGCACTGGACCAAAGCGTCCCGAAGCGTCACCGCTGCGGATGGCTACAAAATGATCGGCCCTCGAAACATCCGCGAAATTGCTAGCGATTATGTTACGATCGCAGAACTGCTTCGCGATGCCGGCTATTCAACTGCTCATTATGGCAAGTGGCATATTAACGGGAGCGGTCCCGCGGCTCACGGCTACGACGAAAGCGATGGAAACATTGGTAATGAATACGCTTTTAAATACGCTGATCCAAACCCTGCAGACATCTTTGGAATGGCGAAGCGTGCGGCAACATTTATGGAAAAAAATAAAAAGGCAAACAAGCCTTTCTTCATCCAAATGTCCTGGCATGCCTTGCACGCACCCCAAAACGCAATGAATTCGACACTGGCAAAGTACGCCAAACGAATCGGTGGGAACATAGAGGACAAGCGCGTCGGCAGCGCTGCGATCGCTGAAAACCTCGATTCAGGAGTCGGAATGGTAGTCGACGCGATTGATCGGCTAGGACTCGCCGACAACACTTTCGTGATTTACATGTCCGACAATGGTAGTGGTGGAGGCGGTGGAAAAGGCAAAGCAGGTAAGGGACAACGTAATAGACTTTCTGGCGGCAAAGGAAGTGTTTGGGAAGGTGGAATTCGAAGCCCGTTGATCATTCGCGGACCCAACATTCCAGCAAACTCTTGGTGCCATGAACGCGTTGTCGGGTACGACTTTTTCCCAACGTATTGCGAATGGGCCGGAATTTCAAAATCAAAACTTCCCAAACGGATCGAAGGAGGCAGCATCGCAAGCCTTCTTGACGACGGCAAGGGCTCCGTCAAGCGACCACGAGAAGAAATGGTCTTCCATTTCCCTCACTATCAGAGCGGGGACGGGCCCCATTCGGCTTTGTTTCTCGGCAATCTAAAGCTGATGAAATTCTATGAAACTGGCCGGCTTGCACTTTTCGACATCAGCACCGATGTGTCTGAACAGAATGACCTGGCAAGAGAACAACCTGCAATCCTCGCCAAGCTCAATTCCAAATTGGTGAAATACCTCGAAGAGGTCAACGCTCAGATGGCCGTACCAAATCCGCAATACGATCCCACCAAAGCCCCTGCTTCGCGGAAAGGTGGCGGAGGACGGAACAAGACTAACAAACCGGAAAACCGAAGAAAAAAAGGGAATAAGCAGTAGTGCAACCTCTTGTGAAGATCCTTATTTTTCTACGTCGCTTGAATTTCATTTCAGCGACGATCGTTCGACAACATCCGGGCGAGATGCAGATGGGAAATCATCACGGTCAATTTTTGACTGCACCGCATCAACCCAGCTCGGCTCAAAAAAGAGCGTAGCGGGGATGCTTTAACTGCACTTTATTGACTGCCCGCGAGGCGACTTTTAGCTACTGAAACCAACTTTAAACACTCATCCCAAAATTGATCAACCGGAATACCAGCATGTCAAAGTACGCGGTCATCACAACAATCATCGGCATTACGATTGGAATTCCAACATTTGCATTCGCACAGAATGCACCGCGCAAACCGCGAATCGAAGACACAATCAAAGCCAACGTTTATGCAGACAATTCATTTAAGCTTTACATCAACGGCGAACTTGTCGCTGTCGATTCAATTAAATTCGTGCCACACAATGTTGTTTCAGTTGATGTACTGCCTGCCTACCCTATGACGATTGCCGTAATGGGAATTGATAATGCAGACCCAAAAACTGGAATGGAATACGCGAACACAAACATCGGTGATGGCGGATTTATTTTGAAACTGGGCGATGGAACGGTTACCAACGCTAACTGGAAAGCCAAAAAGCTCTCTTGGGGCCCCGTCGACAATAATACTCAACATCCCTGTGTCGAAAGTATTCCGACTCCGAAAGACTGGCATACAGTCGAATTCGACGATAGCCAATGGGCAAACGCCAGAGAATTCACGGAAGAGCAAGTCGGACCTAAAACACCATTCTTTGAACACGATTTTAAGGGTGCGAAATTTATTTGGTCTGACAATATCAAACTCGACAATATTGTGCTGTTCCGAACCGTTGTGAAGTCACCACCTGATGGGAAAGAGCGTCCCGATTTTCGTGGACTGACCGACGTCGTCCCACAAGGTGGAGGTCAGCGAGAAGGTAAACGGCGCAGCGGACAAAAAGGTAGAAACAACAAGGGTAAGTAGGAGTTCCAAAAACACTCTGTCGAAAACCACCAAGGGCAAAAAACCTTCATGATCAGGCACCACACTTCATAAACGAAATTTAAAATGATAAGCACAAACAAATTTTTGGCACTTTCGTTGTCCTTAGCCTTGGCGTCTGTCGTTCAGGCGCATGAGGGTCATACCCATGCTCCTTCAACGACCTCTCAGGCAAAGATCATTCAGCTTAACACCCAACCAAAAACCTGGCTGACATCAGCCGGAGCCGTCGTTCGCATGAAGCATGCCGAACCGGAAATTACCCAGCACTTTCAAAACTTCGTTGACTCAAATGCCATCGAGCTTCGTTGGGACAACGAGTATCTGTTTATCGAATCCAATGGCATGCCCCGCCATGAAATGATGGTCGGTATCACAGCCTGGCAACAGCAAATTCCAATCCCTCAAAACTACACGGGTGATAACGCCTGGAGAATTCCACTTAAGCCGGTTCCAGCTGACAAACCAATGTCAACGAAAACCGGTTTTTTTCGCGGTGCCATCGCAATCGCGGTTAATGGAATACCAATTTTCAATCCAATCAAAAACAATGGAAAGACTGACACAAAGCTCGCGGGTGAGCTCGATGAATTTGGAGGTCACTGTGGGCGTGCAGACGATTACCACTATCACCTTCCTCCACTTCATTTGGAAAAATTTGTCGGCTCAGGGAAGCCAATTGCGTTTGCACTCGACGGCTATCCAATTCTCGGACTGCAAAGCACAACAGAGGCCAGTCAATCCAAACTCGATTGGTTGAATGGACACAAAGATGAAAACGGGAACTACCACTACCATTCGACTTTGACTTACCCCTACCTTAACGGTGGTTTTTACGGCGAGGTCATTGAACGAGATGGACAAGTCGACCCGCAACCACGTGCCGAGGGTATACGTCCAGCTTTACAAGGGCTTCGTGGTGCCGAAATCATAGGTTTTAAAAAAAGTAACGACGGCAAATCTGTATCGGTGAAGTACACACTCCGAAACGAGATGCGTTCTGTGAGTTATAAAACCAACGACTTTACAAACTATGAATTCTTGTTCGACAACGGGCAACAAGGTAAGTCAACTGAGACTTATTCAGTTCGCTCCAACAATCGTGGCGAGCGAGGTCAGAGAAACCAAGACAATCGCAAACCCCAACAAGAGGGACAGCGTGGAAACAAGCCTAACCGTCGCGAGAAAGAAAGGCGAGGAGGAGGTGACAAACGTGGCATGGCAGAATCGCGTAAGGGTAAACAAGATCGAGGCCAACTTAGCCCCCAGACTAACGACGGTCCAAGACAGCCCTGGATTATCGTTCACGCCGATGAAATTGACCTAAACAATGACAAAATCATTAGCCGCAACGAGATGGTAGCCGAATCAGAAAAAGCATTCGTTGGCTACGACAAAAACTCCGATGGTAAGCTTACCGAAGCAGAATTATCGGGCCGGGGTGGTTCGAAGAGTGCTATGGGCGGTTTTCTCCGTGGGCATTCCAAAGAAATTGATCGCGACGGTGATGGTGTGCTGACCCGGGAAGAAGCCGTCGGCAACGCCCGGCGAATGTTTGAGAAAATGGATGGTGATCAAGATGGAATGATCAACGCCACAGAATTAGCTGCTGCAAAACGCAGCGGAGATGACAAGACAAACAATTCCAATCGCCGCGGCAAACAAAAACAAGGAAATGCGAAAAATCGCGATGACATGTCCCGCGTGGGATCGCAACAAGAGGGAGCAAATCCAAAGGACGTGAACCAAGACCGCGGACGCAATGGCCAGCAGAAGGGCAATCAGCAACGCGGAGGGAAGAACCAGAGTGGAAGCCGACTTGGTGGATATGAAACGCCGCCACCGGCAAACAATGTCCCTAAACATGACTATAACATTTTGCTCGGACGTCCAACCGACACTTCAATCACCGTCAGTGTCTTACTGTTCGATAATGCCGACGCACTGATTTCCTACGGAAATTCACCTGACGAAATTTCAACCAACACCAAGCCGCACAAAGTAGTCGCGGGCACACCGGTCGAGATTGAAATTGATGGATTAAAACCGAATCAGGATTACTTTTATCAACTCAAATATCGAAATGCTGGGCAAACGCAAACAAAGACGAGCAACGTCTATTCATTCAATACACAACGGGCACCAACAAGCTCATTTCGTTTTACGGTTCAGGCGGACTCGCATCTCGACGAAAATACGAGCGGCGACGTTTACCTGACGACGCTGCGAAACGCATTGCGGGATGACTCTGATTTTCACGTGGCGCTTGGTGATACATTCATGACTGGAAAATACGTTCGGCCGGAACTTGCTGAACCACAATATTTGGCTCAGCGATATTACTTAGGATCACTCTGTCATTCGACGCCATTGTTTTTTTGCCTAGGAAACCATGATGGTGAATCAAGCAAAGGAGGGAGAGGGAAAAGTAAAAGCGGAGGGAAAAATCGGAATCGTGATGATCAAGAGATTGTAGAAAATCCGACAAAAAATTGGTCTGTTGATGCCCGAAAAAAATATATTCCAAACCCATTTCCCAACTTAAAAGACACGAAGTCCTTCTACTCCGGCAACGAAGTGATCGTTGATAACGTGGGTCAGATCGAGGACTATTACGCCTGGGATTGGGGCAACAGTTTGTTTATCGTTCTCGATCCGTTTTGGTATTCTGGCGGACAGTCTCGCACCGAAGGCAATCATTGGCACCAAACTTTGGGGGACGCGCAATACCGCTGGCTTGAAAAAACCCTGAGCACAAGCAATGCAAAATTTAAGTTTGTTTTCATTCACCATTTGATTGGTGGAGCAGATCGAAACAATCGAGGTGGGGTTCACTCAGCTCCCTTTTTTGAATGGGGCGGCAAAGAACTCGACGGCACCGATAAGTTTTCAAAGAATCGACCGAAATGGAAATTACCCATTCACGATTTGCTGGTCAAAAATGATGTATCCGTCGTTTTTCATGGTCACGACCATTTGTATGCAAAAGAAGAGCTGGACGGCATCATTTACCAAGCCGTTCCACAGCCCGGACATCCTCGCTTTGGTAATGTGCGCAGTGCAGAAGAATACGGTTACCACGGTGAAGTGATCAGCAGCTCAGGGCATCTAAGAATCAGCGTGTCCTCCGATTTTGCTCGCGTTGATTACGTGCGAGCATACCTGCCTAAAGACGAGACAAGCCAAAGAACCAACGGCGAGATTGGATCGTCTTACCTGATTGAATAGCTAATTCACCACCTCAATCCACCCATTGGAACATCGAACGGCGAAAGACTGCCAGTCTTCTCGACTCAAACAAGTCGGGCTGACCGGATTCGAACCGACGATCTCTATACTACCAGTTTCGTCTTTCCCAAATGCCTCAACACCCATTGAGCATAAACAACGGTGATCACTGTCATGAACACATTGGTTCCCGAGATAATCCACCAAACCGCAGCAATCTCGAATTGCCAGGACCACACAATCACCCAGAAAAATGGAAGCGGCAATAGAACCTTTCTAAGCACTGATTCAAAAAATCCATAACGTGGCCTCTTAGTCGCCTGTAACATTGCTAAGTGCGTCGAAGTCATCACATAAGACCACTGAACCAGCATGATGATATGCAGACACTCAACTCCAATTTCGATAACCGCCGGGTCATCCGTAAACACCTGCATCAGCCGTCGAGCAAAAACATAAATCGTCCCGGAAGTCATCAAACTCAAAATCAAACCAATCCGATTTGCAACTCGCATCGTATCGCGAACTCGATCAAAATTCCCTGCTCCATTGTTTTGACCAACCAGCGCCATAATTGCGGCATATAACCCCATCGTCGACAGCAAACCAATTTGTTCAATTCGAGTCGTAACACCAAACGCGGCGACCGCCTGATCTCCGAAACTCTTGAGGAAATAGGTTGTTACGAAAAAACCAATCGCAACCGACATGATGTTAAAACTTGCCGGCAAAGCCTGCTGAGCAATTTCACGGTAGGTCTTAAAATCTGGCCATAACACGCGAAGTGAATTCAGATCCAGCAATCCCCGACGAACCACCGTCGACACCATGTACAAACTACTTCCAATTTGAATGACAACTGTCGCCAATGCGATTCCCGTAATCCCCATTGCGGGCAGGCCATAACCACCGTACAAGAACCATGGATCAAGAACCAAATTGAGAAAAAAACCTACCACTAAAACTTTGCTGAGCGTCTTACTGTCACCCGAAGCAATAAGGATCGCATTACTCAGGCTTGTAATAATAAAGAAAACGGAACCAATAAAAATTGGGATCATATAAGCCATGGCCATGGACAGGCATTCCCCCGTCCCACCAAGCAACTGAAAAAGGGGGTTCGCGACCACAATCCCCGTGACAGTCATTACCATCGAAACCACTAGGCCCAACGAAATACTTTGAGCGATGTAACGGCGCTGCTTGTCCTCTTCCTGAGCTCCAATCGCATTGGCAATCAACGCCGAGGCACCGCGAGACAAACCTCCACTGGTCGCAATGATTAAAAGGAAAACTGGAAAGCTGAGGCCAAGTGCGGCCAAAGCGGCCGTCGAAATCTCTCCGGCATAAAAGGAATCGACGACGTTATACATCGTTTGAAAAAACAAACCAATGCTCGACGGCAACGCTAGATCCCTGACGTGCTTAAGGATAGGGCCCGATGTAAGTGACTTTGTTTTCAAAGGAAAAATGGATATCCCGAGTCGGTTAAAACAAACGAATCAGGATGCTTTCTAGGGCTGAAGGATTTGTTGCAAGACCTCTTGGTTACGGTCCTGCGAATCGGTGGTAACTGAAAGATGACAGACCGTCGTTATATCTCCATCGCTACCCGACTCAAATGCCGAATGCACTAAGACTCTCGCATTTTCGATAGTTTCTGCCTCAGAGAGCAGTTGACTAAAACTTCCCTTAAATCGGCAACTTGCCTGATAAATCCCTTCATTCAAACCTTCGCGGGCAAAGATCCGCGATGCCATCAAAAATGGAGTAATGCCTGTCAGACGGGGATTCACGTCCACGAGAAACAGTTTATTCGAACTATCTCGCAAAATATCAATTCCAACCACCCCAACATATCCGCATTCATGAAGGTACTTTCCGGCCGGCTCAATCATCTTACAGAACTCAGGAAGCAACTGTTCCTGCAATTCAGATGAGAACGTACCGCCACACCATTTTTTGCTAGAGTCAAAATGCTGTTCGGTAAATCCAAGCCATAAGATGGTTCCGTCTGAGCGAAGATAGAATTGAACTCCAAAGTCACCGACGATATTCTCAATGACGGAATTGATTACCAAAACAGCGTCGTCTCCGTATTGAGTCAACTGCTTTCTCATCTCCGCTTCATCTGATTCAGCTCGAATCAAAAAATTCCCGAGACCAGCATAACCATGGCTGAGTTTGACAATACATGGCATCGCGATTGACTCAAAAACGTCTGCCTGTGGACAATCGATTTTTTCAATGACTTCTTTCGAATGAAGCCCATAATTAATATCCGGATCTAGAACTTGCTGATCAGCGGAAATTGACTGATGAGGAAACAATGAGATGTATTTCGAATCTCGATCCGAAGCATCAAACGAACGCCACTCTGGTACGCCATCCGAACCAAAAACAGCCTTCCAGTGATCCAGAAGAATAGACGGAGGTGGCACCTCGGACACAATTTCCATTTGCTGTCCCCAACCACACATTAAATGATGCGGCCCAAGAACCTTTAACAACTCGCGAGGAGGAGGTGGAAACGGATCGTGGATAAGATACTTCGTTCTGTTTTGAAAAAAGGTTTCATCGCTATTAGAGGATGGATATTCCGGCAGCAGGCAGGCCGAAGAATAATCTCGAGCATATAACTCCGAAAGGAATTGGAAAGAGGGATGGGTTTCGATACTCATTGAAATTTCAGTGTCTTTAAGTCACGCAACAATAAATGCGTTAGCAAACTGCAGCCCAGTTTAATGATCCGCGATGACCGTTTCAGAACAAAAACTACCTCGCTCAGATGAGGTAGGAGTTTACCATACTTACGCTTCAGTCATCACGCATTGATCTCTCCAAAAAAACCATTCAGAAACGAAAAAGTGGTCATACCAGTTACGGCAAGACCACTTTCATCTCTGAGCTTTCAGGATTAGAGACACTCAACCTAGCTATTCAACCAATCGAGAAATCGTCTAGAAACCTTACTCACTCTTCTCCCACGTCGTCAATTCAGAAACACCATATTGGAATTTTCGTTTTGTTTCGCGAAGAGCAAACGGAATATCCACCGGTTGCCCAAGCATTTTAAATTCAGGGCCGAGGGCTTTCTCAATCCCTTCCACTGCCGTGAATGACTCGCCTGTTGCCGCCTTGAATCCACCAAGCCATTTATCACGGGGAGTATGTTCTTCTGACCATGTGTAAGGCGATACCAAAACGAGCATCCCACCCGGGCGGATACGCTCCTTGATGTCCCTTAAGAACTTCATTGGATCGTAGAGGCGGTCAATAACATTTCCAGCGAATACTAAGTCATAGTCCTTAAACTTACTGACCAGATTACAGGC
>WTFU01000152.1:0-10124 GCA_011523945.1 Mariniblastus sp. | reverse complement strand
CATTTCCAGCGAATACTAAGTCATAGTCCTTAAACTTACTGACCAGATTACAGGCATCTCCCTGCATGAACGCGATCTTGTCTTTCACCTCACGGTAACCTTCGAAGTCTTCCAGCTGGATCTCGTGAAACTGATTTAACTCTCCTTCTTCAACGCAAACATACCGCTGGCGACCCTTTTGCTGCAAATTGGCTGGGGGTTCAATTAATCTGACAGAAAGATCGACGGCATCCACATGGTCAAACATCTTTGCGAGTTCGAAGGAAGACCTTGCGGTCGCACATCCGATATCGAGTGCCCGTCCTGTTGCCCGATCGCCCAGTCGCTTTGCAACTTCTTCAATGCAAGCCACTGGAAAATTTGGAAGACCAAGGTTCTCTGCACCGTAGTGAAACTCAATGTACTTGGAAACCATTTGGTCGGTTTCATAAACACTCACCTCAAGCTCTGGAAGAGGTTCAGCTTCAACGTACCGAAGACCCGAGTGCTGAAAGAAGTGCCGACGAAATGCATATCTGGCATCTTTGATTGAGTAATTTCCAGTCGATATCCAACAACCTCCTTTAAAGAGGTTGTGTTTTCCATCGAAAGTTGGTGTAGAAAAATCGTCATACGCAGGATGCACTTTGAATCCGTCATAACCGTCGATTGGAGTTTCTGTCCACTGCCAAACGTTCCCAATAACGTCGTAGAAACCTTCACTAAACTCGTGTCGATTTACGGGGCACGGAGACATCTCATACTCTAAGTTGATATTTCCAGGAGCCGAGTCCCAGTAAGGTTGGTCGGTATCAACGATTTCCCGCAGCTTGTACCACTCGGCTTCGGTTGGCATCCTGATCAACTTGCCCGTCACCTCGGATTTCCAATTACAAAACGCTTTTGCCTCAAGGTAATTGATTTCCGCCGGCCAATCCCACGGCATGTCAATCAGTTCCAGCATCGTCCGATACCGGTAAGTCTCTCCCTCTTTGAGCCAATAAACTGGATGCTCTGCATTACGGTACTCAGCCCAGCTCCAACCTTCCGCAGTCCAATATTTACTATTTTGGTAGCCACCGGCTTCCACAAAATCCAGAAACTCGGCGTTCGAAACCAAGTACCTAGATGCCTTGAAACCCTTCACGGTTTCGCTGGCATATCCGTACTCCAAATCCCAGCCGTACAGCGGGTTGCTTTTCGCTTTCCCTAATTCTACGTCGCCACCATCTACGGCAATTAACTCGTTTTCGGGGGCCATCGAACTGTCTCGACAGATGTTCCCCCAAACTGGATGCTGACGAACACTTTCCAAGGGCAATTCACGAATTAAGACAGACGTGGTTTCCAGGTGAATCCGCTCGTGCTCAATACCCATCAGAATAATCCACATTGGGCTATTCCAATCAATCGGCAAGCTGAAGTCACACTCTCGAATGAACCGATCTACGATCTCTCGTGTCTGATCGCGATACGCTTTAACCTCTTGCGGAGTTGGCCAAACATAATTGTTTTCATTAAGGTCATCCCAAGACATCTCATCAACACCAACCGCAAGCGTGGACTCGATGTGTGGATCAATCCTAACGTCAATCCAGTTTGCCACATTAAGCTTATTAATGTAGAAGACTGCGGTGTGGCCGTAGTAAAAAATCAAAGGGTGTCTCAACGGATTGGCACGTGCATAAAACGCATCATCGTCCGCCAGACATTCAAAAATACTCTCGTACAGCGTAAAAGAATCGTGAAAATACTGGAGAATTTCCTGTCGTTTTGTTTCGACATCTCCTTCATCGAGAATGGGAGTTCGGGTTACCAGAGACGCGGAATTATCTCCACATTTCACGAGTTCGCTAAGTTTAATTGACATAAGAATTTGAAGTGTATGGACGTGTACTGGACTTTTGAAACGGACTTTTCACTATGTGGTTCGCTCTTTCCCCGTTAATCAAAACCAAAATTAACAGTCTTAAACAGGAACTTTAAAAATCAATAGTTGAGCTGATCCGTAAAGATTTTGCGAAAGCAAACGTTTGCTGTTGAAGCAGTGAATGAACAATTGTTAAGTTTTGATCAACTAGATTGGAGATGATTGTCCGAGCGGTATCGGTCGCTCGGTCACTTTCGGTATCTTGGTGTCGTTTGAATTTCAAATTCACTCCTGTCTTCTTCCGACTCCCCCGCTCCCTCGACGCTCGCGTTTGAGTCGACGGCACCAAGTAAGCCCCTTAAAAGATTAGGGGGTATTCCGACGTCCGCCACACCGTCCATACCATCTACTTCATTCAACAAGTCCTTAACATCTCCGATGCTCAAAGTTTTTGTTTCGTCCAGTCTTTTCAAGATGGCGGTGAGCACGAGCGCTAGAAAATTGAGATCCTGTCGCAACGAGGAGTCTGATGATTCCCCCGGTGAAGCCATCGGAAACTCAAGACGCTGAGGCGACAGATTCCTCGCAATCTTTCGCAGGTGTTTGGCTTGCGCTTGCTCAGGGAAAAAAAAGTCATACAGATCCACAGTAGTGCTCCTAATAAGATTGCGAAATAACTTTGGCGCTTCCGTTTTCGCTTGCCCCAAAAAAGAACCGCCACGGGCAGTTAGCCAAACAAGCCGTTGACAGCGACCTCTCGACTCAGTTTTGACATCAAAATGGATTTCGATTTGATCAAATATCTATAACAACAGCAAATTAAGGCGGGTTAAAAATCAAACCACCATCACTCAACTTACTTATGAAGATTTATTCATCAATCCAAAGACGGGCTCAAAATAAATTTGCCATCCGAATATCAATCCGAACACAATGGTCGCACAAACCATCGCTGCGCCAATAAATCGAAATTTCAGACGTTCTTTATCTAGACCGACAAAACCGAGAATGCCGGCAGTTATTGCGAGCAAGGGGAGCGTATCAAAAACCAAGATCGAACTGATCCAGTTGTAAGTTTCCTTTCAAGTGGCAGTTCCTCAGCCGTGTACCATTCGATAGACCCCGTAAGAATTAACTGCCCAAACCGCCAAAAAGGACGCAAACGTCGCATTTCTAATCATATTGTTTTTCTGTTAAAGGAATAAGTTCGCGTCTATTGTTCGCTCGACAAACACAAATCTTGGCGAGAAAAACTACTTTCAAGGCTCAAATACCAAAGCCCAATTTGTTTGGCAACCGGGAAATCACCAATCACCTCTTTAAATTCACGATCGCTATTCTTGTTTGCCTTTTCTGGTTTGTGAAAATAGCCAGTTTGATAACTCGGGATCTCGGTAGGCACGGTCCCAGCAATAGTGACCCACTTGTCGGTATTCGGTGTACCTTGGATTTCCCCCTGCTTCCTCCAAAGCCCTCACGACTTCCCGAGACGCTCGAACGGGCACAACCTTATCTGCATCGCCATGGAAAACCCAAATTGGCAAACCGACTAGCTCGTCTATTCTCTTTGACTCAGACGGATTAAGTGAATAGCCTCCACAGATTGGAACGGCCGCTGCAAAACGCCCGGGCCTTTCAAAAAGCGAGAACCAAGTACAATCGCCGCCGAAAGAAAGGCCAGTCACGTACTCTCGGTTTTTATCGATGGAAAATTCTTTTTCCAGACCATCCAACATCTCATGCATCGTACGGGTCTGAAGTTTCACTCCGTCCACCTTTTCCCCACCTTTCAAGCTGCGTTCCTTCCTAGCAAACTCTTCTTTACCTGGAAATTGAGGAGCGACAATAAAGCACGAATGATTACTCTGGAATTTCGGTCGGATCCATTCGCGGACACAGGCACCTTCCAGTTGGCTGCGATTATCGTTTCCAGCTCCGCCACCACCATGATGAAAGAGAATCAAAGGATACGTTTTCCGTGCGTCATAATTGGCGGGAACAAACAGTCGATAGTTTATTTTATCGCCCTCAGAGCTTGTGAAAGATCGTGCCTGGTAAACTTCCAAGATGGAAGTCTGCGATGTAATGGACTTTTTTTGCTTGCCATCAACGGGTCTTCCCGCAACGACTCCCTCGGTGCCAAAAACGGACAAGCTCCCATTCAACCTTTTGCCTTTCGCTGTCCCTTCAATGCTGCCTTCGAACTCGAGCAGGTATTCTTCTTTATCACCATAGTAAAAATCAAAGACGACTTTCTGTTTGGTAACCTTTAAATTACGGATTGGATTGGCCCAACCTTCGTCAACGTCTATTATCTCCCCGGTCAAATCTGACTTAACAACCAAGAGATGACGCACCAACTTCTCATCACCATCTTTGCCCCACCTTACCGACAAATCCCAGATACCGACGAGTGAATTGGCGTTCCTTTCGCCTTTTGCTTTGCCCTCTTCCTGAGCAATAAGGTCAGCAAAACTCAACCAGCCTACCATCAGCAAAACCACAAAGAAGTAAAATTTTTGGTGCATGAGAATATCTCAACGAATCGTTTCAAGCTTAAATTACATTGATCAGGTGCATAGCTAACCTGATACTCTGCTGGATCATAACAAGGCTGACCTGTCATTTCATCTTTGACAAATACATTTAAAGTAAGCCCCTGCCAAAGAGGGGCGGCGCACCCATACAAACCCACAAACATCGCCTACTTTTGATCCGCTTTTCTGTTGTGCCGGATCAAATCGAACCAACTGGCAACCGACCGATCATTGATTTTCTTTGGCTTGCATTTCTTTAAGCGTTAGACGTCCGTCCTGATCGACATCGCGTTGTCTAAACACTCTGGTTAACGCCGTCACATTTCGAGTTTCTGGATCACCGATGAATTCTTCGAGCGTAACGAAACCGTCTTGATTTTGATCTCGCCGATAAAAAAGTTTCTTCGGATCCGGTCGCCTTCCTTTTTCCTTTGCCATAGCCTCCCGTTTTGCATTCTCCTTAGGTTTAACTGGCTTGCTTTCAGACTTTAGAGAATCAAAAGCAAGTGCGGGTCCGCCGGGCGAAACGACCGCTGCAGGGTAAGGAGTTGGGACAGGATTGTCATAAGGAATTAAGTAACGAGGGTCCGGTTTCACGTCCGCGGGCGCTCCGCCAAGCGAGCTGATCATATTCTTTCCCCGCATCTCTGGATCATAGCGTGCTGATTCGGGCAAGGACTCAGACCATCGATCGAGTTGTTTACTCATTTCAATCACACGGTCGGGGTGCTGATAGGCAAGGTTTGTCAGTTCCGATGGGTCGTTCGCAATGTTAAACAAAACCGTCGTATCGTCTTTCCGCCACAGTTTCCAGTCACCCCTGCGCATGGCCTGCCCCGTATAGAACTCCCAGTACATCGGTTGATCGCGGGTGAGCGTGGAAACTTTGCCGGTCAAACGCGGCATTAAATCGACCCCGTCGAATTCCGATGGAATCGCACCACCGCCCAAGGCGAGGGTCGTTGCCGTGAAATCCAGCGTGGTGACCATTTCGTCGACCACCTGACCTGCCGGAATTTTCCCTTTCCAATAGGCAAACATTGGGACCCGAATCCCACCCTCATGCAGCCACCCTTTGACTCCGCGCATGGGAACGTTGTTGGAGCCATTCCAACTCCCGATCGGGCTGTTGTGCGTCTGCTTACCGGGTGCTCCGTTATCACCGGCAAACAAAATGAGCGTATTTTCTTCGAGACCATATCGTTGCAATGTCTTCACCAGACCACCCACCGCATCATCCATCGCCTTAAGCAATGCCAGACCCTGTCGTCGGACATCATCTTGCTGGTCGTTATAGTGCGGATAGTCTTGCTTTGGAAAATCCTGGTAATAAGGATCCGACTTCTTAATCATCGGTACGTGCGGACCATAGATTGGAAAGTACAAGAAAAATGGCTTGTCCTTGTTGCGGGAAACAAACGATTCAGCGAATTTACCCTGCAAGATGACACGGTTTTGAAGTTCTTTCGGCCACTCCGCTTTTTTCTGGTGGGGAATCAGATTTCCTTCGAGATCGAGATTCGTGTAGCCATTGGTCATTGGTGCGACCCAATACTCATCGAAGCCTCGACTGCGCGGATCGTACTCTTCTTTTGGATCATGATTGAGCCCGCAATGCCATTTGCCGGAGAATCCGGTAACGTAACCCAAACTCTTCATCCGATCAGCGATTGTCAGCAGAGGCTTACCTTCCATATCCGTCCCTGATGGGTAAACCCTTGGCAGGGTCCCAACACCGGCTCCGGCATCGGCCTTATTGTCAGCAAACCCAAACTCGTTTTGGATTCGACCCGTCATTAATCCACATCGGGATGGGCGACATTGGGGAGCTGAGCTGTATCCAGCACGCATCAGCACACCACCTCTGGCGAGCGCGTCCATATTGGGTGTGTCAACATTGGCGTCGATTCCATGGATCCCGAGGTCAGTATAACCGTGATCGTCGGAATAGATAATGATGACATTCGGCTTCTCGGCACGCGCCGTCAGCGTCAATAACAGCAGCAATAAGAAAGCTAACAAGTGGTTTTTCATTTTTGTTTTATTTACAAAGTACAATCAAAAGACAACTGGCTCTGAATCCACCAGACATGATACTATCCGAGGAACAAAGCCGAAAATTTGCAATAACCCATAGTTATTCGAAAAATCTATCACGAGTACATTTTTAACAAACTGCTTTCGGTAAACCATTGAATAGCCAGAGGCATTGTTCCATTCTTTCTAGATTGCCATTTCCTCTTGGGATAGGAACACCATTAATTTTGCAAATAAAAAACCACAAGAACAACGAATACGTTGTGCTTGTGGCTCAATAACTAAACTTAATCTCGTCTTAAAACTCAGTTTTCAATTGGCCACCAAAGACCACTAGGAGGAATTAAATGTGTTAGATAGGGCTGTTTTTCAAAAACACCAGTTTCCTGATGCGACACAACAAATGGCTTTCCAAGCCGCGGACTACTTTGCCATAGTTTTACCAAACAACTCTGCAGATAATTCCTCTTTCTTTCACCATCTATCCAAATTCGATTACTTGGAAAAGCACTTGATTCTTGCTTTGCAAGTGTAAACTCGGCAAAGTTTCCAGCCATTGAGAATTTTACTCCGAAATCAACCCAAATATTTTTGGATGTCCGTCTCATCACACTTTGAAAACCTGGCTCCAATGCGGCTGCTGGCGCGCCGAAAATAAATACCCCAGCTGTCCCTGTTCCAGCTTCAAAATTGGTTGTTTTATATCTATCACGCTCCTGAATACTGCCATAAAAAGACCATAGTTCGTGTCCCCCTTCGTTAAAGGACCCATCTTTTATAAAGTCAAAATACTTTAGTTTTGTGCCATCAAATCCCACCGCGTAAAGGCTGCGACTATAAAGACGACAATCTCCTGAAAAGCAAGTTGGATTTTCCCGAAACGATGCGACCGTGCCACCTGCGAACAAATCCAATCGTTGATTTGCAGCTTCCGCTTCCGGAGCCGTTTCCACTGGAAGCCCCCAAGCAGGGTGAGCTTTAACGCTACCAGTTCCACCCGCGCGAATCAGATTTTTAATGTATGACTTAGACACGACCTCAGCCAGGGTAATGTAAAAGTTGGCTTCTCCTAAGTCATCGTCGAACAAATTTACGGTGATGTGACAACCCAGTGAAGGTTCCGACAATTCATCAAGCTCTATTTCGAAATCTACAACTCCAGGACCTAAGGTGTGAGAGACTTGGCTCTCTCCATCAACTAAAATCTCTACTTTATGTGCATCCCAATCTCCAATGTCACTAAAAACCCCTTTTACCACTGTCTTTGTTGCTACACCGTCTTCATCAAACTGCATATCAAGAGTTGGTGATAAAACCCAAGTTGGTGCAACATTTTCAACAATTATCGACGATTGATATTCCTCCCCGTCAGCCGGTTTAGCTTCAATTAACATTCGATCCCAAGGGATAAAATTACCCGGACTCGACCCATCATCTTTTAGCTGTAGGATCTCAGAAAACTCATAAAAGTAGGCCCAGTCTTGCGCACCATCTAATGTTTTTGTAGCGCGAAGCGATAAGATTTCATCAGCATCTCGCAATCCATCAAAGTCGATATCGGCCCAGAACTCAATGTTAATGGACGGCACATCTTCAGCAAACATGACTACACCGGTAAACGGCACAAGGCTCCCTTCGGGAAAATGCCATACTGGCTCTCCGTCCTGATCAAAAAAATCTAAAGAAATAATCTCCGGAAATGCTTGGCTGTCTGAGCCTGTGTCAGAACCGCCGTCATCTGAAGGCACGTCAATCTTGGGAGTTGGCAGATCATAGTCGTCTTGATCACCATCGCTAATTTGGGCAAATGCCTGTGTCGCAACCAAGAAACTAAAAATCGCAATTAAAGAGACGGTCAAAACCAATTTTATTTTTGTCATAACTAGTTCTTTCAAAAAAAGGATGGCACTTAAACTTGCAACTGTTTGAGAAATCAAAGCTACAAAGGAGGCTTTTTGAAAAGGCAGGTAAATTAGAATTCTCAATTAAGAACTCAAGCTAATTAGGTTTGATGCCAATTTTGGAATTCATCTTTACGCACGCCGAGTTCCAGCTGCTGGTCAACAAAAAAAACAACGAGGACAAGCAAACACTCAATACAACACGTTCGAAAAAAGGACTAACACGATCGCTCTGAAAATCCGAACGTTCGAAGCTTAAGATCCACTAAAACCAATCCAAATAATCTTGGTAAAAATAGTCCCAGTAGCCCAAAGAATGTTCCATTAGATTTGCAATCTCAGACTCGGATTTAGCTTTCGCCGAGTCATGGTCCATTCCCTGATCAATGTAGAGAGCCGTTGACGAATCGCGGTAGTTATCTTCAAAACCATCGTACTGATCGTGGTAATAGATAATCGCTCCAATTTCATAGCCAACGGTTGCAACCTCAGCAGCAACAATCACGATTCCGATAGTCGTTCCTGCACAACCAATACCCGCAACGCCAGTCCCTTGAGGTATCCTGGGCTCTAAACGTTGAATAAATGGTGATCTTTGGGGATAACGATGTGGGCTGGGAGCTGGTGGCTCATAAGGGTTGCCCGAAAAACCAGGAGGAATAATATCCTTGGTTTGACCACTAGATAGCTTAACTTCACTACTCAAAAAAACTGCGAGCAAACCGAATAGCGCGCACAACAACTTATTGCAATTCATCTCAAAACCTTTTCTATCTGGAACGATTTAAACTAACTGGATAAATAGTCTGATCGCGCTTCGAAAGTGAGCTGCTTCGGCTAAGCAAAATCTCTTTCGCTCTGAAAAGAAAGTCATTAATTCAAGCTTTAAATTTGCCTTGGTTTTGATTCATCAGATTTGCCCCGCCGGTTAAGTCTGGCCAAATAATAATTACAATACGTTTGCAAATTATAAAAATTGAGTTCGATTTTCTCTTTTGATTTGCCGTGAAACGTGATGCAAAAAACTCATCACTAGACTTCTCACAGCTGGGGGAAGATTTTCACGAATTTCTCAGAATAATTCGTAAATTATTTTTTGATGACTTTCGGCCTAGAAGTTTTGGCCAATAACTTGCGGTGTAGATACACCCGACGAATCCAGGCTCTGCTGCCTTTGGCTCAAATTCGATAGTCAAAATAAAGAAGAAAAATACAAAGCGTGATCGAGAGCAGCACCGCTCGGCCGGCCAGGGTTCCCAGAAAACACTCGCCAAGAAAAGCAGCAGGAGAATTTTCTTTGGACCATTCCGCAATATCCAGCCCCGCATCTTCCTGCGATTTGCGGCATTCATCGAATATTTCGCTGTAATACCAAGTGACGCAAAAAATCCAGATAAAGACCCCTGACAACATGATAGGCAAGAAAATGAAAGACCAACCTCCTGCAGCTTCGGCCACGGATTGAACGTAAAGTTCGATCGCGGTCCACCCGGGAAAAATGGCGGTCAACAAGAGATATTTTTGGCTTCGGTCACGACACATCCGTCGAAAACGCTGAAACGTCACTTTTACTGAATTAGGAGCTTGCTCCAAGTTTTTATCAATCAGTTTTTTTACTCTAAAAATTGCCCAGATATCAGAAATTGCAGCGTAACATCCAACCGCCAACAAAATCGTACCTATCGCAGCGAAATTGACCACCGATGCAGACATGTACCACAGATACGGGCCTCGGTGTAAACGGATTAATTCGGCTTGGTTACCATCGGGCGTTTCCTTTTTTAATTGCTCGATGATCTC
>WTFU01000133.1 GCA_011523945.1 Mariniblastus sp. | reverse complement strand
GATGGAACTGCTGGCAGTAGCGGTGATTACGATATTCAGTTGGTGCTTAACACAGTAGTAGAGACCGAATCAGCAACAGGAACTGGTAATAGTGACCTCGCTAATGCTGAGAATATCGATTCAGCAGCGTTTTCCCCGGGGGCAGCTGGATCGAGTGATCGAATTGCTGTTTTAGGCGACCTTGCCGAGGAACAGATAAACCTTGGTTCTGAAGATTTCGAAAGCGGCGGTTTAGGTGGTGATTGGGTAACGAGCTCAACGGATTCAGGCGGTCGAATTGTCATTACCAATAGCTTTGCCGCAAATGGAAGCTCGAATTCTCTATTTATGGATCAAACAAACACTGGAACCTACAATCTGAACACGGCGGTTTATACCGTTGATTTATCGAGTGCATCGAATCCGACGCTAAGTTTTTATCACGCTGAGTGGGGAGATGAGACGGATACACTTCCTGCGAGTTTTTCCGGAAATAGAAATGGGGATGGAGTCGCCATCAGCGAAGATGGTACTAATTGGTACACGGTCTTGACGGGTACGGACTCGGCGAATGGAGTTTGGAATTTTGTTGAGGTTGACCTTGCCGCAGAAGCGGCGGCTGCAGGAATTTCGTTGGGCAGCGACTTCAAGATTAAGTTCCAGCAGTTTGATAATTATCCTTATGATTCGGATGGCCGAGCCTATGACGAAATAAATATTTTCACGGAACAAGCCTCCCCGGATTGGTATGAATTTTCCGTTGCGGACGGGCAGGAAATATCGGTTGCCGTCGACGGTTTTATTGATTCTGCTTCGTTGTCGTTGGAAATATTTGATGGGAGTGGGACCCTTCTTGCGACGGGTGTGACGTCTTCTAACTTTGACTCCGTGGTATCGAGTTATCTGAACCCTGGAGGTGCGACAACTCTCTTTGCTCAGGTGACCGGAACGGTTGATGTGGACTACGTTTTAGTAGTCGGAAGGTCTGCTGCCTTGGATGTCGAATCAACAACACCGCAGGTTACCGATTTGACTGGAGTTGATGGTGTTGTCGGATTTGTTTCGGCAGTGAGTACGGTCGCAGCGGAACCGGATGGGTTTGCTGCTGAAACTAATATTAGCAACTCCTTCACGGGGTTGTTGTTGTCTAATAACGTTGGGGGCGGCTCGATATATGCGGCTTCGGCGAGCTACGGCGCTCCAACAGGAGCGAATGTGTTTGCTCCGGGCGCGACCGCAGCCAATGGTTTTCGTGCGGGTGAAAATGAGTTGAGAGCGGACTTCTCCGTATTACAATCAACCGTGTCGATTGATGTTGGTTCGGATGACGCATCGGATGTTGCTTGGTTAAGAGCTTACGATGCGTCTGATAATTTGTTGGCTGAAGCGGTCAGCGGCAGTGTTGCTTCGGGGGGTAAGGAAACGCTCACTATTTCCCGTCCAACTGCTGAAATCGCCTATGTGATCGCCGCGGGGCAAGGAACCGATATTACGCCGCTGGATAATTTGGGTTACCAAATTTCTGATTCAGACGATGATCTCTACAGTATTACCGCTGCGGCTGGTGATCAATTTTCTCTTGACGCCTATTTGCCCGGGGCGGGAGTGTATCTGTTTCACAACGCAATTGATAATCCCTCAGGGAGTGAGTTGCGGATGGAAGTAAGGGATCCGTCAGGAAACCTTGTAGCCTCGGACAGTACTTCCATTTTTCATACAGCCGCAACCTCTGGGGACTATGGAGTTCGCGTCTTTGCAAATGCGGGACTTGGGGAATACTATTTAGAGCAATGGTTTAATCAGGCTCCCGTAGCAAACGCTGACGCTGTCACGACAGCAGAGGATATTCTCAAAAATATCGATGTCGTCGGCAATGACTCAGATGCAGATGGCGATGTAATCCAAGTGGTATCTGTCGGTAGTCCTTCCAATGGTACGGTGGGCTTAAAAAGCGATGGCACCATTGATTACACACCGTTTGATGATTTTTATGGGTCGGATTCCTTCGTTTACACTCTTGAGGACGAGCACGGTGCCTCGGCCGAAGGAGTCGTGTCGGTAACTGTAACGCCAGTCAATGACGCCCCGACTGATATTCAATTGTCTACAACCTCTGTTAATGAAAACACGGACACGACCGGAGGGTTGGTCGTCGCTACATTACTTGGAGGAGATGTTGATTCGACCGCCTTGACGTTCAATTTTGTTTCCGGTGATGGCGATGGTGACAACGACCTGTTTGAAATTGATGGCGATTCCCTGAAATTAAAATCAGGAGTCGAGATTGATTTTGAAATTAAGCCTCAATATTCAATTCGAGTTGAAGTTTCCGATGGAGAGTTTTCGTTTGATAAATCGCTTGCTATCGATGTAGCGGATCTTTTGGAAATGGATGCCCTCGTGTTCGATTCTGGATCGGGGCAAATGTCATCGATTCGAGAAATTTCTGTTAGTTTCCCCGAGTTGGTTACGATTGATTCAGATGCTTTCTCATTTACCCACCGCGGATCTGGGAATTCAATTGCCTACAATATGAGCCAGTCTGATGCGACAGGTAAAACTGTTGTGACTTTTAGTTTTGTCGGTGCCGGCGTAACGCATGGTTCGCTTGACGATGGCAATTATCAGATGTCGATCGACGGTGGTAAGGTTCAGTCCAATGCCAGCGGAGCGTTCCTCGATGGCGACTCCGATGGAACTGAAGGTGGAACCTTGGTTTTTGGAGACCAGGAGTCGGATGGGTTTTTCCGATTATTCGGAGACTCTGACGGCGATCGCGATGTTGATAATGTTGATCTTGCAAGATTTTTAAATACCTATCGCGAATCCAGTGAATCCTCTGATTACAATGAAAGCATGGACTACGACCTAGACGGTGATGTAGACAACGTCGATCTTGCTAATTATCTGCAGCGCTACTACACATCGCTTCCCTTCGGCTAAATCGAAAGGCCGAACTTAAACCGAACTTTTAACACCTCATTTTAAAATTAATCTCAACGATTCAATTTTGCTTTTTGCTTCCCACCTTTGATCTCCCTCCTCGCAATTGAGTACGACAAATGAAACGCTTAATATTTTTGGCAGCGATTGTTTTCGCTTTACAGCCATTTAGCCAACTAAAGGCTGATTTGGTGATTGAATTTTCAGACGGCAGTTCAACCGGAAATTCATTTACCGCTTCGGTAGGGTCGGTGGTTACCATCGATATTTTTGTGACCGAGACGGGCGCGAACACCGAGTTGTCAACCGACGGCCTCGTCGGTTTTGGCCTTGAAGCGAGTTACGGTGCGACGTCAGGGGTGTCCGCCCTTGTGACTTCCAATGCTGTTGATAGTGGGTTTCCATTTGTAACAGACGACACTTTTGATAATTCGAATTTGAAATTGGCCGCGTCAACTTTTGGCACTCCGCCCCAGGGGACGTCGATCGCTTTGGGGCAGTTTAGCGTGTCAGTGTCCGATATAGGCGTTACTGAATTTTCATTTGGCGACTACTCAACATTTAGCGATTTTGTGACTGCTAATTCTGCGACGGACCTCGACCCCGTTATCTTTGCCGGAGGCCGGACATTTGATTTTTCAATTTCAGCGGTTCCGGAACCAACAACTGCTTTAATGTTTGGTTCGGCGACAATCGCTCTATTGTTACCACGCCGTCGCAAGCGAAAGGCTTGATTTCGATTTTAGTAATTGGCGAGTTGTTGACGCATCCAACGCTAAGTTTTACCCGCTTACTATTCTCCGCTTGAAGCTCTTTCGTTAGAATTCGGTCGAATACGGTTTGGGGTTAAGTTAGACGGCGATAGCGATGAATGCCATGGTAGAGAATTTTCTGACTTTTTTTACGACTATTGATCCTATTGGTACGCTCACGATCTTTATCGGAGTGACGGCCACCGCAAAACCTCAAGATCGAAATCGAATTGCAATTCGGGCAATTGTTTATTCCGCTGCGATCTTATTGGCATTCGTAATTCTTGGGCAGTTGTTTTTGAATTCGATCGGGATTCGACTGGCCGCATTTGAACTGGCGGGTGGCATTATATTCTTTCTGTTTGGGTTGCAGATGGTCTTTGGGACGGGAGTGGCGGTCGCTGAATCCAAGGAGGATTCCGGACACGACGTTGCAGTATTTCCGATTGCGGTGCCATCGATTGCCAGTCCCGGTTCGATTCTTGCAGCCGTTGTATTGACTGATAATCGAAACTTTTCGTTTTATGATCAATTGTTGACGACAGCCATCATGTTATTTGTCCTAGGGCTGACACTGGTTCTGCTATTTCAAGCTAATCGGGTTTACGGATGGCTAGGTCAGGCCGGATCGACCCTCGTGGTGAGGATCATGGGAATGGTGCTCGCTGCAATCGCTGTGGAGATGATGTTAGAAGCACTGCCGGAGTTAATTAAACCGTTGGCCGTTTAATCTTGATCGTTCTGATTCAATCGCTCAAATTAGCGAAGCTTTGAAGCGGTCGTTCCGTCAGCAAGTTTTTCAATGGTATCTCGAGTCGCCTGTTCGACGGCGGCTTGCCATGACTTTAGTTCAGAGTATTGAGGTTGCTCGTGGGCAAAAATGATTGCTCTCGAGCTATTGATAATACCGCCAAGCCCATTTTCATCGAGGCCGCCGGCGACGTCTTTAGCCGTTCCGCCTTGAGCGCCAAATCCTGGGATCAGAAAAAGAGTGTGAGGCATTGCCGATCGTAATTCAGCTAACTGTTCCGGGTAAGTGGCACCGACCACGGCGCCGGCGTTGCCATATCCCGTCTCGCCGACATTGTTGCTGGAAAGCTGTTCAACGTAACTGGCGACGTACGAATAAATCGGTTGGTTGTCGGCTCGTTTTTCCTGGATGGTGTGACTTCCGGGGTTGGAAGTTTTCACTAATACAAAAACCCCTGCTCCATTTTTATTCGCAGCGTTGATGAATGGTTCGAGCGTGTCCTCGCCCATGTACGGATTCACGGTCAGCGCGTCACAACCCCAGCTGCTAAGTGGTTTGGGGCCAAGAAACGCACTCGCATAGGCGGTCGCGGTGGAACCGATGTCACCCCGTTTGGCATCCATAATGACTTGAAGCCCTTTTGCGGTTGCATGGTCGACGACCTCAGCAAGTGCAGCCATTCCAAGGGGGCCAATCTGCTCAAAAAATGCTGCTTGAGGTTTGACCGCAGGAACCAAGTCGGAAACAGCATCGATAATTTCGCAACAAAAAGAGCTATAGGCAATTGCGACCTGGGTCAGGTCTTCCGCGTTTTCAGGCGCGAGTTGGTCAGGTAGTTGGTTTAGTCGCGGGTCGAGACCTACGACCAAAGGTGTTTTTTTCTCGATGATTGCTTGATTTAGACGGTCCGCAAAGTGATGGGGATGTTGCTCAGATAGGTTCATGATTAATGCAGACGTAAGGAACTTACAGATTCTTAAAAGCGGCCAATGCAATCGATGCCCTTATTGTGTTGCATCGCGGGAGCAACGCAAGGAGGCAGCTAAATAGATGCAAACGCAAACGTTGCTTGAGCCACCATAAATTAGCGAGTATTTGACGATTGGAGGCGAATGGGGCCGCGATAGAAATTTTTAGGTTTTTCATGCTTGGAGAATCTTTTTATTATTTGACGCGAGCAGATTCTCATCGTTCTGGATCTGTGGTGCGATCAACCGTTGGGTAGGTCTTATGCTCGACAAGAGGATGCCTTTTTTTGGCAACAAAACCGGATGATTGGGCGATATAAATGTTTGTCTTTTTTGTATCTTGGGGTGCGTTGTCAAGAAAAGAAAATCAACGTAAACTAACGACTTCGGGCTGTAGCGTAGTCTGGTAGCGCGCTACACTGGGGGTGTAGAGGTCGCTGGTTCGAATCCAGTCAGCCCGACTTTCTTTCAG
>WTFU01000184.1:30213-42109 GCA_011523945.1 Mariniblastus sp. | reverse complement strand
CAGGAACACTTTTGGGGCCTAAATCTCCATCGACTCCACCGGTGTAACCCGCAGGGAGCTCCCGTTGCCATAGCAATGCGCCTGTATTTTTATTCAATGCCTCGAGCAGATAACTTTTCCCTGGGCGATGAAAGATATACAACCTATCGCCTAGCACCACTGGCCCTGAATTTCCTTGGCCAATCTCTCGGCTCCATGCCGTCTGCAACTTCACTGCCCCCCAGTCGCGGAAAAGCTCAGTATCCGAGACAATCCCATTCCGCATCGGGCCATTGATCTGAGACCAATCATCCGCGACAAGGCTTCCGCTGATTCCGACAACAAAACAACTGAATACAATTGCGGCCCCGAACGCTCCCGCTAACTGATTTCGGAAACCAAATTCCAAAGAGCTACCTCTCAGCATTACAACGGGCAACCTCGAAATAAAACACCATGAACCACTTGCTTGCTTTAGATCCGCACGATCAATCCTAGTCATCAGTCGCTCTTTCACGTTTCGAGTGGTGGGCGGGAATATTCTTGCTATGGAGCCACTGTCTGGGATCCATTGGTTTTTTAGCCGTATCAGTACAAAATTTTTAACCGAATTCCTTGGATCTCCGGTCGAAGTCATGCAGATTGCTTGCGCAGTCCGAGAGCTGAGGAAACATAAATTACCAAAATCCTACTCACTGAGGAACGTTGGGCGGCTGCAGTTTTTGCACGTCAGCAACTGAATCATCGGCTGACCAAAAACGGAAACCGATGAGAAAAACTGCGGATTGAAGCTAAACCAAAATAAATACTCCTTGCTTCAGATATCGCCGTCGCACGGTCAACCAGCGTAAGCGGAAGATTAAACCGCCCCTAATATTCTGATGAAATAAAGTCCGATAGTTTGACCGATAGTTGGTATCCCTGTGGCCTTCAGGTTTATAGAATGAACTCCGTCTGCTCTTAGCATTAACGCCCTGTTTCAAGTTCAGCCATCTCCCGGCCGCAGCTAAAATTTGCAATTCCCTGTTGAGCACGCGTGGCTCAACTCAACCCACGGAGAAATCATGCGTCATTGGTACATGCAATTTTTCCGTGGCCGGCCTTTTAGTGGTTCCAATCGACGATGGTGGGCTGGCGTTGCCGAGGCATCGCTTGCAGGCGTACTCATGCTCGCAGGGGTCATCTCGCTCTGTGTCGTACTGACCGTCACCGTTCTGAATTGGACACCTGTTGCGGAGAGCAACATTACATCTCTGTTGGTCTTCCAACTTCTTCTCTCGGTGGCTCTCATTTTCATCGGTGGTCTGTGGATTAGTAGATTGCTATGGCATGTCGGTGTGTCGGCCGAACGCCGCGGTGCAATTGCAACCCGAAAAAGTGAAGTCGAATTGCTGAATGAACTCAGACGCCAACGGCAGGATCTTCCTACCGTGGCTCGCGATCCGTTCCCACCGAAAGTTGGAAAAAACCTTTCCTTTCGTTTGATTCCCTCGCCACGGAACATTTGGGGATTAGTAACAACTGGGATCTTTAGCGTAATTCTGGTTGCGATTGGAACCGTCTTGTCAATCATTGTTGCCGATTCTTTTGGAGTGACAACAAACGATTGGTTTCAAAAATGGCAATCGAATATGGCCGACAACCCGTTTGACGACCTCTCCAACCGGCCGTGGCTGGCCGCAGGTTGGCTATTGCCAATCGCATTCGCGGCACTGTGGTCCATTTATCAATTTTTCCGTCAACTGCTTAAGCTAACCGGGATCGGCTCCACTTCGCTGGAAATCTCCAACTATCCCCTTACGCCAGGAAATACCTATCAAATTTTCCTATCTCAAGCCGGGCGTGTAAGATTGAAGTTATTAGACGTTGACCTGGTTTGCCAGGAAGAGGCGACTTTCAATCAGGGAACTGACATTCGCACGGAGATAACCAACGTTTTCTCTCAACGGTTATTTCGTCGCCGCGGCATTGGCCTGAAGCCAGGTAAACCATTTGAGACTGAGTTTGACCTAACGATTCCAAGCGGATCGATGCATTCATTTAAATCACTTAACAACAGAATCTTATGGAAAATCGTAGTAACCGGTCAGGCGAAAAGCTGGCCTCGACTCGAGAGAAATTTTACCCTGTCGATTCATCCGCCAGCTCAACTCGAAACCAAGCCCAAGATTCACTAGCCGACCCAACGATGGAGGTCGGTTTTGAAGACGATGTTGACCATTTTCAACCCGGTGATTTCCTGCGATGTGAATACACCGTCAACTTACTTCCAGAGCACGAAATTCAAGCAATCGAGACTTCCGTAATTTGGGTTACCGAGGGTAAAGGCGACACTGACATCGGCGTACACCATTTTGAAAGACGGCCCAAACAGGCTTTAACCCCCGACACTTTCAAACAGCCGCAGCGAATCAGTACCGTGATGCCCGCCAGTCCGTTGACGTACGATGGCAACATTTTGAAAATTCGCTGGTGCATCCGAGTGCGTCTATTTCTGCCCAATGCACACCAAGTCACTCACGATTGCTTTTTTAGTCTTGGAGAAACAAAGTCGTTCTCGAAAATTTCGGATGAAATCCAACTCAAATCAACCGTATCCAGCGATTAACACAATTCTAAATTTCGGTTCCAATTGGCCTCCAGAAGCCCCAGAAGTAATCCCGTGCCTATCCAAATTGAACGAAATCCGTACTCCACCTGTTTTACTGAGCCCGGGAAACTTCCTTTTATTTTCTCTACAACAGAACAACCGGAACGCATGCTAACAGAGTTCGAACGGCACGGCTTCCGTGGGCAAATTGTTGGCCCTCATGGATGTGGGAAAACGACGTTAACAATGACTCTTGAGCCTTATCTAGGTTTCCGTTTTACAGAAATCAAACGAATCACGATTCGCAATGATGGCAATGTCTCAGGCAGAATCCGGAAAAATGGTGGTCAGAAACAGGATATGTCGACGCTTTTCGTCATCGATGGAATTGAAAACATAAGTTGGCTTCAGCGAAAGATCTTTTTGAAATCCATTAAGAGGAACGTCGGGGGCTTGTTGCTGACGACTCATCGCGCGATCAAGGGCATCCCCGTGATTCACCAAATCACCCCCAGCTTTAAAATATTCGCAAAAGTTGTTTCCCTTATTTCGCCCAATCACCCATCCGATCCTCAGCGTCTTAAACAGGTCTTCAGTCAAAATAATGAGTCAATCCGTGAATCTTTGATGTCGCTCTACACAATATGGGAAGAAGACCGGCAAAGATTCATCCCGGTTCGGGATACTCAATCGACACAATAATCGTTATCCTATGTTCAACGGAATTCCATCGGCTAAGCACGTATTCAACGTGTTGATTCAGCCTATATGTTTACGCCAACCCAATACCCCAAGCTATTGAATGTTCGAGCCCAAAAACAGCTACGAGAAACAAGATTTAATCGATTGCGGTCACGGATCGCTTTTCGGACCGGGAAACGCGCAACTTCCAGTCAGCCAAATGCTGATGCTCGATAGAATCAACCACATCTCTGCCACTGGAGGGTTTGCCAACAAAGGACAAATCACAGCAGAGTTAGATATTAATCCAGATCTCTGGTTCTTTCAGTGCCATTTCCCCGGCGACCCCGTGATGCCTGGCTGCCTTGGCCTCGACGCTCTCTGGCAACTGGTCGGGTTTTTCCTTGGCTGGAAAGGGAATCCCGGCAAGGGACGAGCTCTTGGATGCGGACAAGTAAAATTTACCGGCCAAGTAATGCCGGATGCAAAATTAGTGACCTATCAAATCGATATTAAACGCCTGATTGAACGAAAACTCATCATGGCGATTGCCGATGGAACTGTTGCTGTTGATGGAAAAGTGATCTACACCGCCGACGACATTAAAGTTGGGCTGTTCACTCCGGCACAAATGAGCCCCTAGAAATCATTGGCCCGATCCCGTTCGCACCATGGGGGCGGTAAAATGAATTCAACCTAATCTCATAGGCTGGTTGAACGTTCTAAGATCACCAACACGCTTACGCGGGCTAAAATCGGCCTAACATAGTCGATCAATTCTGTCATTGAGTCCCCTGCCCTTTCAATACCGCCCGTTCAGTGCGGCTATTCCAACCATTCGTTTTCAGTGACTTTCAGACGTGCGTTCCAACGATTATAAATAGCGGGTTAAAGCGTTACCTGAACCAAGAGGTATTCTTATGTTCCGCCGATTCACTACCGTCGTCGTAATTATATTTTGGACAGTACTTTCTTCCGCTCCGCTCACAAATGGAAACGAATTAAACGTCTTATTTTTAGGCGACAATGGCCATCACCAACCCCGTCTAAGATATGAGATGTTAAAGCCCGCAATGCAGGCTGCTGGCATCAAGTTGACTTACACCGATGATCTCAATGACTTATCGACAGACAATCTGTCAAAATATGATTCGGTTATGCTCTATGCGAACATCGACAATATTTCGAAGCCCCATGAACAATCACTTCTCAACTTTGTTTCCGAGGGTGGTGGATTTGTACCCGTCCATTGCGCAACGTTCTGTTTTCGAAACTCGCCTGAACTCATCGCCCTAATGGGAGCCCAGTTTCAAAGACATGGAACAGGCACCTTCCGAACTGAAATTGAAGAAAACACCCACCCGCTGATGAATGGCTTCGGAGGCTTTGAAAGCTGGGACGAAACTTATGTCCACCACTTGCACAACGAAACCAATAGAACCGTTTTATCTTATCGCGTGGATCGAGAAGGTCGGGAACCGTGGACATGGGTAAAAACACATGGTCAAGGCCGAGTTTTCTATACCGCCTGGGGGCACGATTATCGGACCTGGCGAAATCCGGGTTTTCACAACCTCATGGAACGCGGAATCCGCTGGAGCTGCAAAGACGACATCAATCAGGTGGACGACTATTTTCAAGAGAAGCCTTTTCCAACACCGGAAATGACTCCGCCCCGCACAGACGTAGCTCCATTTCAATACCTTGAAGTTGGCAACAAGATTCCCAATTACACCCCCGGCGAAAGTTGGGGAACGCAGGGACAAGCCAAATCCAAGATGCAAAAACCGCTCGACCCGGCGGAATCTCTGAAACACATCGTGGTTCCCAAAGGATTTCACGTTGAATTATTTGCCTCCGAACCGGAGATCGGCGGGAAACCCATCTGCATGACATGGGATGCGCGGGGACGACTTTGGATCGCCGAAACGCAGGACTACCCAAATGAACTCAAGCCAAAAGGCCAAGGGCGAGACCGAATTAGAATTCTTGAGGATACCAATGGAGATGGGCGAGCCGACCGATTCACAATATTCGCAGAAGGCTTAAGTATTCCAACCGCGATGGCTTTCTCAAACGGCGGTCTGATTGTTCAAGATGGTCCAGTAACTAAATTTCTCAAAGATACCAACGGGGATGATGTTGCGGATGAAAGCAAAGTGCTTTTCACAGGTTGGTCACTCGGTGACACTCACGGCGGCGTGAGCAACTTCCAATACGGACTAGACAATCACATTTGGGCGATGCAGGGCTACAACAGCTCAGCGCCGGTTGGGAAGTCAGAAAAAGGCCAACGTTTTCGACAAGGATTTTTCCGTTTTAGCCCCGATGGGGTAAATCTTGAATTTCTTCGATCGACTAACAATAACACTTGGGGACTTGGAATTAGCGAAGAGGGAATCATTTTCGGCTCGACGGCGAATGGCAACCCAAGCGTCTACATGCCAATTCCAAATCGCTATTACGAAAAGGTGCGAGGGTGGACTCCTTCTTTAGTTCTCGGTTCGATCGCCGATACGCATAAATTTGCCCCCATCACCCAAAATATTCGACAAGTCGACTGGCACGGAGGTTATACCGCTGCAGCGGGGCATGCTCTTTACACTGCTCGAGAATACCCCGAGAAGTACTGGAACCGCGCGGCCTTTGTGAACGGGCCAACCGGCCATTTGGTGGGCACCTTTGTACTTAAACCAAAAGGCACTGATTTTACCGCTACTAGTCCCTTCAATCTCTTTGCCAGCGACGATGAGTGGACAGCACCGATCATGGCCGAAGTGGGTCCCGACGGCAGTGTTTGGGTGATCGACTGGTACAACTACATCGTACAACATAATCCGACGCCGCGTGGATTTGAAACGGGTAAAGGGAATGCTTATAAGTCAGACCTTCGAGATAAAAAACACGGCCGGATATACCGCGTCGTCTACGGCGACAAACCGTCAAAGTCAATAGTTGATCTTGAAGCTGCGTCCCCCGAGCAACTCGTCAAAGCACTGACCAACCCCACCATGCTGGTGCGGAAACACGCCCAACGATTGTTGGTCGAACGAAATCAAACGGATGTGGTGAATTCCTTGATTCAACTCGTTAACAATCGCGGGGTAGATTCGATTGGCCTTAACGTCGGTGCAATCCACGCACTCTGGACCCTCCATGGCCTCGACCAATTCAACGGGAGTAACACCGACGCCGAGTCCGCGCTCGCGAGGGCTCTAAGCCATCCATCGCGTGGTGTTCGTCGAAATGCGATTCAAGTTTTACCTGAAACAACGGAATCGACTAAAAAAATCCTGACACTCGGTTTACTAAATGACCCGGAAGCTCAAGTCCGTCTTGCCGCATTGCTCAGTCTCTGCGATCTACCCCCGATACCACAAACGGGACAGGCTCTTGTCGACACGTGGAAGCAACAGGCTAAATACCGCGATCGATGGACTCCCGATGCCTTTACTGCCGCCGCCGCTTCCAATGACTCAAACTTTTTACAATCCATTGCTGAATTTGATTCTCCTGATTCAGAACTTCTCAAGACAGTTAAGATTGTTTCTGAACATTACGCCCGTGCAGGCGATTCAACGGAATTACCCCAATTGATTAGCCATTTGAAAGAATCCGATCCCAAACTACTCGACTCTTTCGTAACCGGTTTGAGCCAAGGTTGGCCTCGCGAAAAGCCACCATCTCTGGACAAACGCCTCGAAAACAATCTGAAGCTATTGGTGGAAAAATTAACGCCCAATAATCGAAGCACGCTTGTAAAACTTGCCCAGAACTGGGGCAGCGTCGAATTCGCGGCCTATGCTGACAAAGTCTCCAAGGATTTACTGGCGCGAGTTGACAACGCTAAGCTAAGCCTTGTTGAACGAGTAGCCTCCGCACGAGAATTAGTCGAGTTTCAATCCAATAATGATAACACCGTCCGGAATCTCATAAGTCGAGTCAACTCGCAAGTTGAACCAGAACTTGGAACCGGCATCGTAGAGGCATTGACTTTGAGCCAGTCCAAACAAGTCGGGCCAGAGCTCACCTCAAGAATTCGTAGCCTGACGCCAAAAATCCGCAGATCGGCCATCGCGGTCCTACTTAAGCGCCCCGAAACGACCGATGCATTGTTGACGTTAATCGAGGGAGGTAACCTTCTACTTTCAGAACTCACGCTAGAACAAAAACAAACGCTTAACAGTCACCCCGTCTCTCAAACTCGGGCCAGGGCGAAAACCATTCTCGAACAAGGCGGAGCACTTCCCAATGCCGATCGACAAAAGGTTTTACTCGAAATGATGCCCGTCGCCTCGGTTTCCGGAAACGCAGTCGCCGGTAAGGCAATTTTCAAAAACCAGTGCGCTAACTGTCACAAGCATAATGGAGAAGGTGCGGACATTGGCCCCGATTTAACCGGTATGGCCGTCCACCCTAAGCAGGAATTGTTAACTCACATTATTGATCCAAGCCGGGACGTTGAGGGAAACTACCGTCGATACACTGTTACCACGCTAGACGGTCTGCTTATTAATGGATTACTTGCGGCAGAGTCAAAGACGGCGATCGAACTGTATGACGAAAAAGGGAAAAAGCAAGTCATTTTGAGAGAGGATATTGACGAGTTGTCCGGATCTACCAAGTCAATCATGCCGGAAGGCTTCGAAAAACAAATTTCCAAGAAGGATATGACCGACTTGTTAGAGTTCTTAACGCAAAGAGGTCAATTTGTACCCGTCTCTTTACGAAAAATTGCGACCATCTGCAGTGACACCCCCATGTTCATAGGTAATGGCGATGCAGAAAAACTGATTTTTAAAGATTGGAGTACGAAAAATTTTAAAGGCGTTCCGTTTCAATTAATTGACCCAGAAGACGGAACTATTCCGAACGCCATCGAGCTGTTTGGACCGCTCGGCAACGTCAGCAAAAAAATGCCAAAATCAGTTGAGTTCCCGTGCGTCGGTAATATAAAAGCCATTCACATGCTCGGTGGAGTTGGCGGTTGGTCATTCCCCTACAGCCGGGACGAGACCGTTTCTATGATCGTACGTATTAAATATGAGGACGGTAAAACTGAAGACCATCAATTGATTAATGGTCAACACCTATCCGACTACATTAACCGAACGGATGTTCCAAAATCTGAATTCGCATTCGCGGTTCGGAATCAACAGATCAGATATCTGTCAATCATTCCCAAGCGGAATACCCCCATCGAATCCGTCCAGTTAATCAAGGGACCTGACAAGACGGCCCCCGTAACCCTCGCGATTACACTGGAAACAAAATGAGCCCCGCATGATTTCAATGAATGAAATTGTGAGTCACAGGGCGATTGAACGCTCACAAATTCATCGACCGGCCAAAACAAAAAAAGAGCCACCAAACTTGCCGTGCTGGGTCATTCACTCATACCCAAAGACAATCCAGTGGCTCTTGTTGCGGTCAAGTCTCTCCAGTTAGGCCGCAGGAACAATTCTCCCTACGGTGTCGGCTCTTTGCCGTCCACCCAAGGTCCCGCTAACTTCATGTAGTCAGGCTCTTCCAGAACACTCCCTTTATCGCCGCCTTGCCAGCCGGGAATATGATGTGGTTTAGCTCGCTTCTCTGACATCTTCTCCCAATTCTTCGCCCAGGATGGATTGGTGTCGCTGACGGTATAATTCTCATCATCAAAGAAGAACACCTTACCTTCGCGGTAACTCTGGGCACCCAGAATAACGGTTGTGATTGCCGCTGCCCCGAGCAGAGGATCATTGTTGCACATCGACGGATCATCGGCATACATTGCCTCCAACCAGTTTTTAAAGTGCGCATAAGTCGTATCTTCTACTCGCTCCGTCGGAATACGCTCGTCTTTGAGCTTGCTATTGCGAGTCACCTGAGGACGTTCCGGGATATAGTCAAACCCGGCAAACTTCTCGCCTGTCCCGAAAACTAATGAACCGAAATGACCGCGAATCAGCTGTTTAATTGGCGTATTCTGGCAGGCCATCGTCGCGGTCACCAAACCTTGGACACCCTCTTTAAAATCAGCAACCACCGTGGCTACATCAGGCACATCCCGACCGTCATACTCAAGAAAAATACCGCCTGCTCCACAAACTCGCCCTGGAAATCGAAGCCCAGTGGCCTTCAACATGGTTGTCGTCCGGTGAACAAATAGATCTGTAAACATCCCCGAGCCGTAAGGCCAAAAACGGCGCCACTGTTTATACTTAGCGCGATCGAAATCTTCATATTCGGCCAAGCCTTCTGCGACGCCCAACCACTTTTTCCAATTGATGTTTTTGGGATTCATTTCCGGCTCAAGCTCATAGTACCGCCATTGCCCCATCGCTGAGTTACGGAAGAATTCGGTCTGGTAGGTAAGAACTTTACCTAACTTTCCGGCAGTTAACATGCCATTGACCTGATCCCACAACGGTAGACTTGTCGACTGCACACCTACTTGCATCACTTTGCCAGATTTCTGCCAGGCCCTCATCACGTCGATCGCCTCAGTGACCGTCTTGGTCATCGGCTTTTCGCAATAAACGTGAATTCCACGTTGCAGACAATCGATCGTTTGTTTCGCGTGCCAGTGGTCTGGAGTTCCAATACAAACGCCATCGAGATCTTCTTTCTCAATCATCTCGACGTAATCTTCGTATTGCGTTGGCTTGAACCCCGTTTCCTTTTTAATATATTCCGCCGCCCGCTCAGCATGTTTATTGTAGACATCGCAGACAGCGACTAATTCAATTTTCTCACCCTCAACCTGAAGCTTTGCCAATCGCTTGACATGAGCTCCAAATCCTCGGCCTCCGGGGCCGATAAAGCCAATTCGCAAATTTGCATTTGACCCGGTGGGCGTGGCTGCCTTTGACGTTCCTGACAAAACCGAGGTAGCAGCGATCGCACCTGCGGTCGTCTTTAAAAATCCACGGCGATTAGATTGATTATTTGACATTATTTATTACTCCAAAATTCGAAAGATCCTCTGGAAATTTTATCGGAAGCGCAAGTAACTTTCTACACAATCAAAAACAAGTAGCAAATAATCCTACAAATAGCTGGGAGGTCTCCCAGGAGCTTTCTACGACACCCAATCTGCGTACCAACAGCGTGATACCAAAACATCAGCCGATCACGTCAGTCTCAAAAAGGGTTTACCGGAAGAACCAAATTACCAACCCAACCAGGTCTGCGAAATAATTGGCCAATGTAGATGCAGACTGAAAAGACATCTGCGCGTTGATTGGCTCGATGCAGGTCTTGGCGCACGCCTTTTCCTCCACCCATCAAACCGCATGCGCTTCTACCGCGCTCTACAACTACGGTTGACGGAGACGGTTTGTTTGTCCAAGATAATCGCGTAACTGTTCTTATTCGATGTAGTCGCAATGTCATCAAACAAGCGTTTTTTTTGCGTTCGCGGATTTATGAAATCCGGTACCAACTGGCTTGGCAGCCTTCTTAGCAGTCACGAAACTATCAGTGTAGTGGGAGAATTCCACTGGGATCAGGTCGTTTCGGCATTCAACAACAACCTGAAACAACTACATGTCTATCAGGATGAGGCCGCGAAAACGACCGCGCGGGATAATTTTGAGCGGATGATACGCCAGACAGTCGAGGGCTATGCCGAACCAAACGCAACAGTCATTGGCGAAAGAACGCCCACCACCCTTATCCCCATTCCTGTCAGAAATGTCCCCCATATTTCAATTCGTCGGGATGGCCGGGATGTTCTTGTCAGTCGCGTCTTCCACCTCTACAACAACCCCGCAACAACTCGCATATTCGATCGAATCCCCGAGATGAAGACAACCCTTAAAAAATTCCAAGCGGACCCGTTGCATTTTCAGAAACACCCCGAAGATTTACTTTGCCATCAAGAAATGGTGCTTGAATCCATCAAGTTTTGGACGGAACACTTAGAGCGGGACGAACTTGCCGTTTCGCTGTACCCGAAGTTGAAAGTAAAATTTATACGTTATGAAGATCTGCACCGCGACGTCAATCATGAACGAAAGAAGCTGTTTGAGTTCCTTGATGTCGATCCAAGTAAAGCGTCGAAAATACACGGCAACCTGAAGGCCGGATTTAAAAAAGAAAGACCATCAGAATTTCTTCGCAAAGGCTCCATTGGCGATTGGACGAATTACTTCACAGAACAGAATAAAGAATGGTTTAAGGAATACGCTGGTAAACAATTGATTCAATACGGCTACGAAACTTCATTCAATTGGTAAAAATTCGAAAAATGGATACCCCACCTCCCCCAGAACAACCGACGCCGCCCGCGGACGCATCCACATCCGAAACTGCGGGGCAGACTCGCGAACCTACAATCCACTTGGATCAATTTTTAAAAACCTGTGGTGTCGCAACCGGAGGTCAGGCCAAACTTTTAATTCAAGGTGGCGAAGTTACCGTCAATGGCGAACGTGAAACGAGACGTCGGCGGCAGCTTCGAATTAACGACGAGGTGGAACTCGATGGCGTCGTTTACGTCGTGGCCCTTGGCTGAATACGCTTGAGCATTCCGCCACAACTAATTCTTAAATTGCCTTGTGTGGATCATCAAGGAATTCTTCCATAAACTCGATGGCACGCTCCAGCGGAAGATCAACGTGCGGCCCATCCGTGCCAGCGTTGAGTTGCTGGTCAGTCTTC
>WTFU01000184.1:0-30113 GCA_011523945.1 Mariniblastus sp. | reverse complement strand
CTTCCCTTCCATTGCTTCCATATTCAATTGACTAATCTCCTGAACCATCTCAAGCTGCTCAGGGGTCAACAGCCCCTTCAATTCACGGACATAACGCACCCTTGAATTTTTAAAAATATCTTCTTCTGACAACTCCAGATTCCAGCCCTCATCCGGCTGAACGCCCCAGACTTTGGTTTCTTTGGCGATTTCGTCATAACGGTCAATATGTCGGCCACTGGGTCGCCAGTAACTTGCTGTCGTTAATTTCAACGCGCTTTCGCCACGTTGTATGGGAATCACATTTTGAACCGTTCCTTTTCCCCAGGTCTGCTCTCCAATTACTGTCACTCGCCCGTGATCCTGCAAGCAACCCGAAACGACTTCACTTGCACTAGCGGAATTACGGTTTACTAAAATACAAATCGGCATCGTCGGATCGGTCCTCTCCGGATTCAACGCAAACATCACGCTGTCGGTTTCTCGATCACGTACTTTCGTTGTCACTATCTTTTTACCTTTCGGCAAGAAAAGATCGCAAACTTCGACCGCAACATCCAGTAACCCGCCAGTATTGTTTCTAAGATCGATAATCAACCCGTCGACTTCGCCCATTTTGTCTAAGGCATCTGCCAACTCAGTCGCCGTGTTACGCCCAAACTGAACCAAGCGAACGTAACCAATGTTAGGATGTTCCTGAAGATGAAAATCCCAACCGTCATTAGTTCGTGAATCTCCATGAACACTATCGACGCCAATTTCTTCACGTTCGACTTCTATTTTCACCGACTCTCCGGCACGATCGAACGTAACCTCAAAGGGCTCGCCAACTGGCCCTCGCAACATTTTTACCACCTCGCGCTGGTCTAGCCCTTCGACCGATTTGCCGTCGATTTCCACCACCTGATCACCCGGCAGAAAACCGCTCCTTGACGCGGGCGTGCCGGGCATGGGAGCAAGGACAGTCAACCGCTTCGTACGCGGATCCATTTCCACATAAACGCCGACCCCTCCGAACTCTTGACGCATATCTTCATCGAACATCTGGAAAACTTCCCCCGACAAATACATCGAGTGTTCATCCAGATCTTTTAACATTCCCTCCATCGCAGAAACAAATAGATCTTCGCGCGACACACGCTTTAACGATTCCTTATCGATGACTTCAATTGCTTCCGCGAATAAATTGGCATAGCGATTCCGCGAAGCGACAGAATAACAAGCCAACGACACAACGATCGTCAAAGCGATCAATAGTAAGTTTCTTGGAGGCATTCTAAAAACTAAGGGTTAAAGGTTTCCGGTTCCACCAAACAAGCGAATCCCGCGGCACCGCCAATCGTATCAAATCCGACCCTTCTTGTCCGTATTAGTCCCGACATGTCTAAACAAAAAAAACCACCGTCATCATTTGACGGTGGCAAAGTAATCACAGTTCCGAAAAACTCGGGAGTTAAGCGACAGTGAATCTAGTCCGGTAATCCTTTATAGGAATACCTAGGATTTTTTGGATCGAAATCTATATCCTTCAGACCAACATTCACTTTTATGTTCAAATAAGTATACTCTTCGATGAGTTCAGGGGCCTCACCTGGAGCAGTCGGCCAATCATAGGCTGCAAACCGTACCGGCAATCCCAATTCGTCATCAATGAAGACTTGTGCCTTATAAAATTCATAAGGCTCTTTACGATCTTCGTGGATAAGCTCGATCACAGAACAAGATCGCTTGTTGATCGTCGCACCATCAGTGTAATTAACCACACACATTCCGGCAGCTCGATCCCGCTCCGCTTTTTCAATTAGCTTGATGATCAGATTTTCAAGCCCTGCCTCATAGATCGGCTCTCGCTGACCTCGCATCATCAGGCTAGAGTTTGGATCCAGCAGAAAGCTCTTTAATCTTAACAACGGCGAACCGGCACCTTCGTGGACCCACGCCTTCCCGTCATACTTTCCGTCGACCCAAATCACCTCTCGACCAGCAACCTTAGCTGGCTTCATGAATCGCATATAAATGCTGAACGGAATCTCTTCACCGGACTCAGACCGTCGCGGGCAGCGAATTTTCGCTCCCATGTAAGTTGTCGGACTGATTTCCCCGTTAACACGCTGCCGCTTCGCGAGAATTGCCGTGTAGTCGTAAACCTCACGACGCATTCTGCCGAGCGACTCCTCGGCAATGGAAATCGCACGGTCAAGGGGATGCTTGCGCGTTGGTGCCGCGGCCACCCTTACCGGTTTATCGGTTTTAGGCACGCGAAAGGAAGCCGTTTCAGTCGATTTGTTTTGATTAACAGAGTCGCTCTGAGCCATTGCCTGTGTCCCAAGAATCGAGACACCGATGGCAAGAGAAAATACCACCTTAAAAGAGTTTCTAAATCGTTGATGCATCCGATCCTCCGTGATCTTGCTTTGTTGACTCGAGCGATCAACAATTCCAAATTACAATGTCCATTTATAATTATGGTTTCGAGTCGGCTTTCATCCTATCGCCTTGCTTCAATTTCATCAATCGAAGTCCTCAAAACCATTGTTTTAAAAACCGTCAAAAACCAACTTTGCTAGCGTCTAAAGATTGGTCGTTCGGCTAAGTGGTATATCGCCAAGTAAGGCATAGGCTCGCTAGTTGCATCGCTTTCCCAACGGTAAGCACCGTTATCAGCCGTAAAGTCAACCTCGATTTGCCGTCAAACACCAACGCTGGATCGTCACAGACCTAATAATCGGAAATCAATATCGCATCTTATTTTGGTTTTTTTGCGATAAGCATTTTAAATACGTACCAGCCTTGCGGGCTCAATCGGATTAGCGCAATACCAAGAACTCGAGCTTATTTCGCGGCATTCAATGGAAGGTAAACATTGATTCGCCATTTTTCTGCACCGGACTGTGTCATTAGCAGCTCACCGCCATGGGCGCGAATCAGGCTCCTGGAGAAATTAAAATCGACACCGCCCGATGTCTCATTAGCTTGCCTCCGAATATTCTGACTGTTTTCAGGCTGGATGCTAATTCCAGTTCCGTGGTAACAGATTCCCAAATGGACAAAACCTTTAACACAATTTAACTGAATTCGAATCAAACGATTCTCAGGAAAGCTTGCCTTGACCGCTAAATTAAGTAGACCGTCGATCGCCTCCGATAAATGCTGACGGTCAAATGACAAATTAACCTTCGGATCTCCTTTTTCAAACTCAATCCTGAACCCCTGATTCTCCGCCTTTCTTGACCAATTCTCCAAAGATAGCCGGAGCATGTCATTTAGTTCATCGCATTTAATGCTCAAAACCGGCGGACTTTTTAGCGACACAACCTTGCTTAGCAGTTCTGCCAATTGCTCCTGCTTGGCTTTGATGGTGTTCCAACCTCGAATAACCAACTCGAGGTCTTTCTTGGCAATGCCCGTATCCAATAAATACCCGCCCCCACTAATCACCTGAAAAAAATTATTAATTCGGTGGTTCACTAAAAGCGTCGTTTCTCCTACCAACTCTGATCCAATTGGAGAAATTTGGGGAGCAACTCCCTCGTTCCCCAGCTCAAAAATAAATTCATCCTTTTCGAATTGAATTGTATCTCCATCAAACAGAGCAACTGCATCAGTCGATTCTCCATTCAACAGGACCACATTCTCAACATTCGTTGGAACCAGGAGATATTGGTCGCCTACCTCAATTAAAATTGCAAAAACTACTTCATTGGAGCGAAGCTCAAAGGGCAGGTGCAGGACGTTCGTCACGCCGTAAGTACAACCTTCGACTATTTTTTTAAATTGGGGGAACCTGTTACTTGACATCAATCAATCTTCGAAAATAGGGAAGATTCAAAATTGCGAGGCGAAAAACAAGCAACCCTAATAAGGAAAGCGTGCTCGTGTCTACCATTTACTCGAGAATGACGCGTGACGGGGTAACAGCCAGCGAAAAACAATGATCAATCTTCGTCTTCTGGGGGAGCGTCAAAACTCGGTGCCGTCGGTTCATCATAATCATCAACAACATCGTTGTATTCTGGCAACCGATTCAACGAAGCGGCGTCGAGATCAAGATCATTCTTAATCGTGGACTGAATATCGGAAAGTCCTTTCCGAAACTGTTGATAAGTACCCCCAAGAGTTCTGGCGACCTCGGGGAGCTTGCCGCCAAACAACACAACCGCAACAATCGCAATCACCATTAACTCACCAACTCCAGGACTTCCGAGCCCAAAGAAGCCGAGTAACGGAAACTGAAATGTGAGGGTTTCTGCCATGAAGTGGCATTTCCAGTTAAAAAAGTCGTAGAGTCTTCAGACCTGTATCAAGCCAAAAAGCAGTTGATTAATCGGGACTATCGCTGTCATCTTCGATCGCGCTGTCGGCAGGCGCTTCCTTGATGCCAGTTTTGAATTCATTAACACTGCGTCCCAAATTTCGCATTAAACCGGGCAACTTCGCGCCACCGAATAGCAACAACAAAATCGCCATGATGATTAGCAACTCCGGAATGCCGGGCATACCAAACGCGAGGAACAAGGATTGATGAAGAACAATTCCGGTCATGTTTAACTCGTGATGAATAAATGGCCGCTGCAAAAAGAACGGGCATTGTAGGAAATGACAACGCTCTAATATTTTAGAACTCCACGTTTAACTGTCAAACCCTTCTAATGAAACATAACTCACACCAAGTTTAAATCTCGGTTTACCGACCGCTTTAAACGGTATAGGTATCCTACCGATGTCCGTATGATCGGTTTAAACGCAGCAATCGCCAAGGCCGTTGGCCTTCAACACCGTAAATTAAGCCAATGTGGGTCTAATAGGTTTCGTAAATTTGCCCACAAAATGAGCAGCAAAGTAGCCGTCAATTTCAATTAAGCCTCTGGCACATTAGTCGCTAATTACTCAGAGTCTTGAATTCTCCGGTTTCAAAAGCCCAACTTTTGCCGTCGCTGCCCTCCACCAATACCCGAAAGAAATAAGTCGTTCCCGGCCGTAAATCAACTAATGAAAACTCTGCGCTCGAGTCCTCTACCTTCACCGACTCAGTTTGAAATTGCCAAGTTCGGCCGTCACCGAATTGCTCACTACTCGCGCCTTTCCGCTCAGTAGTGTGCAACTTACGCTTCACAAAGGTCAAACAATCTGCCGTACCATAATAGAGAGTTGCTCGCGTTTTAGCCCCTGCCTGAAGGCCTGAATAAGCCACCACCGCACTATCGGATTGGATTGAGAAGACGTTTGGTTTACCAATCTCAACTGGCAACTCAAATAACTGGCTTGCACAACTTGGTTCTAAATAAATTGGTAACTGAGGTGACTGATCTCGAAGCCGAACCACCTGAGGTCCTGTCGACATTTCAACGCCCCCCGTTCCCATCGACAACCATCCTCCATCCAGAACCCGAACAAATCGATTGGTGTCGGCGGGGTCATCACCTAAACGCAAGGTATCTGCGACATGCCATTTTTCATCCGGACCATAAAACCAGCCCCTCCTCTTTACCTCGCGCACCACATCACCGGTCCGTTCGACATTAGGCGGGCCGGGGACTTCACAAAAAGAACCTGCTCGTAACGAGAGAGAGCCGTTCTTGTTCTTCGAAGGTCGACGACCTGCCGCAAAAAGCATCCAACGATTTTTAACTTCGTCATACAAATATCCATAAAAAGTATCAACGCCGTTGGCAGTCTCCACTCTCAACGCCTGAATTACTGATTTTGGATTCTGCTGGTACGGATCCCAGTTTCGTATTTTTACGCCAGAACCCTCGTGACCAAAGCCACTAAATTCAGCGTCTGGATTCGCTGTGGCAAGTAAGTGGGGCATTAAAGATACGTCTGGCAGTTTTGCAGCTTTTCGACTCGCCGCCCACATCGAAAAGTTTACGTTACCCGCCGCAAGTCCCTCTGAGTTAAAGGAGGCACCAAAGTAACCGAACGCAGTCGTGATTGGAGAGTAAGATGAACTCGGACGAACGCATTGCGTCTCGAATACCCAGAGTTTTGAATCTTCGCACTCCGAAGACTCGTAACGAGCATGAACAGCCGCGGGACGCCATCTCGCCCGAATCAACCGCGCGCCCTCGATCCCTGGGCCGGTTACCTCAATCTTCCTAAATTCAGTCACCGACCTACGCTTCGAATTCAGATCACGAATTGAGATCTCTCGCAATCCCATGGAGCCAATCTCTAAAGGAAACGAAATTTCCTGTGCCTTACGTCCATCGCTCTTCGACGCGGAAAATTCAAACTCGGTAGCACCAACGCAAACTTTCCAAAGGCCTCCTTCGCCAGCCTGAGGAACATCGAGAAAAATTTTCAATTCCGCCGCTGCTGGATTCGACTTCCATAAATACCATCGTGCTACCCCGGCATGGCTACCACCCACTGCCTGCAACCCATCAAAGTGGCTTGAAATCAATAGTCGTTCCGATTCTGGCGAAACGCGCTTTCCGGTCGCCTTAAATGCCCCTTTGTCAAAGAAACCATTGTTGGCATCCAAGACTAGACGCCCCTTCTGTGGCAGCGATCCAAAATAAGAAACTTCTCTACCCAAGTCGCTAACCTGACGAGTAGGGAACAACTCAACTTGCCCGGCCAACTGATTTTCCAGCAAGCCAATGACAAGTAGGGCGCTGCAAATAATAAACCGATACCCGATCATTAGCTGCTCTCCGCTTCCGAATTTTTCAAGCCAACATCTCTTAAATAATTCACCATACTGACTGCCTTGGCGAGGCGTCTCCCCGCGCGTCCAGAATGAGGTAACTTTACGTCAAAATTCGTGCACTCATCCTTCACGAACTCACCAAAGGTACGACGTTTTACTTGCCCGTTAAAATTAATGGACTTAAGTGTAATCCACTTTGCTAATTTGGCATTCACGTGCTTGAGCATACGAATTCCGTTGGGATGGTAAACCACCAATGTATCCCCATCCTGCAAAAACTCACCCCAGCGATCGCGAAATTCACTCAAAGATTCGCCATTTGCAAAATGCTGGTGAGACAAGCCCAAATGGGTAAGAAAGGTATCCTTCAGTTGCAGCCGTGGCTGCAAAAACGACTCAAAATTCTCTAAATCTGAATCAAAAGATCCCCCTAAACGATGAGCACTCCAAACCAAAGGTCCCCGCTGCACCTTCGATTTTTCTACGGTTTCCGTCTCAACGAGACAATCCATTTCGCCGTAGGCCACCACAATAGAATTGTCTGGCGTGATTAAACTGGCAGGAATATTTAGATTCCGACCAGACTTCTTGCCGCCGGAATAATGGGATGGGAAAACCTTGGGATGGTCCAGTTGCCGTTGAACCATTGTCTCAAACGCCTTCACCAACTTCTCCAAGTCCGTTAACTCAGGTTCAAGCTCTCGCAACGCCTCGACGACGGCTTCCAAAGTCGAAAGCGAAACCTCGTTGGGCTCGAGCCGAATTCGATAGTTCCCCGGCTCCGTCGGTAACAATTGATAGTGGGGCAGATCTCTCAACTGCGGAAGATCCCGCACTAACGCTTTCGCTTGAGGCCAGGTCCCGTCGATCACAACCAATTGCGTTGGTCTTTCATTTTTGGGAACGTTCGCGAGTGTCTTTGCTGTTTTGGAGGGGTACAACAGCCCCGCCGATCCAACCAAGCCGAGATCTAAATTGACCAACCGTTCTGAATTGCCGCAGACTAGTTTTGTTCGGTCCAAGGATGCGCGCACCATTCTCGCAGTGTTGAATGGGTGATCTCGCTCGCTAACATGCTGTACCAAAACGATCTCAGTTTCGTTTTGAATGCGAGGGATAAGGTCGCAATAGCATTGCGCCTGCGGTCGAAAACATTGAAAACAGCGCGGCGGTCCTAATTCTGACACGGAACCGTCTCGTTGACGGGCATCGTTGAGGCGAATATCAGTGCTCCCAATCGAATAAATCGCTGGATTCAAACCGCTTGATGATTCAATGGCGGAAATGCATGGGAATCGAACCCACCAACCACATGATTTCCATGCGGCTCAACGGTTTTGAAGACCGCGGCCGGCACCAGCCGAGCAAGCACTTCCAATTGAATCAATAACGGTAACTGACTAATCGCCATGACGCTACCGGAATCGCGGAACTCTATTCTTATACCCTGAATTCCGTCTCGGTGAAAGTATCGCTGTAAAAACAAACAGCGAATCTGCTAATCGCCCACCTCCCTATTAAATTGGTCAGCCTTACCAACTGCAAAACCCGTAGCGTTTAAGCCGATTTTACAATCGTAATCTCCCCGCTTCCGCTTTACCGCAATTGTCCACAGCAGTTTAAAAACAAACACAATCCAACAGTAGACAACTGAATATTAGGCTGCCAGAAACTAACGAGGCCCAACAAAGAACGACGCCACCATCTTTTAGTTTCCAAAGGTAAACTAAAGGATTCGATTGTAATTACCAAGGTTCTTTCAAAAGAATTGGCCATTTCGATCGACTCAATTTTAAGGCTACCGTACTGGATCAAGGTCTGCTGTCACCTTAACCCAAGGCAGTAACTCCCGTAGCTCGCTGAGACGTTCCGCTGAAATGCCCGTGTAAGCCAGGTGCAGGCATTCAAGATTCTTAAGCTCTGATAGGGGCGAAAAATCGAGCTGGTCATCAATTTCAATGAAAATTCCAAGAGAGCGCAATTTTCGAAAATCAGTCAAAGGAGAAAGATCGACGACGACTTTATTGTCCAGCACGACCGCATCGACAGAATCAAAAATGTCGATCCCCAAAACACCCACCAACCAACCCGGAGCCGGTAATTCCAGATTGTGGTTGACCTGCCCCGAAACGGCATCATATTTATGGGCAAATGTAACATGGCCATTTTGGCTATCCACCCAAATCCGACCCCGTTTCTGATCCAGGCTTCGCTGAACCGGCATGGCCAAGATAAGTGTAACGACTCCGGTAAAGATGAAAAGAAACCGCAATGTGACCTGAAATTTCCTTTTGCGTTTTTGGTAGCTCATCTTCAACCTAAGTAAAAATCTTCCACTTTGAACTCGCGATACAAGCGGTAATGTAAATCTCCAAGTTTGCATATCTCTGACCAAGAACAATGCCCGGGAGCTTTTAGCCACCCAACGCGTTAATTGGTCAGACGCACGAACGTCTTTCTATTTCTTTTTACTAATCAACACGATCGCCACAAAGATGCCCGAAATCAGTACAAATCCACCAATTGCCCCGACAATAAAAATCAAACTGAAACTGCCACCTACCATGTTTAATCTCCAAACAAACTAACATTGACCAGAAAGGTTATTGCCCAGATTTTTAAACAACCACTCTTCGGTGAAAGAAACTAATCACTCGTTGATGGTTGCGTCCGGAACCTTTCCTCTTGATCAGCAGTCCCGCTATCCTTCCGAAAAGACAGTAACGCCAACCAAACCGCCATCAAAATTGGCGGCACCCAAAGCACTGCAGCTCCTGCGATTAAAAGGCCCCGAGTGTTCGCTGCGATCGTTGTACTTTTCGATTCGATCAAGTCAATTCCACTTGAAGAATATAAAAAGATTACGGCAAGCGTCGCTGCAATTGCTGCAGCAAATAACCCACCCGCAACGACCCCAAACACCACAATTAACAAAGTTGGATAATTTGAAGATGGCCCGAGCTTAACTCCCGCCAACAAACCAATCCAAAGGGATGAAATCAGCCACATACCCATGGATGCAAACAAGGCAGCAACCGCAAAACAGGCGACCCACACAAATAGATCGGAAATACTCAAGCGTTTCGACTGATTAAATCGCATGCCAGAGACACCATCCGAATCCAATACTCGCCCCATCAATCTCCCCGAATCCAGTTGCCCTGCGTTCCCAACTTTCCCGTCGTAAGTCACCAATTACGGACCTTGATATGGATTACCGCTCTCGGTTCTCACAGTGGAGGAAGGTGGCGAAGCATCGATAGCGTTACGTTTTGGAATAAGCACCAGGAATATTTTTATCATTCCAAACAAAAACCCACAATAGATGGATCCAGGTAACCAGCCGGCGAGCAACGCACCCATGGGAAATGTATCCGCAAAGGCTTCGTCCGGCGGATTTGGCATACTCTGCCACTTTTGATAACCAATTTCCGAGCCGACAAACAGAGCTCCCCAGAACGCGAAAACTCCTATCACAAGACAAAGCAATGGCAAAAGCCATCCGCGTGCCTTGCCGGCATACAAAGAGACGACGGTTGCCACTAATACACCACCACCAAAAATTGGATAGAAATATTCGTCAAATGGAGTTAGCATCATTCACCTGATTAAACGCCCCTTCAATCCTTACTATCCATCTTTTCCTTCGTCTCTTTCACCAAAAGAAGCCGGTCGGCCAACCGATCCCACGCGTCTGTTTTTGACTCCCGAGCCAGGACTAAAATAGAATGCTGGCCCGTTGAATCAAACAACAGTAAATGCGTCCCCGCGGTACCCGTAAGCTGCCCGCTAATGAACCCCATTTTGTGAGAAGTTTCAAAATGCTGCAATCGATCCTCACACCCAACAGGCATCATTAGCGCACGCACCATCCAGAGCGTTGCTGTCGAAATTGGCGATTCGTTATCCAGCATGAAGGCATCCCTAAGCAGACAGTACGGCGATAGTCCAAGCCCAACATACGAATCTAGATTTTCGTAAACAGCATCTTGGAATATGACGTAAAACTCGCCCTCCACACAATCAAGTTTGTAAAAACCAGATCCCCTATCAGGCATATGGGCCAAAGTGCCACCCGAATCCAACTGCAAACTCTCATCACAAAATTTCACCACAATGTCATTGGTGTCTTGAACGTCGACTAACGACGATGAGTAAGGAGCTTGTGCCCATATCGGATCAATGGTCTTACGGAACTTCCGCTCAGCCAGCTTAAATCGAACAATTGGAACAACAATGATCCCGATCGCCACCACGAGCGTAATGATAAAAAGTGTTTTTAGCGAAAACTGTTTCATTTAAATTTGCGAGCAATCCGTCGTTCTAATCCAAGACAAAAAATATCGCCGCAAAGTGCGTCGAACTAATCGTCACCATTCACCTTTTGCTAAAAACAGTTTGAACCTAGCGGCTACTGAAACCAACCACATTAAATAGTAGTGAGTCTCTCCGATGAAACAAGCTTACAAATTCGAGTCAGGGAGACAAGCAACGCACCGCGCAGACGTTCTAGGCCCAATAACTTCGGCAAAACAAATAACTAATTAGAACAATGAGTGTTAGCACTGAGATAAATTGAGCCCGGCCATATTTCGCAATCCCAATCAAACCGCCCATCATGATGACCGTCGGTCCAACGTCCCCCCATGGAATCAGTGGATAGACAAAGCCCGTTTTGCCAAACGGCCAAAATGGTTTCACAAACCAGGCAGAAAGCCCCTGCCCTCCCGACACCACCATATCGCAAACGAGGTGTACCGATTGAAACCCAATCCCCACCAAAATAAACACTGACATTGGAATCGGTGAGTCGGCGCGTTGTTCTGTGATTACAACTTCACTAGGAAGGAATCTCGCCACATAACAGCCAACCCTTTGAACCCAATTAAACCTAACCTGCGTCCATGCCAATAGGATGGAAGTTACCACAATCGCAAAGAAATTATGCCCCCAAACACGGTGTCCGAATTCAAACCGTTCCATATCAAACAGCATCGGTAAACCGTCCAAATCCGGCACATTGGAGGCGAGGGCGGCAAAAGCAACGACCGGCCAACCAAACCGGTTATGAAGACCGAGAGCAAACGCTCCAAGTATCCCAACCATGGTGTGCTCAGGTGTTGTCATAGACTCCTCAACAAAAGACGATCAAATAAATTGAAACACAACCTGACGAGCACTTTAAGGGCTCTTAAATTCTTCGCTCAAAACCCGAATTTGGGTGTAACCAACGTCCCCCGTCCAACAAACCATTTCGCTTAATTGCCGCCTTCAATTTCCAACTTGCGAATTTTCGAATTATCGAATTCTACAATGACTGGATAATGGTCCGATATTTCATCAATCTCCTTAGCCAAAGAGATTGTTCCCGCACATGACGCTCTCGCCAACACTGAATCTGCAAATAAAAAGTCAATCCGATACCGCTTCAATTTCAATTCCTCCATGTCTTTGGACCACCTTGGGATGGTAATCGGCGATGGACATGAAATTTTAGCAGTTGAGTCATGCTTGTTCACGATATCGACGAATCCTTTGGCCTCAACTCTATCAACAAAGGTATAATCTCTTTCTCTTAACTTAGCGTTCGCAACAAGGAATGCTTCGTCCTTTCGTGAGCAGCCGTTAAAGTCTCCCAAAATAATCACTCGCTCGTCCCGCTGCAAAAGCGGCGCTACCTCATCGAGAATCCAATTGACTTCATTAAATTTTCCGGGCCAAAAATGAACCACGACGAAATGAATACCCTGCGTTTTGCAGTGAAGGTAGCCATGATGAAATCCTTTTACTCTGCGACGAATGACTTGGATGGGTTGGTTTGAGGTTAGCCCGACTGGAAAGCCCTTTTCTTTTAATATTGCTGCATGGTCGTGCCCCCAGCTTTTCGCCAAGTTTTCCAAATCTGCCTGAGTATGTCCATTTAACTCTTGTAAGGCCACAACATCTGCTTGTTGACACCTCAGCCAACCCCCCCCCTGCTCAATGGATTTTTTATAATTAAATCCGTAAAGCACATTCCAATTGACCACCCTCAAAACATCCGGCTCATCCGCGGAACAAAACTGTCCAGTAAAAATAAAACCGATAATGGCTAAGCCGATGCTACCCCTTAGTAGAGATCCCACTATTTTCTCTTTTACATCATAAAACCGCGTCACCATGCCCCATCTCCTTCGCGCACAAACTAACCAACAGCTTACGCCACCTCCACTCAAGTTGGCTAACGGAACTCCGTTACATCGAGCAGCATCACGAGATCAACTGCACCTTTCCCACCAATCTGAAACTTACCCGCTCCCGACTCAAAAAGCACAGCTAATCGATCCCCCATCATGACAATACCCTCGGCCATGGGAGGAATCCCTAACTCACCGACATAGTTTTCACCATCAAGAAACCACAACGGCACTTCAGTTCCATTGTCTAACTTAACCATTTTATGCGGCTCTGATCCGATGGGATTACGGTAGACGACAATTAAACTCCTTTTAGTTCTTCCATAGGAAACGCTTAAATAAACTCGGTTGCCATCAACGCACATTCCTTGAACTTTTTGCCTCACCGATAGTACACACTGCGGGTTACCCATCGACTCCAATCGATCATAACCGCACACCCATGCTAACTTGCGAACTCCCCTCCTGTCTTTTATGTGATGTCCCGCTTTGGTTCGAAATTTAATTCCAAGTGCGAACTCCCCAACCCAGAGAAACTTTGGAGATACCGCGCCGAAACTCGCTTTTGTCTCACAACTATGCACTGAAACGGCGGCGACTGATTCTGCCACATCTTTCGATGTAAACTCCGATAACTTGAATCGCAGCAAACGATTATCGGACGTGACTATCAAAGAATCGTCCACGACCGCGAGGCCGCCAACATGGCCTCGCTCAGGTTCCCTGTTGGCATCCATGAGAGAAACACTGGCAACAATTTTTCCCGTTACGGTGCTGATAACCGAAACAATGGAGGGAGCATCCTCAGAATAGTGAGAAATAAACATCAACTCCTTGGAAAGGTCATATGCAAGCCCTTGTGGTATGTACCCCTGTTGCAGCCCCGGAATGACCGGGCCAGCAACTGCGGAAGAAGAAACAAAACGTGGACTGACTGCCTCTCGAGACTGTATTTGTTTAAGCTCAATCTTCTGCCCATAAATATTTGACACCATGATGCCGGCGAAGAAAATCGCAACCCATGTCTTCACCATGAGATTATTAATCGACGGTTTATTCATGAAAAGCACGTTAAATAACAGGAACAAACGGAAACTCTAGGGAGTTGAACCAATCGGACTACCGGGCGGAACTGTCAATTTTTTTGAATCAGGTTGCACTGAATAAGGGCGCTCTAAAAAACGATTGATCCGCCAATTTTGAAGTTCGAAAAACTTGGCATCCAAATCGTCCCCTGCCACGGGCGACTTGGTCAATACATATTTCAATCCGGCAAAGGCGGCAAGCTTCACTTCGATATCCGCGTTACTGTTATCGGCGAGAGCTAACAATTGATCAACTACTGTCGCGATTACGACGCGCGACAGTTTGAAGTCGGATTTACGTTTCGAAACATCAAACGTATCGTCAACGACCCAACAGATTAATTGGACGGGCGTTAAATCTTCAGGCATTTCGGCCTGACGCGCCACGCGGCCCAACCGTTCATGCTGAAATAATTCGTTGAGCGTGAGACTGGTTGCGACCTTTGCCGCCGCCATGGCATCAAACACACGTCCAGTTTGCCCTGCAATTATCTCCGGGTCCCTGATCGTCGAATAAGGACGCGGACTAATTGACTGAAGAATGTCTTTTCTGATGATCAATTGGTCAGGGTTAATCGTTTTTAACAACCCCGAAACAACGGCTTTTTGATTCGCCTGATTGATTGGCAAATTCCTTGAAATGGCATCACCTGCGTCACTTCCGACATAGCCAAAGGAATAGTTATGACCTCCTATAAGTTTGGCCGCTGCCTGAAGTTGGTACCGGTGGTGAAGATAAATTGGAGTCAAGTATTGAGCTACATCGGCTGTCGAGGTTCCCGGAGGCAGTGAGCTTGCATCAAATTGATCGAGCGCGATTCGCCGAACTTGCATCACGTGTTCAAGTTCCTCGAGCGGATCGGTACCATTATCCCAAAGATTAGCTAGCGGATGGGCGGCGCCCGCGGGGCGAGCATCCGAATCGGAAAGAAAAATCATCTTGGCTTCCGCAGCGTCATTCAAAATAGAATCGAGCCCCATCTCTTCGCTTTCGTCATTGGCATATTGTGAATAGGCAAACTTCACGGAGACTTTATCCCACTCTCCAATCCCTACGGCATATGCGTCACTCAAATCAAGCCGACCTTGTTCGCTAATCTTCACACGCGGAGCAGGATAGTCCATTACGGAAGCACGATCACCATAGGTGCTTGCAGCAAAGTTATGCACGAAACCGAGAGTATGGCCTACTTCATGGGCAGAAAGCTGGCGAATTCTGGCGAGTGAAACTTCCAGGGCATTCCCCGCTTCCGCTAAATCAGCCAGCGTCGATTCTTCGACGATTCCACCAACTCCGCAACATGCGCAACGCAGATTCGGAGGAGTTGGATCAAGTGCATTAACCAACAATTGATCTTGCCGAACACGAAGTGAACCGAGAGTTACGTGCCCTTTAAGAATCTCACCGGTCCGTGGATCAACAACACTTCCACCATAGCTCCACCCCCGAGTGCTGCGATGCACCCACTGAATTACGTTGTAGCGAACATCCAGTGGATCAGCATCCGCGGGTAATAATTCCACCTTAAAGGCGTTCTTAAAACCAGCTGCTTCAAAAGCGTCATTCCACCAACTCGCTCCTTCGAGCAATGCATCCTGTATCTGCTTGGGTGCGCCGGCATCGACATAATAAACGATCGGATCGACCGGCTCTGACAGACTCGCTTCAGGATCCTTCTTAACCAACCGGTGACGCGTTATCCATCGCTTTTCCAAAGGTTGATCCAGCGGCGTTGCGTAATCGGCAAAAGTGATGAACATTGAGGGACTACGCACATCGTAATGGCGAGGCTGATATTGATCATCGGGAAGCTTTATGAACGAATGGTGCTGGCGTAGCGTTACAAATTTGGGTGTAGGGGTAGTTTGTCGAACGTATTTGCCAGGTTTTTTTGATGTAAAAGTAAGCGTGGATTCCAATTCGGTGTTGTTAGGAAACGACTTGCAGCGAGGCAAATAGACTGCCGATCGTTTTGCATCCAGCGAGAAATCACCTTGGTCAGTTGATTTAAGCGTACCAGCAACTCCATGCATATCACTTAACAAAAGATCGGTAACGTCCGTTAGAAACCGACCGTTCGTTTCTGCAACTACTTTTCCGCCCCAAACAATAGACTGCGCAAACGATTGCTCCACAGCGTGTCTCTCCAACTGATTGTCGGTGTTTGCCCGAAACCGGAGATTTCGTTGTATCATGAAAACCTTCGGTCCGACTCGCGAAAATCTTACAACCTTTTGGTCGCCCAGTTGGCCTCGATCAAGTCCAACTGGGTTTGAGCCTAAACCGGTCGCGAGGGAGTGAACATACAACAACTCCTCATCAGGTCGCACAATCTCAAGATAAATTTTCCCCGCTGTATCATCCCAAAAAAATGACAAATAGCCTTCATGCCGTTGCATTGAAGCAGTAAAGTCCCTGATTTCGACAGGCTTCACTTTTTCTTTGACCTGCTCCGCTTCGCCCTCTTGGATTGCAAAACAACTTCCCGTCAGTGCCAACCATATCAATACGATTTTCATATCAAATCCTGCCTGTTCAAATATCTAGCAAAACCCGGTTTCTAATGTGGATTGATTTAACTTACGAATCATTCTCAGGAACCGTTTACCCCGCGAGGAAACAGTTCGACTTCCTCAGAAATTCCGGAAAAACACTGGATAGAAAATGACTCGATGTTCTCCCGGTGATTCACCCGCCGGTCGCTCGCACTCCATTAAAAATTGGCATCCAACTCGAATAACAAGAAACAATCATCCAGCTAGGCAAATTCGCATCAAAACCAGTCGCAAATCACTCAAGCTTGACACTATTCCCGAACTTACCTTGGAAGCTTATGTGAAAAAACCCATTCGTAGACGCCTTCCAATTTTTTTATCTCTCCACCGGCGGAACCATGATTGGCACCTTCGAAAAAGGTAGTTTTAACAACCTTCGAGCCAAGCTCTTTCAGGCGTTTTTCCATTGCCCTAATGCCATCGACTCGAGGTCGAGAATCCCTGGTTCCTACCATTGCCCATATCGGCAACTCAACCATGCCGGCAATGCCGGACATGTCAGGAATGAATGCCTTGGGTACAATTGCGGCGAAACGATCAGGTGAGGCCATCGCCCATTCCCAAGTCCCCTTGCCGCCCATACTGTAGCCGATGCAGTAAACGCGATTTGGATCAATAGAGGGATTTTTTTTCAATACATAATCGAGCATTTTATTGAGTGAGGCAGGATCCCAATGCCCCTTACTCTGGGGCACAAGGATGTGACTCGCTGGATACTCTACGCCTCGCGCCGTGAACCGCTTCACGTCTCCCTTCCATTTGAATCGTTCGATATTTCCATTAGCTCCTCCCGATCCATGCAGGAAAACTAGTAGCGGATTTTTCTCAAGATCCGACTTCTTCTCAGGCTTTGAGGAAACAGGATGATAAAGCAAAACCTGCGGGTTCAGTCGCTCAAAGCTACCTGAAATATCGTTTGGCACCGTAACGACTTCCAGTCGTAGATTCCCACGGACGTCGCCGACGTTCCGTTTAACTTGCGCTTCGGAAGAATTACAAAGAACCAGCGACAAAATAAGCCCAATTGCCAGAGCAGTACGAGATTTCACGATAGACCTTTAGTTCGAACACCGTTTGAAAAAATCATTTTCACAATTGAGCTGTCCGTTCCATTTCAATCGGAAAGTCTTCATTTTATCAGGGATCATTAAGGCGGCCAATCAGTAATACAATAGGATTAATTTACAACCACTTTTTTAAACCATGCATTCTTGCCCAAACGCCTACTTGGTCAACTTTGTCCAGGCTTGAATTTAAAAAGCCCGACTAAAACTCTTAGATAGCGAGCCAAAGCACAAACAAAAGCTCCCAAACAAAAGCTCAAGATAGAATTCAACCTACTGACTATGCCCAAACGTGGTTCCTCACCAAAGTTCGGAGGCCGGCCCAAATATATAGTGGTAGCCACCCAGCTGGTGTCAATCAAAACCCAAGGTCATTCACAAAATTTGTTTTAGAGGTTAACGTCGATTGATCTACTCCAGCAACGTCCGCAACCAGTTGCCGCAAAACAGCAAATACGGCCTCACCGTCTTCTGAATCGAACTCTACTGTGATTTGATTTAAGTCGATACATTGTTCGACAAGCTGAGATACCGTTGAACACTCGGGAGGAAAAACTTCGCCGGACCATGTCAGCCATCCTGTTCGTATTAGCCCCGGCAGTTGCGTCAAAAGCGCTACTTCAATTGTTCGCCAGAATTGCATGCGACTCTCGGCATCGAGCAAGCTGACCAAAGATGCGGACGGCTTGACACTAGCTCGATCCACATTGAATTTATCTACAAGAATTCTTCGAATTGGGTAAAACATGGCTGCAGCTGGACAAAATTCAGAATTTTGTCTTTGAATTCTAGCCATCAGAAAGTTATGCATATCACCAACAGTCTGAAATCGCTCAGTTTTTCCATCCGGCAGGGACGTACAAAAACGATCTTCGATCGCCATTATCAGTTCAACGCCTTCGAGTCCCATGTTGAGTCTCTCCAAGCCACCTAGCAACTAGTAAACCGACACGATCAGCTAAACTCGACTCAACGCAGTTAACACTAATCGTTCCCATTGACTTATCAACGGGATATTTCAGCGCTGGCTTTCAGGGTGTCGATGAGATATTCGGTTGGTGTTTCATACATGACTCCTTCAACACCGGGATACACAACCTCGCAATTAACGCCAAGCTCCCTGCAGCGTTCCTGTAGTTTTACCCCAAAGTTGGCCGTGTGGGTGGGATCCTTCTGAATCTTACCAATCGCTGGAGCGCTTGCATAAAAAAGAGCGGACGGCGGATCACCGGGGGTTACCAAGGCGTACGGAGAGTACTCGGCGATCCAGGTTAAGATCTCGCTTCGCCCGGATAAAAATTCGGAGAAGTTTTTTTTCCCAAACGCATGCCCACCGTAACGGCTGTTTGGAGTCCATTCTTTCATCTGCTGAGGGTCAAGGGTAGTTTGGGGGGCCTTCACTGCCACGCAGAAAAGACGGGTAGACTCTCTCGAGACTGGATCTGCACTCTTGGGGTCAGCTAAATCATCATGATAGAGTAGCCAGAGGCTCGAACAGGCGCCAGCAGAACCGCCGGCGGCACCGATGCGCGCCTTATCGATATTCCACTCACCTGCTTTTGTGCGGACAAACTGTAATGCACGTGCGGCATCATGCAACGGCGCTTTAACAGGAGGTTCAACTCCTTCTGTGTGCGCCATCAATCGATAGTTAATCGCGACAACCGAGATCCCCGCCTTGAGCAAGACCGCGGTATCAGCAAACCGATCAATCCGCTCCTTACTACCACCCTTCCATCCGCCACCGTGTATTACAAAAACAAGTGGAGTCGGTTTGTCGGAAGTTGCTTTCCAGAAATCAAGAACATGTCGTTCGTGTCTACCGTATCGGACACCGGCGAGGGTAGCCTTGGGCACACTGTCATCGTAAGCGGGTGGTTTAGGTGCTTGTTTCGGTTTGCTCGACGGTCTGGGTTCCTGTGCATGAATTGCAACCGATGAGGCAATCAAACTTACAAAGCAGGCAATCAGGAAAGTGGGGTGAACCGTTTTCATCGACTGCAATTCCTCCGTTAGTGCTGTGGGCAAGCGTTAAATCCGATACGGTAGATCTTAATACCCAATTACCTACAAAGCCAGCACTACCTTTATCGCTAAATTGGCGGACGAATTTCAGGATTCGGAAGCGACTAACCGAGTCTTGATTGATATTCTTGTTCAGCCATTTGTTTAAGTTTGGCATGAGCCTGAAGTTGCGAATTGTTTTTACTTAGCTTAGAGATCAGCCAAAAAATTGGCGCCATAAGTTTGCTGAAACCTTTAAACTTTATTTGAGTATTTTGTGTTACTTCCGTTTGTGAGTCGATCACGGATTCCAACCGGTAACCGACATCCAATCCGAACATATCACCATCCATGATTACCCGAAGATTTTTGTTCTCAACAAATTCAGTAATTTCGCCTGTCATTTCCATGGTCTTGCCTTTTTCTACAAAGACCTGTCGAAATTTAGATCCTATTTTCTGAGGCGTCTCAACAAGAGGTTCATCTTCAACCAAACTTGGCACCCATTGTTTAAGTCGATCACTTTCGGCAAGCCAGCGAAATACAATTTCCGCGGGCGCATCGATAACGGTTGTCATTGTTGACTTCATGACTTGATCCTCGTTTGTTCGCGGGTTCTGGCGAGTTGATGCCGCTGATGCCCCGGTACATCAGCCAATCTCAATGATACCGGCACGGGATCGGGAAGTCACATTTATCAGCGTTTAAATCAGCCAGTAGAGAACCCAGACAGTCAATAAGCCTGTCAAGACGACGCTCGCAGACAACCTAGCCTGTCAATCACTGTTCAGTCACCAAAGTTCACTTGCCCGACAGTAATGCAAAATAGACACCGACTGGATCACGCACCACCGCGTAGTCTGAATCCCCCGGTTCCTTGATAATCTTTCCACCGCACTCGCTAACTCGTCGGAGACTCTCCGGAAAGTCGTCAACAGGCAAGTGAATCAACCATACCGATGGGATGCCATTTCGGCTGCTGTCAATCTCGCCGATCTCAGCTACCGTACAATCATTCCCCGTCTGCATCTCAAACTTCTTTGATGCCAACTCACTCCCGAATTCGATTGACTTGGAACTCCATCCTATTACTTGTTTATAAAAATCCTGAATCATCGAGGCATCTGGAACCCTCAGGGACAGCCATGAGATTCCACCAACGCATCCATTCGAATGCGTCTTTGAGTCGCTCGACACGGCGGGAATAAGCCCAAATGCTGCACCAGCCGGATCGTAAAGAGCCGCCCATTGGATTTCGCCTTCATCGGTTTTGGAATGCCAAAATTCTTTGCCTCCCAACTCAACTGCACTTGCAACGCTTCTTCCAACATCAGCGACCTGAAAGTGAGGCATCCACTGCAAGGGCAATGACTCGTATTCGGGAGCACGAATCCCGAGGCCAATTACCGGTGTCCCAACGTTGTTACTCAGATCTTCCCGCCAGAGCGGCGAGTCACCGGTCGTGAGAACCGCTGAATAAAATGACAATTCACGCTCGTGTTCAGGAACGGCAATATCAGCGCTGACGACACCACCAACACCATGGAAAAATGAACTTCGCATTCAGCACCTCCAAATTGGTTTTTGTTGAATCATCGCATTAAAAAAAACCGGCCGGCAATATCGCAACGATCACTGAGCCAGAATCAGTGGACGTCGAAGTGTTAACAGCGCGCAAGTACGGGCAGACGAATGATAATTTCAAAATTCGCAAACTGAGCGCACCACGGAGTCATCGTGTCTTTTCTTTAAATGTTTCCCTAAAACAACTGGTCACTAATCCATCACCGGTTGTCCTGGTCGGCAAAGAAAGCCGGATCAATAAACGCAAAGTAGCATATCCACCAACACCGAAGCCCAAAGCGGCAAACAAAAACATTCCTATTGGGCCGCTCCCTTTATGATTGAAGATTTCACGAAACCAATCGAAATAGAACAGCGTTAAATAAATAACGACAGCGCCGATTGCACCCAATGAACCAACCGTCAACGATAAAGTACCTGTCCAGCAATCTCGAGCAGATGCCTGATATGATGCCCACGGAATGACCGACAGTCCACCAACCACCGTCAAAATGGCCATCGCCCAGTCACGTGTTTTCATCGATTGCAGGAAGAGACACCCTAATCCAAAAAAACTGGCAACGGCCGTTCCAGCCAATATGATTCGAATTGCTGGCGTCCTTGAAACCGTAACTTTCGTTAGCTTTTTGTCAGAATCGGCGTTCATCTGAGCAACTCCACGGCCAGGGGAGTGAAGAAAATCCACAGCATCGATCGGCCTCATTCTACACACGTGCTGGCGGAAGCAAATAGCGAAAGCAAACTGAGTCGCACAAGATTCAATGCAGCAAGGAATTACCAGAAACTGCAATTCTGCAAAACAACCCAGATAAAAACTAACCGCGCCGACAACGTTACACTAATCGCTAGTTTATCGCAGAGTCCACGAAACGCCAAATTTGCCTCCGACGAACGCGTTGGCGTCTGGCTTAGCGTGGTAAAAAATGGGTTCGATGTTGTGCAGAACAACAATTCCCAAGAACCAAGATTTTGGAAACCGGTTCGCTACTTACCCAATATTTTGAGTGCAAACAATACGCCTACCACAATCACCGCAAGGCCTGAAACCTGATAAAACCGATGCACATTTTCACCCCAAAGAGGTTTCGATTTTGTGACAAAGATTCGATAAACGGGGAACTCGCTTTTGGTGCTTCCAAAGAACATCATGAACAAGCCGATGATCGCCATTACGAGGCCCAGAATAACATTCATCAGTAAGCTCTTACAGTTACAGAAATTTAGCTGCACAAAATCGGCACGCACGGAACTACCGGGCCATGGAAAGAACAAATGTGTGCCGGCAATTTAAAAAAAATTACAAGTTGCTTTAATCCCCCAACACAACAGAACGCCCCATCTCATCTTGTTGGAAGCCCATCTTATTCGGCGTCCAATTCACAGTCCATCGCAGCGACCTCGCCATATGTTTTGAAAACACGTTTAACAAATCCCGCCATATCATCAGAAAATTTCGAGAACGCCGTATCACCCTGATACCAGAAATAGACTCGCGATTTATTAGACTGGGGTGCAATGCAGTAAAAGTTTCCACCAACGTCGCTTCCGATTATAAAATACCGACAGGGCCACGGTTTGCCCTCATCATTTGGATCGAATCCAAAGTAATCTGGATCGTCCGGATCTCGCATCATTTGATTCATACCGTCAATTAATCTGTAATCCCAAAAAAATGGAGTTTGCCCTGGATTTGCTTTTTCGTCGTATTTAAGAAGCGCAACGAGGTATTCAGGTGGACTCAATAACATCTGGCGATAGCCCGAGGGAAACACAATCGAGTATTTTTTCTCAAGCCGTTTTATTTGCTTTTCATTCATGAGTGCAATTCGTAAAGATAAATGCGAATGGGATAACGTTTGGAATTACTGAGCCAGCACAGGTGAACCATTAAAAGGTACGCGCAATTGCGTCCTCTCGGTGGCTCCGCAAAGGCAGGTTTAGTAAAGCAATAATCCCGCCTATTATAAGCGGTGTGAAATACGCCGCTTTCAAAACAAAGTCAGAACTAAAATTCGAAGATTCTGCCAAGACAATCAATAGCGCAAGTACTGCCGTCGATAGCATTAACGCTCGAATTGAAAATTGCCAAGACGATTTTTGAATGACAACAACGATTCCAATCAGGTTAAAGATAACCAAAACCGCGTTTAAAATACCTCTTGTTACATGGTATTCTCGGGTCGTGTCACCATTAGAATACTCGGTAATTTCTACAAATCGCAAAGGAAAGCCAATTCGCGGTCCCGCGTACTTCACAACAACAGTTCCATCGGCAAGTACTTCAACCACTCCATCTACCTGAGGGCCAGAGCTTGGCATAATAAAAATTTGTCCCAGAAAGACTGGGGTCAACCAGATCAAAATCAGAACCCAGCACAAAGCCAACCTATTTTTGGGATTCATACTTTGCATTAGCCCATATATTTCCGGGTTACTTAGGTTGGGACGATCAACCATTGATTTCAATTTAACGACCGCAAACCCGACTTCGATTCAGCGCGTTGCAACGAAGCCAATTGAATGCAAACGATAGCAATGCAGCCCATCCAATCCATTTTTTCTTCAGCCAAAATTCCTTCAGCCAAAAAGTTCTTGACGCGCTTCACCCTTGTTTGCCAGGTCGAAAGGACGACCACTTGGCGATTTTTCCTCAATGCCCGGCTCAATGCCAAGACGCCACGCGATGGTGGCATTGAAGTCGTTTACTTCCAAGATATCTTCTGCTGCCTCTTTCCCGTCAGTTGTGGTCGTTCCATAGACCTGTCCCGCTTTCACACCCGCTCCCGCCATCAAACAGGTAAAGCCATTGGGATGATGATCCCTACCCTTGTTGGGGTTCACATCAGGCTTCCTACCAAACTCAGTCGAAACGACAACCAGCGTGGATTCCAACAATCCTTTTTGACTCAGGTGGGTGAGCAAAGACGACAAACCTTTATCGAGTTTATTTGCATTGGCGGGCATCTTGTCATAGATACCATCATGGTAATCCCAGCCACCCAATTCCACTTTCACAAATCGGACGCCACGTTCAACCAGTCGCCCCGCCAAAAGGCAGCTGCGACTGAAGCTGTTTTTATCGTACAAACCAACAATTTTTGGATGCTCTTTTTTTAATTCAAAGGCGTCAATGTCCTTTGAATTCATAAACTTCAACGAGCCCGCATAAGTATTTATATAAGACCGGGTCTCCTTAGTGCTGTAGTCCGTTTCAAAATCCCGATTTAGAGACGACAAAATATCGAGTCGCTCGGCAAACGTATCATTTCCGATGGAATCACTTCGCCGAATAAAGTCGATCCCTTTATTAGGATCTTTAACCGGCAGTGCCGCCCATTGTCCGGGAAAAAAGCCGGCGCCGCCCCTGCTGCCAATACTTATAAAATTGGGCAGACTATCCTGCTCACTCGTTAAACACTTATTCACCCAAGCGCCCAATTCGGGATGAGTCACCGTGGAGCGAGGATTGTATCCCGTCAGCATTTTGTAGATTCCCGCTGGGTGGGCACCTTGGTTGGTTTTCATGCTATTCAACACAAGAATCTTATCCATCTGTTTCGCGAGACTCGGATAGTAATTACTCACGCGAATCCCAGCGACGTTGCTGTTAATAATTGTCGATTTACCCAAGACGTTTTTGTCTACCTCGACATTGAAGCTGTCATACTGACTCAAGCCTCCGCTCAGAAATATATAAATCACGGACTTCGCTTTGGGCAAGTTCGACGAACCCACAGAAGCAGCAGGATTCAAAAACGGGAGCGACATTCCAGCCATACCCACATTGTAAATAAATTCGCGTCGCTTCATCGTTTTACCTAATAAATCGAAATTCATTGGAATTGAGCAAAGCCCACATCAGATCATCCGGCTCATGTTTAAACAGAGCTTTCTCTGACTTCTTGGGCAATCGCCCCAAAATCGATTTCCAGAGAATCGCCATTTTTTCTTCACGATTTCCGGCACTGTTCATCTTACGATAAATCAAGCCATCCTTTGGAATCGTTAGTGGACCATTCATCATGAATAGAACCTGCGGAATATCTGGCTCCAGATTAGCGCTGTCGATCAATTCTCGATTGGATTTTCCCATTAGCATCGCCACCCTATGCTGACCGTAATCTCTGCCAAAGGTAGAGACACGCCACAGCTCGCGCGGTCCCATATCGCCGTTTCGTTGCGCTGCTTCTCTTTCTTCCCGTTGTTGAAACTTACCTCGGCCAGGTCCTTTGATCGAGTACCGGACAAAATCCTCGACTTTCATTTTCTGGGATTTTTCATAGAAGTTCGTAAAACCGTCCCACCTGAATTCAGTCGCTACAAATTTATCCGGGGTCTCCGTTTTCAAACTCAAAAAAGAATCGACGAGTACTTCAGAAGAAAGTCGCCTTACTACAGGGCCGTCCAAGAAATAGGCTGGGGGCGAAGCGGTCAATGCCAGTGCTTTGCTCTGATAAATTCTGCTATTGAAAATTATCTTCAAAAAGATCTTTGTGTCATACTTCGATGCTTTCAGACACGCCATTAACTTCTCGGTCAGTGCAGGATGATTCCCCATTCCTTCAAGGGTCAAACCGCCGAGTTGCCCGACAAGCTCGGTCCCCATAATCCGATGCCACAATCGATTCACCGTCGCCTTCGCAAACATAGGATTTCGAGCGGACGTCATCCAATCTGCGAGTGACTTACGCGAATTGATTTCCGGTCCGAAGTTTCGCTTGGGAAGTTTTTCAAGTTTCTCCTTTGTTATCGAATAACTCAGTTCCGGCAGATTGCCAAATAGAACATCTGCTGCCAGAACCTCGTGAGGTTTGCCATCATCGTATTGATAATCATGCGGCAGGCGCATGAACCCCGTGCCATTGCCATAGATCGCGGCGTGTTTCACGCGCAGGGATTCGCGATACACAATCCACTCATCAAAGGACTTCTGCTTTAAGATACTTCGGTCCTTGGCATAGAACTTTTTCTCATCCGCAGGTAAGGGATCCACCCGCAAATGAGTTCTGGAACTGAACGCTGCCAACTTATAAAAATCCTGTTGCGTCCAATCTTCATATGGATGGTCGTGACATTGGGCACACTCGATACTCATACCCATAAAGGTCTTGACTGAGTTTGCCAGATGATCGAGCGGCATCTTTTCGCGAGCGTAAAACCCAGTCGCGCCATTGCCCGGTTTGTAGAGTTTACCGCTCGCATTGACTAACTCATGCACCATTTGGTCATAGGGCTTATTGCGCCGCACTGCATCCTTGATCCATTCCGAAAAATTCCCCGCATGATGCAATTCATCGCCTACGTTTTTTACCCGGAGCAAATCAGCCCAATAGTTATACCAATGACTGTTGTACCCTTTTGAGTTGAGGAGTTTGTCGATCAGGCTGGCGCGTTTGTCAGATTGGTCGTCTTCAATAAAACGATTCAGTTCATCGATCGTTGGGATGCGACCGATCGCATCGATGTAGATACGACGGCAAAACGTGTAATCATCGATCTCGGGGCGAGGAGTTTGGCCCAGCCGATTCAATTCATCGCCGACCAACTGATCAATCTCGCGCGTCAGGGTATCGGGGTCCACGGGGCCTGTTACCATCTCGTCACCCTCAGGTGCCTGAGAAATTTCCATCTCAGTTACCTTGTCAATGGAAGGTGCGTTCCCATCACCTTTCCATGTGCCAAAGTCGGCTCCGCCCTCGATCCATTTTCTGACAAGTGCAATCTGATCACGCGTGAGCAAATCTCCTTTGGCGGGCATCACCTCATCATCGTCTTCTGGGAGCGTAATCAATTGATAAAGTAAACTATCGTCTGGTTTGCCGGCAACGATCGCAGGTCCAGCGTCGCCGCCATGGCTAATGGATTCGGGCGAATCGAGCCGCAAGCCCCCGCCAGGTTCTTTCCCTTTCCGTCGCGCAGGATCACCGTGACACCCAAAACAAGAATCCGCAAAAATCGGAAGAATATCCTTTTTGAAATTTAACGCATTGACCGCTGGCATTTCCTGAGCGTTGGTGCTCGTTGCCAGCAAGGAGAGCAGCATCATTATTGCGAGCCGTTTCATAGATCTACCGTATGCTCGGTAAGTACTGAGATTCATAATGGGTGGTTTTGCGTTAGACATCCTAGATAATTCAATGCGCAAGGAGAATAGATTATTGAGTAATCCTCTGGAATTCGCAGGTTTTCAATTGCATTTCCAGGTTTTCTCTATGTCTTATGATGTCTTTCAAGGAATCGGTCCTTTTTAAAACCTTTCTTTTTGTTTTTAACGCGAAAAGGTCAAACTCATTTGCTTAACAACCCCTGCAACGTCAATCAACGCGATCAATGCTGCGTGCGATGCGCGAAGCGGGATCCACGAAAGATCCCTACGAGTAAAACGACGCGACGAACAAAAATGCAGAAATCGAAGAACCAGAACACAGCTCAAACATAGCAAGTAACAAACTCTCATTATCAATGTCTGGCAGGGGATTCTTGTGTTTAGACACTCATCTTTGCACTGTTAGCAATACAAAAAACGAGGACAGGTCGTTGAATGCTTCTATTTAAATTTTCCAGATCTAAAACCATGCACCTGATCTTCACCCGCGCACTAATTTTGGTCAGTCTCATTTTGTTGATGTTTCTTTGACCCACTTAACCACACGGCGGGCACCCAGTTAGCAGAATGCCGAACACCGTTGCGATACTCAAATTTGAAAAATAAAGGCAGATACTTAATGCCGTGGCTTCTATAGATTAGTGGAAGAGACAGATTCTCTTCGGAATACGGAGCCAACAGAAATGCAAACGGCTATCCAAATAAACGAACGGGAGTACCGCCCAACAACTCCCTTTCCGAAAGGAATCAGACGCCCGTTTCAGTCTTCATGAATTGACGCGGAGGCGTTGAAGCGGTGCTGCTCAACGAGATCGCGAACCAGTTTGTGGCGGTTAAAATCGCAGGCAGAATTAAAAGAGTCCGGAGACTAAATCGAGGAATTTATACTCCTAACTCCCCTTAAGTCGCGACGATCTCACTCACCGTGCGATATCAGGCCTGCGCGGTTGCGGATCAAAAAAACGGGCATTCTGCCCGATGCGGTCGTAGTCACCAATATCGCTTCGGGCCCGATCAGCGAGCCCAATCAATTTCTCAACTTTGGAAGGATGCTGTCCAGCAAGATTGTGCTGCTCCCCTCGATCCTGCTCCAAATCGTAAAGGAGTGGTGTCGTGAAATCAACAATATCCGATTCACGATGGAAAACATCCCATCGCTTCATCGTATTTACCTTACGAGGCAAATGCAGCTTCCACCTCACCGAACGTACGGCCATTAACTGTGTGTGAGCGTAATAATAAAAAACCTCAGTAGGCCCCTTCGCCCCCTCTTTGCCATGAATCAGGTCGACTATATCTTTTCCGTCAACGGTGCGATCCGTCGGTGCTTCACCGCCGGCAAGTGCAGCCAAAGTTGGAAGTAAATCCATAGTCGTGGCGATTTCCGAGCAAACCTTTCCTGCCGGTATCCGTCCCGGCGCCCACATGACACAGGGAACTCGCACTCCTCCCTCCCACGTGGAGGTCTTGTGCCCGCGGAGCGGTGCTGCGTCGCCACCATGGGAACCACCCATGTCCTTCTGCTTGCTCAATCTTGGGTGTCGATCCAGAAACCAAGGTCCGTTGTCGCTTGTAAAGATGACGTAGGTCTCCTCTTCAAGCCCCAGCGTCCTTATCTCTCGCAGAATCCGGCCCACATTAAAATCAATTTCTTCTATCACATCACCGTACAGTCCCCGTGGCGAGTCGCCCTTGAACTGCTCGGAAGCGGCAAGCTTTAGATGAGGCATCGTATGTGCCAAATAGACAAAGAATGCCTTGTCTTTGTTTTTCTGGATGAACTCCAAAGCCTCGTCGGTATACCGTTTTGTCAGACTCGCCATGTCAGCCTTCGGTTCAATAAGCTGATCATTACGCAAAAGATTGGCTACCGAATCGTTACTGGTTGGCGTTCCAAAAAAATAGTCGAATCCTTGTCTCGTAGGCAGGAGCTCTTCGTCATAGCCCGTTTGTCTGTGTCCAGCAAGATCCCACTTTCCAAAACAGGCGGTACGGTAACCTTGATCCTTAAGTACTTCAGCAATGGTAATTTCTTCCGTATGTAGAAACGGATGTATCTCACTCTGGTTATTCCCCTTTTTCCCAACCCTCAAAGGATAGCAACCGGTCATCAACGCCGCTCGAGACGGACCGCATACAGTCTGGGCATAGAAATCGGTGAAACGCATACCTTCGTTGGCCATTCCATCAATATTGGGGGTTTGAATCCCGGGAGACCCAAAGCAGCCGAGATCCTGATAGCCCTGGTCATCCGTAAAGATAACGATGAAGTTTGGCTTACGGGAAACCTCAAAACCAATAGCCACCGATGATGACTGAAGCGCACCAAAAAGTAGAAAACAGGCAATGCCAACAACGGTTAAAATGGAGAAGCGACTCATTAGATTCCCGTCACGATAAGAGAAGACAATGTATAAAACCATTCGACCGCGACGAATGATTTAAAATTCACTTGAGACGGGCTTCGCGACGCAGGCGAATTGCAATCCTATTTTTCGACGGGATTGCGATTTCAAAAAAAACGTCAATCACATCAACCTCGCCTAAAAAAATTCATCAAAGTTACGATCAACCGCGTTGACCAAAATTAGTCCTTATCGCTTTTGCGATTAAGAGCACGTGCGAACTTCGGAAGGAATTGCATGACTTCGTTATTTTTTGTCTTGCTGAGACTGTGAACGAGTTCAGCACGATTGCCTATATCCAACTCTTGATATCGCTTCAATACTTCGAGACCATGCTCAGGCTTGTGATTATCCCCAACCACCCCCGGTGCTTTCCGGTACGCAAGAAAAATAGGAGGTGCGTTTTTTGTGATTGGCTTCAGCAAACGCTGATTGAATGAATTCCCAGGAAGAGCCTGCCCCATATAAATCCCTACAATGCCGGCATCCTGAGAATGAG
>WTFU01000110.1 GCA_011523945.1 Mariniblastus sp. | reverse complement strand
GCATCGATATTATCAGCATTAGTTAGGTCACTATTACGAGTTCCTGTTGCTAATTTGGTCGTTACAACTGCGTTAAGCACTTACTGAATTGCTTAATCACCGCTACTGCCAGCCGTTCCATCAATTAAGATCTGATAGGTTCCGGATTCAACTAAACTCATCGATGGCAAAAACAAGTTCGAATTACTGGAGGTGCCACTCCCTACCAGCACATTATTTGGATCGCGAACTTCAACGTCTGGAATTAAGCCATTACTCCCGCGGACGGCCAGTGAAAGCGTTTGCCCTGAATCCAAATCGACTGCGATGGTATCCGGGAATCCGGCTCCAATCACGTCTCCAGTCACTACCGAACGATTAACCCCAGCCCCCGTTCCGGCTCCTTCAAAAACCGTCAACTCTTCAAACGATCCACCAACACCAACGGCATCCCACGCCGCCATCGTCGAGAGATGCTGCTGAGAATTCAAACCAAATAAATCGATAGCCGATTGCACAGAGCCTTCACGGGCATCAATGTATTGAGAACTGGTCGTCAGATAAACAGATAGATTTCGATAAGCGATGGCAGCCGCATCTGTCATTCCGATACCCGTCACATCATAGGCCTGTCCATTATCATTAACCCCCGATTCGCCCTCGGTAAGAATGTAAAACCATTTGTTTTGAACACCTGAGTTGGTGTGCACTCCACCGTTATCACTGCTCGTAAAATTCCAGTTCGCCCCCAAATAGGTGTCCGGATCGCCTTTTGCCGACGGGTTAGACATGCTTCGCAGAGCACTCCCCGGATTTACACCGATATCCTCGCCCATGAGCCAGTCGTTAGTTCCAAGTGCGTAGTTTTCTACGGCTTCTCCAAAAATATCGGAGAATGATTCGTTCAATGCGCCTGACTCATAGGAATAGACAAGTCCCGCTGCATACTCAGTTACACCATGTGTTATTTCATGCCCGACAATATCGAGAGAAACCAGAGGATTATACGTTGTGCCGTTACCGTCCCCGTAGGTCATGAAGGACCCATTCCAAAACGCATTGACGTAATTGCTGCTGTAACTCACATACGACACAAGAGTCGTGCCTTGGTTGTCATACGAATCGCGGTTGTGCTGCGTCTGAAAATACTTGAGCGTTTGTTCAGCACCATAATGAGCCTGCACGCCGGTTTGCACAGAACTTGCTGTGAAACTTGTAGTGGAACTAGTAATATCCGTCGCGTTGCTATAATTCGTCCCGTTATTTAAATCATAGGTTTCCACTCCATCCGTACTTTGCCGTAAACGAAACGATCCGGCGTTTGAGTCCGCAAGAAAATTCACGGTGCCGTTGTAAAGGCTAGTACCGGTTGCCGCGACATCAGCATTGTGAATACGATCCTGGACCTCTACGATTTCTCCGGAAACAGCATCAACGAAGATATATGCTCGAGACAGTGGTTGGGATGCAAAAATATCAAACTTGTACGTCAAGCGGGAGTTTGAGTCACCGGCTGAGACGTATACTAATTCCCCCTGCGGTTGACCAGTGAAAGAGTCATCGCCATGGGATTGAACGTTAGGATTGTGATCCCAATGTCCGTCATGAAATTGCTCATCTTCTAAATCAGTCTCCCATGCATAAACATCAGCCCCCACAAATTCCAACGCGCTCTCCAACGCCAGTTCATGAGTCAGTTCCGGCGTGTCAACTGGATTGACCATGGGGACGTAATTTCCACTGATGCTTTCGATTAAGTCATTACGTACATGCAGCGTAAACTCTCCGTGCTCAACCGGAAGCCCCCGATGCATTTGGCGATACTCGAGATGCTCGAACCCAAGGTGATCCGTTTGAACACGACTCAACCACATCGTGTCATTTTGAGCCAACGAAAGATGCTCTCGAAGTAAACTTGCAACCTCAGAGGAGGGCAACTTATTCTCGAGCACCGTCACTAAATCCGATTCTGGAGTAAAGTCCCATACCGACCTCTCACCAACAGAAACGGCCGCCGAAGTTTCAACGACATCAGACGGAACGACAGTGAAATCATCAGCTCCACTTGCTGATGCGACCGCTAACAATCGTCGAGATTCCAGCGGATCATAACCATAAATCGCAGCAGTCGTTCTTTTTTTAACAGCGCGTCTGTTAGCAACACGCTTACTACGGATTACCTCTAGAAAGGCCTGATTTTTCATCATTGTTTCCGTTTGACCAGGGGATAGGACGGTGGGACGCAGAAGGAACTCCTGCAAGGTCGGAAGGAATCAAAGCCACGCTCGATAAACGCGAAAGCCGAGTGGCGTCGTGCTGCAACCCAATACCATGCGAATGACGGCATGAGTTACCAGCGCTCAAACTCTGATGAGTCTTACTGTAATTCGAGGTGGGGAAAGATCAAGACTTACGACCACCACCGTCGACCGCAAAGTTGAGCCACAAAACCAATCGTTCAACTTTACCCACACCGCCATACTGGAAAACGCAGGAAACAAAACGAGATAGAGAGAGGCAAAGGCATTAATTACCACTTTAAATCGCAAGTCACGGCATCTGCGGTCTTCAGTCCCATACGCAAACTGGTATGAATGTTTTAGGAGAAATTAGAGAGATCCGCCGAATATTGGCTAGTCACCTATTCTGGCTAGCCACCTTGTTCGCCATCGCTTCCGTTAACTCCAAGCGACTGTGACCAAACCCAGCAAGCCAAATGGAATTACTATCCTAAATCGCACCCGTTACACTGCGGGCTAAACCGACGAAGGTTGTCTAGGCAAAAGGCCTAGACAACAACCTCATACCCCTTCATTCCGCTTGGAAAAAACCAACGCGGTTAGCCAGCCAATGACTGACGCACTCTTTTTCCGACCGATGATTCGCCATTCTCGAAGTCGTTATTCAAAAGGAAGGCTATTTGTGATGACCAATTCAATGCCATCAGTCACCAAATATGTTGCCGAGCCCACCCAATACAGATCCCTCTCCAGTAGAACGCCCACCCATGCTCGGTGCATGTTGGATCACACGATCGGCAAGACGCGAAAAGGGTAAGCTCTGCAGTAGAACGGTTCCATGCCCGCTCAATGTTGCAAGAAACAGCCCCTCGCCACCGAGAACCATCGATTTCAAACTTCCCGCGCGTTCGATGTTGTAATCAATCCCATTCGTAAATGCCACTAAACAACCAGTATCAACTCGCAGTGTTTCCCCTTTCAGGGTCTTTTTTACGACAGTTCCTCCCGCATGCACAAAAGTCTTTCCATCACCAGACATCCTTTGCAAAATAAATCCTTCCCCCCCAAAAAATCCAGCTCCCAAACGTTTCTGAAATGAGATCGCAATCTGCGTACCCATCGCAGCACAAAGAAACGAGTCTTTCTGACAAATGATCTCGCCACCAACTTTTGCCAAATCGATTGGAATAATCTTTCCGGGATAGGGAGCGGCAAAGGCAACTCGCCTTTTGACATTCTGTCGATTGGTAAAGTGCGTCAAAAAGATTGACTCACCCATCAATTTTCGCGAGGCGGCAGAGAAAACTTTACTCATAAATCCCTGATCTGGCTGAGAACCATCGCCCATTTTGACTTCGAATTCAATTCCCTCTTCCATGTAGTTCATCACCCCGGCTTCGGCAATTACCGTTTCACCTTGATCCAGCTCAACCTCAACAATCTGCAAATCATTTCCGATGACTTCGTAATCCACTTCATGGCTCGGCATTGGTAACTCCTTAAATTGGTTTTGATTGAATTCAACGAGAGTTCTCAACTCAATTGAATTAGACAACTCAGAGTCTTTATTTTGAGTTAGTCATCGTCAACTGACACATCCGGCATTCGCCGCCTGAACTCAATTGTTGGTGAAATTATTTAAAAAACTTGGATAAATCGGAGCCATGCAAACTTATAGCCCCTCTTCTGCCCCCCAAACAGCAATTGGTACATTCCGGGGCAGGACAGGGGGATCTAGCCTTTAACTTAAGAACGTCCCGCAATCAGCGTCTTTAACTCGATTAAAAAGCGTTAAGACTAAACCGCCTGAAGGTAGATTTGAAATGCAAACAAATCCACTTTTAAGAAAGACAAACGATGACGCTAACCTAACGAAAGAAGAGACAACTTATTAGGAAAACATCCACCAATCTTATTGATTCGTCCTGAGCAAAGCCTAAAAATGGGTTAATCTACGACGCTTTCGCCTGCTTATGCAAAACAACACCGCAGCACCCGCAAATAATGTCGAACCGGGCTCAGGCACGGCCGAGATCATCAAATCCGAAGTTGAAAAAAATACTTCTCCCACGGCATCATCTCGTTGCCACGCGATCCACAATACGTGATGTCCAATGCGATCTTCAGGAATATCTAAATCAAAATAGTAATGGTTGTCCTCCAAGACCGGGTCTGGCCGAGACAAAAACTCCATTTGATTCCAATTTAATTCAGTGTTCGGATCCCAGTCAGACGTGGTCATCCAAACATCCCAAACACTTGGCTCATGAACTGCCGTTGCAAAAAAATCGATTGACATTTTTTCACCCGCAAGAACCGGCGTCGTCGGCCACTCCGAACTTACCTGGTCGAGGCCCCGATAGGTAAGTCCAGGGAATTCATCCGAATCGACTCTTCCGCCGCTGGCTAGTTGGCCGTCCGGCACCCACGGTGAATAATCAAAGCCCGCAGGTAAGCCACTGTTCACCGCGTCAGGGATATTGCGGGATACTTGATTCCAGGTGTAGTAGGAACTCTTTCCATCCATCTCAACCGCATTCCGCGCCAATTCGAAATCTGGATTCTCAGGGTTACTCTTATAGACTTTATAAACCCGACTCTGCGGTGAGACGGTCGTCCCATGACCGTACACCGTGAGAGCACCTACCACGAGCCCACCCAAAGCGACTCCAAGCGATACGAAAAGATAGTGACGCTTAGCCATGTTCAGATCTCCCCAAAAGTAAACATCGATAACGCTGCACGCGATTGAAGAGATACGACAAGCGATGGGCGATTCAAGCCACTGACACAACACCACAGCTACCGTGGATGTGTGCCCGACAATGCAAACCCCAACGTCGCGCCTAGCTTATTTACTGATTGGACAGGTTGAATTACAAATTAGTTCCGATGCTTGCACATAATCTTTCAATTATTATCCTCTCGCTGATTGCTTAATTCAGAGGTATGGGCAACGTTGGCAGTTTACTCCGCCTTTGGGATTGGCAGGGACTACGCGACTCGTTTCCTTTCGCAAACGATATTTTAGAACGAAACCTAATTTATCATCACGGAATATTTAGTTCGTTCCAATACTCGCGCAAGCGATCCCGAACTTTATCAGCTCGATCCAAAAACCAATTTTCAAGAATTCGATTCTTCTGATTTTGCCAAGGCCCTATCGGCATGTAAGGAGCATCAGATTGAACATCCCCCCAACGAGCGGATTCAGCAATCAACGCGGGTTCAATCGACTCGACAAGCGTTCGATAACGCTCCCGACAAGCCACATCATTTAGCGGCCCACCTTCGATCGACCATTTTTTCAATCTCACTTCAAATAAATCGCGAAAACTTGCATTCCGGCTTAACGCATTAAACACAGTCTCGAAAGACTTGGGGTTGTCTCGGCTTTTTATCGATAACACGTAATCACAATCGTCATTATTCCACCCCGACGCAAAGGTGTTATCGGCATCCCAAATTAAAAATTTCATTGGAGAGATCTCACCGCGGTAACAAAACGATTTCATATTGTTGTGACGATTGAGTGGCCAATCTTCGCCACCTGCGTAGAGATAAACCAAGCAATAGTCGATTAAACTCTCCACATCTAAATATTGGCGAATCGCTTCATAATTACCATCCTCTTCGAGTTGTTTTCCAGCAAGCTC
>WTFU01000039.1 GCA_011523945.1 Mariniblastus sp. | reverse complement strand
CCAGTTGAGTGGTTCAAGTACCATCACAATGTTGTGTGGCTCAAGAATCTCCGCACAACGCCTGAGTAATTCGATGACGTTGGCAGTTTGGTAGCCCATCGCAAGTCGGTCTCGTCCGGTTTCATCGACATTGCCTGGGACAACGGTCACCCACTTTGCATTGACTCGCTTGGCAACTTCGATGGAATCGCGAATGTCCTTCAGCACCGAGGCCCAGACGTCCTTGTCCTTGCGGGCGAAGGTCAGGTTGCCGATCGATCCATGGGCCACGAAGACTCCCATCTGCATGCCAAGTTGTTCCATCGTCTTGGCAATTTTCGATTGCAGATCAACGTCGCGTTTTTTCATTCCGTTGTCTTCCCAGGCAGTGAAGCCTTGGTCAGCCGCAAACTTCAGTTGATCGATTGGATCATCACCGGCTGAGTTTTTGAACATATTGAAGTGTGGTGCGTACTTCAGTTTGAACTCCCGCCGGTCCGGTGTGCTATCGGGACTGGCCAGTGCATTTGAGGAACTTGCGGCGAGGCTCGCAGCACCGATTGCAGCGGTAGCGGTAACAAAATCACGGCGTTTCATAATATGCTCCTTGTTGTTCAGGTTGATCTCATTGCCCGGTCGTGGCTCAGTTCTTGCTTGGTTCGTGAGTAACTTTGCTGACGTCGACGCGAAGTTGTTCGAGTCGTTTGGCGACTTCGTGGGACATTTCTTTTTGGGCGCGGCCACCGATCTGGTCAGCAAGAAATGCTTCTATTTCGGCATACATGGCCATTCGATTGATCGGTTTGGCAAATCCGTGACCTTCATCATCGGCTAGCAGGTAACTTACTTTCTGTCCCCTATTCCGTAGGGCGATCACGATTTGATCTGCCTCGGCTTGTTTGACTCTTGGGTCGTTGGCGCCTTGAATAATCAACAGCGGTTTGGAAATCTTGCTTGCGCTAAACAGTGGGCTCGCGTTCCTGATGCGTTCTTTGCCTTCCTCGGTTTTTGGGTCGCCGACCATGCCATACAGGAAAGCTTTTCCTGCCTCCCAGTAAGCGGGGATTGAATCGAGCAGCGTGAAAATATTGCTGGGCCCGACGATATCGACTCCACAGGCGTAAAGATCTGGTGTGAACGCCAGTCCGGCAAGCGTCGCATAGCCGCCGTAGCTTCCGCCCATGATGGCGATGCGATCTTTATCGGCGATACCCTTTTGAATCAAGTGTTTGACGCCCCAAGTGATGTCGTCCTGCATGAGCTTGCCCCATTGCAGGTCACCAGCGTTAAGGAAATTCTTTCCGTATCCACCGCTTGCCCGAAAGTTCGGCTGCAGAACCGCATAACCTCGATTTGCCAGGAATTGAACCAGAGAATTGTAGCCCCAGTTGTCGCGTGGCCCCTTGGGACCACCGTGAACCAGTACGACAACGGGTAGGTTTTTTGCTTCAACACCCGCAGGTACGGTAAGGTAGCCGGGAATCTCCAACCCATCACTACTTGCGTAACGAATGGGTATCATCGGAGCCAAATACTCTTCAACTTCTTTCAGTTCGGGGCGGGGAGTGTACTGATGAATCAACTCACGTTTCTTTGCATCAAAGTACCATGCCTCCGCAGCGTATTTATCTCCGTGTACTGCTATCAAAAACTTGTTGTAGTCGTTTGTCGAGCTTTGGAATGAGATTTCGCGACCCGGGAAACTATCTTGTAGAAATTTGTAGTTGCCTTCCCAGGTCTTATCACGCCAGTAGTACCGAGTCTTATCATCGGTGTACGAAGTCGAAATCACCGCCCGGGTGTTTCGATCGAGTCGCAATCCCCCGAAATCAACTTGCTTCTCGGGATCACTTTCGACGAGTTCCATTTCTTTCGTTTTGGGATTCATCTTGTATAGAGTCGTCAAATCCAGATCACCTTGATTGGTGATCAAATACATCGACTCATTCTTGCGGTCCCACCCGCTGACGCTAGCATTTTCGTTCACGTTGGTTTCATAAATTGGCTCCAAATTGTCGCCGTCTATCCGTAAAAGCGTCTGATTTCCAGCAGGATCCGTTCGACTGAGCAGACGAAGATTGTCATCCCAATCAAACTCGTAGCCGGTAATGCGATCTTTATTCTCGTAGACCAGAGTCAATTTTCCGGTGGAGATTTCCAGTCGGTACAGGTCGTGCCACGCTTTGTCGCGATCATTCAGTCCGACCCACAACAAATCGGGATTGTTCTGACTAGCGTGTATCATCTGCGCCCTGACACCTTTGAGTGGTGTCAGGTTGCGAGATTCGGGCGTCTCTTTATCGGCGGCGGGTTTCGCATTGGGATCGACAGCGAACAGATTCATGTTCTCGTCGCCATCAGAGTCCTTGACGAAAAGAATGAAATTACCGTCTTCTGTCCAAGTGTAGCCATACAACGGCCGCTTCGAGTCGGTCAGTGGTCGAGCTTTCTCAAACGGTTCGGCAAATTCCTTGACCCACACATTCATGATCCCATTGTAGGGCTTCATGAATGAGATGAACTTGCCGTCGGGGCTAAGTTGACCACCAGCTATCTGAGGGTTTCCGAAAAACAGCTCCCGATCCAGAAGCGGGGTTTCAGCTTTGGTTACTTTGGTTTGAAGCATTGCAAGGCAAGTGAATGCTCCGCCGGCAAATAATGCCAACGCCAGTTTGGAGGATGTTTGAATGGTCATTCTCTATCGTACGTAAAAGAAGAATCTGTAGTGGATAAAGTGTGTCAGTTCACTCGTAAGACAGTCTCAGAGGTGGGCATTTTTTCGGGAATTTCCTGTGTGACGTGGCCAGTTGCGGCCCATTCTGCGCCACGTTGCAGCGTAACGGCGAAACCAACGCAATTCATCTGTTGCACATTGTCGCCCATCACCGTGTGGAATACGCGTCCTTTGCCGTAATTGATCGTGAAAAGCACCGGTTCATTCTCTCCCGTTCCATTGGTCGATTTATCCGAGTAGGCAGCGGCCAGTACGTGTAGGTTTTCGGCGGGACCGCGCAGTCGATCATAAAGTTCGTCCGATACGTGTCGCCATTTCGCTGGCAATCCTTTTGTGATTGGGTGCTTTGGATCAATTGTCTCGACGATGTATTCGTGTTGCCTGCCATGACTTCCGCCGCGACCAGGAGACAGATCGCGTACAATTTTGCCGTCCCGGTAACGGATGTAAGGTCCATCCTTTTCGTTCCGGCCACCCCAGCCGCCAAGGCCGGTAATCGTGTTGTACTCTTTCCATTTTGGGAACGAATTGTTGGCAGCGTGAAATACCACAACTCCACCGCCACCACGAACATATTCAACGAACTTCTGCTGGGTTTCCTTGGGCCAGTCACTGCCGTTGTAATTCAAAACAACCACGGAGTAATCAGCGAACTTGGGAGCGAATTCGCTTGTGTCTTTACCGGTACTGGCAACATCGACATCAAAGAGTCCGGTTTGCTCCAGGTATTGCTTCAAGACAGGCGTTGTGCCTTTCCAATTGTGATTGTTTTGGCCATCCACGATCAGTGCTTTCAGATCGGTTTCGCTCGCTCTTGCGGTAGTCAGCAGCATCATCGCAACGAAAATCGCACAAAATTGTCTCATCCTCATTCTCCTTCGGCAAAACATCAGTCGCTTGAAAAAATGATCCCATAGGCAAACGGTACGCATGTGGGTGAACGACCTAGAATACGCACTTTATCTGCAACGTATATGCATCTGCAAGCGGATTGCGGTTGGGATTGACCGGAAATTCGCTGAAGTTTGTTGCCTTGGGTGCAGTGGACTGATGTTTTAAGCTTGTAGGTGAAGTCGCAGGACGTAACATCTGGCGGCGATATGCTGCCGACCTTTTTGTCCCGAGCCTACGGGTGCCGGCACTCATGTGGCAGACGGTGAGATCAACGGTGATGAACCGCTTGATTGCATCACTGGCAAAAACTGAAGTGCTGTGCATAGGATCACATCAGTTCCAGTGGCGGCTACCTCTGGAGACCAAGATCGGCCTCGGGCCACCCATTGAAATCGGTTATTACCTTCGCATCGATCGTGTCAAGCAAACTTATACAGAGAAGATCCAGGGAATCGAAGCGGACATCGCCGCATCGTTGGGGAGGCGCAGCCCTTCGCTCGATGCGTCGTCACTGGCGAGGAAGTCCAATCATTATTTGCCGTGCGATGCTGGACGTTTGAACTGAGAAATTGAAAGATATCGCCCGTGCGTGCTCCTTGTCCTCCAGATAACTGATGATCAGGTCGATCTGATCTTCACTCTGTTCAGCCATCGCGGTTCGCATTTGGATGTACCAGAGCGTAAGCGATCTTTCGCACTCGATCGATAGTAATGCAGTTCTACTGCCAGAAGGTCAGGGAATTCGGGTTGGTTCAAGTTTGATCAATGGTCCTTCGCAGTTTCTGTGACATTCATGCCGCTTCGATCATCTCTCTCTTGCGTTTGGAAAGTAACTCAATCTCAGCTTCAACCGACTCGAGACGAATTTCGCACTGACGAATAGCAGCTTTGACATGGGAGATTGTTTCGGAACATTCGATGTTTGCCTTCTGGATTTTTGACTGTACGATCCAATCAGAGATCAGGCCATCAAAGAAGTAGTCTGCAAATCTCGAGAATCCATCGATCCGCAGTGACATCTGAAAACGCTCATCAGCATCCGCTAGTTCTTCTTGAAATTGAAGCAACTTTCGTTGCGCGATTCTGGCTTGATTCTTGGCAGCGTCCATTTTCGAGTGCTTTGCCATCGTTGTGAGCATACCGCCACCGAGCATGTCCAGCGTGCCCCAGTTGGCGGCGGAAGCAATTGTACTTTGGATTTCTTCGATAGATCTGAGTGCAGACTGACCTGCACCAGAGGCTTCCTCAAGTTCTTGTTGATCTGCTGTCAAATCAGCAAGTTGCTGAGTAAGTTCGATGAGGCTACTTGCCGTGTCGCTCTCGTTCGCAGCAAGATGTTCCGCCTTCTCAGCAAGCACCTGTTCATATTGGGAGTCTGCATTCTTCAATTGCGATAGGGCATCTTTCAAACGTTTAACATCATCGTTTAGGTCTTCAACCGTGTTGGCGGCTTGATCGCACTTCAGTTTCGCTGCGACAAGCTGTTGACGTTCGTTCTCTATTCTTTGCTGCTTACTGCCAAGCATTGCATGAAACAAACCAGTGAAGCTCAGACCTTCCAATGCATCGACATCGGCCTGTTCTTTCGTAAGGATAGCCTTGAGCCTGGTTTGCTGTCTTCTTGCTACCGCAAGGGAGTTTAGGGCTGAACGCAGCATCGAATCGAGCTTGTTCTTTTGACGAATGTTCACTTTCGCGATAGCGAGCTGCTCATTGAAGTCATTTAACATACAGGTTTCCATTTGCTCCCAAAATATAACTGGGTAGGCCGCCAGAGTATCAACGTTAAGATTCCACCACGTTAGGCGTCATTTTACGGGGTGCAGGGCGCTTGTTTGGATGATCTTTGGGGACTGTGGCTGCTGGCCTGCTGCTTTTATCTCGTGGATGATATTGCCGTTCAAATGGATTGCGTAGGTCGGCCCGTCATCGTTCCATCGCAGACGTACTCACGTGCTCGATTTTATAGGCGATAAATTTTTTAAGGCCGACTTCAGGTCGGAGGTAGGCTCGGCGGTCAGGTTTGTGAAGGCGTCGTGGGTTGGTTCGCTTTGTCATCTGTGCAGCCTTCCGGGAGAGAGTTTTGAGTTTGAAACAGACTGTGTGCCTGATGTCTGTTAGCGACACGAAATCCGCCATCACCGGTGAATTCACAAATCGCGGAATGTCGGTAAATGCCGTAACTCGTTCGTTTAGCTGGAGGTCGGCGCACGAAAAAAGCCGCCTGTGAAATCCCAGGCGGCTTTCCGAGTGGAGGATAACGGACTTGAACCGATGACCTACGCGCTGCCAGCGCGTCGCTC
>WTFU01000028.1 GCA_011523945.1 Mariniblastus sp. | reverse complement strand
CGTCAAGTCTTGGTTCGTGAATAAAACTCCTTGGGAACGAGTAGGCCTTGGGATTGCCGTTTAAGGCAGCCTTGGAAATGGCAGGGCCACCTGGGTAAGGCAGGCCAAGCATACTTGCAACTTTATCGAATGCTTCTCCAGCGGCATCGTCGATGGTTCCCCCAAGATATTTTGCGTGGATTGGGTCATCGTATTGGTAGAGATGAGTGTGACCTCCGCTAACAATTAGGCCAACGCAGGGAAATACCGGTTGGTCGGAATCCAGTTGGCAGGCGTACACGTGAGCGTGGAGATGGTTGATTGCAATCAGCGGCAAATTTCCGGCTAAGCAGAGCGATTTGGCGGCGACCAGACCAACGAGAAGCGACCCTGATAGTCCAGGAGTGTTGGCGACGGCAATTGCATCGAGGTCCTGAAGCGTTAAATTCGACTTTGCAAAGGTCTCATGAATGACCGGTAAGATCCGCTCAACATGCGCGCGAGCGGCGATTTCGGGTACAACACCATTAAATTTCTCGTGCAGTTTCTCCTGGGAGGACACGACGCTACCAAGCACTTTTAGCTCGTCTGTCACGACCGCTGCTGCGGTTTCATCGCAAGTTGTCTCAATGCACAAAATTTTCATGGCGTGATTTTTTCGATTGTCGAAACATTCATTGGTTTCGTGAGTTTAATAGTTTAGGAGGCATTATGGCACCGGTTCGTTAACTGGTGGTTTTGCCTAGGATTGCTCGGTTTTTACGTGATAATGACGTGATAAACCGAATATTCGGCCGTTGAGGGGAAGTTCTTAGCGCCGTATCGCGAACCCTTCCTGTTTTCCGGCAAAACCGAAGCAATACTAGGTTTTGTACCTAAAACCGAACACATTTCAAGCAGATCGTGAATCATGAAGAATTTCTTCTTTTTAGCCATCGCCTCGTCGATATTCTTAGCAAATTTCTCGTTGGAGTGTTTGGCGGTTCAGGAAGCAACCTCCCCGAGCGACGAACCTGCATCTGCAGAAGCTGTCGTTGCCAAGCCAGCGGCTCCAAAAGCCAACTCACCGGCTAAGGTGAAAATTCAGGCAGAAGACGGAGACAAGAAGGTGCGGTTCACCTTCGATGACTCTGATTGGGAGAGCGTTATTGAGTGGTTTGCCGATCAGGCTGGCTATTCATTGCAACCAGTTTTTTCATATCCCGAAGGCTCGTTCACGATCAAGGACGAGACCGAATACACGGTGCGGGAGGCACTCGATCAGTTAAATCACGCCTTATTATTGCTTGAAGAGCCGTACACACTAATCCGCAACCGGGACATGCTGGTTCTGTGGAAAACGAAGGACTTAAATTTCCCCGATGACTTAATTGAACTGGTACCGGTGGATGAATTAGAAGAACGCGGAAAATTTGAAACGATTTACAGCGTGTTCGACGTGGGTACGCTTGATGCAGAGGAGCTTTTCAATCAATTGCGGCCAATGATTAGCTCGGAGAATAAGGATTATTGTGCGGTATTTCCTGCGGCTAACCAAATTCGTATTCGAGAAACGGGAGGGCGTCTGCGAGAGATCCTTAAAATTATTAAAGAGTCTCAAAGTCGCATGAGCGGTGGCGCGGAGACGATCAAAACTTATCGGTTGAAGCACGTTGATTCTGATTCCTTTTTACTTCAAGTTCGTCCCCTGTTAGGTATGGATGCAGATCAAAACAGTCGAGAATATGCCGACGGTTCGTTGGCGATTTCGATCGATCCATTCGGCGATCGAATTTTCATTAACGGAACTGAAAAGTACCTCGAGAAATTCGAAAAGGTGGCCGCGTTGGTAGACACCGCTCCAGAGCCTGTCGATGGTGATGGAGAGTTTGAGGAGCCTTATTTGGTCACCTATGCTGTTCTGACTGATCCTAAATTAGCCTTCAATGTCTTGGACACGATGCTTGAGGGATTGGAAGTGAAGATGGATCAGGACGAGGAGTCAGGCGCCATTTCTGTTTTAGCGCCGGGCAGCCTTCACGCCAAGGTTAAAGAGTACTTGGCAGCCCTTTCACAGCAGGATAGTGAGGATTTCGCGATCATTACGCTGCAAAAACGCGACCCAACGGAGGTCATTATTATCCTGCAGCAGATGTGGGGAATGAACACAGAAGAAACCACCGCGGGTCCCGTAATGCTCGCACAGTCTGAATTGAACCAGATCATCGTGAAAGGAACTCCGCAAGAAGTTGCCACCGTAAAACGAATGGTTGAGAAACTGGACAAGAATGCGACTCTGCCTGACACAGGCCCTCGCACGGGTCGGCGAATCATTGAGATGTCAGAGAGTGAGCAGGATTCATTGCTGCCCATGCTTGAGGATTTGCTGCAAATGAACGGGCGGCAGAATAAGCTGAAGATCATTATGCCGGAGGATCGGAAAGATATCCGTTCGCGAATCATTACGCCAGCGGCAGATGATGATTTACCCTCGTTGTTCGATTTGCCGGGCGGGAGTGGTAGTTTTAAGCCAAGTCAACCGCAGGGGCGAAGCTTTCGTGGAAGTCATTTGCTTCGATCAGCTAACGAGGCTGTGTTTTTAATTTCATCGGTTATGGGTACCAATCATATTGCGACCAGCTTGCTCGCACCGGTTCAGGAAACCGTCCCATCGGCTCCTAACGATGGAGTTTTTCGGGATCAGGATTACCTGCCAGCGCCAAAGCAAGAGTCGGTTCCTGGTTCTCCCATCGAGATTAAATTTACTGAGTTCGGAATGGTTTTGGACTCGAAAGATTTTGACGCTCTGGATGATTTAGAAAATGAGATCTACAACCGGTTGGGAACCGTTTCGGATACTCAGGGCCCCCAGTTTTTTCAATTAGTTTATCGAAGTGCTGATGAAATGCTTGGGTTTTTGGAAGAGTATTACGGCCTCGTCGATAGTGGCGGAGGCGGCGGAGGCGGTGCCGGCGGCATTATGGGCGGGATGATGAGCAACATGCTCGGTGGCGGCGGAGACTTGCTTGGCGGATTGTTGGGCGGTGACCTCGGAGGTAGCGTTGGCGGAATGCTTGAGGGTGACGTGACGTTCGGAGTCGATATGAAGTTCAACCTTCTTTGGGTCCGCGGCGCCACTGGCAATGACATTGAGGAAATTACAAATCTAATCGACACTCTCGACAAGGCAGAGCCGCCGAGAAATCCTGAGACTCTGGGTGAGTTTTACACGATCGATGTGATTCATCGGGATCCAACGGAATTGAAAGACATTATTGAACAGCAGCTTGCTGAGTTGCTTGACAATGGGCAAAAATCGCAGGGTGGCGGACAGAATCAGGAAGCGGCCCAGATGATGAAGATGATGCAACAGCTGGCGGGAGGTGGTAAAGGCGGCCGAGGTGGATCGTCAGATCTGGAACAGGCTAAGCCTAAAGGCAAGATTGGGGTCGACGCGGTTACGAGTAAGATTTTAGTGACTGGTCCGAATTTTTTGTATCAAGAGGTGTTGAAGCGAGTCGAGGAACTCGATCGCGCGGATCTTAGCGTTCCCAAGAAATTTGAGATTATCCCGGATGTGGGTGATTTGAACCTAACAGCACAGACATTGCGGGCAATGTTTGGGGAAAAAATTGTGACGATCGATTCGCAAACCGGCGAAGCGGTTGAGGGTTCCAGTGCAGGCAGTCCTAGCAAGCCATCCAGTTCCTCTTCGCCGAGCGCCGCTGCTCAGGCAGATGCTCAGCGTCAAGCTTTTATCAAAGCGATGCAGCAGCGAGCAGCTCAGCAAGCGGGTAGTTCACGCGGCGGTAGTTCACGCGGCGGTAGTTCACGCGGCGGTAGTTCACGCGGCGGTGGGGGCAAGTAAGATTCGCAGTAATTTTGGTGAGCGTGGTAGATATTATTGGTTCGTTCCCTGCGTTTTACCGGGCTAACACGAATTTTATTAGATTATCTGACTCTTTTATCGTTTAAGTACGTAAATAAAATTACAGTTTGGCTCATCTGATTGTTGTAGCAACTCGGGATTCGATTGTCGGTGTAAAACGGGACGCGTCTAAGCGTTCTGAAGGTTTTAGTTTTGGTCGGGAGATGTAGGATGGCGGATAGTTTCTGGTACATCAAAAATTGCAATCTGTTTTCACAGTTGTCCGCCGCAGATATCTCAGAGCTCGAGTCGCAGTCTCGCATGCGAAAATTGAAGCGGGGCGAAGCGGTTTATTTACCGCAAGATCAGGCAGATGGGGTAATTCTGGTAGCTCAGGGGCGAGTCAAGATTTGTCACGCCACTCCTGATGGCAAACAGTCGATCCTTGGCTTTATAGATTCCGGCGAGATTTTTGGTGAATTATCGCTTCTGGGGACCGAGAGACGCGATGAGTATGTCGAAACTACTGAGAAGACCACTTTAGTTCTTTTACCCAAACCAGCGCTTCGCGTGGTAATTCGGAAGTATCCAGAAATTGTTTTGGGTGTGACCAAGTTGATTGGGTCTCGACGGCAACGCGTCGAGAAACGCCTTCGAAACCTGTTGTTTCGATCCAATCGAGAACGCGTTATTCATCTTCTACTTGAACTCTGCGAAAAGTATGGGCAGATGACAGAAGATGGAATTGCATTGAACATTCGCCTCTCTCACCAGGAGATGGCGTGTATCATCGGCAGCACGCGAGAGACGGTAACGGTTGTTCTAGGCCAACTTCAAAAAGAGAATTTTTTACGAATCTCTCGCCGCCGTGTCATAATCACGGACCTCGACAGGCTTGCATCAGAGGTAAACGAACCGGCGCCGACTGTAAATTTGCCGGCGCTTGCTGGGAATCACTACATTCCTCGATTCACGCCTCAGTAAAGACGATTACATAAACTACTTTTTTTTATGAACATTTGACCGGTTGTGGATTGCATTACAATTTGCGTTTCAAATTATGGTCAAACTGTAGCTGTGCGTTTTGAAAAAGTGGTCCTATATGTTCTGATGTGGTGATGAGCGAACGAGAGCCTAAAGACGATAGCTGGTATCCCTGTCATCCTGGAACAATTTTCGACACTGCGGAAACGTGCCGATCTGGTCGCGGATTGATTAGTTTTGTGATCGTGGGAATGGGGTTGACGATGGGGATCGTCGTTGCGGTAGCGTCGGCAATGCTCGCTCCACCGGATACTCCGAACCGGCCTTTACACACAGCGGTATCGGTCGATGCTGGAGCCGTGAATTGTGCTGCGGTCAATGCGGAGTTGCTCGCTTTTGTGGGTGGCACAATCTCTGATGCTGAATATAAGAAAAGCATCGCAGTTCATATTTTGAACTGTCCTGCCTGTCGTCAAAGATATAAGGCGATTTGTTGCAGAAGTGAAGCTTGCCCGAATCGCCCTCAAAACGCGACGTTAAAACCTCGATTTGTTCAATCGCCTAATCCCTAAACGGTTCTTTGGCGGTTGTGACGTGTGCTCGTGATTTTTAGCATGCCGTCTTGCTTCAACATTTTTCCCAACCCTCGTCAGTGTGATCTTGCGGCTTGGGTGTGTCGGTAACGAGCCGCGTTTGGAATCATTGCAAGACCTGCCGTGCAGTTATTGCCCAACGAGTCTCAGCTTTTCGAGAATTCCGGCAACGGACTCAACATTAGGTACCCCTTTGAGTCTGAATGGGGCGCGTCCCTTTTCTCTTGGCATCAAAACAATCGTGCCGGTGCCAACCATCTTTTCGATTAAGTTCTGCGAATAAAGTACTTCTTCCAAGTCTTGATAACGGATCGGTCGGGATTCGCTGTTCAGCATACCTTGGTTCAGATAGACATGGTTGGTGTCGTACTCAAACGGATTTAGTCGTATTGCGTTGATCAACGAGAAGCAGGAAAAGCAACATAAAAGGGAGAGCAATACTCCGAGACAAATCCAAACTGTCGGGTTGCTTTTGAGTGCTTCTATCGAGACAAAGGCAGTCAACATTGCCAGGAGAATCAGGCCAACTGCGGTGAGAGGCCCAAGTAAACTGAGGAACGCGAACTTTACTGAGTGTCTGTCTTCTACCGGCATTAATTGGCGCCCCTACCCTGTTGGTTCTGGTCGGTGATGTTGAAAATCGACTTTGGACGTCGGTTTCGCTTTTGAAATTTGACTATTTTTTATTGTACCGGCAAACGTCAAATCGTGGGAATTAAGGTTGCTTGTTTATTGTCGGAACCAATTGAGGTATATTAAAGGAATCCTACTCAGGGGGTATCGCTGCGATACTTTATGACACCTAACTCATATCTGGTCTGAAATGAAGTGCCCCTACTGCCAAGTTGATAATGACAAAGTGATCGATTCCCGCCCTGGTGAAGACGGTTTTGCTATTCGGCGTCGGCGAATGTGCGTCAATTGCGAAAAAAGATTTACGACCTACGAGCGCGTTGCTGAATTGGAAATTCGCGTGGTGAAGAAAGACGGGTCTCGCGAACCGTTCCGACCGGAGAAAATCAGGCAAGGCCTTGAACGCGCCTGCTGGAAGCGGCCGATTCCAACCGATCGCGTAGAGCAGGTGATTACCGAAATCATTCAGGGCGTTTACATGAACGGCCAGTCTGAACTCGAAAGCCAGATTATCGGCGAGATGGTGATGGAAAAACTAATTGAGCTCGATGATGTGGCGTACATTAGGTTTGGATCTGTCTATCGACAATTTCGCGACATCCATGACTTCCTCGAAGAGGTGCGGCCAATTTTTGACAAGCATCAGTTACACGTCGACAGCGACGATTAGTAGGGCATTCGCCTTGAACTGAGTTTGCTAGAGGCTTTCGCCCCAAGTTGGTCGTTGGTACCCGTGACTCACAATCAAGAGAATGCGGATTTTCGATTTGGCAGAAACTTCTCGTTAGAAATCCGGAGGTATCGGCTTTCCAACATCCGCGCCCGAATCGTTTTGCATCGTGATAGAGACCAATCGACGTTCATCCAGTCTAGATTGTCTTAGTGCGAGCGAAGTAAAACAAATTCCGCCAGTTGGCGGAGGCTGGTCGCAGCAGGACTGGAAGGCAATGACTTGGCAAATTCGATGGCTCCCTTGGCGTGGTTTTCGGCAACAGAGCGAGCGTACGGAATAGAACCGGTGCCGTCTAAATAAGGCATCAGGGTATCGCAGGTCGAAGTTCGATCGACGAGAATCGTCTTGAATTCTTCTTGAGCAGCGGGATTCATCTCTTGGAGGCAATGGATTACTGGTAGGGTCGGTTTTTGATTGACTAGATCGGTACCAAGTGTTTTCCCAACCTGATTTGGTTTACCAACGAGGTCAAGGACATCGTCAATGACCTGGAATGCAACACCAAGTCGTCTTCCGTAAGATTCGTAGTTGTCACATTGTTCCTGCGAAGCACCGGAGAGAAAAGCGCCGAGCCGACAACTTACACCGCATAACTCAGCGGTCTTCTCAGTGATCATTCGTAAATATTCTGCTTCCGTAAGATCAAACTTGCCTTGCCAGGCGTTTTGTCTCATTTCCCCTTCACAAACCCGATTACTCGCTACAGCCAGCATTCGCAACGCCTCACATGACTCGGAAAGACTGGCGACATGGAAGGAATGCGTGAACAGATAGTCGCCAAGCAAAACGCTGATTTTGTTACCCCACGTCGAATTAGCAGTCGCCCGATGGCGGCGGGTTAACGCTTCGTCAAGAATGTCATCGTGAATTAGCGTCGCCGTGTGAATCATTTCCAAAGCAGCGGCCATTTGCAGATGCGGTTCACGAATAGTGCCGCAACTGGCGCCGGCCAGCAGTAAAAATGCCGGGCGAATACGTTTGCCGCCGAGGAGCCAGCTGTGCTGTAGCAGCTCGTCAACAAAGGGGACTTCGTTACTGAGTTCTTTTCGCAAGATCGACTCGACGGAACTCATCTCGGTACGGATGGGAAGATAAACTGATTCAAGACCGTTGGCGTTGCCAGGCAATGGTGGAACTTCCGTTACCATATCGTCGTTTGGTCGGCTGGCTGTTTGACTCACGAATCGTTCCTTATCCATTATCTCGCTCTACTCCAGGGAGCCTAGCGAAACTTAATCTACCGTTATTCAGACTCTGTTTGACGTAGAAAATGACCGCTTTTACCGCCGGACTTTTCTTCCAGCTGAATCTGTAAAATCTTCATGCCCCTGTCGACGCTCTTGCACATGTCGTAAACCACCATCGCACCAACGCTAACGGCGGTGATCGCCTCCATTTCGGTTCCGGTTGTCTCAACTGCCTTTACCGTCACGGTGATTTTAATTCGTGTATCCGAGACCTCATTGATCTTAACATCAACCGAGTCAACTCGGATGGGGTGGCACATCGGGATCAGTTCCGGCGTTCGTTTGGACGCCATGATCGCAGCAATTCGGGCCACCTCAAACACATTCCCTTTTTGAATCTGGTCGTTTTTGATTAGTGTTAACGTCTCAGCAGCCATCTCAACCATGCAACTTGCCACCGCCGTCCGAAAAGTCGCAGTTTTTCCACTGATGTCGACCATGCGTGGATGGCCATCAGCATCGAAATGTGTGAGAGAATTCAATGTATTTTCGCGGGCAATGGATTGCGACGTCTAGCTACGGACCTCTGTCCCTGTATTTACCGAACTAAGCGTACAAGAATAACGCAATAATGGGCAGTTTGACACCCGCAAACCGGTCAAAACAAGCGTGAAAACCAAGCCTGAGGCGAAAGCTAAACAATCCTGTCCAAATCTGTCTATGGAGCCGAGCAGGCCGCACCGATAAAGTTGTTTGTTTGTTCCATCGCGAAACGTCCGAAATGCAATAAAAAAACCGTTGCCTGTGGGACAACAGGCAACGGTTTATGCGAAAGACGGCGAGCACACTTGGTCAAAATGAACCTGCGGCGACAAACCTTGGGCAAGGTTTAGACAAGTTCCTTAAGTGAACCGATTAGTGTGCGAAGTCGTTCAGCGAGTAAGCTCGCATCAAACGGCTTCTTAAACGTTTCGTTGATTGCTGAACGATCGAACGAAATTGGCTGTCCGTCGTCAGGCAGTAATGCGATCAGAATCGTTTCCGAGAAATCGGGATTCTTACGCAGATTTTGACAGATTTGCATCGCTTCTACTTTACCGATTGAAAAATCGGTGATGATGCAGTCAGGGTGAAAACTTTCAGCTTGAATGCCGGCTTCGAAACCGCTGGCAGCCACAGCTACTTTGAAAGATTTCTCGGGAGGTAACTCCCGCTTGAGATTTTCGATTAATACCTGATCTTGAGCGACAATCAAAATTTTTGCCATCGCTTCATCTTCGAGATCACCCAAAGGCATACCATGCTCTTTGAGGAATTTGATCAGGTATTCGCGTGGAATACGACGGTCTTGCGAACCGGGGATTCGGTAGCCCTTGAGGCGTCCTGAATCGAACCATTTGCTGACCGTGCGCGGGGCCACTTTGCAGATCTTGGCGACCTGTCCAGTTGTGAACACCTTCATCGCAGGCTCTCCATAAACACTTTGAATCGTCTTTCGCTACACAGGCTAGACAGAGGAAATTCTCTGGCTCTCACAGTGTAACTGCTTATCCCTTTTGTCCGCTCGGTGCGTCCAACTGGGTCGGGATAAACAAGTAATCGCTTTTTGGGGTTGAGTTCGTGTCCGTACTTACCCACCCGTTACGACATCGGCCATGTTTGACCAAACTATCAGTCAATTTCCCTAAGATCACTCGGAGTCGAATTATCGGCCCCGTATAATCGGCAAACTCACATGCAGTTTGAAACGTGGTGACGATGATGTCGCCTAAGGAGAAATGCAATCAGTAAACACCAATCGGGTCAAAGGTGCGTACTAATTTTTAGCCGAACAGATGTTCGGTTATTGATTCCCCCCCAAGGTATCTGTGTCACTTTGCTGGCTTGTTAGCAATGCAACACTGATTCCTGTTTTTATGTTTCGTTCGTTTGTAGGTAGTTTCTTTAGAAACTTTCACGAAACGCGGTGTTAAGCCGCCTTGAAATGGAAAAAAATGTTCAGATGCAGGGGGGAGAAATGAAAAAGTGGCCTAATTGCCGACTTAAATTACCTCGATCACGCAATCGGTTTAAATTTTTGGCACCCAATGAAAGTGCAAGCAATGAATTTTCCACAGTCCTAGCGTTACTGGGTTTTGATGTCAAAAACGAGTACCTGTTCCAGCTTACCATCAATCATTTTGACAAATGCCTTGTGCGCTGGGTGAGGTAGGTAGGCATCTCGATCCCTTTCGTTGGCGAAACTTACGATGAATGCATGGGTGTAACCCTGAGTCAAGTTTTCAGGGCTCACGTTAGTTCCGGACTCCAGTGAAGTGATGACATCGATTTTTTCGGGGAGTTGATTAAAGGCGGCCGAGATTGCGTCAACTTCGCTCTGAGGGACGGAGTCTTTAAATTGAAATAGAACAATGTGGCGGATAACCGAGGACGCGTGCGGGTGGGTAACATGCGTTCTTAAAGCTTTTAGCATTTGTTGGGCAACAAACTGATTGCCTGCTGCGTTAAGGTGTACGCCGTCGGATGTCAAAATGTTCTTTTCAAGATTCTTTGGGTTATTCTCTTTGAGATGTTCTACAAAATTGTTTCGAAGGTCAAGCATCTGGGCGCCCGTGGCACTTGCTACCTGACGGCTAATTGCTGAAAAATCTTCAAGCATTTTGTCGAGTGGATTGGATCCGTCTGTTTTTTCCCCAATCATACTTGGGGTGCAAAGAATAACTTTTCCACCCTGTGCTTGAATTTTACCAATAATTTCCTTCAATCCGGACTCAAAGTCGGCGGGCGAAGTCCCTCGGCCACTTTGGGAATGCCAGACGTCATTGATACCAATATAAATGAATACTAGATCTGGTTTTTTTGAGAGAACGTCTTTATCAAGACGTTTTTGCAGGTTCGGAACTCGATTGCCGCTAATTCCTGCGCCGATGACCTTGACGTTCTTATCAGGATAATTTTCGGCAAGATGTTTTTTGAAGAGCGTGACGTATCCATTCGGGCGAACCCCTGCTTGGGTAATCGAATCGCCGAGAAAAAGGATGGTCGTATTTTCGGGAATCATAGCGAGGTCGTGGTTTTGGGCGAATGAGTTGTTCGTTACAAAAAGAACCGCAAGCAGTAATGCAATAAAACGTATAAGACTTTTCACAATTCTCTCCAGGGATCGCCGATTAAAAGGCGAAATTGTAGCAAACATTTTGGCTGGCGTAAAAGAAAATTGAATTGGTGCTTTGAACATTCGTCAGGTTTGGCTTTGTGGAATTCGATTGTCCATAGGGCTTAATGTCGTTTTGCATAAATAAGTTTATGGTTAGAATACCGACATGACCATTTTTCGCCCCTGTATCGACTTGCATGAAGGCCACGTCAAACAAATCGTGGGTAGTACCCTTAGCGATGGCTCCAGTCGCCTTGGTGACGATGAGCAATTGATTGTGAATTTCGTTTCAGAACGAACGGCGGCGTGGTATGCGGCAAAATATAAGGCTGATGATTTGTATGGTGGTCATGTAATCCAGTTAGGACCAGGCAACGAGAAAGCGGCGATTGCAGCACTTGCCGAATATCCCAGCGGTTTACAACTGGGTGGCGGCATCACGCGAGAGAACGCCGCCCAATGGCTGGATCGTGGAGCGAGCCATGTAATTGTGACAAGTTGCCTGTTCGATGAGGGTGGGCATTTTTTAGAGCACAAGCTGATCGAACTGGAACGTGAAATCGGTTCCTCACGCTTGGTGATTGATCTGAGCTGTAAACGCACCGAGCAAGGCTGGATGGTAGCTAAGGATCGGTGGCAGACACTGACGGATTTGCCAGTAAACCATGAGACGTTTGACCGACTTGCTGGTTATTGTGCTGAATTTTTGATCCACGCCGCGGACGTAGAGGGGCTTTCCCAAGGAGTGGATGTCGACTTGATAGGTTTGCTTGGAGCGTGGGGGAAAATTCCCATGACCTATGCGGGCGGAGTCGCTTCGATGGATGATGTTCAGCGGGTCGCAGCGGTTGGTCACCAAAAGGTCGATGTGACAGTTGGGTCGTCGTTGGATCTATTTGGAGGCGAAGGGGTAACCTATCGAGAACTTGTCGAATGGAATCAATCTGCGAATTTGAACTAAGTGGCTGGCTTCCATACAGTCAAACTCCCGACTAAAAATCGGCAATTGTCATTAAGCCTGTTGCCCTGCTAAAGAGTTATTCCAGAACGAGGGTCGCTGTGTGAATAATCGATGATTTTCCACACACCTTCTCTGTTTTTTTCGAAAACTAGTTTGATTCGCCGTTGCCCCCATAGAGGTTCGGCGCCGTTGTCGACCCGTACCGTGACGGAGACATTAAATTGAATTTCGGCGGTCGGTGGCGTGGACTCCGAAATATTAAACTTTAAAATTCCTGAGACACGACAATTTTGGAAATCGTATCTTGGCATTTCGGCATCTGCACGTTGGCGGGTTTCAGCGTGGTCCTCGCTGAAAAATTCCATGGTGGCGGCGAAGTCGTTGCGTTGGACGGAGTCTGCTAGCGCGTAGATTCGATCGGTAACTTCCTCTCGCTGGGTAACGACTATTCGCTCGCAGGTGACGATTGCCGCAGTGAGAATCGCGACTGCGAGCGCAACCTTCAGCATTGCATTTTCACGAGAATGAACCCAAAAGGCGATAAATATTAAGACTAAGATCGCGCCTGCAACCATCGGAACGGTCGAGTTTTCGGTCAGCCAAGACGTCATTGTAAACAGGCATGCCTTTTATGGTTGTGGAAGGGGGAGAGGCGATGCTGAAACTATAGGATAGAGTGGGGAGAAAAACAAACCCTCGTTGCTTTAGGCTGGCTTCTTCGAATCAGGCTTTAACTTGTGTTGCTGTTTTTTTGAATTTTGAAATTGTAATCAGCCACGATATGTAGACGACACCTTGCAAAAAAAATGCCCGTCGGTAAGGCCGACGGACACTTTTTCAATTTCAAATTCAAGCCCGACCGTGTTATTTAACATGGTTGTCGAGTGAAAATTGTTAAGCTACTTCTTGCCAAACAGTGGGCCGGCGTAAACGGCTGCGTTTCCAAGTTGCTCTTCGATTCGAAGGAGTTGGTTGTATTTTGCCATTCGGTCGCTTCGCGATGCGGAACCTGTTTTAATTTGCCCAGTCGAAAGGGCTACGGCGAGATCTGCAATGGTTGAATCTTCCGTCTCGCCACTGCGATGGCTCGAGATGCTGGTGTATCCATTGCGATGGGCTAATTGGATCGCCTGAATGGTCTCGGTCATGGTACCGATTTGATTAACCTTGATCAAAATCGAATTTGCGATGCCTTCGTCAATTCCTCGTTGTAAACGTGTAGTATTAGTTACGAATAGATCATCGCCAACGAGCTGAACGCGGTCGCCACATTTGTCGGTTAGCAATTTCCATGCATCCCAGTCATCCTCACTGCACCCGTCTTCGATCGAACAGATCGGATATTTGTCTGCCCAGTCAACGAGGAAGTCGACCATCGCGCCAGAGTCGAGCTCTTTGCCATCAATTTTATAAATGCCTTTTGATTCATCATAAAACTCGGTGGCGGCTACATCGAGCGCAATTTGTACTTGCCGGCCCGGCTCGTAACCGGCTTTTTCAATGGCCGTCATGATCAAGTCGAGGGCTTCGACGTTGCTGCCTAAATCCGGGGCAAATCCGCCCTCGTCCCCAACAGCTGTGTTGAGGCCTTTGTCTTGAAGAACCTTTTTGAGATTATGAAAGATCTCACATCCACAACGTAATGACTCACTGAAGGTATCGAAGCCAAGTGGCATTACCATGAACTCCTGAACATCCACGGAGTTGTCGGCGTGCTCTCCACCATTAACGATGTTCATCATGGGAGCAGGCAAAAGCGTGGCAGCCGCTCCGCCGAGGTAGCGATAAAGAGGTTGGTTGCAAAAGACCGCCGCAGCTTTGGCAGCAGCGAGGGACACACCGAGAAGGGCATTTGCTCCTAAATTCGACTTGTTGTCCGTCCCGTCTAAATCGATCATGGTTTGGTCGATCAGGCCCTGGTCGCAGCCATTGATTCCAATGAGCGCTTCTGCCAGTGGCCCGTTGATGTTGTCGACTGCTTGGGTGACACCCTTGCCCATGTAAACGGACTTGTCGCCGTCTCGCATTTCCCACGCTTCGTGAGCGCCCGTACTTGCGCCACTTGGAACAGCGGCAGAACCGAATGAACCGTCAGCGAGGGTCACGTCGACCTCAACGGTTGGATTTCCACGGCTGTCAAGAATTTGGCGGCCTTTGATTTCTACAATGTTATCCATGTTTAGCTTCCACTATTACTTTGGTTTTTTAAGGTGATTGCGTCATATTGTCCCCATTCATCGAAATTCCGAAAGGGGTTCCTTTAGCGAGTTTGCGAAGTCGTTTCCCTGCCCTGCAAAGTTAGTATTACCGCCCGTTGTCGGCCTTTAATGTTGTGTTTTTTTGTGCAGGGGCGATCGCTAATAGTCGAGGTTACTCGGTTTTCCGCCAAACGGGCCGTGCGTTCTCCGTAATCTCCGCATCAAGTCGTTGCATTTGCACTCTCATTCTGCCGACTCGCTCAGGGTACTGGGTGAAGAGGTTGTTTTGTTCACCAATGTCATCGGCCAGATTGAAAAGATAGGAGGTTGTTTGGGAGGATTTGTTTTTCCGATTGACTTTTTTGATCTCGAGTAGCTTCCAGTCCCCTTCGCGAATACCTTGCAGTTCACCTCGGGAAGAATAAAACAGCATTTCGTTGCGTGGTGAGCGATCCGATGTCATTGTGGCCGAGATATCGTGGCCGTCAATTCTGTTAGTCGGCAGTTTACTTTTGGTGAGCGAGGCAATCGTTGGCAACAGGTCGAGTGTGGAACTAAAGGCATTCGTAGATGTACCAGCAGGAATGCGGCCCGGCGCCCACATCACGCACGGTACTCGCTGGCCGCCTTCAAAGGTGGTGCCTTTTCCGCTGCGAAGTGGATCTGCGCTTCCACCGTGAGTTCCAAATTGCAACCAGGGTCCATTGTCGCTGGTATAAATGATATAGGTGTTGTCGGCGAGACCAAGGTCACGAACGGTTTGAACCAGTCTTCCAACTTCTGCATCAATATGCTCGATGACGCACGTGTATGCATTTCTTGGGTTTGGATCGTAAACATCCTCGGGCACGTAAAGTGGGATATGCGGCATCGAGTGAGGCAGGTAAAGAAAGAATGGCTTATCTTTATTAGCGGTGATGAATTCGACCGCTTTGTCTGTGTAACGTCGGGTGATGGTGCGCTGGTCAACCGGAAGCTCGATGATCTCTTCATTGCTAACAAGCGGAGTGTTCCAATGCGTCACGGCAGAGGCTTGGTTGATCCAGCGTTCATCGCTGGAGATCTTTGGTTTGTTCTTATTGTCAGGGTGATTCATGTCATTTGAATACGGAATGCCAAAATATGAGTCGAATCCCTGTTGGCGCGGTAATAGTTCGGGGAGGTGTCCCAAATGCCATTTCCCAATGCAGGCAGTCGAATAGCCGAGGCCTTTGAGATGATTTGCAATCGTATGCTCTTTAGGATTGAGTCCATAATCACTTTTGGGAAAAAGTACGTGTTTTTCCATGCCAACACGTTTTGGATAACATCCTGTCAGAAGGGCTGCTCGCGAGGGTGAGCAGACTGAGCAGGGAACGTAAAAGCTGGTAAATTTCCGACCTTCCGCTGCGAGTTGATCGATGTTGGGAGTTTTGATCTTTTCGGATCCAAAGCATCCGAGATCGTTGTAGCCCTGATCGTCGGCAAAAATGATAATAAAATTTGGCTTGTTTTCCTCCGCTGACACTTGCGATGAAATTCCGCTAAGCATCAAAAACACGAGCGTCAGGGTTCTCCAGGTGAGGTTTGTGAATTTGAGCATTGGTTTTGATGTGGGTTGGGTGAGTGAACTTCGGTTTTTAATAACGCCCTCGATTATAGCGATCTCAATGGGAAAGAAACCTTTCTGAGTAAGGATCCCGGTGATTTGTCATTGAAAAAAACGGCTTTTTGGCTTCTACTTTGCGGAGTTGGATGGCAAAGTTGTGCAGTGAAAGCCTATTGGGTTGGCACTTGTTAGTTAAAGGGTTAGAAGTTTGTTCACCGGACTAGTCGAAGAAAAGGGCATTGTCGAATCTATTTCGATTCAGGGGAGTTCTGCTGATCTGATGGTCAGAGGACCGCTTGTTTCTGATGGCGTCGCACTTGGAGACAGTATCGCCATCAATGGATGTTGTCTTACGGTGGTGGAAATCAATGAATCTTGCCTCACATTTCAGGCAGGCGAAGAGACATTAAAGCGAACAAATCTTGGTGATCTGGTCCCCGGCTCTGAGGTCAATTTAGAGCGATCGCTTCAAGTCGGTCAGCGAATGGGGGGTCATTATGTCTCGGGGCATGTCGATGGTCTCGGATTGGTTGACGAAATCTGCCAAGACGGAGAATGGGCGAAATTTTGGTTTAAGATTCCCGCAGAACTTACTCGGCAGATGGCCTCGAAAGGCTCGGTGACGGTCGATGGGATCAGCCTGACGTTGGTTGATGTCGAAGAAGAGCGGTTTAGTGTGGCGCTGATTCCTCACACGCTGGACGTCACAACGCTGGGGCGCCGGACGGTTGGGGACAACGTAAATATTGAAACTGATTTGCTGGCGAAGTATGTCCAGCAACAACTAGAACGCAAGTAAGTATTATGGCTAAAGTCAATCGACAGACGGTTTCGTATCTATCAAGACGCTTTGAAGAAGTCGGTTTAAATCCGAACAAACGGCATGGTCAGAACTTTTTAATCGATCTCAACCTGTTGAATCTTCTTGCAAAAAGTGCGCAATTGAATTCAAACGACGTCGTTCTAGAAATTGGAACGGGGATGGGTTCGCTAACGGGCTTGTTTGCGGAGCAGGCAGCGCAGGTGATTACGGTTGAAATTGATGAATATCTTTACCAGATGGCATCCGAGGAATTAGAGGTATTTGACAACATACAGATGCTCAAGCAGGATGCGTTAAAGAATAAAAACCAGTTTGCTCCTGAAGTGATCGCTGCGATTAAGCACCACATGCAAGAAGGTGATGGTCGTGTGTTTAAGTTAGCCGCCAACCTGCCGTATAATGTTGCAACGCCAATCATTTCAAACTTGCTGCGTTCCGAAATCGTTCCAAAAACGATGACGGTCACCATTCAAAAGGAGCTTGCTGACCGATTGGTAGCGGGGCCGGGGTCGAAAGATTACGGGGCCTTGAGTATTTGGGTGCAGAGTATTTGTGATGTTGAGATTGTTCGCATCATGTCTCCGAAAGTTTTTTGGCCGCGTCCCAAGGTTGATTCTGCCATTATTCACATTGAGCACTTTCCAGAGCGACGTGAGCAATTTGAAGATTTAGATTTCTTCTATGCGTTCGTCAGGGCAATGTTTTTTCATCGGCGCAAGTTTATGCGTTCGGTCGCCGTCAGCGCATTTAAAGATCAGCTGACGAAGACGGATGTCGATCAGGTGCTTTTTGAGTTAGGCCACGGAGCCGACGCACGAACGGAGCAACTCGATGTTAAGCAGATGCAGTTGCTGTGTAATGCTTTCCGTCAGAAATTGGTCAAAGTGACTGGGGAACGAAATCCGAAGCTTGCCAATCAAAGCTAAATAGATTTACTCGCAGCTTAATTGCACCGAATTTTCCGATTCCCAATGTTACCGCGCCGTAAATTGTTTGCTAGATTTTTATTTCGTGTCGCATTTTAGGCGTCTAAAATTATACTTCGATTCCAGGATTAACTGAGAGTTCTCAAATAGGATTTCATTCCGTTTTTTTGAGTCGAGCAAATGAACGAAAATACCGAACAAGAATCCGACAATCCGTTTGCCGCCGCCAACCCGTATCAAGTTTCGACGCAATACGCGGCCATGGGCATGCAGTCCGATGAGCAGCCTTATCAGAGAAAGAGTTTGCCATGGATATTCGGTAAGTGGTTTCTGGTTTGCTATTTGTGCGCTATTCCAAGTTTCTTTTTTGGCCTAATGATTACCGAAGCCACGTTGGGTGGAATTGTCGGAATGGTGGTTGGGATTTTTTGCTATGTCGTAGGCTATACGTTGGTCGAATGTACAGCTTTTGTTCAGCGGGTGTTGCAGGATCGAATTTTTAGGCGAGCGGTGAGAATTGGTTATATAACCCGAATTATATTTTCCTTGTTCCCAGTGTTAGCCCCATTGGATATGTATTTGGGGTTTGTCTCTACAGTCTGTGGGGGCGCGCTGTTGGGTCTATTTTACCCGGGCGCGGGGAATATGATGAACGCGCCTTCCCAAGATTTCGCACCAATGACAATGTTTAGCTTTAGCGCTACGATAGTTCAGGGAGCATTAATGAACTTGGTTCTTTTGGGATTTGTAGCGATAGTTTATGGAGTCTGCTGTCTTGTAATGGAGCCTTCGAAGACCTCGACAGGCGGTGCCCGCTAATTGGGTGTTAACCACACCAGCCTATTAATTAAGGGTAGCAATCAATCCCAGTCGCAAATGGCGTTTACATATTCAGCGGTACCATCTCTCAGCCAGGCATCGAGTTGCGCTTGTTGTTTTAATTGCTGACCCCGGGCGAGCGGGACGACAAAGTAATTTGCCGTGATTTCAGGTAAACCTGACATGTCGCTCCAAAGTTTCTCAAATTGCGAGACGGGGAAAATATCTTCTTGGCCGTGTCCCCATCTTTTTTTCACGTCCTTGATTGTAATGTAAGTTGGCATGCGGCTACTCAACTGCCGAATCGATGCATCTACTTTCACGGTATTATCTAAATCGTCTCGGTTGAGTCCAAAAACGTGAAGCAAGCGATCTAAGTCGATCCAGGTTGTCATCGAGTTGTAAAAAGACAATTTGAATTCGTCTTCTTCTCTGGGCATCGAAAGACCTTCAAGCAGTCTCGGTTGGCCATTAACTCGGGCCAAGCCTCCACCGCGATCCTCTAAACGTCTTGCAATGACTTCGAAGGATAAACAATTTTTGCTTTCAAGATGCACGCCCAATAAACCCGGGTCTACGTTGGCTCCGAGTGTGTCAACGTTGTGGAGTAGCAGCGTTTCAAGTTGCGGGTGGTCATCCAATAATCTTTTTAGCGTTCCGTTGCGGATTAAATTAGGAATCTCATACCAGTGTCCAACTGGATGTAGGCATTGCAACGGTGAGTTGTCGCGATAGTCAAGGCCTTCGCCGGTTTGCCGAGCCCATGCGATCAGGGACGACCTTTGACTTGCCCGCATTTTCTCCTGTTGTTCATCAAGCATCTGTTGCGGCATTTCTTCCCATTGAAACTGAAGGTCCCGCATCATCGGAATGGTCCGCAAACCGACATATTGTCCGGGCGAGATCAAGACGTCCCCGGGATAGTGATAGTTTGAGAATTTAGTGAGGTGTTGTTGGATCGGTTGATCGGTGAGGTATCCGGTCGTGATGACATGGGGGAAGTGACGGTCGTACTCGCGTCCGATCTTTTTGCTTTTGGCAAGGTGAACTTCAAGAAAACTACGGTGCTTACCGGCGAATTGATGAAATGGGTACAAGCCTTTGACGACCCCGGCTCCTTCGGTCCAACGGCTGCCGACGCCCGCGGCAAGTGTGACCACAGCAACCCGGCCGTTGCGAATAGCGTCCGAGCCGAGATCTACGTGTGTTTGGTTAATCGCATTGCAAGTGTCAAGCACGTCAGTGGGTGAGACATCTTCGATGCTCGTGTTGATTGGCAGTCGATTTTGAGCAAGTCCGTATCGACCTGATTTCAAATCGGCGCGGATTTGCTCATGTTGTTCACGATCAAAGCCATAACGGTTTAATAAATCGGCGAGTGACTCGGACGCCTCGGATTCGCTATCCCTCTCCGGTAGAATGCTCTCTACTAAAATTCGAAATTTTGAAGCGTCTGCCTTTGCTCGGTATTCCGCTCCCAATGTTTCCATTTCAAACCGGGAAAGTGCAGATAAATCCCTCGGTTCCAGTTTCAGCCATTCTGGAACCAACAACGCATAATATTCATAGGGCATTTGGGCATTGGCGGCGGGCGTTAATGTACCGAAGGTACCTTGGTCGTTGATTTCAAAATCATAGACAACCGGTTCCATTGCGAAGGGTAGCCGAGATTCGAATTCTTTTTTGGTGGATTGCAGGGTGTCCTTTAACCATTTTTGGGCTTCTTTCTTAACGGCAGGATCGAAAATAAAGCCCATGCCGCCGCCGGCCATACCGCCCAACATCCAAAAACCCCAGAACTGTTCACCAAAGGTTGTTTGGCATTTTTTAATCAGCGTGTTAGTGAAAAGGTTGGTGCACCACGGAATGATTTTTTGGAGTGGTCCGTGGAAATTCCGGTGTGTAGCTTTTCCGACCGCACGGATGTCACCGGCCAACAAGGCCGTCTTGATTTCTTCGAGTAGTTCAATTGCCTCAATCCTGGCCTGCCATTCCTCCGCTGAGCGAAGAAGGTACTTTTCGGTGACCATCTCTAAAATCGGTCCGACATTTTGGGCCATTCCACCATGGACGAGTACTAAACTTTCTTGTAGTTTTTTCCGAGTTTCCTGTGAAATTTCGTCCAGTCCAAAAATGGAATGGCGAGGAAGTAAACGTCCACGACTAATTTCCCACTCGGGGTCTGATTCGGTCGCTTCGGCTCCTTCAATCAATTTGATACCAGGCCAAACTCCACCAGAATCCTGCCAGCCGCCGCCGGATCCCCCGATCCACTCGCCAAGAATCGCCCGAGCCGCAATGATTCTGCGGTCTGGTTCGGTAAGTTTGCCTGCGAGTGCAGAGACTTGTCCGGTCGCTCGCATGCAAAGTGAGATTAATGAACCGAGTAAATTAGTTGAAACGGCAAGTCGGGAGCCTTTGGGGATGTCGTTGACTTTGCTGACTATTTCAATTCCTAAACCGGGGCCAACAAGGCGTTCGAGGAGAGGCTGAATTGGCTCGCCGCAACCGTCCATGCCGGCGGGAACAATGCCGGAGGCAATCACAGCAGCCTTTAACAGTCCGAGGTAGTCTGCGGCAAAGTCAAACACTTCACTGATTGCTTGAATCTCTGCGGTGGATTTTAGGTCAACGCTAACTAAACGAAGGACAGGTCGGTCAATAACCCGGAGATAACATTCAATTGGCGGTCGCGGTTGCTCGTCCCGGTCGACGACGCCAAGATTAATCGAAGCGTTGATTACTTTTGCACCAGCAGGAAAATCCATTCCGAGGAAAAAAATATCGCTCCAACCGCTGTGGGAAAAGTCCATTCTGACTGCAGTTGTTTCCGAGAGGATGGGAAACGATGGCGAGACTTGATCTCTCGCTATTAGTTCTGGCCGAAACCTTAGAGGGTGATCGTCAGGATGGCCTGTGCGAAACATCCATTGATTACCCCGAACCGTTCTCACACTCTTTCTAACTTGATCCGCCAAGCGTTGAAAGCCAAGTTCGTGATAGGCCTGAGCCAACGCGCTTGAAATTCCATCGCTCGGACCGTTTTGTGACTGAGCGTGCAGTAGGGAATCGATGGCCTCGATAAATCTGCGCTCGAGCAGCTGGCGGTAACTGTCAAATGGTATCTTTCCCGTTGTGGATTGAGTGCGGTTGAATTTCTTTGGTAAATGATACCGGTGTATTGCTGAAAGGAAGAACAGGGCGCGAACTTGAGTGTAAAGGTTGTCGGCCGTTCGCCAAAGTTGATCCAGTGCTGCGCAGTCGACTAAAAGCTCTTCTACTTTTAATCCTTGAACTAACTTATCGAGTGATTGATTCCGTAACGCATCGTCGCTGGTTTCGATAACATTGACTAAGCGATTGGATCGCCAGTGTTTTGAGTTTGTCTTATCAGTGATTGAGTTTGTCTGATTGGCATCCAATTTCATCGGAGTTAGGCTCCCGATGAAGGGGTGTGACGAGCGGTTGGTTTGCTTTCAGCAACAAGGTTGAGTAGTTCAGTCAATATCTCGTCGCGGTCTTTACCCGATAACGCCAATGCGACCTGCGCTTTTAACAGTCCGTACTGGACACCAATGTTGTACCGTCCCCCATCCACTTCGGTCGCAAGGTATCTTTCAGATTTTGCGAGTTCCTCGAGCGCGGGGGATAGGGCAAGGTTGCTGTCGGGTTTGGCCGTCTGCATCTCCTTCTCGAGTAGCGTCATGATCGTGGGGGGCAGAATATGCATTCCTGAGAGGCAGAGGTAATGGCTGGCGCGGAGGCCGGCTACAATCAAATATTGTTCTGCTTGCGTTGGAGTGGGTTTTTCCATGACGCATTTGATTTCATACAGCTTCTTACGATTGGCAATTCTTGTTGCCCCAACCGTTCCAAAAAATGGTAAGAGGTTTTCGCGCGTGGGTTGTACTGTCGAGACTGCACAGTTTTCTGCATTCGCAATATCAATTAGTTGACCAGCGTATCCTCGAGGGTGCTGGCTCAGGTAAACATGGTCAGACACAAGGTGGAGAAACCGGTCGTCCCCCACAAATCTTTGCGCTCGCAGCAATGCGTCCCCGTAACCGCGTGGATTATCCTGGGCGATAAAGGTTAGCCGAGAGGCATGCTCCCCCGCAGCCTTTAGGTAATTCTCTTGCTCTCCCGGGCATATGATTACGGCAATCTCTTCGACGCCGGCCGCAACGGCTTCATCAGCGATCAGTTGAAGCGCGGTTTTTGTTTTTCCTTGTTGATCTACAAGGCTTTGCAGGGGGAGTTGTTTTTGGTCCGGGGCAGCTGCGGTAATAACCGCCTTAAGAATGCTCATTGACCCATTTTACCATCAGGATTTTGTGACTTAAGAATGCGATTATAATAAACACCCCAGCAAAATTAAACACGAGGCAGGTGGGAATCAATAACAGAGAACTTTAATTTAGAGCTAAAAATCAGTTTCTTGTTTTTATAGCCTGAATACAAAACCGGTGAATTGAATTGAATTGATATTGGTTCAATAGCAATAATACATTTCAACTATTTTTAATCTTAAGGACGGGTAGCAATACAATCAGCGATTTTGATAAACTCACGGCCTGAATTGAATTAGTACGGGAGAAGTAAGAAATGCGATACGTTTCGATTATTTACCGATTCACTTTTTATGCCGCGATAGGATTAGTTGCACTTTCTCTATTCAATGAGACAACCGAAGCGTGGGGATTTGACTCCGATACCGCGGGAGAGGTAGCTCCATCACAAGGTGTTGAGGATACAGATGCGACTCCTGGACTTTTGGCGAATCTGACGACTCTTGGATTTTTAATTTTGCTGCAGGCCGTACTGGGTTTTGACAACCTTCTCTATATCTCGCTTGAATCGAAACATGCTCCTGTGGAAAAACGCCAAATGGTAAGATCCTGGGGAATCGGGATAGCGATTTTTCTCCGTATTGGCTTGCTATGCTTTTTGGTCTATCTCAAAGACTGGTTTGAACAAACGACCTTGCCGAAAATTGATTTAAAGGTTTTCGAAGCGAGTTTTAGCCTTCATAGCCTGATTGTCTTAGCGGGTGGTGGATTCATTATTTACACTGCCATGAAGGAAATCTGGCATATGACGCGGTTAGAGCACGACGATCACGGCGGGGGTGGGGATAAGAAGAAGTCAGTTGTGTCTGTCATTTTCTGGATTGTTTTGATGAATCTTGTGTTCTCATTCGATTCAATTTTAAGCGCAATGGCACTTTCGGATGTCTTTTGGGTGATGGCCGCAGCGATCGTAATTAGTGGAGTGATGATGGTCTGGCTTTCGGACCGCGTTGCCACATTCTTAGAGAAAAATCGAATGTACGAAGTGCTCGGACTATTCGTGCTGTTCGTCGTTGGAATTATGTTGGTCAGCGAAGGTGGTCACCTTGCCCACGTTAACATCTTTGGAAGCGAAGTAGAGCCGATGACGAAGACTACATTCTACTTTGTCCTTGCTGTGTTAGTGCTGACTGACATTGTTCAAAGTCGCTATCAGAAAAAAATCCTTATGACTGACAAAGTTAAGGCGTAGACAATCTGTATGACAAAGGTGACTGGTGAACGCTGTTGTTCAGTGGACTGATTTCAAGGAGTTGCGACTGGATTGACTAGCTGGCGATTTCACTCATTACCCGGTCAGCCATCTTGATGGTGTGTTCGATGTCATTGTTGGTGTGGGCGGCTGAGATAAATAATGCCTCGAATTGACTGCACGGCATGTAAACGCCGTGGTCGATCAAGCCCCAAAAGTATTTTGAAAATTGATCCGTTTTTGATTTAGCTGCAGACTCCCAGTCTGTCACGGGGCCATTCTGGAAAAACAGTGTCATCATACTGCCAACGCGCTGGATGCAATGTTCAATTCCATGGGCTTCAGCTGCCGCTTTTAATCCGGATTCTAGTCTTTGACTGAGGCCCTCAAGGTATTCATACGGTGGCTGGTCTCGTAACGCTTTCAACATTGCGATTCCAGCGGCGGTTGCGATTGGGTTGCCCGACAGCGTGCCTGCTTGAAAGACTTTTCCAGCTGGTAAAACGTGTTGCATAATCTCGCGTTTTCCTCCGAATACGGCGAGTGGAAGCCCGCCACCGACGATCTTCCCCATCGTGGTCAAATCCGGAGTAATACCAAATAGTTCCTGGGCACCGCCGCGGGCAACGCGAAAACCACACATAACCTCATCAAAAATAAGGACGCTACCCGAATCCTCTGTCGTTTGACGGAGCGTTTGTAAAAACTCGGGCGTTGGAATGACGCAGCCCATGTTTCCGCACACAGGTTCAAGAATAACTGCTGCGATGGAATCGCCATGGGACTTAAAGGTTTCAGTTAAACATTCGCAGTCGTTATAGGGTAAAACTAATGTGTCGCGGCTAGTGCCCTCGGTCACACCGGGAGAGTTGGGCACGCCAAGTGTTGCCGCGGCGCTGCCAGCGGCGACCAATAGACTGTCGACGTGGCCGTGATAATTTCCGGAAAATTTGATAACTAGATCACGTCCGGTGTAGCCGCGTGAGAGCCGAATGGCGCTCATGGTTGCTTCCGTACCGGAGTTTACCAAGCGGACCATTTCAACGCTGGGAACGGCATCGATTACCAATTCGGCTAATTCGTTTTCGGCAACGGTTGGTGCACCAAAGCTGGTTCCGCGTTCGACTGCCGCATGGACAGCCTCTTTGACCGCTGGGAATTGGTGTCCGAAGATCATCGGTCCCCAGCTGCCGATAAAATCGATGTATCGGTTGCCGTCAATATCGAAGAGATAGGCTCCCTCTCCTCGTTCAAAAACGATTGGCTCCCCACCAACGGCTCCAAAAGCCCGCGCGGCACTGTTGACACCTCCCGGCATCAGTTGTTTGGCACGACTGTACTCTAGCTGACTCTGGGTGTGGGATAGTTTCGTTTCGCTCACTGGAATTCCGATGAAATTTGAGGGTTAAGGCGTAATGCAGAATTGTTTCCTGATGAATACCTGAAATTAGTTTGTGAACAGCCCGTCATCAAGCGGGTGCTCAAATCCGGCAGTCTTTGCAACACTAGATTCGAATAATTCACTCCAATTTTTATTTAACAACTCGCTTGCACGATGGATGGGGGATGCGGTCCACGCTTGGTGCTCGTTTCTCGTTGCCAAGGCTAGTCGTTCAAGTTTTTCAAGTCCGTCGTGTACCTCGAAATCGACATCGATACCTGTCGTCTGTAGGAGGAATTCTTCGACTAATTTATCTAATTCGTCTTCGGTTATACCTTGGCCAGCTGTTGTGGATTTCCAAAGAAACGTGTACGCCAAGACCGCTTCACAAAGCTCCTGCTCTTCGGCCTCATTGAGAATGCGGTAAATCACCCCTGAGTTGTTGTCCAGGTTTTTGATGTAAAGACTTTCCGTCAACCCAAATTGGTATTTGTTTTTGGTATTGAGATAACTGAGAACTGATTTAAAGACGTAACCGCCGATGGCTCCTATCAGAATGGCCCATCCAAGGATGTTAGCAAAATGGAAGGCTAGGGAAAGTACAAGTACGCCTCTGGCAACTTTCCAAATAGTAAACGCCATTCCCGAAAGCGTTGGTAGGAGGATTTTGGCGCGATCCAATTTGGTTAACCGTACCTTTGACCCTGGTAAAAGAATCTCGAGATCATTTTCTGGAATATTTTTAAACGCTTTTAAGTAGACAAATTTCTCGTCCAACGATTTCTGGTTATTTTTGAATTTATCCTTTTTCCCCGCATTGAGTGCCGGGCTCATTCGGAACGCCATTATTAACCGTTGAAACTCAGGAAGCTCAATGGATTCGAGGCGAAATAGTCTTTGCCAACGGCGGCGGGTTAGCTGAACGGTTCTATAGCCTCGGGCGAAAATTTCCAGACGGTCGTAGTTGTCAAAGTTAACGTCCAATTGAACGCCCCATTGGCAGCCAACTTCGATTGCTCTTTCGAGTTCCTCTCTCGACAGGCGCTTGTAATGGGCACTCATTAAAAGCTCTTCAAGCTGACTCAAAAGCGAGCTGGTAAGTGCGTCTCTCTTTTCGGCGGACACTGTTTCAAGATCAACGAGGTTGCTGTCTGGATCGAGCGCGTCGTAAATCTCTTCGAGGAAAAGTAAGCTTGCCAGATGTTCTACGTGAAAAATTGCCTGGAGTCTTGAGCATAGTTTTTTATATTCCTCAAGTTCTCCGTTGGTCATCTGGAACGTTTTAATCAACACATTTTGAAGATCTTTTTGCCGTAGCGGAATAAAGGTAGCGCGTTTGGGCAATCCGTCTACTAACGGATCGTCCTCTATACAACTGTTTAACTTAAGGGGATTGAGTAGATTCAAGTGTATATTCGCACAATAGATGCAGGAGACTGGGAGCTGATTAAAATTTGCTACCAAATATACACTGATTCACGTCTTAATCCGATCGGTGTCTCAATAGCGAAACTTACTCCGGCTTTAGTTTACACGAATTGATCCAGTCTGGCTTTGAATTGGTACCTGTTGAAACTGGATTAATTGAACGTTTCCATTCATGATTTGGAGAGCGAATTATTTGTGGCATAGATATTTTTCGTCATTATTGATTCGGTCGCTAGTAAGACATTCCGGTTAGCTAGGGAGTTCGTGTGCCGAATCCGTGCAGCACAAGCGTTAGGTTTTTGGTAAACTGAGACGCAGCGGGTAGGTTGGATGTATCGACAACTGGTTTAGATATTAAGAAATGAATCCATGATTGGTACTTACGAAAAAGAGCGAAAACTGCGGCGTTGTTTTAAGGGGGCTATCCGTTCCGGTTTCATTACTGCTTTGGGTTTGATCTTTGCAAATTCAACTTGCTTCGTAGTTGGACAAGAGGGTGAATCAAACAAGATTGACTTCGGATCTCAGGTAAAGCCAATTTTGGCGGACAAATGCTACGCATGCCATGGTCCTGATGAGTCCAAGCATCAAGCTGATTTCCGAATTGATCAAAAGGCGAGTTTGCTCGATCCAGAGTCGGGCATTTTGGTGCCCGGAAATCCTGATGCAAGTCTGCTCGTTGAAAGAATTTTATCGGATGATCCTGACGAGGTAATGCCGCCCAGAGATCATTTGAAAGCGCTTAGCAAACGCGAGAAAGAATTGATTGTTGCGTGGATAGCGCAAGGCGCTACATGGGCAGAGCACTGGGCATTTAAATCACCCGCTGCTGATGATCACGGTGGTGATTTAAGGGATTTTATTGATGAATCAATTCGCGTTCGGTTGAAAAATTCCGGGCTTAAACCGTCGCAGCAAGCCAATCCCGATGCGTTACTCCGTCGGGTAAATCTTGACCTGATTGGCTTACCACCGAGTCCAGAGCAGATTGCTGATTTCAGATCAGATGTAACCAAGCGGGGGTTTGAGGAAGCCTACCAAGTGGAGGTTGACCGCTTACTCGCAAGTCCTCATTTTGGTGAACGATTAGCGGTGAATTGGCTAGATTTAGTCCGCTATGCTGACACGGTTGGTTATCACGGTGATCAAAACATGAGTGTGTCACCCTATCGAGATTATGTGATCGAAGCATTTAATTCGAACATGCCCTTTGATCAGTTTACCCGTGAACAGTTAGCTGGAGATCTTCTCGAGAATCCCACCCAGAAACAACTGATTGCTTCGGGATACAATCGATTAGGGATGATGTCGGCTGAAGGTGGAGTGCAACCGGAGGAGTATCTTAATAAGTACGCATCGGATCGGGTGCGAACGACCGCATCGGTTTGGCTTGGTGTTACCCTTGGTTGTGCAGAGTGTCACGATCATAAATTCGATCCGTTTTCCTCAAAGGAGTTTTATGAGTTTTCTGCGTTCTTCGCGGACATCAAAGAAAAAGGGCTCTACGCCGGTGCACATAATACCGGTCTGTGGGGTCCGTCGATAAACGTCTCAGATGATGAATTGCCTGATCTGTTGATTCCGATTGACGAAAAAATATCGAAAGCGAAGAAAGGTCTTGCTCAATCGCCAGATGCGACACAGAGTCGGCTGCTCTGGGAAACAGCGCTCAAAGAATCAACGCAAATTTGGAATCCGCTTTCGCCAACCGCAATTAAGGTGCCCGAAGGTGTCAAGGCCGTGTCGGATTCTGACCATGCCATTCTAATCTCGGGAGAAAACCGTCCCGTAGCTGTTTACGGTGTTGCTGTTGAAATAAGTGATTCGCTTGAAGGAATTAGATTAGAAGCGTTGCCCGATAAATCATTGCCCCAAAACGGGCCGGGTAGAGCGCCCAACGGAAATTTTGTCGTATCTGAGTTGATTTTGATGCGTGGTGATCAATTGGAGCACTTTGATTGGTTTGACAAGGATTTTGCCGAGTGGCCCGAGGATTTAAAGGCTGCGATGATTCAGTTGAGCGATGCGAGTGCCACGATCGAACAAGCTCAGTCGGGGAGTGGGCATCCAGATAAAAAGTGGTCTGCAGCAAGTACAATTGATCGCGATGCCCGCGGAAGCACCTGGGGTTGGGCCGTCCTGCCGCAAGTCGGTCAGTCCCATGAATTGGTCGTCCGAACCAAAACAGGACCAGTTGAAAAAGGAAAGTTTACAATTGTTGTTCGGCAACAACACGAGAACCCCACCCACACTTTGGGGCATTTTCGACTGTCTGAGACCGGTGTCAAGGAAGCGGTCGCGAATCCTCTTGGAGCGTTGCCGCAAAACATTCAGGATGTCTTGAAGATCCAGGAATTAGATCGAACGGCCGACCAAAAAAAGGCCATGCACGATTATTTTGTTTCCGTTTCTCCTCTGTATGAAAAGGTGAGGCAGCAGATTAAAGCTCTCGAAGCGGAGCGGGATAAGGTTGTCAAAGATCATACACGGATAACCCTGGTAACGACTTCAGTGAAACCCCGTGAAATTCGGGTTCTGGCGCGAGGGGATTGGATGGACAAGTCGGGAGAGGTGGTGCGTCCGTCAGTTCCTGCTGTTTTGGGTGGTCCAAATTGGGAGGTTGAGGGAGAGGCGGAGCGACGTGCAACCCGGCTCGATCTCGCTAATTGGATCGTCAGTCAAGAAAATCCACTGACAGCGAGGGTTTTTGTGAATCGTATTTGGCGATTGTTATTTGGTGCGGGAATCACAAACGTGCTCGATGACTTTGGCTCGCAGGGAGAGCCTCCGACGCACCCCGAGATCTTAGACCAACTCGCCGTGGAATTCATGAGATCGGGTTGGGACATTAAACATTTGATTCGAGAGATTGTGTTGACGAAAAGCTATCGCCAGTCGTCGGGTATTCGAAACGATCTACAAGAATCAGATCCAGAAAATCGAATGCTGGCTCGGCAGTCTCGGTTTCGTTTAGACGCGGAATTTATTCGGGATCAGGCCTTGGCGGTAAGCGGGTTGTTAGTGAGGGATCAAGGGGGTAAGAGCGTGATGCCGTATCAGCCGGAAGGGCTATACCGGCACCTGAATTTTCCGAAACGGAAATATAAAGCCAGTTCCGGTGAGGATCAGTATCGCCGTGGTCTTTACACACATTGGCAGCGGCAATTCTTGCATCCAGCGATGAAAACATTTGATGCTCCCCCCCGCGAAGAGTGTACTGCGGCGAGGCCCCGTTCGAGTACGCCGTTAGCCGCATTGGTCCTGCTTAATGATCCGTCGTATGTGGAAGCAGCGAGGTCCCTCGCAACCCTTGTTTTAGCGAATCGGGATTCGACGCAAGCGAGAATTAATTTAATTTTTGAGCGAGCTTTCTCACGCGAAGTATTGGAGAGTGAAACGAAGGTAATTAAGGAGCTTCTCGGGTCACAATTGGAGTTCTATAAGGCAAATGCTGCCGAAGCGGGTGAATTGATTTCAATTGGACAAGCGTTGAGGCCTGCGGCAGAAGAGTTGAAAGTTACAGACGCTGAGTTGGCTGCCTGGACTTCCGTTTGCAGAGCGGTCATGAATATGCATGAATTTGTATTGAGAAAATAAAATGAAATTTGAAAATTCAAGCGAATCAGAGTTGAAACGGGCCGCGGAATTGTCTCGTCGTACGTTTTTGAAACGAACATCGACCGGGGTCGGTGGAGCAGCATTGACATCGTTGCTTTCCGGTTCAGCTACCGCGGGGGTTGGCGGTGGTTTGGCAATTCCGCCAAAGTGTAAACGAGTGATTCATCTTTGCATGGCCGGCGGTCCGTCCCATTTGGAGACGCTTGACTACAAACCAAAGTTGGCCTCGATGAATGGGAAGCCAATGCCGAAGTCTTACACCGAGGGGCAGCAAATCGCTCAACTGCAAGGGCAGCGCAACCAATTGAAAGTTCTAGGGCCTCAGCATGGATTTAAAAAATGTGGTCAGTCGGGAAATGAAATTGGAAACGTGTTACCTCACATTCAAAGCATTGCAGATGAAATGTGCATCATTAACTCGATGCACACCGACCAGATTAATCATGATCCCGCGCACAGTTTGATCAACACGGGGACAAGCATTCCCGGCAGGCCGTCGATGGGGTCTTGGTTGCTGTACGGACTGGGTTCGGAAACTGATAATTTACCCGGCTATGTAGTTTTGACATCGGTCGGCGGAGGTCAGTCTCAGCCAATTGCGTCGCGACAGTGGCACAGTGGATTCCTCCCGAGTAAATTTCAAGGTGTAGAATTTCGGTCTCAGGGTGAGCCTGTGCTCTACGTCAAAAATCCATCTGGTGTCGATCGTCGACGACAGAGAGAGATCGTAGATGCGGTGGAGCGGTTGAATCGCATCTCGATGGCTGCAGATTACGATCCAGAAATTGAGACAAAAATATCACAGTATGAATTGGCATTCAAAATGCAAATGTCGGTTCCCGATTTGGCAGATATTTCGGATGAGCCTCAAAGTATTCTAGACCTTTACGGAACGAAGGGAGCTGATGGCAGTTTCGCGGCGAATTGCCTGTTAGCACGGAGATTGGCTGAACGGGGTGTTCGGTTTATCCAGCTTTACCATCGAGGTTGGGATCATCACGGCAACATAAAAGATGGCATTAAAGTCACGTCAAAATTTGTTGATCAAGGTTCGGCAGCGTTGGTGAAAGACCTCAAACAACGCGGAATGCTGGACGATACATTGATAATCTGGGGCGGCGAATTTGGGCGCACCCCGATGGCTCAGGGAAATGGGCGAGATCATCACATCAAAGGGTTTTCATGTTGGATGGCGGGTGGCGGTATCAAGCCTGGGATTACTTACGGTTCAACCGACGAACTTGGTTACGCTGCTGAGGAGAATCCATTCCACGTTCATGATTTGCACGCCACAATGTTGCATCAATTTGGTCTGGATCACACGCGGTTGACATACCGATATCGTGGGCGAGATTTTAGGTTGACCGATGTTGCTGGAAATGTAGTCAGCGACATTCTAGCCTAATCCAATATTGTCAATTCGATTAATGAATGGGGGACGGGGCGTTCAGGGGTATAAGTCCCCTTTGTTATCAAAGGAGCTATTTTCCCGTTTCTTCCCACCAGCCTTGAGGTGGTTTGAAGTCGGCATCTAAGAACTGGGAATGCTGCCGCTCAAGAGACGGTTTTTGTTTATCTCGAATGTTGATTTTCTCTTGCTTTTGTTTTTCGAGATCGAAGTTTGGATTTGCCGTAGGTTGGCGCGCATCCATTTCCGCAATCCAGCTTTTTAATTCTCGCGAGAGACTTTCTTGAATTTCGGGGTGTTGGTCGACGACGTTGTTACTCTCTGAAATATCTCCGTCGATATCATAAAGCTCGTAACGTTGATCCTCTAAATAGTAAATTAACTTCCATTTACCTCGCGTTATAATGGAGGAAGGCTCACCTCCCTGGTTGCCATAGTGCGGGTAGTGCCAAAACAATGGCCGAGCTGGAAGCGTTTGGCCTTTAAGCAGCGGAACTAAGCTAAGGCCGTCGAGATGCTGGTTGGGCCGCAGGGGAAGTCCGGCTAACTCCAGAAGTGTTGGGTACAAATCGGTGCCGATAACCGGGGTGTCGCATTGTTGTCCCGTGGTCGTAGCACCAGGCCACTTAATATAGAACGGTTCTCGTATTCCGCCTTCCCATTGGCGGCCCTTTCCGCCGCGGAGGGGTAAGTTGGATGTCGCTTTTCCATCACCGGCCGAAACCCCACCATTATCCGAGGTAAAAACAACGATGGTGTTATCGGTAAGATTCAATCGGTCAAGTGTGGAGAGCACCATTCCCACAGCGTCGTCCATTGACTCGACCATTCCCGCATAGAGCGGGTTATCTTGGACTTGTCGAACAGGTGTTGTTCGATCGATCAGGAATCGATTTTTAGGGGCCGCCCCCTGCCGAGAAGCTTTATCACGGTATTTTTTCCAGAGTCTTTCAGTCGTTTGGATGGGGCCGTGGACTGAATAAAATGAGAGGTAGGCGAAAAAACGTTCGTCTTGATGCTGTTCGATAAATTTTACGGTCTCCCGTCCAAGTCGCAGGGGAAGCAGCTCGCCCTTGGGGCCGCTCTCCATTTCCGGATTGCTGTACGGGGAAAAATACCCTCCTGGTGGCGACCCGCGGTGGTGACCGCCAATATTAAATTCGAAACCATGATCGGTCGGCAAGGAACCTTCTCCGCCAAGATGCCATTTACCTGCGAAAAATGTTCGGTAGCCTGCGGCCAGAAAGGCTTCGGCAAGTGTTTCATCGGCGGCGGGTAATTGGTGGTTGTAGGTCGCTGGAAGTAACTTAGTATTCCGCTTCCATTGGGTACCCTCTGCCGCTCCGATCCAGTCGGTAATGTCAAGGCGCGCCGGGTACTTGCCGGTCATTAGGCTGGCACGAGATGGACTGCATACTTGGCAGGTTGCGTATCCACGAGTGAATTTCATTCCTTCATTAGCAATTCGGTCAATGTGTGGGCTTTCATAGAACGTGCTCCCTTCATTGCTTAGGTCTCGCCAGCCGAGATCGTCTGCAAGAATAAAAAGAACATTGGGTGACTTGCTTTCATCGCCATCGTAAAATCCGTCCAACGGTTGGATGTCAAATAGGAATGCCAGCACCATTATAGCGGCAACTAATGATGTGTTTCGGAATTTCATTTTGAGAAGCCGGGGTTCGAAGAAAACTTGAGTGAACGTCGTAACATGTTTCCTGCTGTGGGAAGATGCTAGACACGCAAATCGTTTATAAGCGCTGAAGCACTGGAAATCCATCAAATCAACAGCGCTCGCTAAAAAACTACAGCCCTGTTTGATCGACGGCTGAGGTAATTCTCCAGTTTGTGTGGTCGAAACAATCGACGTCACTGGGGACGATGCAGTAGAAGCGTTTTTGGTGCGACCGAAGAGCAGATCGATTTACGCAAAAAAAAAGCTCATCTGCGATTGATGAGCTTTGGGTCGTTTAGTTGTCTGGGCCTACTTAAACATCGACTTCATCTTTTGATGGAGTTACGACGCGTCCCATGTAATACCCACAATTTGGGCAAACAACGTGGGTCGGTGTTGTTGTGCTGCATTTCGGGCACAATGTAAGCGGGCGAGGTTTGATTCCATCGTTCGCACGGCGTTTGCCGGAACGGGAATTCGAATGTTTTCTCTTTGGAACAGCCATTATCTCTACCTGACGGAGGGTCTTATGTGCAACTTTGATCCGAAATTTTAGCGACCGACCTATTATCGCTCAACGCCTGATTTCGGTTTTGTCGGTGAAAAACCCCGCTTTTTCTTCGGCGAGGCAGATTCATGCAGAACCGGTTTCTGCTCGAGAGATACCTTGTTGGTGTCGTTTGGACACGGTTTTTACCGTGAAAAATGCGTTCCAGCTCTGTATCCTCCTCAATAAATCGACTTATCAACGTTTCTACTCCAAATTCGTTACGACTTTTGCCGGAATATGTGAGCCGGTTGCCAAGTTTTTCAGCTTACGACTTGCTAAATCTCAGCCGCCGATTCTGAATGGGGCGCTTGGCTGCTAGCTAATCAAGGGGCATTAAAACTCGTGGCTTGCTGTTTGATCACATTGAAACGCATGAAATTGCCTAATTTACTTCCCCGAAGTCCGGTGAACGTTGGGAAGGATTGAGCGAGCGATTAGTTTGGTAAAGTTTGCGGATTATCGCAAGTTTGCAGGTTGCCGCGACGATAAATACTTTTGTTGGTTCCGAGATGATTCAACTGCGCCTTTCGTGCAGGAGATTATCAAAGGACAGAACCGGGGGGTTCGATGGCAGACCGAAGTAGTTTGCCAAAAGCGTATTCGTGGCTTGCTGCGAGCCACGAAGCGTTTTTTTTCGAACAAACATCAGGATCGTTCCGATGAGTTTCAGCCCCTCGAAAATCTTACTCTGCTCCCTTTTGGTCGCAATCGTTGTCTCGGGATGCACGCCCACCAAGCCCATTTATTTCAATGACGTTGGTGATCTTTCGCATTATGTTGAGCAGGCAACCTCAGTTGAGTACCCCGATGTCGCGGTGCCAACACTCGATGAAGTGACTCAGGCTCACCGTCCGATTACGGTCATGGATCCGGATTTCGATTCCTACGAAGATATTTCACTTGAAGACGCGGTTGCATATTCGTTAGCAAATTCAAAAGTGGTTCGAGGTTATGGCACACCTGCGTTGCAATCGACACGAGTCTTGCCCGGTCAGGATAGTTTGGCAGTGAACCCAGGTGTGGCGGCTACCTCCTACGATATTGCGATTCGCGAAACAGAACCCGGTTTCATTGGGCAGCCTGGCCAAATTGGAAATCCGTCAAGCTTGTCAACCAATGGTGGATTGGATGTCAACCAAGGTGTCGAAGCGGCACTGGCTGATTTTGACGCTCAGCTCACCAGTAGTATCAATTACGCCAAATCAGATATTCCGCGGAACAGTGTTCCCACGAGCCCACTGAATAATCCTATCTTCCAGCAAGATCAGGTTTCATGGCAATCAGAAATCGGCAAAAAGACCGCCGGCGGAACCCAGGTCTTTTTCCGCAACGTCAATCAGTACACTTCGAATAACAATCCGTTGCAGGCAACTGGTGGTCTGCAGGTGCTGGACAGCTTTTATCAGACGAGTTTCGAAGCGGAGATTCGCCAACCGTTACTTCGCGGGCGAGGTGCCTTCATCAATCGAATGCCAATTGTGATTTCTCGCATCGGCACGGATCAGCAAATTGCTAATTTGGAGTCAACGCTTCAAAATAAAGTAACAAATATTGAAATTCGATATTGGGAGCTTTATTGTGCCTACCGTCGATTCGAAGCAGCTAAGACGGGCCGGAAAGCGGCTTTAGAAACATGGAGGATCGTCAAAGATCAGTTCGACGAAGGGTCTGAGGTAAACATCCAGCAGGTCGCTCAGGCAAGTGGGCAGTATCACTTATTCGACTCGCAGGTTATCGACAGCTTTAACAATCTACTCAACATTGAGGGTCAACTTAGATACTTGCTGGGTTGGGCTTCGACTGACGGTCGCTTTCTACGGCCAACGGACGAGCCTGTGATGGCTCCGATTGAGTTCGATTGGGAATCTTCGCTTGCCGAGGCGCTAACCTATCGACCTGAATTGCGTCAGGAAAGATGGGAAGTCAAAAAGAAGGAACTTGCGTTAGCTTATTCTAAAAATAGTTTGCTGCCAGAATTAAACGTTTCGATGGTGTATCGGTGGCTAGGACTGGGAAATCAGTTTGGTGTGAATGGTAATAGTCAGCCCTTCCCGAGTACTAATAGTGGGGCCTTGAATGAGCTTTACGGTGGGAATTTTCAGGAAGTCCAGTTTGGCGGTACATTCGCGATGCCTGTCGGTTATCGCCGAGAGTTAGCCAATGTACGAAATGCACAACTGAAATTGGCACGGGAAATCGCTCGTGTTGAAGATATGGAATTGGATGTCACAAAAGAGCTCAGCGAAGCGATGCGGGCTCTGGCGGCTAATCAAATGGTGATGCAGGCAGCCTTTAATCAATGGAAAGACACGACGATTGAGGAGGCTCACTTTATTCGATTGCAAGATGCCGGTGTAGAAACGCTTGACGTTGCCTTGGAGGCTCAGCGGCGACGTGCACAGGCGGAAGACACTTTTTACACCGCACTTTGTGAATACAACAAAGTCATCGCTTTAATTCATCGTCGAAAAGGAACGATTCTTGCCTACAGCGGGATTAGCTTCAGCGAAGGACCATGGCCCGGGAAGGCGTATAGCGATGCAGAGGAACATGCTCGGCGACGCGGGGCAAGTCGGCAAATCGATTACGGTTGGACTCGTCCACAGGTAATCAGTCGAGGAGAAGATTGGCCAACATCAGTTAATATTGGAGGTTCTCCAAAGGTTGGGGCAGGCGAAAAAGGTGACATGGACGGTGGGGTGCAGGAAGCCGCCGAAGTGAGTTTGTTCGATGAAGCAGAGTTTGGCGACGCAGCATTTGATGAAACGCAGTTTGATAGTGAATTCCCCCTGTTTGAGCAGTCTGAGCCACGCTACCGGATTCCTGATCAGGGATCGAATGTCAGGGCTCAACGATACCAACGAATGTCTAAAGTACCATCGACTGAGAAGAGCGCCGTCGATAATTCTCAAAATGTAAAACAAGTGGGTTATCAAGAAGAGATTCCGATTGTCCAGGCGGACAATTGGAGAAAAGAGTTGGGAGCGATTGGAATGAAGAGGCTTCGGTCGGGTAAATCAGGTGGAGGTCAGCCAGAGGTTGATACAACGCCTCGCCCGGCCAATCGGTTGGTGAAGCCGGCTGCGATTCCGTTGAAGCTTAGTGCATCGACTGAATCGGAAGCAAATAGCAACCGGTTAAATTGGGAGAAGCTCGGATTAGATTGTCCAGAGACCAAGTCTCAACGGTCGACTGCCAAGATCAAGCTGAATTGATCCGGGGTTTGAGTTTCGTTTAAATTCTGGATTTCATTCAACTGAAAATTTGAAATCCGCCAGATAGATACAGAGTCATTTTATGAAACGCTCAATTTTCATCATCTTCGTCGCCACATTGAGTGTGGGGAGTCTGGGTTGCAGTATGTGTTGCGGGCCATTCGACTACGATTATCCAGTTTACGGTGGAAAGTTTGAACGAGTTGATTCCAGGTATGGTCGAGTTGGTTCAATTTTTTCGGATCCTAATGCTCCAGATGATGGTCCAGGGCCGGATTCGAATCTTGAAGCACGGCCGACCAATGACAAAGGGCGAGGCATCGAAGAGTTACCGCCTCCAAAAGAATCGATCGAATCTTTTCGGGAAAAACAAACCAGTGCTGAGATGAGCGATATCGAAGTCGATGAGTTTTGGGTGGCTGAGCCATTGAGGTCCACGAAGTGATTCATCTCATTCAACCACTGCCGAGGGGTGGTGTTGGATAAATTTTTGCTAAAATTTTGCAACGCACTGGTCGCTATTGCCCGCTGTTTCCGCAAGCGTTTGTTTTCCTTCCTGCGGGCCACCCATTTGCCAGTTCTCAACATGATCTGGGCATGGTTAATCAGTAATACCACGCATTGTTTCAATGTTGAGTGTTTAGTTTGCGTCGCATTGGACTGATGGATTCTTTCGCTAATGCCCTGTGCACAGAACTTCTCTGCTCTGGTCAGTCTTGAAATTTGTTGTAGCTCGATTTGTTGTAACTTGTTTGTGGAAAGCATAAGATGCTCGAACCATCTGAGGTTTCTGATTCGAAATGCAACGGAGATCGTGTAATAAATGTTTGGACGCAAATATTGGATGTTGGTGCTCGTTGGTGCGGCCGTTTTGTGGGGTAACGCAATCTCACTACGTGCAGGCTGCGTTCAGGGTAAAGAGCAAATAAAATCGAAACCCAACGTCTTATTTATAGCAATCGACGATCAAAATGATTGGATCGGATGTCTGAATGGGCATCCCCAGGTTGTGACGCCGAATATTGATCGTTTGGCTCAACGCGGAACTTTGTTTTCCAACGCTCATTGCCAGTCGCCGTTGTGTAATCCATCGCGAACGAGTTTGATGACGGGACTTCGTCCGTCGTCGACTGGCATTTATGGATTGGCTCCGTGGATAAAGAGTTTGCCCGAATTTAAAGACTACGAAACGCTGCCGCAGTATTTTTCGAATCGAGGCTATACGACTTATACCACGGGTAAGATTTATCACGGACGGAATGGCAGACAAAAAAAGGATACGGAATTTGATGTGATTGGTACGGCGTCCAGCGTTGGTGCACGACCAAAGGCAAAGCTTGTTAACACGCCTTCGGGACATGGACTTGTCGATTGGGGTGTGTTTCCGCACAAAGATGAGGACAAGGGAGATTGGAAAGTAGCGGACTGGGCGATCAAGACGTTGGAGGGGCCACTGTCAGAAAATAAGGACGACGCCTTCTTTCTTTCCGTTGGTTTTTTTCTCCCTCATGTGCCGTGTTATGCAACGCAAAAGTGGTTTGATCTCTATCCAGAAAAAGAGCTAATTTTACCTCCCATTAAATTAGGTGACCGTCAGGACACGCCCGATTTTTCCTGGTATCTGCACTGGAATTTGCCCGAGCCTCGATTGAAATTTTTGACCGAATCCAATCAACTCGCGAACCTGACTCGTTCCTATTTAGCGAGCACGAGTTTTGTTGACAGTCAGGTCGGGCGGGTGCTTTCGGCGCTGGACAAGAGCGGGCGATCTGAAAATACGATTGTGGTTTTGTGGTCGGATCATGGATTCCACCTTGGGGAAAAAGAAATTACTGGCAAAAACACGCTGTGGGAGGAGTCGACAAGAGTCCCTTTGATTTTTGCGGGGCCTGGTGTTTCCAAAGGCGCAAACTGCCGAGAACCCGTGGAGCTGTTAGACATCTACCCTACCCTCTTAGAGCTTTGTAAATTTCCCGCTAAGCAATCACTTGAGGGGCATAGTCTGGTTCCACAGCTGGTCAATTCGAATCAGAAGAGAGATTTTCCGGCGATAACCACGCATAACCACGACAACCATTCGGTAAGATCAACGCGTTACCGTTTTATTCAGTATGCCGACGGCTCTGAGGAGTTTTATGATCTTCAGTCTGACCCTAATGAGTGGGTTAACCTGTCCGGACGCAGTGAGTTGAGTTTGTTAATCGAGAGTCATCGGAAATTCCTTCCAGATGAGAATCGTCGGCCGGCTCCCGGTAGTGCAAAACGTATTCTGGAGCGACGTGATGGTAAAGTCATTTGGGAAGGTAAGGAGATAAAGCCACAGGATCCGGTTCCCGGGCTTTAGGTGAACGCGGGGAGTCAAAGGGTGTTTTATTCGTTGATCAGTAAGTTGACGATTCGGCAGGCATGTCCTTTACTACGTGCGTCATTTGTCGGGGCAATCCGGACGACGAGTTGGTGCGGCCCCGAGGGTAGTTCGCCTTCTAGTACATGAACCCAGGGAATGTGAAGGCCGCGGCTCCAACGTGTAAACAGGTTCAATGGTTTAAATTCGGAATTATCGATTGAGTATTCGATCGTACCTGCGTCGGGGCCAGCCGCTAGAAAAAGCCCAACAGCGCGGCCCTGAAAATCCAGTGAAAATTGATCGCCCGGTTGGGTTCCAACGAGCATGGGGACATTGTGGAACCCCTCTCTTACGCTGCCACCAACCTTGTTGGCACGAGGATCACACGAGTTGTCGATCGTGAATCCCTTCATCTCCTTGGCCTTTTTTAAGCTGATCATTTTACCTCGATCGTAACTAAATTGATCGATTTGTTTGGGGAGCGAATGGGGCACTGGTTGAGAGTCGGCATTCCGTGGTTCGCTCCACGCCTCATTTAACAGCCGTCGAATCGAAGACGCGTAAACCGTGTGCCCAAACGGTGAGGGATGGCAGTTTTTGAAGTCGTTTTTCCAGTCAAATTGTTTGCTGTCCATCCGCTCGGTTACTTCACGAGCCAAATGCAACGACGGTACGTTGTAATGGATCGCGACTTGTTCGTGTTGTTGGATTACCTGCGGAATAACGCCACGACGGTAATCCGCTACATGTTGGGGATCGACGAAGTGCATCATCACAATGTCGATGTTTGGATTCTTGGTTCTAGCTTGACGGATGATGCCCTCCATACCTCGCGTCATCTCAATAGCTTTTCGCGAATTATGCAAATCGTTAACCGCCGCTTCTTCAAATAGCAAATCAACATCGCCATTGGCGAAAACGTCCCGAAGCAATCGGAACGAACCTGGAACTGAGCCGGTGGAAGAGATGCCGGCGTCGATAAATTCAAACTTCGTCTCAGGAAATTTTTCTTGAAGATAATTGCAAACTAGGGTTCTCCAGCCATTCATGGTGGTGATGGAACCACCGAGAAAGACGACACGACCGGTTTTTTGGTTTTCAAATCTTTCACGGCAGTTATTGAGTGAGCCACGGATTTCGAAATAGTCCTTTGATTTTGGGAGCGTGGATCCAAACCGCTCCATGAAGTCTGCTGCTCGAATGGGTTCAGGGTGGCTGAAATGGTGTCCACCTGATTTTTCGGTTCCCTTTTCGACTTTCATGATGTCGATCTTACCTCCCAGTTCCCGATACCGTTTTGCGAGTACAAACGTATTTTCGGTTGGCGGAACGATCACGTCATTCATTGAGACGATGTGTAAGATTGGGATGCTGTTCTGTGCGATGGGTGCAAGGATATCGATTGGGTTTTGCTTAAAATCTTTGACTGTTTCCTCGGTGAGACCGTATTCGGACAAACAGGCCTGCCATGTCGGCGCGTGTCCCCTCCCCTCCCCTTTGCCGCCTGGCCAGCTGGAAATATCTCCGACCGGGGTGTCGCAATAAATACAGGCGACGCGTTCAGGCCATCGCGAGGCGAACTGATATACAAATAGTCCTCCTCGGCTAACCCCTTCGAGAACGCATTTTTTGGCTAACCCTTTGGAAGTTAAGTATCGGTAGAAATTATTCCAAGCTTCCATTGCTCGGGGGCTGCCTAGCAGCCCGTTCGTGTTGATATGAGCGATGTGAAATCCCCGCGATAAGAGGATCAGGTCTGCTTCTGCGTGGAACCCTGGAAACCTGGCTCGCCAAACCCAGGGATTTCCAGGGGCGGGTGTTTTGGGAGAAACAACATAGGCGTCTCGGTTTTCAAATTTAAAGTCGGTCTTGTCAAATCCATTCCACTGGCTGACCTTGCCCTCCCATGCGGGAGCAATAAGGCGCTTTTCATTTGTTTGTGCAACGCTGCAAGAGTCCGTGATTAACGCAAAAAATAGAACGATGAAGATCGTGACTGCGACGCGCTGGATAAAAATTGATTTCATTTGTACTGGCTCGATGTTGTTTTTGTTAGCGGGGAATTTTGAGATCCAAACGGCGAAACGAAAAACAGTTAGATTAATTTTTACTTTGCTGAACAATGCAACCACTCCTGTGGATCCGCAAATCATAAGTTAGTCGTCCAGAATTTCTCTCGCTTCCTGAAGGAAATTGATTTCCCTGTTGAGGCCGTGTTTCTGGGAAAAACTTATTAATTTGTTGATTCGTTTGATTGGATCTGCTTGCGTTGCGAAGATAATTTTTGCGTGGCATTCAGGGCAAAGATGGGTCGGTTGACTATCGGACTCGGCGAGGCTGTTGCTGCCCTGCATATTACAGGCGTATCGTGTGCAGTGCTTGATCGAGAACATGTGCCCCGTCTCGTGCGTGGCCAGTTTACACGTCCGCTCGAGGCAGCGCCGGAAAGATTCGGGATCACTTGCGGGATCTCCAAAGCGGGACAGCGACCAGACTCCGACTCGTTCTCGAAACGATGCAAAGCCAAACACAAAATTCCAGCCATCACCGGGCCATAGATCGGATGCCGTGAATGCAATTAAGGCAAACGCGTCCTGAGGCAGGTTGGGGGCCAGTTGCTTTTCCAGAAGATAGGATGTTAATAATTGCTGATTGCCCCAGGAGGGGTGAATTCTTTTTGCGGTTGCCGGAATTTCATCTTCCGATTTTGTGCTGAGTATTTTTACCGGGCAGCTAAAATAGATGGAAAGGTATTCCGAGCTGAGTTGAATAATCTCTCGCTGGCTTGGATTAAAATTCCCAATTGGTTGGACGTACAGAGTATGTCTGTTGGCAGTGAGAGTAAGCGGTCGACTACGAAGGTATTCCGAAAATGACTGGCCAGACTCTTTTTGCTGAGCAAGCCACTGTCCGGGCTGAGGTTCGCCAAGTAGTTTATTGATGGGCTTTAGTTGCTTGATTGTCTTTTTTAACGCGGGTACGCTCAGCGGCCGAAATTGCGTTGCGGGTTGCTGCTGACAAAATCCCTGTGAAGCCATTGTGCTGAAAAGCCATATAAGCGAAACGCATGTTAATCGGGGGCTGAGTTTGAATTGCGGGAGGAAGGACTGCATGGATTCTCGATCGCTAAATTTCGAAAATAGGCGGATCTCCGTTGTGACCGGCGGATGCCGAGATCAGGGAAATTGGTGGTGGTTCTCTGCGTTTATATTTGTTTCTATCTTACCAAATCGTACGACGAGCGTCGAAAACAGGTTTGGTAGTTTCTATGCCGATCAAAAAAAACACCGTCGGTGCGAACCGACGGTGTTTCGTGATTTTAGATCGCCATAAAATTAGGCGTTTTGCAACGCTTCTTTCAATTTTCGACGCTCTTCGATGATGTCTTCTTGCACGTTACGTGGTACCGGTCGGTATCCTCGTAATTCCATCGTGAAGGTCGCTTGTCCCTGAGACATCGACCGTAGATCGGTCGCATAACCGAAGGTCTCACTAAGAGGAATCTCGCAGCAGATCAATACAGAGCCATCGGGCTTGATATCCGTAGATTCCATAATGCCCCGGCGAGAAGTGAGATCACCTACGATGGAACCTTGTGCTGGCTCAGGACACTCAATTTCGCAGAACATGACCGGTTCCAAAATCTGT
>WTFU01000135.1:15102-43615 GCA_011523945.1 Mariniblastus sp. | reverse complement strand
CTCGGCAACTGCGATATTCAACGCGGCCAGTCGATTTCCAATGGCTATGCTCAGGCCCAACTCCTGGATAATCGAGTCCCGCTGAAGCAGAGTGGACATCGTCCGTCTGCCCATCTTCATCCTGCAACACGTAACTAAAACTTCCATGCAATACGCCGGGCTTTCCAAACGTCAAACTGGAAGCGTGGCGTCCCGGTTGGTCACTCTCTCCTCCGGCTTCGACACCCACCAGCGGAACATCGGTCTCGGCAACAAATGGATAGAACATTCCCGCCGCATTACTACCTCCGCCGACACACGCAACAACCGCATCCGGCAATCGCCCGAACCGTTCTTGAGATTGACGAATCGTCTCGCGTCCAATCACGGCCTGATAATCCCGCACAATCAAGGGAAATGGATGGGGTCCGACGACGGAACCTAAAATGTAATGTGTGTCCGCAACTGAACTCATCCAATCCCGCATCGCTTGGTTGACCGCGTCGCGAAGTGTTCGCGAACCAGTGGTGACCGGACAAATTTCGGCGCCGAGCATTTTCATGCTTTGAACATTGGGCTGCTGACGACGGATATCCTCTTCGCCCATATAGATGACACAAGGTATCCCAAAATGTGCACAAGCTGTGGCCGTCGCGACACCGTGCTGACCAGCACCCGTCTCTGCAATGACTCTTTTTTTACCCATTCGAATGGTCAACAAAGCCTGGCCCAGGGTGCTGTTGATTTTGTGAGCACCCGTATGATTCAAATCCTCTCGCTTAAACCAAATCTGAGCGCCGCCGCAGTGCTCAGTTAGTCGCTTCGCAAAATAGAGCGGGGAAGGGCGACCCACAAAATCGCGAAGCAAGACGTCGAGTTCCGCCTGAAACGTCCGATCTTTTCGAGATTGATAATACTCAGTTTCGAGTTGATCGAGTGCAGCAATGAGCGTCTCAGGAACAAACCGCCCGCCGAACTCTCCAAAACGCCCTTTTTCATCGGGCAGACTGGCATCGGGACTCGGTTCCGGTAAAAAATGACTGGTCATGAATTATCGTTTAAATCAAACTAAGAAAAAATTTCACGGCGAAAAACATCCAATTTCCGGCTTGTTTCCGCCATTACGCTGATTGTAACCGGTTATCGTTTCTCGTCATAACCTTTGTCGGTATAAAGGGGGAAGGCTTTAAATTCCTTGAAAGCTAATTCCTAATTGCCCCAAAACCCTCACGACCAGAAGGCGACCGGACGACAGCCTTCGACGCCGGTAAAACAACCGATCCCCCTCGCTTAAGAGTTTAGACCCAATGCCGGAACTGCCAGAAGTTGAAACGATGCGACGTGGCATCCTTGGAATCGTAGGTGCGACGATTGTCAAAGCGGCACGAACCCCATGCTCCAAACGTCCAATCACCATCAAGCCAAGAATCGACCATCTGAATAAACGAATTCAGGGAAAAACCATCACCAGTGTTGATCGCCTCGGTAAGCGGGTTGTGATCCGACTCCACTCCGATGATCGACTCATTTTCGAACCAAGAATGACCGGCTTGGTACTAATCGCCGATCCCCCCACCCAAGAGCATTTAAGATTTTGCCTTCAGCTGAAAAAGTGTCCTGTCAAAAACGTACTTTTTTGGGATCGACGTGGACTGGGTAATGTTACGCTGCTATCGCCGAGTGAATATGAAACGAAGTTAACCGATGGAAAACTCGGTCCTGATGCACTGGCGATCTCTGCCGCCGAATTTCCCAAACGGTTTCACGGCACTCAAAGGGAAATCAAGGTTGCTATGCTGGATCAAAAGATTGTCCTCGGCATCGGCAATCTATATGCCGCCGAAATCTTACACCTCGCCGGAGTACATCCGCAAACCCGATGCGATCAGATAAACGCCAAAAGATGGCAACTCATCTACCAACGCATGATCGAGGTATTCGAACTGGCCATCGAATACGAGGGATCAACACTGTCCGATGGAACTTACCGAAACGCCATCAACGGAGAAGGAAGCTACCAAAACGAACATCGCGTCTACGACCGCGAAGGGCAAGCCTGCCCGCGATGCAAGGACGCGAAAATTTTTCGAATCGTACAGGCCCAGCGGGCTACTTTTTTCTGCAAGCGTTGTCAAACCAAGCGATAGCCAAAACGTCGCTTGCCACTCTGACAGAAATCAAGTTCCTGTCGTCGCGTTGATTTGCGATACCGCACCGGAGATACCTCTCGCCAACTGGACTGGTGACTTCTGCTTTCCCACTGGAAACATCAACGTAAAGCAGGTCCCTTTTCCAAGGCTGCTTTCAACACGAATCTTTCCACCGTGCGCTTCAATGATATTTTTACAAGTGGATAAACCAACGCCGGTTCCACCTTTACCCGTTTCATCCGGCCCGGACTTCGTTGAGTAAAACGGATCAAATATCTTTCGCAACTTTTCCTGTGAAATCCCGGGCCCGTAATCTCTCACACTCAAATCAACGGTGTTGTTCTTGAGATTTTTCTTTAGCTTGATCACTAACTGGCCACCTTCACTCATCGCCTGTCGGGCATTGATTAAGAGGTTCATCAACACCTGTTGAATCTGATTTCCAATAGCGGAAATTTCAGGAATATCTTTGTCGATATCAATGTCGACCGAGATGCGATACTTCTGCATCTCCCGCTCCAGCAAAACCATCGACTCATCGATCAACTTGCTCACATCCGTCAGTTCAAAATGCTCGCTTCGGTTTCGCGCCATTCCAAGCACAGCATTGGTGATTTTCGCAGCTCGCATGCCGGCATTGTTGATTTTATCGAACGCTTTGTCCCGGGTCTGTTTGTCGTCGTGACGCATCCCCATTTTGGCGTAGTTAATGATTGTCATGAGAACGTTGTTGAACTCATGGGTTGTGGTACTCACGAGTTCGCCAAGTGCTGTCATTCTCTGAGACTGGTCGAGTTGCTTTTTCAACGCATCGATTTCATCTCGGAGGCGTTGAATTTCGTTTTGCTGCCCGTCGCTCACAAGCGATCCCTCCATGGTCGTTATATTTTAAGCATCCCGCACCGACGCGAACCTTAAGCCAAACCGCGCAGGCTTCCCGCCTTGCCTGTTTGCCAAAAACTACGAGAATCACTCAAAACCATTGGTTTTACCCGCGATTCGCTGCTTTTTCCTTTGATAATGCTATCGTCCGATTAGTGTGGGCGGCTAAACCTTGAATCTCTATAATCGGGTTGGGTAAGAAACGTTTTTTCTGCGCTTGGCAATGACCGCCTCCTCTTTGCACCGAGGTGTTCAAAATCACTCCAAGTCACCCTTAACAACGTCAAGGAATGACGGTTTGCCAAAGACAAGGAATGTCGATGAGTACAATTCAGGAATTTGATCAATTAGTCGCGATTGCCGAAACGCTTGGCTATCGCATTCGCTACGACTACTTCGGGGGAACCGGCGGTGGAGTCTGTGAGTTCGCCGGTACAAAATGGCTATTTATCGATCTCGCACTCACCTGCAATGAGCAGCTTGAGCAACTTCGGGGCACGCTAGCCGACGAGCCGCTTCTTTCCACGCTTAATCTCGATGACTCCACTCGAGACGAAATCTCAAAGCGGGTCGCCTGACTCCGCCCATCAAAAACTCGCCAACCCTCGGTTTAATGATGGTACCAGCACCTAAGGAATTGGTGCCAACGACTCGGCGTATCTCCGCTAGTACCTAATGAGGCATCTGCCGACCCTTCTTCCCAGCGACTCCAAATATTGGGAAGCACAACCGTTTCCATGCTAACGATTTTTATTTCGTTATCCGCGATCCACTGGTTCGCCGCCCGGACTGCCGCCTCGAATGTCTCGTGTTTACCGGGGTTTAAAAATCCGGGTGCGACAATCTCTTTCGGGACAAAATCTTTATACTTTAACACTGCAAATCCCTCTCACTATTTTTCACAATAGAGCTTTTGTGTCTCGATATATTTCTGCACCGCGCGTGGAGTCAGATAACGAATACTCTGTTGACCCGTTACCTTATCCCGTATTTGCCGGCTTTGAATGTCAATTAATGGACTGACAATTGAATGGCGACAAAAGGATTCGTATCGCTGCGAATCAACATATTTTTCGAACACCGAGAGGTCGATCTCTTGAGCGCCCGGACGATTCACGACCAGCGGTGTTGCGAGCTGGCAGATTTCACCCGGTTCATGCCAGGTGTCAAAACTGTCCAGCGAGTCTGCGCCAAGCAATAAAAACAATTCATCATCGGAATGTAATTCACAAATCGCTTTAAGCGTATCTACGGTATAGCTGACGCCGCCACGGTCAATTTCAATACGAGCTAACTGGAATGCGGGGTGCCCGGCAATTGCAAGTTCAATCATCTCGATCCGCTGCCGATCAGTCCCCTGAGCACCCTGCGTTTTATGAGGGCTCATTGCACATGGCACGAACCAAACGGCGTCTAAGTCAGCCTGCTCCCGGCATTGCTCCGCCAATATCAAATGACCTTGATGAATCGGATCAAACGACCCGCCAAACACTCCAATACGCATACTTTTATCAACCTTTTCTTTATTGCTTTGTCTCTCACCTTCGGAAACCTAACACAACTTTGAATAATAAACTACTAGCGTAAATTTTTGAAAATCCATAAGCTGGCCAATCCTTACCGGTCGAAAAAGCATCCAAAGAATCAACACATTTAACTTTGAGCCCTTTGTCCCATAAATATTCCCGCTGGAACGTCGGCAACGTGACCCTACGTGTCAACCGAATCTGATAAGTTAGTTCAATGGACCAGCAATCTCTTTTCAACGCCGAACCGCCACCCTGGCAACTGGATGACCAGGACGACTGGCTGGCTGCACGAATCGTATTCCCGGGTGCCCCCTACGGTCCTTACGACTATTCCATCCCGAGTGAGCTGGAAAAATCTGTGCAACCCGGGGTTCGCGTTGAGGTCAATCTCGGCCGGGGTAACCGAATCATGATTGGCTACTGCATTGAGGTCATTGGCCCGTGTCATCCGGACGCTCAAACGGTGAATCCCCAAAAATTAAAGCCGATCGCGCGGGTCATTGACCCAAAACCGTTAATTAACGCTGCGTTACTTGGTCTGGCCAAGTGGATCAGTGATTATTACCTCTGCCCGGTTGGTCAAGTCATTGAGACCATCGTTCCAACCGGCGTTCGTAATAAATCGGGCACCCGCGAAATGCTCTTCCTAAGCGCCGCCGAGGATTTACAGCCACGCACCCAAACGATGAAATTGTCGCAACTTCAAAAGACCATCTTAAAAACACTGGTCAGCAGCGTTCAGGACTGGACACCGCGAGAGCTTGCCGAAACCGTTGGCTGCACCCAAGGCCCGATTTCAACCCTTCGAAAAAAAGGCTTGATTGTTGCGACCACCAAACGAGTTCAACAAAAAACGCATGAGATTCCACGTGAACGCAGAACAGCTGACCTAGTTCTTAATGAAGAACAACAAGCCGCTCTCGAAAAAATCAACCAACATATTGATTCCGATACTCATCGTACATTTCTAATGCACGGCGTGACGGGGAGCGGAAAAACAGAAGTCTATATTCGCGCCATTCAAAGAGTGGTGGAGTTTGGAAAACAAGCCATTGTGCTCGTCCCTGAAATCAGCCTTACTCCCCAAACCCGTCAACGGTTCCGAGCCCGTTTCGATCGTGTTGCTGTATTACACTCCCACTTAACGGCCGCTCAACGCGCCTGGCATTGGCAAGAGATCGCAGCTGGCCGCATTCAGGTAATCATTGGCGCCCGCAGTGCAATCTTTGCTCCAACACCACGGCTAGGATTAATCGTTTTAGACGAAGAGCATGATGGTTCATTCAAACAGGACAAAGCACCGCGATACCACGCGCGAGATGTTGCGGACTGGCGCGCCAGCAATGAAGGCATTCCCTTGGTTCTTGGCTCAGCAACCCCATCACTTGAGTCATGGCAGCGAACGATCGAAGGCAAATACGAAAAACTTTCTCTCGCAAAACGTGTTCTCGACTTACCCCTTCCCGATGTTGCTACCATCGACCTTCGTGTTGACTTTGGCGGGCGAAAACGATTCGGCCCCATCAGTCAAAAACTCCGACAGGAAATCACCCAGGCCGTATCGAGAGGCGGACAAGTCATTTTGTTGCTAAACCGCCGCGGATTCTCTACCCGCATCCAATGCCCCGGCTGTGGAAATGTGGAAACCTGCCCCGACTGTTCAATTCCGCTTACACACCATGTCGATGGAAATAAGGCGGTTTGTCATTACTGTGATCATCAGATTCCAGAACCCAAAAAATGCTCACAGTGCGGAAATGACTCCATTCGGTTTTCAGGACTGGGAACGCAACGATTAGCCGCCACCGTAGCTGCCATGTTTCCCGAAATTCCGATGATGCGAATGGATACTGATACCATGCGGAAACCGGGAAGCCACGAAAAAGCGCTTTCTAAATTCCGTAGTGGTGAGATCAAAATCCTCTTGGGAACGCAGATGATCGCCAAAGGCCTCGACTTCCCAAACGTCACGCTCGTAGGGGTCATCAACGCTGACACAGCGCTGCATCTCCCTGACTTTCGAGCTGCCGAACGAACCTTCGGATTAGTCACTCAGGTCGCCGGACGGACAGGGCGGGGAGAGAAGGGGGGCAGAGTGCTAGTGCAGACATTTGATCCGGAACACAAAGCAATCCAAGCCGCAACCCGCCATGACTATCTCGGGTTTGCCGCTGAGGAGCTGCCTCATCGTGACGAATTCAAATATCCACCTTTTGGATTTCAAGCCAGAATCGTTATTCGCGGGGAGCTGGAATCAAAAGCCGAACAAATGGCAGAGCATATTGCTGAACAGATAGAATTTGCTTCGGAAAAACTAAACACCGATGTCTCAGTTCTCGGGCCTGCCGCCGCCCCCGTCGAAAAACTCCGGGGAAAGTTTCGTTTTCATATGCTCCTGAGCTCAGAAACTTCCGGTAATTTGCAATCGGTCATTCGACTCGCCCAAAAAACCATCAAATCAATTAATGATGTGCAGTGGATCGTCGATGTCGACCCGCAGGACATGATGTAGTTGCGGTTCCGTGGAACAATCTAGAGCACCTTTTTATTCCCCACAAAACACCCCACTTGGCGGGTCTCTCGTTTCGCGGCGACTTTTTCAACACCGCTGTTTCGCTCTGGCTTGGTTTAAGGAGCACTCCTACAATGGTGGAACAAGTCTATTTAACCAGCAGAAAATCAAACTCCTATGTCTTATCGCGGTATCAAACGCGTCCTTGGCGAGTCTAACCTGGAACGGAAAATCCGTATCTGGTTCGGCATGTGCCTATTGGGTTTGATGGGAGGATCTTTTTGGCTGTTAAATAAAATTACCGAAGATCAAATCTATGACAACATTCAGAAAACGGCAAAAAGTTTTAAATCGGATTATCTCCTGCGGACACACTTAAGGAATATTCAAAACATTCCTCAAGCCGAAGAGGAACTACTCGTAAAACTGGCCGAGGATGGCGCGGGTTACATGTACACCGCGAAAACTGTTTTTTTACCCAATAAAGTCACCCGTAATCTAATTGGCACATTCGATAGTGGACTCTCAAAGCCCAAGCCGCCGCCAGATGAGTCGCCAGTCCAAAGTGACAATAACAAAAAAGAAGAAACCAACCGCCTCAAATTGCTTACCGAGCTTGCGAGGCCACTCCAGTTGAATCAAGATCGACTCGACGCGTACAAAAAGAGGGACGTTGATAAATACGAAGAGTATAAAAAAGCGATCGAAGAGGATCTGACAGCGGATGATTGGAATTCCTGGGAGGTCGACAACTTCGAGGGCGGGCAATTTGTCTATTACGCCCCAATCATTTTCAATACAGAATGCAGTGCGTGCCACTGGCTCATTACTGAAGACCAAGACATCCAGCTAGAACTCGATGGTCTTCAACAGCGCCTGATCGAAGATGACCTCAAAACGGAAGACATCGACAACATCCTTGCTGAAAAAAACGAATACGCACCGTCCTTCTTTCTAAAAATATCGCTCGATGACAAGTTGACACAGGATACTCTCACGCGGAGTCGCGCAATCCTAATCTCAGTTGCGATTGGGACCGTCGTTATCTGCGTGGCTTTTCTTTGGGCAATCGTCCGGTACGTTATTGTCAAACCATTGGCTCACCTTCGTGACGTAACGGAAGAAGTCAGCCAGGGCAGAATGGACGTTCGCGCCGAAGTCAACACAGGTGATGAGTTTGAAGAACTGTCACGTTCGTTCAATCGCATGCTGAGACACCTCATGGATACGCAGGTGGCACTCCAGAGTGCCAACCAGGATCTCGACAGTAAAGTCGACGAACAGGCGCAATTAAATCTAAAGCTCTATGAGATGAACCAGATAAAAAGTGAGTTCCTGGCTAACATGAGCCATGAATTGCGGACACCATTGAACAGCATCATTGGATTTTCAGAAATACTCGAAACGGCAACAGGCCTCGAAGACAAACAGGTTCGCTTCGCCTCAAATATCCGAAACTCTGGCCGATTACTTCTCGATTTAATCAACGACATCCTTGATTTAGCCAAGCTTGAAGCTGGCAAAATGAAAGTTAATCCCAGTGAATTCAAACTGCCTCTACTCATCTCGGAGCTTTGCGAGATGGTCACGAATCTGGCAGAAACCAAAAATATCCAACTGACCGTTGATGTTAACCCTGATTTCCCGGTTGTCTTTCAGGACAAGGTTAAACTCCAACAAATTTTAACCAACCTGCTTTCTAACGCGATTAAATTTACGCCAGAAGGCGGCCGCATTAATGTCACCGCAGAGCAACTGGATTCGAATCCTACTGAACTCCAAATCCACGTGCGAGACACAGGCATAGGCATCGCAGCTCCAGATCAAGCCATCATCTTTGAAAAATTCAGACAGGGCCCCTCCGCCATTGGAACAGACTCGCTGACCCGCGAGGTCTCTGGCACCGGCCTAGGGCTTTCCATTGTAAAGGAACTCTGCATTCTCCTCGGAGGCAAAATCCAACTGGTTTCAGAAGTTGGAAAAGGAAGTACTTTTTCTATTACGTTACCTTGGCGATTTAACGCCGAGCCAAAAATCAACTCGGAAATTTCAGAGACAATTAACGAACTCACCAAAAGCCAACGTGTTGACTTTGCCAGAGCCAACCTCACTCCAACTCCCCAAACTGAAGATATTGAAAGTCTACCATCAAGCTCGGCGGCGACAGACCCATCCGACTAGTCATCCAGCTACCTGGTTGCAGCTTCCTTATGACACTAAACTTTGGCAACTTGATCAACTAAGATACTGCTTTCTAACCTCCTGTCCCAAACAATGCTCCGTGAATAACTCAGCCGCCGATACAATTGAAGTTCATTTATTTACCGATGGTGGGTGCAGTGGCAATCCTGGACCCGGAGGGTGGGGTTTCATATTAAGACACCTCGCGTCGGGAAAAGAGATTGAAAAATCCGGCGGCATGGCACTAACAACCAACAACCAAATGGAATTGGAAGCTGTCATTCAGGGGCTCGCAATGCTTAAACGACCTTGCCGCGTCGAACTCTTCACTGACAGTGTTTACGTTGGCAAGGGAATGACAGAATGGATGCCGAAATGGAAAGCCAACGGATGGAAGCGACGCGAAGGGAAAAAACTAGTCCCGGTCAAAAATGAAGAATTCTGGAAACGTTTGGACCAGCAACTCACTCGCCATCGCGTGAAGTACACCCGTGTTGCCGGACATAGTGGGCACGAAGAGAACGACCGTGTTGATGGACTTGCTGTCGCGGCCTACCAAAAATACCTTTAAAGAGCTCCTCCCATCAACGAAATCTGCCATGACGGGTCTACCCGTTTGTTGTCGAATCGAACAAAATAAGGCATGGTTGATTCTGAACAATCCCCTTCTACACCTCCCAACGCGGCTCCGATTGAAAGACTTACTCAGTCGATCCTTTCGATTCACGGAATCGGGGTTCAACGCGCCAAGTTGCTTCAAAAACTTGGATTGCATACTGCTGCAGATTTGTTGTTCTTTTTCCCTCGGTCTTACGAAGACTTCACTGAACTACACCAAATCACTGAACTCCAAGACGAGCAAATGGCTAACGTTGTCGGCGTAGTGGAAGATATCGATCCGGCAATTACTGGTCGTGGCAAACATATTTTGTCTGTTTTATTCAAACAAAACGACCAGTTTTTGAAAGCGATTTGGTTTAATCAATCGTTCATGACCAAGAAATTTCAAATTGGCCAGCGCGTACTTTTGCGAGGCAAAATCAAATTGGTCTCTGGGCGTTTTCAAATGTCTCATCCCAAAACAATCTGGCTGGACGCCGATCAGGATGTCGAAAACGAAAAACAACTTTCTCCCGTTTATCGATTAACCGAAGGAATCAATCAGCGGCAAATGCGCGAGTTGATATCGCAAACCATCGAAAGTTGTGCCGGACTAATTCAAGAGGCATTTCCTGAAGACTTACGAAAGCAAGTTGAAGTTTGCGAAATCGAAACCGCAATTCGTCAAATCCACGCTCCTAAAAACCATGAACAAATGGAAAAGGCTAGATCACGGTTGGTCTATCAGGAACTCTTCATCCTTCAACTTGCTTTGGCCATTCGCCGACATAGGATCCGCACCACTAATGTCTCGCCCCAGCTTGAGTTAACGCCAAAAATTCGTTCTCGAATTGTTGGCAGGTTGCCTTTTACATTGACCGAAACTCAAACAAAAGCCTTTCAAGAAATTGCCACTGATATGGGGCAGACGTTTCCGATGAACCGGCTTTTACACGGTGAAGTTGGCAGTGGGAAAACCGTCGTCGCTGTTTGCGCCATGCTACTCGCCGTCGCTCACGGGAATCAAGCAACCCTCATGGCTCCTACGGAAATCCTTGCGCAGCAACATTTCCAAACACTGAAAAAACTTCTTGAAAACAGCCGCGTCCGCATGGTGCTCTGGACGGGAAGCCTTAAGCCGGCGGAAAGAAAAAAAATCTCGAAACAGATTTCTGAAGGGGAAGTCGATCTTGTTATCGGCACTCAAGCAGTCGTGGCTTCTAAAATTGACTTTCATCAACTTGGACTAGTCGTCATCGATGAACAACATAAATTTGGAGTTCGGCAACGTGCGTTACTAAAACAATCCGGACACGATCCACACTACCTCGTCATGACGGCAACGCCGATCCCAAGAACCATCTCCATGACTCTTTTTGGTGATCTTGATGTCTCAATACTTGAGCGAACCAGTGGGGTGGGGCAAAAAGTAAATACTTACCTCGGCCTCGAAAAAAATCGCGACCAATGGTGGGAGTTCTTTCGCAAGAAGCTGAAAGAAGGTCGGCAAGGATTTATTGTCGCTCCGCTGGTCAACGCTGATGACGACTCGGAATTGAGCAGCGCAGAACGAATGTTCGAAACACTCGCTAACGGACCACTTTCTGAATTTCGATTGGATGTCCTCCATGGCAAACAGTCTACCGAGGAAAAGGACATGGCGATGCAGAATTTTGTTTCCGGAAAAACGCAAGCGATTGTGGCCACGGGGGTGGTCGAAGTTGGCATCAACGTCCCCAACGCTACGCTAATGACAATTGAGTCTGCTGAGCGATTCGGACTCTCTCAACTCCATCAATTAAGAGGCCGCGTGAGTCGTGGCACTCACCCCGCATTCGTTTGTGCTTTTTCCACAACAGACGACCCAGAATCAAACCAGCGGCTAACCGCATTTGCCGACAACGATAACGGATTTGAGCTTGCAGAAATCGATCTGCAAATTCGCGGCCCTGGTAATTTATTTAGTACCCAGCAAAGCGGATTCCCTCCTTTGATGATCGCTGACCTAATTCGCGATGCAGATACTCTTAAATCAGCTCAGCATGATGCTCGAAAGTTAATCGATCAGGATCCTGAATTAGAAGGCAGTGACTATCAGCGGCTACGACAGCTTGTCTTTGCGAGGTACGGCAAGGCCTTGCAGCTAAGCGACGTGGGTTAAACAGGTTTTCAACGAAGCCGGATTGGAAATTATCCAGGACGGGACATGATCCCGCCAATTATCGCAAGGATTCCAAAGCTACCACAAAGAAGAGAAAGCCCGCCAAGCACGATTCCAATCCAGGCGTGCGCCGATCCTTTGATTACCGGATTTCTTTTTCTGTCGGCCAAGCCCATAAAGCCTAAAACGATCGAGACAAACCCGAGTGGAAAAATTAAGAGTGAACCTATTCCGAGGTAATAGGAAATAAGAGCTTTGGGGTTTTTGTAGGGAATCAAGCCGCCCGTCGCATCGCCCTCGCCAGTTCCGCTCGGACTGGCGACGTTTTGGGGTTGAGCGGTTGAGCGGTATGGGTTTTCGGAATTTTTAGACATTGGAACGCCCCTACTAAACGACTGCTTTTAAAAACCATAACCCGAAAAGGTTAACAGACAGTCAGCATTCCGTCAAAATCAGTGGGCGACAGCAATTTCCTCGCCAACTTCCCAATTTGTAAATTCGTTTTCATCACGAATGACTTTTCGATAAATCGTATCTCGCTCAACGGGATCACGCCCCGCCTCGCGAATGAGGTCTTCAAGTCGCTCAACTGACAAAAACTCGGGAGTCGTTGCACCTGCATCATGATAGATCAACTCCTGTCGAACCGTGCCGTCAAGGTCGTCTGCTCCGTAAGCCAGGGCTGCCTGTGCCGTACCGATTCCCAACATAATCCAATAGGCCTTTACATGGTCGATGTTGTCCAGCATTAAACGACTGATCGCAATTGTTCTTAAATCTTCGGTAGCGGTTGGTTTCTTAATGTGGTCGAGGCCGGTGTTTTCCGGATGAAATGCGAGTGGAATAAAAGTCTGGAACCCACCCGTTTCATCTTGAAGATCGCGAAGACGAATCAGGTGGTCAATCCGGTGAAACGGCTTTTCCACATGCCCGTAAAGCATTGTGCAATTCGTTTTAATTCCTAATTGATGAGCGGTGCGATGGATGTGGATCCAATTATTTCCATCCGCCTTGTGTTCACAAATCTGGTCGCGAACCTCCGGGTGGAAAATTTCCGCCCCGCCACCGGGCATGCTTCCCATCCCCGCCTCTTTCAGTTCTTGCAAAATTTCAGCAGTAGGACGCTTTTCAAGAAATTCAAACCAATTGATCTCGACCGCCGTCCAAGCCTTGAGATGGAGCTTGGGGAAATTCTCATGCAGCAACGAAATCATATCTCGGTACCAAGCGTACTTTCGCTGGTGATGCAGGCCACCAACAACATGCAGTTCGGTGCAACCATTATCCGTAGCTTCCTGGCCGCGAGCGATAATTTTTGCGTCATCCATGGCGTAACTCTTGTCACTGCGAAGGTCTGACCGAAACGCGCAGAAGACACATCGGTACACACAAACATTCGTCGCATTAAGATGCGAGTTAATGTTGTAATAGGTTGCGTTCCCGTTCTTACGCTCGCGCACCAAGTTTGCAAGCTGACCTAGATCATTGACTGGAATGTCCGGATCATACATCAGCAGTCCGTCATCCAACGACAATCGCTCGCCAGATTCAACCTTATCGCGGATAGGTTTTAAACGTGGATCAACAGAAAAAATCATTTCGGGTCTTTCAAGAAAAATTAATTCTCGTGTATTAAGCCGTTGTAAATCAGGGCAATGTCCTAGCTTTCGTGGGGTCAACCACCAATAATTCAGGCAGAAATGGGGGTCGAATGGCAGCAACGAATCTTTGATCGGTTAAAACCGCTGCAGAGTTTATTCTGACTATTGGAAACTGTCCATCTTGTCCTGTAAATAACCGCTTCTAGCTACTTCAAATAACCAGTAAATCAAGAGTACCGGCCGCTAACAACCCCACGCTTATAATCGAATTCACGTTAAAAAAAGCGACATTCACCCGGTCTAAATCGTCTGGCCGCACGAGCGAGTGTTCGTAAACCAAAAGCAGAGTTACCGCCACCAGCGTGCCCCAGTACAGCCAACCAAAACCCAATTGAGGTCCACCCACAAGAAAAGTCCAGGGCAAACTAGCCAACAAACAGATCATGATGAAATGGCAAATACCAGCCAATCGCAAAGCACCGCCAATCCCGAGCTTCACAGGAATACTGTTCAAATGATGCTCCCGATCATACTCAAAGTCCTGACAAGCATAAATCATATCGAACCCGGCAACCCAAAACAGGACTGCTAGCCCAAGAACAACTGACGGTAGTAAATCGAGAGGATTATCCAGAACAACCAGACCTCGAATAGCAAGCCAAACGCAAACGGGGGAAAGCATCAATGCCAAGCCGAGCCAAAAATGTGCTAGAGACGTGAATCGCTTTGTATAGCTGTAGCCAAACAGAACTCCCATGACCGGAATCGAAACCAAAAGCGGAAGAAAGTTCGGAAGAAAGAAGCAGGTTCCGGCAACGAATAAAAGTGTCGAGAACACAGTGAACGAAACGACCGAAGCAACTGACAATTCACCCGCTGGCAAATGGCGGCGCGCGGTTCGCGGATTTTTAGCATCAATAGCCCGGTCAGCCAATCGATTGAAAGCCATTGCCGCGCTGCGAGCACCCACCATGCAAACCAGGATTCCAACTAAATGCAGCCACCGAAAGCTCACGAGCCTTTCTGGATCGGGCACTGACCACGCCATGACGGCGGCGAGCAGGGCAAACGGCAGCGCGAAAATGGTGTGGCTGAACCGAATCATCTCAAGTAATTTTTTCAATTGCGGAAGCATAAGGCTAAGGCCGTACTCTCGATGTTCAAACCAGAAATCGTAGCATCAAAATCAACGTTTACTCTACACCCCAACGACCAACCAGATCATGTTCTATGTCAAATTGATCCAAGATCCGTGCGACTATGAAATCAACCAGATCCGAAACCGCCCCGGTCTCCTGATAGAAACCCGGGGATGCCGGCAAAATGGTCGCACCCGCAGCGCAGGCAGTCCGCATATTATCGATTTGAATCAACGACAAGGGTGCTTCACGGGGAACTAACACAAGTGGTCTATTTTCTTTAAGGTGAACGTCAGCAGCCCGCTGAATCAAATTTCGGCTAGATGCCGTCGCGATCCCTGACATCGTCCCACCACTGCAAGGACAAACAATCATTCCACGGGTCTTAAAGGAACCACTGGCAATCGGAGTCATGAAATCTTTGTAATGATGATAAATCACTTTGCCGCCGGGAACACGACCGGGGAGCAGTTGATTTATTTCAAACTGTTCAAGATCCAGCGTCAAATTCAGTTCATGCTTTGCCACGACACGGGCTGAATCGCTGATCGTCAGATGAACTTCTAATTGAGAATCTAGTAATAACTGAAGCAACCGCTGGCCGTAGACCAAACCGCTCGCCCCGGTAATTGCCAAGACAATTGGGGATTGACTCATTCTTCACTCGCTACTTGGTTCCGATATAAAGCGTCGCAATCCCGAAGGTCAGGGGATAAAACTTAGCCGTCGACAGTCCTGCATTCAACATGCGTTCGGTAAGTTGTTCGTAGCAAGGAAATTCTCCAACACTATCGGGCAAGTAACTGTAAGCACTTGAGTCATTCCGTGCCATCCACTGACCAATCCGCGGAAGTATGTTCTTAAAATACCAGCCATACAATCCTTTGACTGGTTGGTATCTTGGCACCGAAAACTCCAGAATTGCTACCTTTCCTCCCGGTTGGCAAACTCGTGTCATCTCACGGAGCCCGAGATCCGTGTCCGCGACATTTCGTAACCCAAACGCAGCCGAAACGACCTGAAACCGATCGTCTTCAAACGGAAGATTCTGGGCGTCCGCTTCCACAAAAGAGACTTCCCGTTCAGTTTTATCGCTTTTCTCCCGACCAACTTCTAACATCTCGTAACAAAAATCCGAACCAACAACGGGCACCCTGCCTTGGGTGTATTTATGAAATGAGAACGCGAGGTCACCAGTCCCCGTGCAGACATCTAAAATCGGATCTGTTTGGTTTGGCTTCAATTTGCGAACAGATTTCCAACGCCAATAACGATCCACGTTCATCGATAGGAGATGATTCATTCGATCATATTTAGGCGCAATTTCGCCGAACATCTTCCGAACACGCTCATTTGATTTATCGACAACCATAATTGGCTCTGTTTCCCGCATCGTTTGGCTTGGAGACCGAATGGCCAATGGTTTTAGTATAAAACATCGCCCACACCGCTGTACTTGAGTTGACCGAATCTGTCAGGATACATTAACTGATGGGAAATGCTATGGAACTACCTAACCAGCCGAAAATATCACTGTTTTAGCTTGAATCAAATGAATCGCCCCGTATTGGATGTCGCTCTGCTACCCAGTCTTATTTCCCCGGAATCGCTCACCGGACAAACCGTTATCGTCGTCGATGTTCTGCGAGCAACAACAACGATCGTCAGTGCGTTTTACAACGGATGCGCGGAAATTATGCCCCAACCCACCGTCGAAGCTGCTCGCGAGGCCTTTCGGCAGTTTCAAGGAGATGCCGTCATCGGTGGAGAGCGGGGGGGGAAGATTGTCGAGGGATTTCATCACGGCAATTCCCCAATCGAATACACACCCTCGACCATTAAAGGCAAGACTCTCATCCTGGCCACCACCAACGGTACGGTTGCCATGGAACATTGCCGGGCTGCCAATCGTGTACTTATCGGTGCGATGGTAAATCTCGAAGCGGTGGCACAGCAAGTTAAAGAAGATTCCCAAGTGACCGTGATTTGCTCCGGCACCGATCGCTGTATTACCAGCGAAGACGTGCTGTTCGCTGGCGCTCTCGTGGATCGAATCATGGCCCTTCGCACCGAATCTAATCAGCCCAGTGGTCAATTGACAGATATGGCCTCGATCGCACTGGGACATTGGAAAACAACTCGGCAGGAATTGGATCAAGGCAAACCACTTGCCGATTTTTTCCGAAACGCCAGAGGTGGCATCAATTTAGTCAAAATTGGGCATGATCCGGATATCGTTTTTGCCTCACAGATTGACACATTTGATCTTGTCCCTGAGCTGGATCTTCAACACTGGATTATCAACGATCCTCAATCGCCAAAAAATTAGAATACTCGCCATTCTGGCACAGTTCTCCCGCCTACTGTTAACTCCGTTTAGAAAGTAAAATGGAGTCCGTTATACCTCGATTCTTAGGTAAAATTGAGCTGCGAAACCGTATCTCACCTAAATGCCAACGCAACCCATAAAGCTTCTATTGGACCCCAAGCCATGAATATGGACTCGATTGTCTCCCTCTGTAAACGACGAGGTTTTCTATTTCAATCCAGCGAAATCTATGGTGGTTTACAGGGATTTTGGGATTATGGTCCACTCGGCGTTGAGCTCAAACGAAACGTCAAAGAGGCATGGTGGTCCGACATGGTGAACGGGCATGATGACATGAGTACGCTTGCTGGTGCTCCTTCCCCTTACGCGATGGAAGGTCTGGACTGCACGATCATTATGCACCCTCAGGTCTGGAAATGCTCGGGACATTACGACCTCTTTCACGATCACATGGTCGACTGTCGAGAGACGAAAAAACGATATCGTTACGACCAAATCAATGGCCGCTGGGTGGAAGCAAAAGAGAGGAAAATCTTCGTCACAGCTCCCGCTGGAGAAGATGAGCAGGAGCATTTGACCAAACAAGCCCTCAAGTTCTTCAAACTGCGTAACAAGCACATCGACGATCTGAAATGGGATGGCCCGGTCGTTTGCTTAACGGATTTAGACAACTTCGAGGAAGTACTCGGACCGGATGCAAAATCACTTGGTTCTCTTACCGAACCTCGCGAATTCAACTTGATGTTTAAAACATTCGTGGGAGCCCTTTCCGGAGAAGAAGGAACTGCGTTCTTGCGACCCGAAACGGCGCAAGGGATTTTCGTTAATTTCAAAAATGTTCTCGACAGCACTCGACATCGCTTACCGCTTGGCATTGCCCAAATTGGAAAGAGTTTTCGAAATGAAATCACACCTCGCAATTTCACTTTCCGATCCCGAGAATTCGAGCAAATGGAAATTGAATTCTTCTGCCACCCGGATCAGTCACAAGATTGGTACCGGTACTGGCGTGACCGACGCCTCAAATGGTATCACGATCTCGGCATTTCCGGCGACAACCTGATAATGCGTGAACACCATCAAAACGAACTGGCACACTATTCGGTTGGTACCGCTGATATTGAATACGCCTTCCCATTCATGTCCGATGGCGAATACGGCGAACTTGAAGGGGTTTCGCATCGAGGCGATTTTGACCTCCGGAGCCATATGGAAGGTAAACTCGACGAAAAATCGAACGAACTTGCGCTACAACTTAATGCCGACGGTAAACCCAAATGGAAAGGCAGCGGCAAGGATCTCGCTTACCGCGATGATCTTACCAATGAAAAGTATGTCCCGCACGTAATTGAACCGTCCGCTGGAGCTGACCGCGCCGCCTTGGCATTCCTCTGCGAAGCCTACACGGAAGATGAGCAACCGGATGAAAAAGGAAAAATGCAAACTCGCACGGTCATGAAGCTCCATCCCCGCTTAGCCCCCATCAAGGCTGCCATATTTCCACTGGTCAAAAAAGACGGAATGCCAGAAGTCGCGAAAGACGTCTATCTGGATCTCAAAAAACATTTCAAGGTCTTCTATGACGAGAAAGGGGCCGTCGGGCGGCGTTATCGTCGACAGGACGAAGCCGGAACACCGTACTGCATAACGGTCGACGGTCAAACACTCGAAGATCAAACCGTAACCATTCGTGATCGAGATTCATTAGAGCAAACAAGAATCAAAATTGACGAATGCGAAACGGTCATTCGCGACCGAATTCGACAGTAGTAAGACCAGACCGCGTTGACTCAACCATTCCGGACTTACGCCTCGGTAGCTAAAATTGCCATGGCTTCATCAGAGATATTGAAGTTAGCGGAAACCATTTGGACATCATCGTGGTCGTCTAAAGCTTCCATCAACTTTAAAACTTTCCTCGCATCGTCGACTTCCAGATCAACCGTGTTTTGCGGGATGCGGGTGAGCTGTTTGGATTCACAAGGTACATCCGCTGCTTCCAGCGCGTCACTTACGTCGGTGAAAACGTCCGGCTCGCAAATGACCTCAAAGCTGCCTTCATTAGCCGCGATATCCTCCGCGCCCGCTTCTAATGCAAGTTCCATCAGTTTCTCTTCATCGATCTTGTCGGCTGAAACGACTATCAAACCTTTTCGATCGAACATGTAACTGACACAGCCCGTTGCTCCCATCTTTCCGCCACCTTTTTCAAACAGCTTACGCAACTCAGGCGCCGTTCGGTTTCGGTTGTCAGTAAGAATATCACACATGACAGCAACCCCGGCGGCAGCGTAACCTTCGTAGATGATCTCTTCGTAATCATCTCCGCCAGTTTCACCGGCGCCCTTTCGAATCGCCCGTTCGATATTGTCCTTGGGCATACTGACTGCTTTGGCATCCTGAATTGCGGTGCGCAACCGGACATTTCCATCCGGGTCAGGACCACCTGCTTTGGCTGCAACAATAATTGCTTTTGAAAGTTTACTCCACGCCTTGCCGCGCTTGGCATCGGTCGCTGCTTTCTTATGCTTGATGTTTGCCCACTTACTGTGGCCCGCCATCGGATCACCTCTTCATTACGAGATTCAAGTTCCATTCCATCCAGCACAGTTAAATCAACCGCTTATAATGCTGGACGTCTCTTTCCTATCGGGGTTTTTTCTTTGAAAGCCGTTTTGTCGGCGATTTCTTTTTGGTTACTTTCTTAGTCGCTTTTTTGGTTACTTTCTTAGTCGCTTTTTTGGTTACTTTCTTAGTCGCTTTTTTAGCCGGCTTTGCAGTCGATTTTTTGACTGGTTTAGCTGCCGCTTTCTTTACAACCTTCTTCTTCGTTTTGGCGGCAGCCTTTTTCGCGACAGGCTTTGCCTTCGCCGCAGTCTTTTTCGCCGCCGCTTTCTTCACCACGGCCTTAGCAGGCTCTTTTTTCGCAGGTGCTTTCTTTTCTGGCTCTTTCTTGCGACTGGCACGTTTGGGGAATCGCTCTTTTGCGTCACCACTGATTTTCAAGATCTTAGCGCGAACCGCGTTACTGAAAGGTGCGCTGTTAAATGCGACTGCCAGTTGATGAACCAGAATCGAAAACTCTGCTCCTTTGGCCTTTGCGATCGTTCGCTCTAAACCAGGGACACGATCTTTCTTTGACTCATCTTCGGTCACGATTCCAAGTACGTAAAACAATCGCATCAAAGAGTGATCAAGCGGAATTGAGTGGCCGCCCAACCCGTTTTGAGCCACATAGGACACAACAAATTGCGAAACTCCATTGAATTTTTGAAAAGTCTGAACGGCTTTACTAAGGTTTTCTTTCTTCAAAAAATCAAGATCGAACTGGTAGTAGTGTTCAAAAACTCCGTGGAGTGTCTTTTTCAAACTCTTCGCAGCCGCCGTCGGATCCGACAGATTGCGACACGACTCTTCCAACTCGGCCACTGTTGTTACCCGGACTTCGTTCCAATCGAAATAATTCTCCTGGAGCCTCGCGAATGCATCGTCCGCCGCATCAAAGGTGGAATTCTCCAGGCAACAACCATAAATCATATGCTCCAAAACCGATCGGTTCGAAGGCGGGGTTATTACTTGATATTCTTTTTTGACGAACTTATGAAGTTTCGTAATCAAATCAGCTCGGTTTTTCGCGGACATTTCTTCTCTTTACAACGGTGGAACCAAATTGGATTTAAATAGATTAACGTATCAGGATAGTCTCGATTTTTTGGGCGTCACCACATTGAAAGGAATTTCATTGCGATAAAGCTCCATCCAGCGAAGATCTAATCGTTTAAACCGGATCTTCAACTGATTTGTCCGGACTTCCCTGGTCAGATTCGTGCGTTTCATCAACAGTCACGGCATCGCTAAGCGATTCCTGTGGATCGGCGGCACTGGTATCCTCAGACTCACCAGCATTCGCGGAGGCAGCTTGCTCATGCTGCTCACGCTCCGCCGGCAGCACTTCTTCAAGAATACGAGTCACCAGCAACGCATGCTGGATTCCCTTGTCAAGAACAAACTGTAGCCGCGGAGTGTATCGCGTATCGATACGATTCCCAACCTTCTGCTGAAGGTAACCAGCCGAACTTTGTAGCCCGCGAATGCAGAGTCCTTGCTTTGTCTCATCTCCCATCACCGAAACATGAACCTTCGCTTGTCGCATGTCGGGGGAGACTTCGACGAGTGTCACCGTGACATCTTTGATCCTCGGGTCCTTGAGATCAGCGATAATCGCCATACTCACAACTTCTCGGATCGCCTGAGCGGCCTTTAAAACACGACGGGAACTCATAATTCAAAGCCTGAAAATGACACAAAAACAAAAGGGACAACTACGGACAACCGCCCGTCACTAAAATTCGAAATCTACAGGGTTCTTGCCACTTCTTCGATCTTGTAGGCTTCGAGCGTATCACCTTCCTTGATGTCATTGAATTTTTCCAGCTTAATTCCGCACTCCATACCACGCTGGACTTCCTTAGCGTCATCGCGCTCACGCTTCAACGATTCAATCGGGTAGTCACCGATTACCGTTTGATCACGGATGACTCGCATCCGGCATTCACGCTGAACCGAACCACGCATTACCCGGCAACCGGCAATCATTCCGGTCTTACTGACACTAAATGTTCGCAAGACCATCGCCATGCCTAATTCAACCACTTGCTCTTCGGGTTTCAAGCGTCCCTCTAGGGTAGCCTTTAGGTCATCCGTGATCTTATAGATCACGTCATATCGACGAATCTCAACACCGAGTTCATCCGCGAGGGACCGGGCTTCTTCATTGGCTACAACGTTAAAGCCAACAATCACGCCTGACGAAGCATGTGCCAGACGGACATCTCCAACCGAGACTCCACCAGCGAGCGATTGAAGGATCTTAATTTCAACTTCGGGATGTACGATCTTGCCGAGTTCTTTTTGAATCGCTTCAATCGAGCCTTTTACATCGGCACGGATGATGAGGTTCAAAGTCACCATGTCCTGAGAGTTGCGATTCAGGTTCCCTGATTCAAGCAATTTCTGGAACTCGTCGAGGGACGTCTCAACGGACCGACCACCGACTTGCTCAACTTTACCTCGATGAACCCTTGTCGCCGCGATTTCGCGGGCCTTGGCGACGTCATCTACCACGTAAAATTTATCACCCGCACCCGGTGCAATATCGAGTCCCGTCAGATTTACTGGAGTCGACGGCTCCGCTTCTTTCAGTTTTTTCTTGGGACGCAACGTGTCATGCATCGCTTTTACTTTTCCAAATGCCCCGCCGCAAACAACAACATCACCCACCTTGAGAGTTCCGCCCTGAACCATAATTTTGGCGACAACTCCACGATCCGATTGTTGCTCCGCCTCCAAACATGTTCCAAAAGCAGGTCGCGATGGATTCGCTTTGTACTCGTGAAGTTCAGCGGTAACCAGAATGGTTTCTAACAAATCATCCAACCCGGTTCCGGCAATAGCACTTGTCTGAATCACTTCCGTTTCGCCACCCCACTCACTTGGCAGCAATTCATGGGTGGCTAAGTCCTGCAATGCTTTGTCCGGTGTGACTCCTGGCAAATCGATTTTATTCAACGCAACGATGATCGGAACGCCGGCCGCCTTCGCATGGCTAATTGCTTCCTCAGTTTGAGGCATGATACCGTCGTCCGCAGCGACAACCAAAACAGCAATGTCCGTAACATTGGCACCGCGAGCTCGCATCTCTGTGAACGCTTCGTGACCCGGTGTATCAACAAAGGCAATTTTATTTTCACCCTTTCTGATTTCATACGCACGGATGTGCTGGGTAATTCCACCAGCCTCACCGGAAACAACATCAATCCCGATCAGTGCATCCAGCAAGGATGTTTTTCCGTGATCAACGTGACCAAGGAAAGTCACAATTGGCGCTCTGGCTTCGAGAGCACCGGCGTCTTCTTGTTCAACATCGAAATCGGCAAGCAATTCATCTTCAAGCGATTGGTATTCGCGAATCTCTAATTCGATACCCAGCTCTTCGACGAGCAATTCGACCATCTCATCTTCGATAATCGAATTGATAGTCTTGTTTGATTCGTCACCCAATTGTTTGATCGCAAACAAAACCTTCACCTTAGGAACACCTGCAGCTTCCGAGAACTCACGAACGGTACATGGAAGCTGGAGGACGACGTTGTCTTTCCTCGGGGCGGCTGTGTTTACTGTTGGCCCCGAACGACGACGACGGAAAGACGACTGGTTGCGAGCCGGCCTTCGGTTTTGACGAGAAGGACGTGAGCCCATGACACTGTCGTCGCGACCTCCACGATCGCGTCGAGAACCTAAACCCCGCTTTTTTGTTGATTCTTCCGAATCAATCATCGCGTCGGCGTTTTTGCCTTTTTTCTTCTTATTTTTAGACTTGGTGAGGTGCTCCAGCGGCGCGACACCACCGCCAGATTTCACACTCTTAATCGCATCCTGTGGGAGCGCAATATCGGGTTTTTGAACCTTCTCACCCGATTCTTTTCGTGGCTGCGGTTGCTTTACTTCAGGCATCGCGGCAAAACGAACGTTTGCTCCGGCAGGTTTCTTTTTAGACGCGTCCTTCTTTGCTGCATCACCTTTAACATCCCCGCTTTGGTCGAGGTTTTTAAGTTGACGACGTGGAGCTACGCCTGGCTGACGACGTGGCATCAAAGGAGGCTTGGCCGTCGGAGCACTCGTTGCAGAGGACTTTGGCTCAACAACATTCGCCTTCGCGGGTTCTTGCGGTTTCTCTGCCGATTCTTCAGGCTTGGACTTTACACCGCGAATTCGATCAAGCAGACCGCCGCGTTTAGCCGGGCGAGTCGGTGCTTCCGAGGATTTCGCCGGAGCGGGTGTTTCGACAACCTCCTCAACGACCGCTTGGGATTCGACTTCCGTCTCTTCTTCAACTGCCGGGGGGGCCACGGAAACGGGCGAAACAATTTCACCAATCTTCTTTTTTGAAGCCACCGGACGCACAGGGCGCATGGGAGCCGCCACGTCAGGCTTGGGCTCCGCTTTCGAATCCTCGCCTCCAGACATGTATTGTTTGACGATGGCAATCTCGTCATCTTCCAGACTTGCTAGCGCAGAGCCTTTACCCTTGATATTTGCTTTTTCACAAATCTCAAGTAATTGCTTGTTATCAAGCCCAAGTTCTTTTGCAAACGCGTAGATGCGTACGGGCACGTGGTGTGACCTTCCTTCTTTGTTGGGCGATCCCGAATCTGACACCAGAGTCGAAGAACCGCCACCTTTTAAAAATTTGCTTTACATAAAACGTCCCCTCTGCCGAACAGTGAAAAGAAAACAACGATTTCGTTGATTTCCATACCTGGCACAGACACGGTTATATATCCTCACGAATTAAATGAGCTAGCTATTGCTAACTCATCTGATTCGACTAATAGTAGTTTCGCCTACTCCGGTGAACCCTCACCTTCTGCGGGCTTGGCGGGCTCCGCCGACTCGGTTGCATCAGCCGCCGCCTCTTCGGAAGCACTCGCCGCTTGAGCTCGCAACTGCTGCTCGGCTGCGACCCGTTTCGCCTCCACGGCGGCCACCGCAGCGGCCGCTTTTTTCGCTCGTTTTTCTTCCGCTTCTCGCTCTTCCGCTTCCACGGCGAGCACGTCAGCTTGTTCCACAATGGCATCAACTTGACTTTCGGTCAAATCGCCCATCGCCATTAGATCCGGAGGCTCAATGACGGAGAGGTCATCGTAAGACAAATAACCCTCCCCCACCAGACGATTTGCCAATTCTTCGTCAACCCCTTCGAGCTTACAGAAGCCTTGAACCGCGCGGTCAATTTGCTGCTCCAACTCCCCCTGAGTCATAATTTCAATGTCCCAAGTGCACAACTTGCTCGCCAAGCGAACATTTTGGCCACGTTTTCCAATCGCAAGGGAGAGCTGATCTTCTCGAACCAACACAATGGCTCGTCCCATCATTTGGCACAAAATCACCTCGTCCACTTCCGCGGGCTGCAGTGCATTAGGAATCATCTGCATTGGGTCTTCGTCAAATCGAACAATGTCAATCCGCTCTCCAGCAAGCTCATCGATCACCATCTTGATTCGATTTCCACGCACTCCAACGCACGCTCCGACACAATCGACCTTCGAATCGATACTGCTAACCGCGACCTTCGATCGATAGCCGGGTTCACGTGAAATGGCGTTAATCGAAATAACACCGTCGGCAATCTCCGGTATCTCATTTTCGAATAAACGCTGAACAAACACCGGGCGAGTTCGACTGAGAACTACTTTGACGCGACTCCCCTGAGCCTTTACTTCCGTAACCAGTGCCCGGACACGCTCGTTTGGCTGATGCGACTCCCCTGGAATCTGCTCACTCCGGGGCAAAATTGCCTCGATGGGTCCGAGCGTTACCGTCGTCACACGACCTTCATTCCGATGCACCGTTCCGGTTACCAAGTCGTTAATGATCTCATTGAACTCATCTATCTGAGAATCACGTTCAGCCTCTCGCACCTTTTGGATAATGACTTGCTTCGCCGTCTGGGCACCAATTCGCCCGATGACTTCTTCATAATCCAATTCATCCTGACCGCAACGACCCGCAATTTGCCCGGAATCTCGCTCGATAATAAATTCGATATCAGCTTCTTCGCCAAAATGCTTTCGCGCAGCGGACACCAAGGCTGACTCAATCGCAACAAAAACAACCTCTTTCTCGATGTTCTTTTCGCGATGAAGTGAATCAACAATCCGCAAAACTTCACTGGCGTTCATTTTTATTCTTTCAGTAAATTCTCACCCGAATCGGGGTCAAACCACAAAACACGCTCGAGATCGATCTTAACTCGCAACCGGTCACCCGATGCACACACGGCATCCGACTCCAACCGGCACAAAACAACCTGCTCACTCGTGTTCTTCTGTACTAATTTATCTTCTTTGGATTCTTGAGCCGTTTGCTCGTAAACCCTGGAATGAACCATCGTCGATTCTCCCAGTCGATCGACCTCGGTCACTTCGACCTCAATCGCTCCCTCATCCTCTCCAAGACCGACGTCTTCGGCTCGAAAACCGACGACCACCGCTCTCTTCAACGCCTCCCCTGACAACAGGGCGGCCATTTCATCAAATCGAGAGCACTTTGGCCCCCAAGCCATCGGTATTCGACCCTTAAATTCGATTCGATTTCCGATTCGACTCACTGTTCCTGAGCAAAGGTTTATCGGTGAATTACCCATAAACTTTGCCACGAACAGGTTGGCGGGACGCTGGTAAACTTCCAGAGGACCGCCAACTTGTAAAATCTTTCCCTCATTCATGATCGCGACCCGATCACCCAACGTCATCGCCTCGACCTGGTCGTGCGTCACGTAAATCATCGTCGCTTTCAAATCACGGTGTAAACGCTTAAGTTCAATCCTCAGTTCCTGTCGAAGTTTGGCATCCAGGTTCGAAAGAGGCTCGTCAAACAAAAATGCCGCCGGATTCCGAACAATCGCTCGCCCTAAAGCTACACGCTGCCGTTCACCGCCGGACAACTGATGCGGCTTGCGATCGAGCAAATGCTCAATACCTAATCGCAAGGCCGTTCGCCGAACCTTATTGCCAATCTCCGCTCGCTGTCGAACAAACTCCGACGCTCGCTGAGGCTGGAAGATCTTTCTTAAACCACGTCCAATTACCCCGCCACCAAACAGTCGATTCAATCTAAGTGTCAAACCAAACGATAGGTTCTTGTACACCGACATATGCGGATACAAGGCATAATTTTGAAACACCATCGCGATGTCTCGGTCTTTAGGCGCAACATGCGTTACGTCACGCCCACCAATCCGAACCACGCCGCCGGTGCTTCCCTCTAGTCCAGCGATAATCCGAAGCGTCGTGCTCTTACCACAACCACTCGGACCAACGAGAACCAAAAACTCTTGATCTTCGATTTCAATTGACACATCGGTAACCGCTTGCGTGCCATCCGGAAACCGTTTGTTAACACTTTCCAGTAGCACCGTTGCCATCAGTTACCCACCGTGGCCGTCAGCCAATTGCCTGTACAGCTCCAGTTAGTCAAAAGGCCCTTCTACTTTTTCACTGCCGCCCAAAACTCTGGCAGCAACGAAAAGATAGAAAGACCTTAGAAATCTTCGATTCAAGCCAAAAATAATAGCGTAAAAATCCCCCTCAGTCAATGCAGATCGAACAATCCGTTCTTCTTACTGGCCCTGAGATCGGCAAACGACACACCATCTGCCCCCAATCAATTGACTTTCAAGAGCAACTAAACCGCAATGGCTGGAATTGAGAACCTAAAACCTGCAAAAACCAGTCAATCACCCCCATTTCGCCCGGTAATTGGCTGCAATCGACGCCAAACACCCACTACCTCGCCAGATTCACTCAAAACAAAAACGTGGACAAAAGGCCACATTGTGGCTAAACTGCCTTGTTGTTTCAGTAACTGGGCTTACCTTTAGACGCCCAGGTAATTGATTTTGTAAAACTGAGCCTTCGCCCGAACTGGGAGCCAACCTAGAAACCAATTAGATCGCCCACCGCTACCGCCGTCATGGAAATTGCGGTTAGATCGAAAATAGCTAGCGACAAACCTCTCGTGCCTGCTGTTTCGACACCATTTATTCGTCTTGTCGGTTTTCCCCCGACATTCGTATACTCGCCTGTTCACATTTGCTAGATCGCTACAGGTTGGAATATGTCCCTAGCAAACACGTAGGCTTCAGCGATTCGGATTTGACGATGCAATCTCAAGCCCGATAACGTCTGTTTTGGAGATCGAGATGAGAATGGATTCTTTATTCGATTCAACAATTGGCTATTGCAGTACAATGCGCTGCTGCAGAACACTGCGCTCCCACAGCCCATGGTTGAATGTTGCCACCATGGTGACGGCTATTTTGACAGGACTCGTTTTACCGAGTTTTGTTGCGGCTCAAACGACTGGCACCAACAACTGGCTCCCCTCGATATCACCCGAACCGGGAGCGGTCGTCAAACCGACAACCCCACCTCCCAGTTCCTTCCAACCGTCCAACATTGGAAAGCCAGGCATTGCTCCTACGCAAATCCCAAAGACGTCTCCACTTGCCACTCCTAAAACGCAACCGCCAAGTCCACAAAGTTTTTCGGGGAATCCGAACCTAAAACTCTCCCCCACTTCGCCGCCAGCACCCAACACCCCCGTTGAGCCAGGCAGTCAATTTCAAAGCAACAAATTACAAAACCTGCTCAGATCCCCGGCAACCTCACCAACCACCACCGCAGCCGCACCGTGGCAGAGCCCCCCCCAGCCCAAAGCATCTTCCTTTGTTGCTCCTGCCAGTAATGAATCCGATTTAAACTCTTCAACAGGCGTTGCCGTCGCGGCATTTCCAGTTCAACCCAAACCTCAACCGACCGCTTCGAGTGCTACTCCTACTAATCCCGCGGTAGCCCAACCGATGGTCACCTCAAAACCCCAACCATCTG
>WTFU01000135.1:0-15002 GCA_011523945.1 Mariniblastus sp. | reverse complement strand
CCCAACACCGTGGTAGCGAGTTTCGCAAAACCTCCCAACGACCTTCCGAGTGCTGCTGGGCAAATCTGGCAAGAATACGACATCACTCCCTATACGTCTAGAATCACCAACAACAAACAACCGGAACGATCGATCGTCGACTGGATCTTACGTGAAACGGGAACTGAGATGTGGTTCTACCGTCCGTTGGGAATCTTGAATGCTGACAAAGAAAAACTTTACGTTTACCACACCCCTGAAATTCAAAAAGTCGTCAAGAATATCGTGGAACGATTTAATCGAACCCGCGGTCAGGTTCAGAATGTCGACCTTCACATGCTGACGATCGAAAAACCAAATTGGCGATCCGATTTTTACACGATCTTGCAGCCAATCAATGTCGCAACTCCGGGCACAGAGGCCTGGATACTCTCCAAGGAAAATGCTGCCCTCCTGATCAACTCACTCGCTCAGCGACCGGAAACCCGAAAACACAACTCGGGTCGACTTACCAATCATGACGGGCAAACGATGGTGGTCGAAAAAATTACGCCCGTCGAATTCGTCCGAAATTTAAAGTGGATTCCCAATCAGGTCCCTGCCTTCCAGCCTCAGCAGAGCCGCATCGATGAAGGGTATCGCCTAGAACTGAGCTGCCTGTCCTCAATGGACAATTCGACCATTGAGGCCGTGATCAAATGCAACGTCGATCAGGTCGAAAAACTAGCCAAAGTAAAAGTTGATGTGCCGGTAGGGAACGGCACAAAACAGGAAGTCACTCTCCAAATCCCTCAGCTCGTAAGCTGGAGACTGCACGAGCGATTTCGTTGGCGTAACGACCAAGTGCTGATGCTCAGCTGCGGGGTGGTTGCATCGCCGGAACCGGAAAATGACGGGGTCGGACTCCGAATTCCAGGTCTACCTCAAAAATCAAATCATGCCGAAGCTCTCCTGTTTATTGAGTATCGCGGTCCAGCGCAAAACGCGACTATTCCTCAAACTGCAAATAAATCGACCGCCCCCGTAAAATCACCATGAACTGGAGTTTCCTCCAGATTCGCCGGAGGGAACTTCGGATCGAGCCTACTTAATTAACGAAAGTCACCTCGACGACTCCGGCAAGAAGCCTAGAATACAATCTGGAAAGCACGGCTAAAATTAGCCGCCAACAGTCCTAAACATTTAAATTTCATTGCGGCTCTTGGTTCGAGACGCACTAATTTCATCCCTTTTTAAAACTTTCGCCCAAAGTTTTTCATTCCATGGCCCAATCAGATCGCCGCGTTGTCATTACAGGAATGGGTTTGATCAGCCCTATTGGCAGTTCATCCACTGATCTTTGGGATTCGCTCAGTCAGCAAAAGAGCGGTGTCCGTTTGCTATCCAATTTGCCCACGGAACATTTCCCCTCTGACTTTGGCGGTGAGTGCACCGATTTCACTGGCAGTATCGACAGCTTTGGTCCGCTGGAGAAAAAATTACAACGAAGCATCAAGAAAGGGCTTCGACTGATGTGCCGGGAAATTCAACTCGGCGCGGCTGCCGCGCAGTTAGCACTGACCGACTCTGGACTCGAATCGGGCAGCATCGACCCCAGCCGAATTGGCACTCTCTTCGGAAGTGATTACATCATCACCAGTCCCCTCGATTTCGTCGAAGGAATTCGCGCCTGTTTAGACGTAGACGAAAAATTCTGCTTTGATAAATGGGCAGAACATGGGCTGACCAAGGTTGAGCCCCTTTGGTTGCTAAAATACCTACCCAACATGCCGGCCAGCCACGTCGCCATTTATAACGACCTGCGCGGCCCCAGCAATTCAATTACCGTCCGGGAAGCTTCTGCCAATTTAGCCATTGCGGAAGCAACAACGATCATCCAGCGCGGCTCAGCTGATTTCATGGTCGCCGGTTCTACCGGTTCTCGAATTCACCCTCTTCGTACCGTACACATCGCACTTCAAGAGCAGCTCGCCGACCGGCACACAGAATCTGCCGGTGGAGATCCGACGAAAGCATGCCGACCTTTTGATAAAAACCGGACCGGCATGACGCTGGGAGAAGGGGCGGGCGTTTTAATTCTTGAGGAACTTTCTTCTGCTGAAAAACGGGGAGCCAACATTCTCGGTGAAGTTGTAGGTTACGGGTCCTCTTGCGTGGCAGATAAAAATGGGGCAGCAAACTATCAGAAGGCGCTCGAGAACGTCCTCATTAGTGGAATCGAAAACTCTGGGATAGATGCTTCTAACATTGGCCACGTCCACGCCCACGGACTCGGATCGCCTGAGTGCGATCTTCAAGAATCACTCGCAATCGTGGATGTCATGAACAACACGCCAGTTACTGCAGCCAAGAGTTACATGGGCAACCTCGGCAGCGGATGCGGGATTGTTGAAATCGCAGCGAGTTTAATGGCAATGGAAAAAGGGTCGTTATTCCCGATAATGAATTGCGATGACCTTGATGAACAGTGCCCCATTAACGCCGTCCAAACCAATGACGTCGTGGCCGGCAACTCTTTCATCAATCTCAATGTGACGCCTCAAGGCCAAGCAAGCTCCGTTGTCATCCAAAAATATCAGTAATCTTTTCGTCAATACTGAAGGATGACCCGATCTAATTCGCGGCAACTGCCTTCTCGTCGCTTCGTGAATCACGGGCATTTTCCCGCAATCGCCTGATTTGATGCATTTTTGCATCATCCTGATCGTTCCCTAGCGGGCTCCCTCCGCGAAAACCAACATTGATGTTCCTGCAGATCCCCCAAATGGGTCTCAAACCTCACGATCGATTTTTTTGGTAAACCGTATTCCTTTCTCATACCGATTCGGGAACCGATCGCGAATTCGCAACCTATCTTTCTTCAATGGTTCCACTCGGATTCACTGCTCTCTACCTTTTTGGCGAGCCTATTAAATATCTAATCTTTCCTAGTCCCGTTTCATGTCCCAACCGAGCCCCAAGCAGCGAATCAGCCAACACGATTCCTGGCCACGATTAACTATGAAATTAATCGACGCGGTCGCAATCATTAGTGGTTTGATGATGCTGATCATCTGGATTCCAAGTGCGAACAGTCAATCCACGATTGTTATTGGCTTAGTAGCAATCGGTATTTTTAACATCTCTGCCGAAATCTCCGGATTGTACCGAAGCTGGCGAGGCATTGGATTTGAAAAAGAAGCAATTTGCAGCCTGCTCACTTCGGTCATCACAATCATATTGCTTTCTTTTCTCGGGCATTTCAGCCTTTACTCGACCGAGCTTTCTGGAGGTTCACTCGCCCTTTGGTTCAGCTTTACGATCATCATTTCTCTTTCGGTACGAATTTTATACCGCTGGTATTGCCAGTGGTCGCAAGCCAAGGGAATTCACTCTCGCGGCTATGCCGTCGTTGGTATCAACGATTTAGGTATTCACCTCGTCCGAAACATTAGCACCGCCCCAGACCTGGGGCTCCGGTTTTTAGGATACTATGACGACCGCCCCGAAGAGAGAACCGGCGATCTGCCGGAAGATATTTCAGTCAATCTTGGCAAGATTGACACCCTCATTGAAAGTGCAAAATCCGGCGATGTCCAAGTCGTTTTTATCTCGCTTCCGATGCGTGCTGAAAAACGAATTAGAAGTCTCATTCAAGCGCTGGCTGACACAACGGCTTCCGTCTATATCGTTCCCGATTTATTTGTTTTTCAGATGCTCAATTCGCGCTGGACTGATATTCAGGGCCTGCCCGTGGTTAGCGTTTCTGAAAATCCGTTTTACGGTGTAGATGGAATACTGAAACGTGGAGTCGATATTGCGCTCGGCACTTTGGGAATCACTCTACTTGCGATTCCAATGTTGATCATTGCCGCCGCAGTGAAACTAACCTCGCGCGGACCAATTCTATTCCGGCAAAAACGTTACGGACTGGATGGAAAAGAAATTCTGGTTTGGAAATTCCGAAGCATGAACGTGATGGAAGATGGTGACAAAGTCGTCCAGGCAACTAAAAATGACCGACGCTTAACACCTATCGGCGGATTCCTAAGACGCACATCTCTTGATGAATTACCCCAAATCTTCAATGTCATTTCAGGAAAGATGTCGCTGGTGGGACCTCGCCCGCATGCCAACTCCCACAACGAATTCTATCGTAGTCAAATCGAAGGCTATATGCTTCGCCATAAAGTCAAACCTGGCATCACCGGCCTCGCCCAAGTGAATGGTTGTCGCGGAGAAACGGAAACGCTGGACAAGATGGAAAAACGTGTATTTTTCGACCATCAATACATTCGTGAATGGTCGATTTGGCTTGATTTAAAAATCATCCTTCAAACCTTTACCGTTGTTTTCTCTAAACAGAACGCTTATTAATTCCCAGCGGACGTGAGGCGAGTCGAGATTCCAATCGCTTGAGGCTAAGCAACCTCGCAAACGACTTTTTTCAATGGCTGTCTCGAGTCGAGTCCACCGGATTAGGGTTTGCGTACTTCGCTATCGAATCGCTTAGCTTTTGAATTTGCTCCGGAATACCCATCGGTTTACCTGGCGTTCGAGAGACGCTTGGGGCATCCGTGGGTTCTTTATCACCTAGCCCCGTCCGCTGGAAAGCGGCATCTTCTCTGGCGGCCGTTTTTGCAAGATCAACCGCTCGCACACTGGGACTTCGCCGCTTGAGCTTGGGAGCGTCTGAGTTTTGAGGAAAACTTCGAGGGTCAACCAGTTCTACCGCATGAGTTTCACTCGAGCATGGCCTAACGCTTGCCTGCCCCCGTATGTCTTGTTGAAAAGCTTCCGATTCCGTTGGCAAAGGCGATTGGCTCTCTGGCCGCACAACAAATCGACGCTTTCGCCGGTCGTATTTTGCAGGCCGAATTTTGACTTCCTGAGGCAGAGTTGCTGTGGCTTGGGGTGAGCTAACCGGCGGGGACAAAACCTCTTGCGAGGCGGCTAATAAATCAGCAACCGAAGGAGCCTGCGGGGAAACACCATAAGAACCATAAGCAGGTGCTGAACCGGTAGACTCCGGTATCATTGGATATTGCCTTGAGGGATTTTCGATTGTCGATCGCGGGCTTTGATCTTCTGGGCTATCTGAATCCGGACCGCCACCGTCAGGTCCTCCACCAAACCAAAACTGCTCTGGATCACTCGGAGGAGCAATCAGAAGTACAGCCCCGAGGCCAAGCATCAATCCAGCAAAACCGCCAACCAATATCTTAAGCTTTTTTCCCGGGCCGTCCGGTCGCGTGGACACCTGAGGCTCGTCCACTCGGGCGATTAGATTAGAGACTCCAGCCTCGGCTAAACTCTTGATCTCCGCTAAATTGGATTGAGCTTTGTTCGCAATTTCCGTACGCTCTTTTAACTCGGCGACAAGCGTCAGCAACTCGGTTCTATTTTCACTAAGCTTGGTAAGTTGGTCATCAAGAGAGCTCATCTCTTTGTCTAACCGCGACCATCGCGTCTGGGCATCCTTAACCTCGTTTTGCATCGCGGCAACACAAAGATCAATTTCGAGATGAATTTGCTCTCGCATCGCCTCGATCGCTTTCTCCGACCTTGCGTACTTCGGGTGACCTGGCTGGTATAATCCCGTGGTCATGGCGAACTGAGCTTGCTTTTCGATCATCTCTTTTTTTAGAACATCAAGCGCCGGCAGAATTCCGATCATCTCCGCTGAAAGTCCGAGGATACGATCAGGCTTTGTTTTGGCTTCTTCTAATTGAGACAGCAACGCGATTCGCTTTTCTAATTGAAGCGTTGCCTCTCGCAACTCAATGCGAATCTGTGAAATGTCTCTTTTTATCGAGTTGTCGCTGTTTTGGGGATCACTCAGCGCGTTCATGGTTGCGATATCTGAACCCAAAGACTTATCCATTTGGGTCAGCTTCTCTTTCGATTTATTGAGCTCGGCCATAGCGGCATCACGAACGCGGGTTAGCTCAACTTCCATACTCTGCAAACGCATTGAACGAACCTCATCGACTTTGGCGATGATTTCGACGAGCAGCAACTCGATGAACTTGAGCGACCGCTCCGGACTACTTTGCTTCACGTTGAGGACAATTACTTCGGTCTTTCCAAATTCCGCTCCGTTAGGCGCGTGAATTAAGACCGCATCCTGCATGTCTTCGATTGTCTCTTCATCTGGCCACTCAGCGATCGCCGCCTCGCCTTTTAAGCTCTCAGGCGGCCCCAGTTTAGTCATTGCATTCCGAATGACTTGCGGTTGGCGGGCGATCTCAAGAATTGTTTCCTGTGCTGACTTCATGGACTCGATGGAATCAAAACGCCCAGGCTTGAACGACTGACCAAGCAAGTCATCTCTCACAATCATGGATTGCCGGGCAGACCACACTTGCGGGCTTAACATGGTCGCATAATAAAATGCCAAGACAGCGCCCAGAATCGCAGGCGCAATCCAAACGAATTTGTAACGATAGAGCGTTAACAAAATGTAGTCGAGTCGCTGGTTTGAGTCAGAACCGGTCATCGTAAAATTCACATACTTGTAAACAAAAACCCCGAAGTAATGGCGATGGAATTTACTTCGGATTGATCTGGCGGCGGGACGAAAAATCGTCGGTCAAATGGCGGGATACACCATTTTTTTCATCGAAAGTTTGGCTATGAATCTACGCTGCAATCATAGAAATTCGCCGGAATAGGTGTTAAAACCGGCACTTCGCCCGCACAACCCAGCAACCCAACTCAATCGGCAAAGTTTAACAACTACTGTTAGATACCGGTTTTTATCGCTCTGAAAACAAAGATAACCGCACCTTAAAACCGCGGCGTTTAAATCAGTCGCTCGAAGCAATCTCCAACCGAACCGATCCAATTAAACCACCTGCCATTGAATTTCGTTCGCCTCGATCTACTTCAGACGGAAGTTCAACAATTACATTCAAATAGTTCGACGGTAGCAACCGCTGCCTGATTTCAGCTCGTAACGGGGAATCCCCTAAACGCAACTTTCCCAGTTCGATTTCATTGAGAGTGATCGAAGCTTCAAAATCAACGGATTCAAAAACGAGCCAAACTGCCTGATTAGGATCCAACTGAGTCGGCAAACCAAATCGGCGGCGATACTCGACACGTCCACGAAATGAGGAACCCAACCAGCTCCCCCAGTCTGAAGGAATTGTCTGGCGGGATTCAGGCGATGCAACGTCGCAACCGTTTTGAGAATCCAGAACTCGAGCGGTCCAGGGGCCATGTAGCCGAATGGTGTGAAGATCAGCCAAGAAATTGTACCAACAGAAGACTCAAATCAATGGAAATTCAACCATCCAAGGTAACCCGAACCGCCATCATTTACTTTCCCGCTGACGCCATTTATTCTGGCACGTAGGAGTGAACCACCGACGACTGGTAGACTTGATTCGTCGTTTTTTCAATCAGTCGAATACTTACCTTGACGCCCCGGACCGGGTAAGGGTAGGGCGGACGGGTTTCACGCTCTGAATCATCATCGGGAGCAAGCGGACCGCCATTGTCTAAGCCATTGGTTCCTTCATCGATCAAACTATCATTGTCTTGATCAAATCCATCGCTCTCATAGACGGGGGTCCAGGTATCGTAAAATGCTTCCGCCGCGGGAAAAGCGTTTCGCCATACCTGCTGGGCAAAGTTGAAACGGCTACCTCGAAAATCTACCGGAGCGTTCCAAACGAGATCGACGAAATCACCCGCTGAAATCTGCGTCGCAGCGGCGGGGAACCCGGGATCAGCAGGCGCCACCGGCGTATCCGTATCAAGACTTATAGTGACATCCGGGGAGTAAACTTGTAAATCAAAACTTGCGACATCTGTGAGAACAATGTCATTGCCCTCCACGGGTTGAAAAGTGGAAATCAAAGATCTGTCTAGGAAGTTGGGCCAATTTACATCTACACTGGGTTCAGTACTGTCGTAATTGAGCCACTGATGACAAAATCGGTTTCGCCTGACAGCAAGATCGCTAAGGCTGTTCGCGTAGACATTGAATTCATTGGCGTCTTGGTCAAAGACGACGCGACATGAAATATCGTTATTCTGCATCAGAGTGGTTACCTGATTAAGCGTAAGATTTTCCCATGGCCCCATATCAGGTCGAATCAGTAAAACGCGTCGATGAACTTTTACACTCTCATCAAAGTCAATTAGAGAATCCGTGTTTTGATCGACAAAGGTCGTGTACCACATGATTTCCGCGATCGATGACTCAATCACCTTCGAGTTGGTAGTATTATCTGGGATATGACGTCCGCGAAAAAACTGTCCATCGCTTCGCACCGTCATCGCAATCACGTCATCTACATCGCCAAGGTAACTGTTAATCCCCGCAGCGTTGGTCTTATCTCGCATCGCTCCATCTACAACTTCTAAGTAACCATTTGGATTGGTTGTCTCAGTGTAGGGTCGCGGCTCAACCGTCAGATTGCTGAGGTCACTTCTCAATAGCTCTTCGGCAGATCGAAGCCGATTAGCCATCTCCATCGTTGCTCGCCCCATTTGCATTTGGCCGCTGGCGTACTGGAAAGCCTGCATCATCGCACCGAGAACAATCAGAGTCATGGTTAACGCGATCATGATCTCGATCAAAGTCAAACCACGTCGAGAGAACGTGCGGTATTGAGACTGGCTGAACGACATAAGATTCTCCTTGGCAGGTTATCGCGTGCTCTCGATTGACAAGAACAGCGCTCCAATATGAAGATCACAGGGCCGGGTGGGATAAAAGGCCGGCAAAATTCATCAGGTTATGAGTTGGGATAAGATTACCTAATCTTACAAGAATCAGGGACTTTGTACACGTTATTTTACGTCTCACTTCGGAGGGTTCGGCTATTTTCAGGTCGCAAATCACAAAAGCCTCCTTTTTTAGGATCGTATGGCTCCCGTTTTACCCCGTATATTCGGCATTCCCCTATTTTGGCCACCTCAGCCACCCAAAAACTCAATCTCTGGAAACGCTGAGCAAAGTCTCAGAATTTTGGCAAAACCAGCCAAGACAGTCTGTTTTCTTGCGACCTGAACACCTCAATGCGCGGGTTTAAAAGAAAATGGCACCGATTCGGTTTACACTGAAATCAGATCACCCATGCATACCCGATTGGGTATTTGGATAACAATTTGCCTCCAACGCATTTGATGTCAAAAATAGGTTGCGGGTGGTGATCTAAATCAATCAGTTTTCCGGTTCAATCGAACGGTTCGCCGACTTTCGAGTGGAATCACTGGCTTAGTGAAAAGCAATTCATTTTAAAATGGCTCAACGGCGGTAATTATCTCCAATACTAATTCTCCTTCCGATACACATCATTCACGCGTCGGGAAGGGTGTAATTACCGGGCGCCAACGAAACAATCCTATGAACAACGAATACTTCTACAAAATCAGCATGCCTTGGCAAATCAAATCTCTTTGGTGTCCAGTGAGAGCAATCTTACTCATCGTTGTTGGGTTAAGCATGACACAACTTTCGCTGGAGCGACTCAATGCTTCTCCCTTCCAGGACGAATCCGCTGCGATGAAAATTGCCCAAACAGCATCCTCAGCTCAAAACGGCGATGACTTCGAATTCGCGGCTGAACAATGGGAAACGTTAATCAAAGAACACCCAAATTCAAAACTGATTGGCAAAGCTCATTACAATGCCGGTGTTTGTTATTTGAAACTTGAGTTACCAACTCAAGCGATCCCTCAATTTCGAGCCTCACTCGAAAAACTAACCGATGCTGAAACCACCAAGAAACCCTTAGCGATGCTCTACCTTGGTTTCACGCAATTCCAGGCGGGACAGAATTTAGCGAGCGAATCCAAATCAAAGGAATCCAAAAAACTTTATAACGAAGCAGTAAAAACATTTTCCGAATTAATTAAAACGAACCCGAAATTCGAAAATGCCGACCAAGCCTTTTTCTTTCAAGGCAACGCATTCGAAGCGTTGGGAGATCGCAAAAAAGCACTCGCAGCCTACTCCAAGATACTCAGACTTCCAGAACCTGCGTTTCAACTCGAATCTCTATTCGCCGTGGCGGATCTTCACGATCAATTACAGCAGTATGAACAAGCTTCTGATTTTTTTCAAAAAGCCGGCATCGCTGCAGCCGAACAGAACAGTCCTCTCCTAACTGAAATTCAGTCAAGAACCGCATCCAACTTAGTCAAACTCGCTCAAAAAGATTCAGCTCAAAACAACTCGCAAGCCGCAACTAAAAAACTCAAACAGGCGGAATCCATCCTTGAATCAATTATCAGTCCAGATAAGCCAAACTCAGACGCACCTTCTGAAACCATCATCGACGAAGCCAAGTATGAACTTGCCGTATGTTCCCGTGAATTAAAGAACTTCCAACGCGCCGCGATATTGTTCGAAGAAATAGCAAATACTCCCGAGTCTCCGTTAGCTAACGAAGCCCTCGCCAACGCAGGACGTAATTACCTCGATGCGAAACAGTCTGAAAAAGCAATCCCTTTATTAGAGCGGGCGATCAAGGTCGACCCCGTCAATGGAACATTGGCTGCCCATTGGCTGGCCGGTATCTATCTAAAATCTGATGAACCGTCCAAAGCCTTTGCGATTGCCAAAAAACAAATCAACAAAGTTAAATCGAACGAGAAAAAACCAATCGGATGGATCAACCTCTTGATGGATCAAGCGGACGCCGCCTTTGCGATCCCGGACAAACGCAAATCGTCAATCGCGATGTTTGACAATATTGCAACGTCTTATCAAACCAGCGAATTAGCACCGCTCGCGCTGCACAGCTCCGCATTCACGTCGCTTGACACCGGTGACTTTGAGACAGCGATAAAAACAGCAAACGCTTTTGAGTCCACCTTCCCCACTAGCGACTTGCTACCGGACACCGTGGAGATCAAGGCTGAGGCACAGTTATTGAACGACGAACCAGCGGAAGCCAGGAAAACATATGACCAACTCATCGCCCAGTTCAACGGAAACTCGAAAGTAAATCGCTGGACTATTCGCTCTGCTGTTGCTGATTACATTAGCGAAAACTACTCCGGGGCCATCTCAAAACTACAGCCACTCACAGCATCCAATGAAATCGATGCCAATCAATTGTCGGAGGTTGAGTTCTGGATTGGGTCGAGCCAATTCAAGCAGAGCCAATTCGCCAAAGCTGAAAAATCCTTAGCCAAATCTTTAGCAGCGAATAAGCAATGGAAACGAACGGCGGAGACCCTTCTGACCCTTTGCCGATCTCAGCTTGCTCAGAAAAAGAATGCCGAAGCTACCGCAACCGCCGATACTTTTTTCAAAACCTACTCCAACTCACCGCTTGCCACCGAACTTCATTATCGCCTTGGCGAATTCGATTATGAGCAAGAAAAGTACAAAAGTGCGCTCGAGCATTTCCAAGTGATCAATAACCTCGAATCACCGACGAAATTCACTCCTTTCTCTCTTTACAACGCCGCTTACTGCCAACTCCAGCTCAATCAAAATCAGGCGGCCGAGAAAACTTTCACAAAATTGATCTCGCAATTCTCCGACACCGACCTTGCCAATCTAGCAAGAACCGGACGTGCCGGCGCTCAACGAAAACTTGGCAACCCGAAAGCTGCGATCGATGACCTCAACGAGTTCCTCGCGTCGGAACCGGATTCCGCCAGAAAAGAAAACGCGCTTTACGATCTTGGCCTTGCACATATTGATGCCCAACAATGGACCGATGTTACTAAGACTTTCCAGACGCTCGTTAATGAGTTCAATACCTCCAAACAAATGGATCGCTACCTTTATGAATTAGCCTGGGGGCTTCGCTCAAACAATCAAGAAAAACTTGCGATGGATAACTTTCGAAAACTCGCTTCGAAATTTCCTGACAGTTCACTTGCTCCCGAGTCCAACTTTCATATCGGCTCAGAATTTTACAGTCAAAAAAAATATGACGATGCAATCGCCGCGTACCAACTCTGCCTCAAATCACAAGTTGAGAACGAAATTCTTGAAAAAGCAGCCTACAAACTGGCTTGGTCCCATTACAAACAAAACGAATTCAAAGAAGCAGGTGATCAGTTTTCGAATCAAATCAAGCGATTCCCGGAAGGTGACTTGGCTGCCGATGGACTCTTCATGATGGCGGAATCACTCTACCGTTTAAAAGATTATGATTCGGCGCTGAAAGCGTATCAGGCTGCATTACCAGCTGTTTCTAAATCAACCTTAACCGAACCTAAGATTCAATGGTTGGCGCGAGTCCATGCCGCCCAGAGTGCTAATCAATTAAAGCAATATCAAGAAACGCTCGCATTACTTGAACCGTTCGAGACCCTTGATCCGAATAAGTCACCGGCTGGAGTTCCCATGCAAGAAGATGCCATGCTGGAAATAGGCATGGCTCATAGTGGATTAAGAGACTCCAAAACCGCACTCAAGTACTTCAACCTCGCCGCAAACAACGAAGGTAAAACTGGCGCCCGCGCCAGGTGCATGGTTGGCGACTCGCTATTTGGAAATAAACAATTTGCGGACGCGATCAAAGAATTCAAAAAGGTTTATTACGGATTCAATGGTCTTCAAGCGGAACCGGAAGTGCGACCGTGGCAGGCCTATGCGATCTACGAAGCGGCTCGATGTTCGTCTGTGCAAATCAAAAGTGCCCCCCGAGACCGGCAAGCGATACTGACCGCTGCCGCTATCAAACAATTCGAATACCTCTTGAAAAACTACAGCGACGACAAACTTGCGCCAGAAGCTCGTCGACAACTGGATCAATTAAAAAAAATGAAATTCCAGTAAACCGCTGATACCACACTTCAGGCATCTCACAAAATCACCACCCGCTTCCGGTTTTACCATTTCGGAGATCTTATGACGCTTTTTTGTCGACTGAATCAACAATTGACCTCTGCCGTCATTTTCGGATTTCTGATGATTTCAATTATCGTTCTCAGCGAATCCGCCGTTAGGGCAACAGTGGTGCATCCTCCGAATGCACCTGAGTTTACCCCGCCTCAAACCGCTCCCCCTGCATCCGCGGAGTCCTTACAAGACGCGAAAACAGGAATTAATTTTCTCTCGTTGCTCACCCAGGGTGGCTGGTTTATGCTTCCACTTGCAGCGCTTTCCCTGGGCGTTGTTACGATTGCTATCGAGAGATTTATGGCATTGCGACGAGAGAAGATCTTTCCGCACGCTTTAATCGATCAAATTTCTAACTTGAGTCAATCGCCAAACGGACTTGATCCGCGTGGTGTTTACCAGGCCTGTCAACAGTACCCGTCCTCAGCCTCTTATGTCATTCGCTCGATGCTGGTCAAGGTCGGGCGACCGCAGATGGAAATGGAAAACGCGGTTTCTGAATCCAGCCAAAGAGAAGCAACGCGACTAAGCCAAATGACTTCATGGCTTGCGCTTGCTGCAGCCATCGCACCTTTGATTGGATTACTAGGGACGGTTTGGGGCATCACTCAAGCTTTCTACGACACCACCCAATTAGCAGAAATTAATCCCGGTCAAAACCGAGGCGTCGCGCTTGCCAATGGAATTTATGTCGCGCTGGTAACGACGATGGTCGGCCTCGTGATTGCCATTCCTGCAGCCATTCTGTCGCATCACTTCGAAAATCGAATCATCCAGTTGATGAATCAAATTGAGGAAATGGTCTACAACCTTCTACCTCAATTCGAACGATACGAAGGGCAGGTGAGATACACTCAAGGATTCGATGAACCCGTTCCGTCAAACGAATCCACCGGACGAAAAACGACCGAATGAAATTTCGCGATATGAATCTGGAGATAAAAGAAATCCCATAATACATTCCTCACCGGTAATTCCATGGCAGTAAAAATAAAACGGACATCCGCAGTTGGCTCTCTCAGCATCACGCCATTGATCGATGTTGTATTTCTGTTGCTAATTTTCTTTCTAGTGTCATCGCGTTTTTCTGAGGAAGAACGCGAACTCGACCTTAATCTTCCGAGCGTTTCTGAAGCATTACCGGCCTCAGCTCAACCGGCCGAAATGGTAATTAACGTCGACGAACAAGGCCGCTATTACATTGATGGCGCATTCCGACAACCGGAACAAGTTGAACAGATTCTTAGCCGGGCAAAAGCTAATAACCCGCTCACGCAAACAGTTGTCATCCGCGCGGACAGAAAATCAGACTGGGAACCTGTCGCCATTGCGATTGGTATTTGTAAAAAAGTCGGCATTCATGATTTCACGGCGACGATCGATGAAAATTAAATCTACAGCGCCTCAGCCTTTCTGAACCTTAACCAAGAGCGACGTCAGTGAAGCGACGAACGGTCCAAAAAATAACGCCGCAACGGCAACCATCTTTCGACCAGCAATTCTGGCCGATTCTGGTTGCATTAACGGTATTGGTCGGGATCGCTTCAGGCGCCGTCGCAACGCTTCTTCAGGGACCCTGGATGTGGGCTGGACTGATGGGCCTGCCTGTATTTGCGATCATGGCTCTTTTCTTTCTATTTAGTATCAAAAACTATCGAGTTCGACGCTCACTTCAGTTGGCAATTATCGCCAGCCTTGCCATCCACCTGTTGATCATCTTCTCAGCCGCTGTCACGAATATTTTTGAAAATCGTTTCGAAGAGCCCTCCCAAAAGGTTGTCCAACGACCCGTCCGGACGATCGAAATAAGCGACCGGAAAGCAGCGTTCGTTTTCGAAGAACCCAATACCCAGCCAACCCCTGAGCCCGTTGTCGACATCAATCGAGAAATAGAAACTGCAACTGTAATAGCGACTCAGCCAATGCCAGTCGTCGAAAATCAACCCAACGTAAACCCGCAAATCGCACCACAAAAAATAAAATCACAGACCATTCCCAGACAAAGCCCAGAACTATCACAACTAAAACGCCAAACAAAAATATCGACCGCTCAACCAACGGTCTCAGGAAAATCGACTCTCGAAAACCAAAAAATCTCAAAACCGGCCGCCTCTCAACCAACTACCGCGAACGATTCTGCTCGCGCCGACGTCACCCGGCGTCAGCCCGAGAATTCGACCCCACCAGCCCAGCCGAAATTACAAAAAGCTCTCTCTGAAAG
>WTFU01000189.1:3524-44260 GCA_011523945.1 Mariniblastus sp. | reverse complement strand
GATCCTTTTCCGTTTGGCTAATCTGCTCCAATTTAACCTTTAAACGATTCTGAGATGATTCAATAAATTGTTCTTGCTTCTTTAAGTCATCCGCCTGCTGTTGCATCCCGGACTCTCGTTTGTCCAACTGACGCTCCCGCTGGTGAACCTTCTCTCGCGATTTGCTTAACGAACGCTCAGCCTCTGCCTCGCGTTTTAATTGAACTTCCTTAATCGCGACTTCCGCATCTTTGACTTTTGCGTCGGCGTTTCGTTGAGCTTCGTCGAGAATTAACTGAGCTTTCGCTTTCGCCCCTCGACCAACTACGATTCCGTACAATAAAACTATCCCAATACCAACCGCCAAACCGACGGCTGAAAAAATTATCTCGGGAGTTGTCATTGCTAACATCAACCACCCCTCTCTTATATCTGGAGTGACGACAATCATGGACCAGATCTCGTGGTCGACAACAAGTAAGACTTGAATTTTCCTGGTAACGGATCAAGATCAAGAACGATCTCTAAAGATCCGCTGGACTCGTTCCGATGCGAACAGACGGGGTTCACGAAACTCCCTCTGAAAAGGTTTACGCCCCATGCGTGGTTCGTCGCAACGATTCAATAACGACACCCAATGAAAATCATTTAGCTGCCGCACCCGCGTGGTTAGCCATCTGGCATCCAGGCAGTGTTGAACCGAAACCGAAACCCATCCTACCAACGGAATCAAAAACGCCAGCTCAACCAGATCCGAGGGGCGATTACGATCCCCGGAAATTACAGGGGAAAGCTTGCGCACAGCTGGTGAAAGCCTTAAAAAGACGCTCAGGATTAGATAGACAAAATCCATGGCTTACCGTAGGAGAATGTGCTGGATTTCTCGGAAAGATACCAACGATTCAATTTTCTTAGCTCATTGCCAACTTAAAGACCCTTCCTAGGGTTGTGTCACAAAGTCAGCTGTTAAAATTACACTTGAGAAATCACCTTGAAAATTACCAAATGATTTCAGGCCGCATTGTAGCAAAACTGAACAAAAACACAATCAACCCAATAAAGTCGCAAATTTCTCCCTTGAAAAAGCTCGAACAAAAAGTTGACCTCGCTTTTCCATGTACTGATTGGACCCCATTCAAGACTTTGATCGCTGTCTCGGGTGGGCCCGACAGCGTCGCCGTCCTACGAGCTTTATTGGCTAATGCGGAAGCATTCTCTTCGACGGCTAAAAATTGCCTGGTCATTGCTCACGTCAATCACGGCGTCCGCGGTTCTGAATCAGATCAAGATGCCAAATTCGTTGCTCGACTCGCAGCTGAACTCAATCTCGCGTTTATCGAACGCGCAACCGAAACAAATCAAAACTGTGGCCATTCGGAAGAAGAGTTGAGGAACTTTCGATATCGGCAACTCCAAGCCATGGCAAACGAATCCGGCGCTCGTTATTTGGTAATGGGTCACAACCTCGACGATCAAGTAGAGACGATTTTATTTCGCTTTTTCCGGGGTACTGGAATCAGTGGTCTGGCGGGAATTCCCTCGAAACGACTCGCCAGCGACGCACTAACCATCGTCCGGCCTTTATTGGGCGTAAGCCGCGATGAAATCATGCATTACCTCAATCAAATTGGACAAAAAACATGCGAAGACCAATCCAACTTCGATTCAAATTACACTCGCAACTATCTAAGAAACGAGCTGATACCGGTATTAAAAGATCGATTCGGCAGTGCGGTGACGGAGGCAATTACGCGGCTGGGGAATCAGGCGCGAGAGATGGATGGCTTTTTAATTGAGGCTTCACAGCAACTGGACAGCATCATTGAACAAGATTCGTCGAATCAGATCGTGGTAAAATGTGAATCGCTTTCTCAGGAATCTGATTTATTGCTCCGCACTTGGCTGCGGGAACTTTGGATTCGCAAGAAATGGCCAAGACAGGCGATGAGCTCGTCTTGGTGGTCCGAAATATCTTCCGCGTTATTTACGCCCCGGGATCAAATACTAAACCTGCCTTGCAGCATTCGACTTGAAAAACGCGAATCAACCGCCATTTTTACTCGTCAAAACGAGCCACCCTAAGCATTCACGAGGGTCTCAAGCTCAGTTTTTCCAGCTTGTGATGTTAAACGAGGACGAATGTGCCAAAAACTCGGCTGAACTCAGTGACAATCCTAAGGAAGGTGAATGTTTTTTGTTTCCATGGTTAATTTTGCTGGTTATACTGTTCGGCTAAAGTCAAATCACCAATGGGCGCATCAACAACTCTTGCATCAATCATTCAATTGAGTTTTGCGTTGCCCGCTTCCACATTACTATTTCATAGGTAACCAAGCATGTCAGACACTACCGTGAGTCAGGCTGAGAACAAAACAAATATGTTTTTGTTCTGGGGCTGCTTTATCGCACTTATAACCACAGCTTTCGGGTTTATTACCCGGATGTTTTTACTAGACGATCCGGCGGTCGTTGGAGCACTTGGACTCGATCCTGCTGAGGTCGGCGCTTTTAAGGGAATCCAAGTCTGGCCTTTTGCCTTGAGCATCATCATTTTCAGTCTTATCATCGACAAAGTTGGTTATAAATTCTCGATGATGTTTGCTTTCGCATGTCAGTTTGCTTGGGCTGTGATGGGGGTTTTCGCTCTGTCGACACTTGACTCTGATCCCGAACGCGCAAAATTTTTGATTTACTGGGGCGGTCTGATCCTCGCGTTGGGCAACGGTACGGTGGAAGCGTTTATCAACCCCGTTGTTGCCACCATGTTTGATAAAGACAAAACCAAATGGCTGAACATTCTTCACGCCGGATGGCCCGGCGGACTCGTGATTGCCGGCATCCTGGTTATCTTCATGGGTGAACTGGATTGGAATCTTAAATTAGCGACTATTGCGATTCCAGCATTGATTTACTTCTTGATGCTCGTGAAAGTTGACTTTCCCAAACAGGAACGTGTTGCCGCAGGAGTCAGCTACAAAGACATGCTTTCCGAATTTGGTATTCTGGGAGCAGCAGTCGTTGGCTTCTTGGTAACCCTTCAACTGATGGACTTTTTCCCCGATGGCAACAAATACGCCTTTATGGGAATCGGAGTCGCCATGGTAGTCGCCTTCGGCGCGTACACCAAAAGCCTAGGACGTCCGCTCATGTTCGTCTTAATCCTCATCATGATGCCTCTCGCGACCACTGAAATCGGAACCGACGGTTGGATCTCTGGAATCATGGGGGCAGTCGTCACTTTCGATGGTGGCTGGATTTTGGTTTATACGTCGTTCATCATGATGGTACTTCGTTTCTTCGCAGGTCCAATCGTACACAACCTGTCGGCTCTCGGGCTATTGATGCTTAGTTGTGTTCTTGCGATCGCTGGATTGTGGTTTCTTTCTTTCGCACAAGGTGTTGCAATCATTTTCGCGGCAGCAACTTTGTACGCTCTCGGAAAAACATTTTTCTGGCCGACCATGCTCGGAATTGTCTCGGAGCAAACGCCGCGAGGTGGTGCTTTGACGCTGAACGCAATTTCTGGAATTGGAATGCTGGCCGTCGGTACCCTAGGTTTTCCCTACATTGGGGCTCTTCAAGCTGACAAGGAAATCCAGGCTGTCAAACCACTGGTAGCAGAAGTACAGGAAGACGAACTTTTGACAGACAAGAGTATCTACGAGATTATTTCTTACCAGACGCTAAATGGAGATAAAATTGCAGAGCTTCAAAAGGCGGATCCCGGACTGGAAAGTAAAATTGAGGCCGCTAAATCTGGAAGTGGACAGAAAGCACTTGCAAATATGACAGTATTCCCATTGATCATGTTGCTTTGTTACATTGCTATGTGGTTCTACTTCAAGTCGAAAGGTGGATACAAGCCAGTATCCCTCAATGACGGCCACTAATAACCGTCCTACTATCTCTGCCGCTTTTCAATCGGCGACAGAAAAGGGCTAGCACTTGTTGACGAATTAAGGGACTCCCCGCGGGAGTCCCTTTTTTTGTTCCTCCACAGACCCCAGCAAACAAAACTCATCTTTTGAAATCCACCGACTACCACTACCATTCGGCTTGATTTCAATCTTGATGAGAATTTTGTGCATTATCAACAACCCACATTTCGACCAGCCTCACGATCCCCGAGAAACAGGTCTTCGCTGGGCCGGTTGTTCCGCTTCCTGGCAGCACTTGCGATGGTGGGCGGCGTGGCATTCATGCTCATTAAACAGACTGTCCAGAGTCAGCTTCAAAAGCAAATATCCAACAAAGTCAGCGAAGTCCTTCAGGGTACAAACCTAACCTTTAACCTCGAGCAAGCTCGATTCCATGAGGGCAGGGGACTTCAATTAAATTACGTCAGCTTGGATCTAGAGTCAGCCGGTCTCTCCCAGCCGCATTCCCATCTGGAAATCTACGAGGCATTTATTCATGCAAAAATCTCGATGGCGCAATTAATAGCTTCAGATCTTCCGATCGAAAAGATTGACATCACACGCGCTAAAATCACACTTGTTCGCGACCAAAATGGCGAATGGGATTTCAGTCACATTATTAATTCGCTTCCCAAAACAGATTCAGAGAATCCAATTCAAATCGAATTCCGTGACTGTGAAATTCGAATGATTGATGAGCAAAATGTTAATAACCCGCCTATTGCACTGACCAACGTAAATTTCAGACTTGGCCCACGGATAAACGGAGGAAATAAGTACCAGCAGTTTGATGGAGCCTTTGAGAGTAAAGCGATTTCGAAAATCGCGTTTCAGGGATTCCTCCACCCGCCCACGAAGCAATGGAAAGCAAAACTGAGTGCCACCAACGCCCAGCTTTCAAGCGGCCTCATCAAATTATTACCGGCAGACCTGCAAGACCAAATGAAAGAGCTTCGAGCGGTCTCTGGAAAAATCAACTTAAAGGTCGAAGCACAGGGACTTGCAACACTCGAGGAAATTCCTGAAATCCAAATCAATGCCCAAGTTGAGCAACTTACAATTGACGATAATCGGCTTCCCTTTCCGATTCAAAATGGCAGTTTTGTTTTTAATTCCAGCAACAAACGTGACAACGAATTCCTTTCGATTAAAAATGCATCTGCGAGATTTGGCGAGGCGCAATTTAAGTGCGACTATTGGCATCGCGGATCTGTGCTCGCGCCCGAACAATACAAACTGAACGGCAGTCTTGATAATTTCAACTTCAGTAATCAAGAACGGCTTATCAAATGGTTTCCAAAATATTGCACGAAATTTTGCGACGAATATTCACCATCGGGAACCAGCAACATTGCGTTCGAGCTGGAATATGACGGTGGGGCGTTGACCCGGTCAATAAATGCAGATTTAACAGACATGTCATTTTCGTTCTTTAAACTTCCCTATGAAGTTGCAAACTGCACAGGGAAAGTAACTCTAGAAAATGAAAAATGCGACTTTTACGTTCAATCAAATTCCGGCGATGATCTGATCATGATCAACGGAAGCGTGCGTGGTGTAGGCAAGACACCGACCTATGAGGTTAAAATCTCTGCCCCCGGCGCCTTGCCAATTGATCAAAAAATGAGAGATGCAATCAATGCCCACCCGGAAATAGCGTCTGTTATCAACCGGTTTGGCATTCAAGGGCGAGTCAGCGGTACAGGGCGGGTTTTTAAAAATTCTCCGAATGGCGATGTGAACCGCGAATTCGCCGTCCGCCTTAAAAACTGCGCAATTCGACACGACTACTTTGATTATCCAATCAATGAAATTGACGGCCTTATTCAAATTCAAAATAACAACTACTGGTTTCGCAATCTTACGGGAAAAAACCATCAGGGAAGGGTCACTTGCGATGGCTACTGGAATCCAAACGACGGACTCGACGTCACCTATCTTTGCGAATCAATTCCTCTCGACGATACGCTTAAATACTCCCTCACAAGCGAACTTAGAGAGATTTGGGACAGCCTACGCATCCGCGGAACACTCGACCAACTCAAAGTCGATATGACCATGCCGCCGGGCGCGTCAGGAGTTGAACTGGCAATGACTGCGAGAATGGGTGGCCGAAAAATACTCCCCAATCTCAATCAAATATCGGTTCACCCCGTTTGGTTTCCTTACGAAGTCAACGATCTCACTGGCCAGGTCAGCGTTAGGGACGGTAGAGTTACGCTTACCAATATCCAGGGAAATCACGGTCGTACCAAACTCCGATGCCAAGGCGGTGGCGCATACACTAGTAACGACTGGTTTATCAACATCGACCAAATGGAGGTCTCATCACTAAAAGTAGATGGTGACCTCATTGACGCGGTCCCGAAAGAAATTGCTCCGGCCATCAGACAACTTGATTTTGATGGAATCATTGGTGTCAGCGGGGCGTTAAAAGTTGAAAGTGCTGGCCGCGGACCAATTCAAAATCAACCTGGACAACCAACCGTCTTGGGCGACGGGCCCCTGCAAGCCAAACTTTCCTGGTCAGATGTTCGTTTTGATTTCAGTGGAGCCAAGATGATGATCGGCATGCCCATTGAAAACATTTATGGCTATGTCACTTTGAGTGGAATCTCCGACCAAAGTTCTTCTCGATGCAGTGGAACTATCGCACTCGATACAATCTCAATCTACGGCCACCAAGTGACCGATATCAAAGGACCCATTTGGCTTGACGATCAGATAATCTTAGCGGGCAACAAAAACAACATCAGGCTCGGGCCGGAAAATAGTCCAGTGAGCTACCCGCCAATTAAAGGTCGGATGCACAAAGGCGATGTCGTATTTAACGCCGCGATGGAAACAACGGGGACAAATCGATACCGGATCGATGCAGAATTAACCAATGGTTGTTTAAAGGAATCTTGCAAAGAATTCGGTACTGATGCCAAAAACATCAAGGGGACAAGCCGTGCGTTAATTGAGCTTGAGGGAGACTATGAAGGGATCCAGTCTCAAGCAGGGCGTGGTGCGATTCAAATCTATGACGCTAAGATTTATGAACTCCCTATTTTCTTACGTTTGCTAACGATTCTCAACCTTCAAGACAACCATGCTTTTGATACAGCTAATATCAGTTTCGCTGTTCAGGGCGACGAAATCAATTTCGATCAAATGAAATTTACCGGCAACGCTATCTCTCTCAGTGGCACGGGAAAGATGACCCTCGACCAGGATCTTGATTTTAAATTTCACTCGGTATTCGGTCGTGACAAATATGATAAGACACTTCTGAGCAAACTCTACCACAAGAGTAGTGAACGTATTTTGCAAATCGAAGTCAACGGCACCGTCGAAAACCCGAAAACGAAACAGCGTTGGCTCAACCAACTGGGAGAAGCCAGCCTTCTAAGCCAAGACCGGCGTTAAAAAACCGTCGCTCGTTATTCACTCCAACCGCATCGACCTCAGTCCATGAAATCACCTACTCAAATGGCTCCAAGGATCCAATCATGAAAACAGATGCTACCTCTGGAATCAATGGAAACGTCGAGATGAACCTAGCCTACCAAGCGCTAAGGTCTCGTAACGCACCGCAACAAGGTTCAAAAGAGCTGAAGAATGACAATGCCTCAATCTCGGACACCCTCGAAACAACCGATCGAGAAGGAAATGGAAAAAATGAATTCCAATCGACTTCTCACGGCCCCCCAACTCGTGCACCGCTTGAATCGGGGAACCACCTAGACATCACCGGTTGATCATAATAGTTTCGAAAAGAAAACTTGAGAATTTTTAGTTTTTGACATTACCTTTGGCTCGATTCAAGTATACCCAATTCAATGCCTCTGAATTGGCGGTCAGAACATCCGGGTAGGAATCCCCGTTAACATCATTAATCACAAGTCCGTACGTTCTCGCCTCAGGCTCTCCAAATCGAGAAACGACGTATTGCATTCCATCCCCCTGATTCAAAAACATTGCATTGGGCTGGCCCGCGTTTGCAAAAACTAAATCCGGGATTTTGTCTTTATTCATATCAGCAATCGCAACCGCGTAGGTATTGTTACGGTAATCGCTCAACAATTTCGAACCGCTGAACCCTCCTTTACCGTTCCCGAACAGTATCTGATTCGGTTCACCAATATTTGCGAGGGCAAGATCTAGATTACCGTCATTATTAAGATCTGCCACGGCTACAGAACGTGTTGCGTCCCTCCCTGACCCAAAGGGAATTTTCTGGCCAAATCCGAGATTGCCATCATTTAGTAAAATGAAATTCTGCTGCCGGTCACGGTTGGCAAGTATCAAGTCATTAAAACCATCCCGGTTGAAATCCGCGACGACAACATCGATCGTCGAATCGTCTTGCTCACCAAACGGCCTCGGCGTTCCCAGATTCGCTTTACCATCATTTAAACAGAAATAATTTTGACGACCACGACAGGTCACTAAAACATCGACGTCCCCATCGCCATCCAAGTCACTCAAAGTCAGACTTCGCACACTCGAAACAGTTCCAAACGGCACTCCTTGCTGGAATTCAGCACGTCCGTTATTCAAGAACAGTAAATTCGGTGCCATATCGTTTCCAACGACAATATCAAGATCGCCATCACCATCCATGTCGGCTATCTCAGATGCGTAAGATGTCGAGTGATTAGTGCCAAGCAACCAAACTTGATTAAAACGGGCATTTCCCTGGTTTAGAAAAATGAAATTTTGTTGCGGCCAGTGCCTGCCATTGGCAACGACAACGTCAATATTGCCGTCGGCATTCAAATCACCCACACGAACCGAAGCGGTTAGGTTTTTCTGCGTTCCAAGACTAGATCGAGAGTTAGCTACCAAGCGACGTTCGGAAACTGGCGTTTGCTGAGCCCCTTTCAGCAACCCAGGATCGCAGAGGACGAAACAGACCAGAACCACCACTGGAATCGAGGGAACCGAGAATTTCACGAAACGCTCAACTTTCCTTTTGGCATCCTACAATCGTGACGCTTCGTCATCTGTATACCAAACGCTAACCTGAAAAATTTAAGACCTACTTACCGCTCGGTACCGATTTGCGAATTACTCTTTACTGTAGACGCGAACGTAATCAACGATGAATTTTTGCGAAGTTATCGACTCGTCGACTCCTTTTGCACCACCCCATCCACCGCCCATAGCCAAATTAAGGATCAAGTTCTGAGCTTGATTAAACGGCCATTCTTTTTCATTTGCGTTTTTGTCGTAGACATAATACTGCTCACCGTCGACGTACCCTCTGACTTCTGTAGGAGTCCATTCAACCGCATAAGTGTGAAATTCACCGGCCATATTGGGAATGTTCTTCGTGCTGCTGATCTGGTTGTTAATTTTAAAGTAATACGCAGGCGTATGAACCGTTGCATGAGCGATTCCGTCTCCAGTCTCATCATTGACCTCAAAACCAACAGATTCGAGGATGTCAATTTCGCCACAGTAGGGCCAGCTAATCTCGTCGCGATATGTATCGCCGAGTGTCCAGCCGGCTGCCCAATTTCCTCGCTCACGGGGAACCTGAGCACGCATTTCAATTTTCCCATAGAGAAAACTAACTTTGCCTCGAGTCGTCAAACGGGCGGACGTCCAGTTCTTACCGTCATCGTTTTTACGAGCCTCGATCACTAAATTACCATCCTCAACTCTGGCATTTTCCGTCCGCTTGACCGTGTAATACTGGAGCTCATTATTGCCCCAGCCCCAGTTTCCAACATCGTAGGTCCATTTTGAATCGTCAACTTCATCTCCATCAAATTCATCAGACCAAGCTAACTTCCACTCATCTCCATCCATCTTTTGAGTTAGACTCTCCGGAGTAATCTGATGTTCTACCATCGGCGTAAATACGACTTTGTCGATCGATACGCTGCCGTTGGAAACATGGAACTTCATTTTATGAGGACCTTTATTGAAAGGGCTGCCTTCGATAAAGAATTCTGAAACCGCATCTGTGGGCGTTACTGGAATACTACCCGTGACGTTGTAAGTCCGACCGTCGGTATTATCCACGTAGTCCTCTACCCACACCTGGGCGTCAGCGGCCGCCTGAGCAAAAACCTGCACTCGATAGCGAGCGGCTACTCCGAAATCCATATCGAATGATATCCACCCTGGTTCATTCATCTGGACGACACTAACGTCGCCGGCTTCAGTTTTAAATTCTTTACTGGAACCAGTGAGATCTTCTGCCTGAAAAACCCGTACATTGTCCGAAGGTGTCGGTTGATTATTTAATTGCATGGTGGTTTGATTTGAGCAGGCAGTCACTGCTCCCAATAAAACGAGAGTCGGAAGGTAAATTAATTTCATGTCAATCCAGCTTGAGCGGTTCGGAATATTTTTGAAAACGCTTTCACAAAGTACCGGAGACCGGACAGAAATGCAATGATCCGGCCACGCTTTACCTGATTAATTGCGAATTTGCCCGAGAAAGAAAGGCTGGGAAACGCCTCGGCGCGACGCCGATCAGCCTTGAAAGCAAGCCCCCCAACGGGAACGATTGATACGTCAATTTGCTCGGCCCGCACAGAGCTCCCCGGCAAAACTTAATCGTAAATTCCAAGAGAATACAGAATGTCGCCATGCCCCAATTCTCCGTTAAGCAGGCTTTCGACGATGTCTCCGCCCAATTACGAAAGTGGTGAGACCGAGTAGGAACAGCGGCCCTCCAGGTTCGGGAACCGCGAGAATGAAGCTTCCATCCGAACCAAGATCATAATCGCTAAATCGTCTCGTTTCCCCATTGACGGTTACAGTAAAATCATACAACCCGCTAAACACTCCTTCTGCAGCAGTCCATTGCCCATTGCTATCCAAGGTTATACCCTCCAAATCGGTCATCCATTCCCCCTGCACCAAATCAAACCAGGGCGATGCTTCATCTTTCACGTTCCAATCTTCATCGTAAAGGGGAGCGTTTCCGCGCCAATGACCGGGGTCCCAGATGCCCCACATGATAAATCCGTCAACCGCCTGACTTTCGAAAGAGGCTTCCAGCATATCTTGAAAGACCCTTTCTTGCTCCTCCGGCGTCAATTGATCAGCATCATCCCGCGAGTCAAATTCTGTTATTTCGACTCCCAATCCAGTCTCCGCGAGAATGTTCAAACGGCGAACGATATCCGCTTTCGAAACGTCATTTCTTGACATGTGTGCTTGAACACCAATCCGGTCAATCGGCGCTCCTGCTGCCAATAGATCATTGATCAGGTCTCGATACTCAATGACTGCGTTATCATTACCTGAGTTCAAAATATTAAATTCATTAATTGAAAGAACCGAATCAGAACGAACACGGTCCGCTCGAATAAAGTAGTCTGCGAGGGCCTCAACTTCATTTTCATAAATTCCGGCCTCGACAAAAGTATCCGCGTAATAGCTTTCATGTATTGGCTCGTTGAGCACCTTCCAATCCGTAATTACCGGACCTGCACCAGATTCACTGTATCTACCCATGATTCCAGTTGCGCTGAGTCGGTCTTCGACCAAGCGATCGTGAAATTCCTGCGTGTCAAATGATGACTCAGGCCGAAACTCAACTGGCGTCGGCCAGCGATCTCGCTGCCAAACAACAGACGCACCAGTAACCGATAGTCCATTTTCCTGCGCAATCGAAATTGCGCTATCAGGAACGGCCGGACCATTGTTTTCAAACGCGACCCACTGCAATCCAACGGTTGGGACAACGTGATTAAAATTTGACAAAACAGCTTGCCGGTAATTCACAGCATCCTGCCAATCAGGCGTGTACCGTGACATTCCAAAATCAGTCAAATTCGGAAGTAGGTTTTGTTTCTGAGTTTCGTTAAGCGAATTAAATTCAGTTTCACTGATCGAGAAAAAGCGATCCCTGACTTGGGTACCAAATTTGAACGCATGTTCCTTCATATGGACACCAACAATCGCATTCTCAATGGGATTTCCCAAAGCGTCTTGTACCGTCAGCGTGAGTTCAGATTTGCGGTGAGAAAGATCCTGTCCAAAAAGTTCACCACTGATTCCTACGTAAGCAACCAGTAACCAACCGAGCAGCCTGCGAGCTAGTTTTCGTTTCGACTTCATCGGCTTATTAATCGGGGAAGGGGAGGGGGGAGATTCCACACAATCCAACATCTTAAAATGTACCGCTTCTTTAAAGGATAACCAAATAGGATTGGTTTTCCAGCGTTTTTACAAAACGATCATCATTCGCAAAGCTCTATACTGAGGACGGTTTTTTTTAACCAAAACGGCAATTCTTCAATTCCCCCAAACCACCGATTCTCTGCCTGTCAAAGCCAACGAGATGGCAAGCAATCATCCCAAAGCCTGGGAAATTCGCTGGATTCTAAGATCGCGATTTCGTTTACGGAATGAAGTTACAACGATAGACTAATGAGCATGGGCAATAAACAAATATTTGGAAGAGACGTAGATGAGTGGATCGATGAATACGCGTTAAGCCACCAAAACAGGCTTAACCAATTTTGTCATACGATTGGGATTCCATCCATTGTCATCGGACTACTGCTGCTACCGATTGGATTTTTCTGGCCCTGGTGTTTGTACGCGGGAGCCACCTTCTTTGTACTCGGTTGGGTCTTCCAATTCGTCGGGCACGCATTCGAAGGAAAACCACCCGAGTTTTTCAAAGACTGGCGGTTCCTCTTCATCGGCCTTCGCTGGTGGATTAGAAAAATAAAACGGTAGCTAAACAGCAAGATCTGCAAGCATGCGGCGAGTGGCCAAAAACGTTTTCCAAGCTTGAGGCCGATTTGCCTTGGATATTCGTCACCCGTTTTTATTTTCTAAATCGTCGATGCCTCGCATCGCCACCAGCCATCAAATAGCCTATTAAATCGTTAAGTTCCTGAGGGTTCAATTTATCCAATAAATTCTCTGGCATCTGAGAGACCTTTGACGGCCGAATTTCATCGATCTCATCTTTTGCAACGACAATTGGATCGGCGCCGACTTTCCCGGGATAAATCGCGACTTTACCTCCATCTTGTTCGGTAACGATCCCCTCGATTAGGCGCCCATCAGCCAAGATAACCATCGATGAGCTGTATTGATCAGAAATATTACGACTCGGGTGGATGATCGTTTCAATTACATAATTACGATCAAATTTATTGGGCACACTGGTAAGGTCTGGTCCGACGCTTCCACCGAGTCCGCGAATTCGATGGCACTGAGCACAACCCGCACCGAAAAACAAGGATCGCCCTCGCTCAAAATCCGATCTATTCTTGACCTGCTTTGCCACCATCTCGACTGTCCATTGCTTCCCGGGGCCAACTGGCGCTGAATATTCGAAATCAGGAACCGGATTAAAATCTTCCCCGGTAATTGACTCTAATGCCTCTCGCTCCTCGTTGGTGCAGGTGGCAAGTGCCTCATCCCGTATTCGTGTTAAATATTTGGCAAACGAATTCCCCCCGGCTGTCTTTGCCGCGGAATTCAGGAATTCAAAATAAACGCGTCGTGAATCCAATGACCAACCTTCACCAAGATTGCGCAGCATAAATGCGTATCCAATTTCGCGGGTGGGTGGATGATTGTTTAGCATCCGCTCGATTGATCCGCCGTACCGTCTATTTCTAGATATTAATTCCGACCATTCTGGCGTTTCGGGCGATTTTCGATTTTTAATTAACTCCATTGCTTTTTTGGCAACGGTTTTACTTCTTAAAAACACCAACACTCGGATTAGCTCCGTGTTCACATCGGGGGATGTATGTGGAAACAGTGGATCGAGTTCTTTGGTTAAAATCTCTCTTTGATTTTTAGTTAAATCACCCAACCGAATCATCCCGAGCGAATAAGCTCGCAGTAAACCCAGTAACTGTGAGTTCGATAAAGTTACCGGATCGAGACTGGTTAACGAGTCAAACAACGCTTGTTGATAAGTCGAATTCCCCATTCGAGCAAGAGCGACCGCCCCTGTAATTCTTGCCTGTGGATTCGACTCCGCCAACGCCCGATCCGCCCACTGCTCAACCGGCTGGCTCTCAATCGCGACTCGTGCAGCGTGACGAAGAAATCGATCGTCACTTGCAAGCTCCGGCCATGCGTCTTCGACAGCCTTTCCATTAGTTACACCATGATATTTTTCTAACTCACGGCGACGTAATTGGGCTTCTGCCAAGACCGGTTTGGCGGGCGGGTCACAAGACTCTTCACCAACGTAGCGAACTCGAAAAACAGCCGCCTGTGCACCTCGTCCACCCACGGAAAAATACAAGGCTCCATCATGTCCAACCACCGCATCCGTAACGGGAAGTGGAGAACTGAAAACAAATGGATCGGCTGCTCCTGTGTAACCGGCTCCCGCTGATTTTAGATCAATCGAGTAAATCGTTCCGAACGTCCAATCCAAGGCAAACAGCCCACTTTGATATCGAGCGGGAAATTTCAATCCAGCACCCGAGACGACTCCCGTTGGAGACCCCGGCCCAATATCGACAACCGAAGGGAGACTGTCTTCATAATAGGCTGGCCACTTGCCAGAGCCATGCCGCCAACCAAAATCAGCCCCACTTACGACATGGCAAATTCGAGTTGGACGGTACCACGGCGAGCCTAGATCCCATTCCATATCCGCATCATAGGTAAACAAATCTCCCGACTGATTGAGAGCTATGTCATACTGATTTCTAAATCCAATCGCATGCACCACTTGTTCATTGGTCACGGGATCGAGCCGCGTAACCCATCCGCCTGGAGCCATGATTCCATTCGCATGCCCGTTCGAATCTGGCATCCGCGGCAAGAGCAAATCCTCTGCCCAACTCTGCACCCGCGATGCCGTATGAGCTGCCAGTTTTGAGTGATTTCCACTATCGACAAAAATACCTTTCTTATCTTCGGTAAGGATCACTGCATGATTCCCATGCTCACCTCCGCCCGTTGTACTTGGGATTTCAGTCATCGAGTCGAGCTTATCGTCTCCGTCGGAATCCGTGAGACGATACAGATGACCACCATTCCGATGAAACCAAAGACTGTCAAAAGCCCAAAGCATCCCCTGAGCTCCAGACAGTTTCCCGAGAGAATTTACGGAAACTTTTTCAACGAGTGGGGATCTACCATTTTTTATCGTCATCCGATATAACCCCGCACCGCCTTGATCGGATGCATAGATCCTTCCTTGTGGATCTGTGGTCATCGACACCCAACTTCCCTGTTCTTTGGGAACTGTATACACGGGTTCAACAACGAATCCCTCCGGCGCGGAAATATCTGCTGAGTCTAACTGCACAACCGAGGCAGTAGATTTTAACCCTGGAATATTCCACGGCCCTCCTCCCAACGTGCCAACTTTAACTGGTTTACTCCATGCTGAATCATCAAAATCGGCGGCTTCCCAATGAGGAACTCTTTCGTCGCTGAACTTCCATGATTCCGTATCAGAAACAACGGATAAAACTTTTAACTTAGCGGGCTGACCACCACGGTTATATTGTGTGACACCAAGTTTAAGAACGATTCCTGCAACACCACCTTCATTGGCGCCTTCAATTGCGATCACGTTTGTCCCTTCTACCAAAAACGGACCCACGTTTAATTTGAGCGGTTTCTCCCACGCGTCACTCGCACCTACCTTTCTTCCATTAATCCACATCGTCATTCGATTGTCACAGGTCGCATACAAGGTTGCGGACTTTACCTCTGTTGAATCCAATTTAAATGAACTTCGAAACCAGAGCTGCTGATTAGCCGATGGAGATTTGCTCCAAATCCATTGAGCAACCGGTTTGGAATTCAGCCATTTAGAATTGATCTCCTTGGAAGCGTCAGTCGCCTTTTGAGCCTGGACAGATGCCGACAAACAAAACAGAACTACCCAAACAAGAAAAAATGAATTTCGAATCTGAAAAATTAAACGAGCTCTGGGACTGTAATGCATGGTATTCCCGCTAGAATGAAACTGTGGACCAACGAAGCCAATGGTTAGTCGCTGATGACAATATATCGGATACGAACTCTTGGGCAAAAAAAAAATACGAAGTGGGAGAAAACAAAATGAGCGTTCACCGATACGCTGCCGTGATCTTGATTGGAATTAGCTCCTTGTGCATCAATCCCATGGCTGCTCAGGAAGAAGAAAAAACCGCGGTTCACCAACGCGACGAGCGCCCCAACATCCTGTTTATCATGTCGGATGACCATGCCTGTAACGCGATCAGCGCCTACGGTGGGCGACTCGCGAATATCGCACCAACTCCAAACATTGACCGAATTGCGGCCAGCGGCATTCGATTGGATCGGTGCTTTGTGACAAATTCAATTTGCACGCCCAGCCGGGCTGTGATTCTATCGGGACAGCACTCCCACATAAACGGAGTGAAAACCCTTATTGACGCGTTCCCTGGTCCCGACTCAGGTACACCAAATGTCGCCAGCATTCTTCAACGATCTGGCTACCAAACTGCTTTGGTTGGTAAATGGCATCTGCGGTCCGCTCCCTGGGGCTTTGATTATTGGAAAATAGGGCCAGGGCAGGGGAAATACCACGACCCATTTTTCATCGCTTCTACCGACGGAATCGCCTACACCACAAAGGTCAAAAAACTTAAAAGAACCAAGGGCTATTACACTGACTTAATTACCGATTACGCAACTCAATGGCTGGATCAACGGGACACCTCCAAACCATTCTTTCTAATGCTCCATCACAAGGCCCCTCACGGGAAATGGGAGCCTGCCGACCGCCACCAAGACTACCTAAAAGACATTTCTATTCCCGAACCCGATTCGCTATGGGAAGATTTTTCTCATCGTTCCCCCGCAACCATCAACATGGGGACGTCAATCACCACGCGTCTAAAAGACCGGCGGTCGATGGTCGGCGATGTCCAGAAGCCAAATTGGTACGGCGGCCCCGTCGAAATGTCCGGTATGACCAAAAAAGAAAAAGGGCAAGCCGCCTACCAAAAGTATCTCCATCAGTACCTTGCCTGTGTTAAAGCAGTGGATGAAAACGTTGGCCGCGTTCTCGACTATCTCGACAATCACGGACTCGCCGAAAACACCCTTGTTATATACACATCGGATCAAGGCATGTTTCTCGGAGAGCATGACTATTTCGACAAACGTTGGATTTACGAAGAGTGTTTTCAAATGCCATTCCTTGCCCGTTTTCCAAACCGAATTCACCCAGGGACCCATGACCAACAGTACCTGTGTTCCAATTTAGACTTCGCTCAAACACTTCTGGACTACGCGCAAGTCACCGATGCACCTGAAATTTCACGGATGCAAGGCCTGAGTTTAAAACCAATCCTCGAAGGGACGTCTCCTGATTCCTGGAGGGATGCAGTTTACTATCGCTACTGGATGCATCTGGCTCACCACCAAATCCCGGGGCACTACGGCGTGAGAGACAGTCGTTACAAACTTGTCTTTTTCCATGGACTGCCATTGGACGCTCAACTCGGGGCGGGCAATTTCCCACCTTCCCCGGCAGGCTGGGAGTTTTATGATCTCGAACAGGATCCGAACGAAACGAATAACGTTTATGACAAAAATGAATACGCCTCTGAAATTCGCCGTTTAAAACAACGCTTACTGGACCTAAAAATCCAATATAACGACGAAGACGATCAGTATCCTGAATTACTAAAATTAAGAAACCAACTATGGGAGCGTTCATCGAATGAATAACACCCACGCAAACATCTCACACGGTTTCACAATCATGAAAGCCGCTGGCACGCTTGCAGTTCTAGGATTGGTTTCTTTAATCGCCTCGGAGCGAATTTTAGGAGATGATACCTCTCCCAATATTTTGATTATTTTCACGGACGATCAGGGAGTAAGCGATCTCGGTTGCCTTGGCTCGTCAACCAACTTAACCCCCAATTTGGATCAGCTCGCCAAAGAGGGAACGCGATTCACTCAGTTCTACGCTCAACATGTCTGCGGGCCTTCTCGTTCCGCGCTTTTAACTGGCCGCTACCCGTTTCGAAGTAAAGGCTGGGGCATGCCGGCTACAGAAATTACGTTCGCTGAGCTACTCAAACAGGTGGGATATCAAACGGCCTGCATCGGAAAGTGGGATGTATCAAACCGGAAACCAATCTTGGACCGAATGCCTAATGCACAGGGTTTCGACTTCTTTTTTGGAACACTGGGAGCTAATGACAACGGCACGGTTAAATTTCATGAGAACAATCAACCGGTCGGAATAACTCGCTACATGGGTGGCTTAACGGAATTGTACACCGACAAAGCGATTCACTTTTTAACGCAACAGCGGGATCCTCAAAAACCTTTTTTGCTCTACCTCGCCCATACGATGATGCATACCATTATCGACGCATCACCGAAGTTTAAAAACCGTTCAAAAGGCGGACTCTACGGTGATGTCGTTGAGGAATTTGATTTTCATACGGGACGATTGCTCGACGCTCTGAAGGAATTGGAGCTGGATAAAAACACCATCGTGATTTACACCAGCGATAATGGACCATGGAACCAACCCGCCTACACGAATAACAAAAAAGGACATCCAGAAGGGTCTGTCTTTTGGGGAGAATCTAAAGGTTTACGAGGCGGAAAAGGCTCGTGCTATGAAGCGGGATCACGTGCGCCATGCCTGATTCGATGGCCGGGAAAAATCCCTGCCAATCAAACTTCCGATGCGATCCTAGCGACGATTGACTTCCTCCCGACGTTCGCCAAACTTTGCAAGTTTCCGCTCCCGAAAGACCGAGTAATCGATGGAGTTGACCAAACGCGATTGCTGTTCGGCGAAAGCGAAACGGGAGCAAGAAACACTTTTTACTATCAGGGGAATGGAATCCGAAAGGGCAAATGGAAGTATCTCAAAGCCGAACACAAGGTCCCGGGATACGCAAAAGATACGAGCCGAGAATTAGTCGAGGAGCTATACAATCTTGAAAGCGATCCTTCCGAATCCAAAAATTTAGCGTCCGAACACCCTGAAACTGTCCAGCAATTAAAATTACTACTACAGGCGATTGAAACTAATACGCGGAAAAAAAATGCAACGCCCAGCAATGATTAGACTTTGACCATTGCCTCTCCGGCAGTTGCAATTTGCTCATTTATTTTGCTTTGTTTTGTTGGGCTTTGTGTTTGCTTTTTTCGATTTCGATTCAGGCCATGGCAGTGCCTCAACAGAATTTGCTTTTTGTTTCCACGCGGTTTTCATGCTTTGAACACGCTTTGGCTCGGCGGTGGACAGATCGTGTAATTCGCTTCGATCTTTATTAATATTGAACAACTCCCATTTAACGTCATCTTGACCATGGCGTCCTTTGGCGACTAATTTCCAATCCCCCATCCTCAGAGCACGATTGCCCTCGTGTTCGAAAAAGAGCATCTCGCGATCAAGTTGCTGCCCTTGAAACACCGGACTCAAACTCAAACCTTCGAGCGGTGTTAAGACGGCATCTCCACGTTTTTGGGGATAGGTAACGTTTGCCACATCTAAACAAGTCGCCATCAAATCGACCAAATGGGAAGGCTCAGATCGCAGTTCATTTTTAGCCTGAAACCCCATCGGCCAGTGCACGATCAACGGAGTCGAAATTCCACCTTCATGCACATAATGCTTGTACTCACGGAAAGGAGTATTGGAAACATTCGCCCAATTCCGGCCGTACCCGATATAAGTGTCGGCAGGCCCCGGCATGACGTGACCGCGCCGAACTGGGTAACCCTCCCTTGTCTGTGACGGAGCGGAAGATTGATAGTGCTGCAAATCATCAGGAATAACGGGCAACGAAGGTGTGGCCGCACGCAACTTACGCTCCCCGGAAGTCTTTCTTCCTCCCGCCTCGGCACAACCGCCGTTATCCTGCATGAACATGATCAATGTATTGTCGAGCTGTCCGTTTTGACGAAGCGTTTCTACGATCCTTCCAATTCCCTGATCCATTTGATCGACCATTGCTGCGTAAACTTCCATGCAGGCGGACTCCCATTCTTTGTCCTCTACATTCGCCCAGTCTCCAACTAGCTTCGACAATTCTGCCTCCCGGGAAATCACTCCAATTCTCTTCATTTTCTCGAAACGAGCTTGTCGAATCCCCTCGTATCCACGGTCATATACTCCCTCGTATTTTTTTATATCACGTTCGCGAGCGTGCATCGGCCAATGAGCCGCTGTATAGGCAACGTACATAAAAAACGGTTTTCCATCCGGATGCTCATTAATAAATTTCACGGCGTTGTCACTAATCGCATCCGTAAAATGGTACGGCTCTTTCGGCTGATAATCGCGATCATTCTTAATCGTGATTGGTTCATTATCACGTGTGAGCGAATTGGGATCCCATAGACTCGAAGCGCCATTGATGATTCCATAATACCGGTCGAATCCTCGCTGCAATGGCCAGTTAAATTTTTCCGCCTCCGATTTGGGAAATGTACTTCCAGTGACATGCCATTTTCCGACGCAATAGGTCGAATACCCGGAAGGTTGCAACACTTCAGCGATCGTCGCACAAGAACCGTTAAGTTCGCCTCGATAACCATCTACACCACGATCTGAGACCATATGGCCGATACCTGTCTGATGCGGATACAAACCGGTCAACAAAGAGGCACGCGTCGGACAACACCGTCCGGTGTTATAGAACTGGGTAAACCTCAACCCATCCCTCGCTAATCCGTCGAGGACTGGCGTGTTGATTTCACTTCCGTAACATCCAATATCGGAGTACCCCATATCGTCCGATAGAATTAAGACAATATTGGGACGCTGAGCAAACAACGGTCCCGTAATGAAAACCAACAAGGTGATCGCCAAACTAAAAATCTTAGCCATGGTGTGTTCCATCAAATGAAAATTAAATATATGCCGCTTCAAACTCTATTCAATTGTTAACAACGTTTGCTAGAGCGAACGTTCAAATTCAAACGCCGAGTTTCAGTTTCAGCCAACCCGCCAACCAGCTTACCATTTCTCACCAAATCAAATTGCTCGGGGAAGCCGTATCGTTGCCAATCTACTCCTAAAACAATCCTACCCGAATTGGTCATAAGCCTGCTTTTTGCTCAGAACTTTCGCCTTGATGTAGCCATGCGCCAGCCCTTCACCAAATGGATCAACGTACACCCGCCCCCCCTTGGTTTTGCTGGCATCCACGTTGAGCACATGGATATTAAAAATGTAGGCACTCGGTGAACTAGCTTTGAACCAATGAATGTTATCCCGATAATCGGATACAGTGGAGTAGTCGCCCACTCCGAATTTCTGATCAAGAGTAGGCTTAATGATCATGAAATCTTCACCGTCCTCAACACGATCGTAATGCCGCCCGTGACAATCACCTTTGAGTACAAGGAAAGCGGTCGCCATGTTGTAATGTCCATGAGGTGCGACGGAGCGATTTTTTTTCAGCGCAAAAATCTGGTGGCCAAAAACCAGTTTCGTGGGCAAGCCTTCCACTTCAGGAAATCGTTTGCTGACAGCTCGTTCCCCTCGGTCACTAAGAGGAAGGTTTTTGGTCAGCTTTTCAAAGTCAACGAATTTCATCAACTCCGTCAAATTGACTTTTGACATCAACTTTTCGACCTGCTCTTGCCACTCGACCTGCGTTAGCTTCCGGTTCTTAATATCGTTTCCGATTGTGTTAAGCTCGGCTAACCAAGCAGCGGCAAGAGGTTTTATCTCATCAGAGAAGGCGTTGCGGCAAAACAGCGACTCCAACAGCGAAAACGTCAACGTGGAACCGATGATACCCTGACTGAAAGCTCGACGATTGAGATTCGACATCAGCTACCTCCAATTGAAACTGGTTGATGAAACCAACATCATAGACGGCCATGGAGGCAATTGCCATTAAGTTTCAATTACCGAATTAAGCGAGTTGGTACACCTCTCCATCGCTCGAATTCTGCTTTTCCTGCATCCACAACCGATTCGCTTCCACTGCCTTTGATTCATAATCCAAATCGAAAAGTTCGTAATGGACGTTGCGTTGCCGTGGGGTGAATCCAAGTGAAGAAATCGCCTCTCTCATTTGCTCGAGTGACAAATAATGAACCGTCCCCGCCTCTGCCACAACGTTTTCCTCAATCATCAAGCTACCCATGTCATTGGCTCCGTAGACCAATGCGAGTTGACCGATCTTCAAACCTTGTGTAACCCAACTGGACTGAATATTGGGGATATTATCGAGATACAAACGGGCAATCGCCTGCATCTTCAAATACTCAAATGCCCCCAAAGGTTTAACATCCGACATCTGCGTATTATCCGGTTGAAAAGTCCAACAGATAAACGCTTTAAAACCACCGGTCTCGTCCTGAAGTTGCCGCAATCGCTCTAAATGCTCAATCCGTTCTTGCTTTGTCTCCACGTGCCCAAACATCATCGTAGCGCTGCTCTTACCACCCAGCTGATGCCAAACACGCATGACATCAAGCCAATTATCGGAATTGACTTTTCCACGGGTAATCGCGTCGCGAACGCGATCCACCAGAATCTCGGCCCCGCCTCCGGGTAGACTCCCCAGACCGGCGTCTTTCAGCCGCGTGAGGACTTCCTTCAGAGAACAATTATTCACTTTTGAAAAATGGTAAATTTCTGGAGGACTGAATCCGTGAATGTTTAACTGCGGAAAGTGAGATTTAATATCCGAGAGCATCTCCTCGTACCAATCCAATTTGTACTTGGGATGCAAACCGCCCTGCAACAGAATTTGATCACCACCTAGCGCCACTGTCTCTCGAATTTTCTCGAGCAACTCCGAACGCTCCAACACGTACCCCTCAGGACTTTTCGGGCCGCGGTAAAAAGCGCAAAAATTGCAAACCGCAGTGCAAACATTCGTGTAATTAATATTTCGGTCAATGTTGTAGGTACGGTACGACTCAGGATGCAGACGCCGAGTGACCGCATTGGCAGCCGACCCCAACAATGCCAGATCATTGCACTCGGTCAATTTGAGTCCCTCTTCGGGAGTCAGCCGCTCTCCGGCAACAGATTTCTCAAGCAGTTTGGCAATCATGAAATTGTAATTGGTAAGATTGTGGTATCAGTTGAAGTTCGGAAGCATGACGAAAGAAGCGATCCATTCCCGCTTTCTCGTCTACCCCCAAATGAAAATGTAAATATTCCTGAAGATACTGAGAACATTCGTGTTCTTCCAAAGCATACTCGCTGTGGAACGCGCGGGAAATTGACTCGACGGTGTTCACACCAAAATCACGAGATTGCGACAAAACCCGGTCGAGCTGATCGAGATCACTATCCGCCCACGCTGCCCAAACGGCAAAGACGAACGGCCGCCCAGACCACTGATTCCAAGCTTCTCCAAGATCCCAAACGTGCGGGAAATTCTCGTCGGTGGCCTTCATCGCCCGATCACCAATGATTAACGCCGCATCCGCTGAGGTTTTTCGCCAATCCTCATGAATCGCAAGAGAGTGGCAGTTCGGTGTCACACCAAATTTTTTATCTAGGAACACACGAGTCAACGCCCGACTGGTTCGTGACCCTTCATCCAGCGCCAAAGTTTTAATCTCTTCCGCAGGAACACGGCTCATGAGTTTCACGCTCCAAACCGGTCCCCGACAAGCGATACAAGCATCCGAAACAATTACGTAATCTGGGTCGCTGACGGCCTCAACGACTGGAATCAGTGCGACATCGAAGTGTCGCGCCGCCAGTCGATCCGCCAGCCGACTTGGCAAATCAAAAACAACCTCAAAATCGGTCTGGTTCTCGAGCCCAGCCACCAGGGGTTTGGTGTTTAAATAGGAAACCGCGCCAATTTTGGGTCGACCCATGGGTCACTTTCAAGCCTAATACTCGGGGTGTGACTTCTATTTTAAACCGCGACACGAGTTGATTAAAGGCAGCTTCACAACACATGAGCTAATCTGCTCGGCGATTGCGGCAAACCGCTTCCCAAACGCCAATGCCGCATAGAAAAACCGTGTGACTTAATCTGCTCATCTGATTTTAACCGCATCGACGCCTCCCCCGTAACGTCGTCAAGAACCGCCAAATATATTGAAACATCAGAAAAAGAGTCGATTCAGCCCAGCCCACCTCCCTGCCCAAGTAGGGCTGGGACGGCGAGACTCCCCGATTTTATTCGATTTCTCGACTCATTTGGTAATTTGTACGCTTTGTACTGACTAGAGCCCGATCGGCGACCTTACCCATTGGCGAAACTCTATTAACACTGACAAAAACAAGGCATTCTCGGGTTGTATTGGTCGAAAGTAAAAAGGACCGATATTTCCCAGGAGAGCAACGTGCGTTTTTCATCCACCCTCATGATTCTGCCCGCATTATTTTCTTGCTACCTTTGCAGCGCGACGGATGCCAACGCTCAACAGGTCATCTACCAAAACGAGAATTGTGCTGCAACCGAATTCTATAAGCCCAGTGACCCGTGGACTCGCGGTAAACTATTCAACCTTCAAACGGGCAATTCCGGTTTTTTCTACAACTGCGACGGCGAACAGGCGAAACGCTACTCTCCCTATATCTGCTGGAAGCCAATTACTGAAAAAGCTCTTCCTTCCAGAAAAGGAATTTGGAATTCGATCAAGCAAGACATTGAAGAGGTCAAGCAACGAGTCAGAGACGGTTCTTGTTGCGACCTTGGCTGCACTCGCGCTGATTGCCACAAAGCACGAAAGAACGGCAACATTGGCGGATGTGCATCCTCGACCCGCGGTGGTTGCACCGAGTGCACCCAGAACTCCTGCGATGATTGTGCCAGTAACGCTCCGCCCATCGTAGAGTCGTCAACCGAAAGCACTAAATCAGCGGCTCGAATTTCAAAAAGTGACCAGTTCCGCAATGCTTCCACCCCTCTTACATCGCGACGGCCTGTTATCACTCCAAAAGCTGAGCCGACTAACCATGGCACGAAATTTGGTCTGATCCAATACCGTCTGCCACCCGTTACCTCGGCAAATAATGATTAAGCGGAACATCTCACCGCCTAAAACAACAAACTGGAAAACTGCGAACCTGACACTCCAGCAAACAACTAGCTCTCGGCAGCCAGCGCTTGCTCAAGGTCTTCAATGATATCGCTGCTGTTCTCTATGCCACACGCTAGGCGGATCATGTTGTCTGAGATCCCGAACGACTTACGTTCTTCCGGCCCATACCCCCAATAGCTCATTACCAGCGGTTGCTCGATCAAAGATTCAACTCCGCCAAGGCTCGGTGCAATTCTTGCCAACTTGGCACGATCCACAACTTTTGAAGTGGCTTTCCAATCCGCCTCCGCGACTTCAAACGTTACCAATCCGCCAAACCCACGCATCGTCTTTTTGGCAATTTGATAATCTCGGTGCGACGGAAGACCAGGATAGAGCACTCGCGAGACCCGTGGATGGTTTTCCAAAAACTCCGCCACCCGCTGCCCATTCTCGTTATGACGCTGCATTCTAATTTCAAATGTTTTTAATCCTCGCTCCAGTAGGTAACAGTTGTGCGCAGAATTAACCGCCCCCGTCACCCCGCGCAATGAGCGGATATCCGCGAGTTTTTCCGAGCACCCCAGAACAATTCCTGCCAAAAGATCGTTGTGCCCGCCCAAATATTTAGTGGCTGAGTGGACGACGTAGTCTATTCCAAAATTTAGAGGCTGAACATTAAAAGGAGTCGCAAGCGTTGCATCAATCAAAGTTTCAACCTGATACTTTTCCCCAATCCCAGCAAAGCGTTCGAGATCAAGAATACTCAAATGTGGATTAGTAGGTGACTCGCTTACGAGTAATTTAGTTTGGGAATTTATCGCAGACTCCATCGCTGCATAATCGCCGGTCTTCACCTGGCGTGTGACAATTCCAAATCGGGAGAGATGTTTTTTACAGTACTCCCTTGAGCGATGGTAACACTCATCAAAAAAAATGATTTCATCGCCGGAGCTCAATTTTGCATTAAACAAACCAACTAGGGCAGCCATTCCACTGGAAAAAAGAATCCCCTCCTCAGCGTTTTCCAGAGCTGCCAATTTCCTTTCGACTACCTGCTCGCCAGGAACGCCATACCGACCGTACTCACCTCGGTCTTCGTCGTTTTCAATAAAGTTGATAATGCTTTGAGTGTCTGTAAACGTAAACGTTGACGCCAAAACAACCGGATCGGTAATCGAATTAGCAACCTTTTGCCGTTGTTCGCCGGCATGGACCGACAACGTCGAAACACCCGCTGCACGCTGGCCGACAGTATCAAAACTTATTCCTCTGCTTTGCTTGCTTGACACGCTATGATAACCCTACTCAATAACAGAAATACCTAACTCCGATTTCGCGCAATTACACCTGCGGCGAAAAGGGAGAAAAAAACAGAAGCGTTAGCGATTGCAAAACCTGCAAAGAACTGCCGAAAAGCAGAGTACGTCTCACTCCAACGCAATTGAAAATGCAATTGGTGAGGTTCGAAGGCTCTTTAGCAGATAAAGGCTGCAAGCGGCTAACAAATCCCTATGTCCGAAGTATACCCCACAAATAATCGACCTTGCAACAATAAACTCGAGTTTAAACGAACCGGCGGGCAATGGTAGATTCGCAACCAAAAGAACCCCTCAAAACGACATTTGACGCCCCAATGTCGAATTGAAAAGAGAACATCGCCAACTTCGGGATACAATGCGAACTCCACCCGCGGTGAATGTGAAACAGGTTACGTCAACCAATCATCCAGTTCGTTCTACTCGGGCTTGTAGGCCCGTGAACTGCAAGCGGGCGTTTGGTAAGCACTGAGTCGTTTGCAAAAATTGATCCAATGCCTATCTTAAGGAAATGACAAAACTTAACCGCGAAGAACTAATCCGTTTAGTAGACCACATCATGACGACCAGCGGATGTATCGTTGATGTAGATGCGTTACTCAGTCGGCTTGAACAGAATGTACCGCACCCCAACGTGAGCGAGCTAATTTTCAATCCACCTAGCGGGAAGGCGATGACCGCCGAACAAATTGTCGACCTCGCGCTCAGTTATTACAAACTTCACACCCCATAATAATCCAACGCTTTTTCAACACTGTAGAGATCTGAAACCATGAAACGACGAACTTTTTTAAAATCGACTTCCGGTATCGCTTCGGCCGCAATTGCATCTTCATTCACAAACTCAATCATGGCATTTCCTAACTATCTTTCAGAAAACAGCAAGTACAAGAAAACAATTGGCCTGCAACTATGGACCGTTCGAAACCAAATGCAGGAAGACAAACGAAAAACGCTTACAGCAATTTCCGACGCAGGCTATTACCAGGTAGAACTTGGAGATACGAATGACGCGGCCGAACTTCTTCCAATCTGCAAAGACCTGGGCCTAGCCGTAACCTCAAGTTTTCTCAACTGGCAAGCTATATGTACGCCAGCTGCCAAGGGAGTACCCTCGCTTGACAAAATTCTTGAGCAGGCGCAACTAGCAAATCTTAAGCATTTAGTGTTTGGATATATCAACAAACCCAACCGCCAGACATCGGATCAATTTAAACGCTATGCTGAGACCTCAAATCAATTCGGCGAAAAGTGTGCTAAATCCGGCATTCAATTGTGTTACCACAATCACTCTTTTGAGTTTGCCCCTCTCGATAACGGAAAGACTGGTTTTGACATTTTGATCGAACAGCTTGACGAGAATCATTGCAAATTTGAGCTTGACGTTTTTTGGGCAAAAATTGGGGGTTGGGATCCTATCGAAACGTTAAACAAACTCAACGGACGTGTCTCGCAAGTCCATCTGAAAGATCTTAAAAATGGCTCGAAAACCTGTTTTGATGAAGGTCAGGTGCCGCACGAAGCTTTCAAAGAACTGGGCAACGGGAGTATCGACATGGCAAAGGTCATGTCCGTCTCTGAAAAAATTGGGGTAGACCAATGCCACGTTGAGCAGGATCAATCTCCTAACCCAATCGCCAGTATTGGCCAAAGTATCGAACACCTTAATACGCTATAAGGCTAAAGAAACTTTTTGACATCAACACCCAAATTATCGGACAATGCGTCCGCCTCATTGCGCGTTTATACGTGCGGGATGGCGGTTTTTGCGATTCTGTTATTTGCCTCGACTTGGAAACTGTGGACGCCTCAAGATGTCTTTCCGCAAATCCCATTTTTGGCCTCACTGATCACAACGCCAACGTGGGTCGATTGGTCTTGCTTGGGATTGTCGGCTACTTCTCTTTTGGTTTGCCTTTTCGCCAAAGAAGATAAAGTACTTACCGCGGCGCTGATGTTATTTGCCATATCAACAACGGTGCTTATCCTGCTGGATCAGCATCGTCTCCAACCCTGGGCATACCAGATCATTGTGCTTGCGGGCGTCATTGCGACCTCGACAAATTCAAATGCGATTCATCGAATCCAAATCCTCACGATTAGTATTTATATTTTTTCTGGCATCAGCAAACTGGACTATCAGTTTGTTCATACCGTCGGAGATCAAATGCTATCGACGCTTGTAGGGTTTTTGGGTTCTACCACGGAAAACTGGCCACCACCAGTCAAGCAAGCTACTGTTCTGTGTCTGCCGATTTTTGAAATCCTGATAGGTATTGGCTTGCTAATCCCCAAGGCTCGCCACTTGGCAATCGTCGGCGCTGTAGCCATGCACGCGGCATTACTACTTCTGCTGTTTCAAGATGTGAGTGGTTACGGAGTCTTAATCTGGAACTTGTTTTTTATCTTTCAGATCATCATGATCTTTTATCGACAGCCAGAATCAAATCCCAAACCCTCCCAACGCCCCCCGCTGACAGATTCTATTGGGCACTTAATTACGCTGGGAGTCATCGCATTCCCACTAACCCAAGTCTGGGGCCTCTGCGACCACTGGCCGGCGTGGCAAGTATATGCGCCCCGTTGCAGCCGCGCTCACATAGACAGTCCGGTGAACGACAATGAACCGTGGAACAATTTCAGCCAATGGTCAAACCAAACTCTGGCAGCGCCAATTTACCCACAAGCAAGATTTGAATTTGCCGTGGCAGTCGCAGTCCAACAGAAATTCAGCAAATCGCAAGGACTTCCGATCATAATCTCGGAGGCTTCCAATCGCTGGAGCGGAGCCCGTAATTCCAAACGATTTGCGGGCGACCAAATAACAATGCAAATGGATAAGTACTGGCTGAACACACGCGCAAGAGAGACCTGGACCAAGAATACTTTAAACAATCGGTACTAAACGATTTGTTGAGACTCAACCGACGCGTTTACTTGCATGGCGATCCCCGGAAACAGTATCAGACACGGGGGCTTTGACGATCTTTAATTTCTCAGGTCTTACAAGCGGTCTTTCAAACACAACTCGATTCGCTCGCCGATCCCGTGTGAAGCGTTGCTCGCGTACCATTTTCTGCTTTGAGTCAGCCCAATACTGAGCCTCATCCGTAAGATCATTCATCAATCCCTGGGCGCCCACTCTAAATGCAGCCAGTGTTTCCCTGTCAACTTTCTTCGGCACGCGAATTTTTGGACCAAAAATCACCCGCACTCGAGACAGGGGGCGCGGTATGGCAAACTTATCCCAGGTCGAAAGACGATAGGGGTTGCTTATACCAATACCAACGGGAACCAGGGGCATGCCCAGTAATGAAGCCAGATAGACCGGTCCCATAGCCATCTCCCGTCGCGGCCCACGGGGACCATCGGGCGTCATCGCAATGCTGGAAAACTTTGAGTTCGTCTTCATCGCACGAATGGCAGCCGCGCCGCCGCGACTAGTGCTGCCTCGAACAATGTTCAAGCCTAAAGACTCCGCGGTTTGGTTCACTAACTCGCCATCTCGATGCTGAGAACAAAGGACTGTTAATGGCGTGTGCCCCCAGCGAGGAAGAATGACAACAATGTACTCGTGCCAAAACGAGAAAATAACGTGCTCGTTATACTCCGAACGAGCCGGATCAACGGATTTATCATAGTAGCGAATTCGAAAATTAAGCAGGTCTAGCGCACGCGGCATCAACAGCGCGTTTAAATGACCGGTAATTCTCTGACCTAACGTTGGGTCTGACACGTTGCTTTAGCATCCTTACTAATCACAAAACCCAGCAGGCGACAATTCCGATAGTCCATTACGAAACCGTTATCCAAGTGGCTCAGAGCTAGTTGCTCCAAACCGAATCCAGCCCGCTGAGTAAACTCAATTTCAAAAAACACAATTCTCTTATGATTCATCATCCCAAACGCCACGAAACACTTCCGTTGCTGGTCCCGTCTTAAACACATGGTTCGTCGCTTCATCCCACTCAATCAACAACGTTCCACCGAGCAGATGGTTCGTTATTTTTCGCTCAGTTTTTCCGGACAAAACCCCTGCAACACAAACTGCACTTGCACCAGTTCCGCAAGCCATCGTCTCTCCTGAGCCTCGCTCCCAAGTACGCTGACGAACTTCCGTTGGCGACACTATTTCGACAAACTCGACGTTGACTCTCTGAGGAAACCTCTCATCATTTTCGATTCGCGATCCAATTCGCAAAACCAAATCATCGGTCGCCTTGTCAACAAAAATAACACAATGAGGATTCCCCATCGAAACACAATTGACGGCAAATTCGTGCCCACCAACGGACAATGGAACATTGATCACATAATGATTAACTTCGGGATTCCCGGCAAGTGTAGTCGGAATCTCTGCCGCTAGCAGAATGGGCTCACCCATATCCACCCGAACTTGCTGGACTTTACCGTGTTCCTGCTCAACATCCAATGCCAAGATACCAGCGCCGGTCTCGATTTCCATTCGACTTTTCTGGCATATCCCATGATCGAATACGTATTTAGCCACACATCGGATTCCATTTCCGCACATCGCCGATTCGCTACCATCGGCATTGAACATTCGCATTTGAGCATCCGCCACCTCGGATGGACAAATTAAGATCAAACCATCAGAACCGATTCCTTTATGGCGATCAGAGATAGCAACAGCCAGCTCCGCCGGGTCTTTTGGAACTGGTTCCTGGAAACAGTCAATGTAAACATAGTCGTTTCCAGCCCCGTGCATTTTGGTGAATTGCATTTTTTATACGCAGTTTGAGTTTGTAAGAAAATGAAAAAAGTGCTCGCGAAACGAGTCCACATTCTCTCAAAACCTTGCAGCAGGGCAAGCCCGAGCTTCGAAAACCCTGATTCCAAAGGACTCTAGCTAAGCAGGCTATTCTAATCTTGATTGTCGATTTCAGGATTTTCAAAAATTCTGATCCGTTGCCCAGCACCAATCTTTTCTCGTATCGTTTTGTTCCCGCTAGGCCAAGTCACTTCCAGCTTGTCAATTTCCTCAACGTCGCCCATGCCGACATGAATACGTTTAGAATTTACACCCGACAATCCTTCTCCGCAGGACAGATGAAACATCCGCTTCTGCTCGCCGTTTTGCCAAACTGCCACGGTTGCTCCGTAGGCGTCTCGCGGACTCCATTCCTCGCTCGCGACAGCTGACGTCTGCCCACCTACAAGTTCAATTTCCACAAAATTAGCCTTCGCAGCCCGATCACCGATCGTGTTACGCACCAATCGGAATCGGGGGTGATTCGGACTGGTCACACCGAGATCGATCCAGCCATCCCGATCAAAATCCAACAACACAAAGCCGCGACCGTCCTCTCGAAAATCGGCCCCCGAAACGAGAGAGTAGTCTTTGTAATTTCCTTCACGGCGAAAGAAAATACGGTTCCTTTCACCTCCACTCAGCGAATTGCTATTGAGATACCTTTCGCCGGGTTTCGGATCATCAATCCATTCGAAATAGATGGTTCGCATTTCCTCCAATGGCCCCCATTCTTTCGCATTTGAAAACTCGTGTCCCCGACCTTCTCCGAAGCGAACTGCTTCACGCCAAAGACAACTTCACAAATCTATTTTCGTTTTCACTTCCTCAGGAGCCGAGTAACACCCACTCGGCACATAAATATCAAGATTCCCATCGTTATCGAAATCCGCAAATTGCCCACCGTAGGACCAACCGACGCGTGCGACATGCTGCTCCCCGTCCTTATCTCCGGCAACCTGCTTAAAGACTCCCCCCTGATTCTCGAACAGAAAGTTTCCATGAGCCGCAACTTTTAATCTTGGATCGGCGCCCTCAACCTGATCGACAATCCGATTACCTGCTTTGGAGTACATATTCGATACATAAAGATCTAAATCACCATCGTTATCGTAATCGCCCCACGAACACCCCATCCCAAATCCCATATCCATCGTAGGAATTACGGCTTCCGTAACGTCCGTAAAGACCGGTTTATAACTGCCTCGCTCTGTGTCATTCCTAAGAAAAACATCCGGAGCAAAGTCATTGCAGATGTAGAGATCGAGATCACCGTCACTATCGTAATCATTCCATGACGTTTGATATGAGTTTCGGTACTGTTTCAAACCGTCGTCTATTTTCACCCACTCAAAACTATCGCCACGATTCATTAACAGGATATTGGGCGGTCCCCCACGATCAACAAATTTATCGTTTCCGAGAATCTTCAAGCGTGTTTTTAATTGCTCCTTCTCCTGTGTAACAAACCCAATCCAATCATCAATCGGCCCGGTTCCAGTTGCATAAGTACTTAGGTAAAGATCCTCGAGCCCATCTCGATTTAAATCGGCTACCGATACTGCATTTACAAAACGAGTTTCCCTTAGCACTTCGTTGATTGCTTCATGTGGCTCAAACTTCCCGCCGACATTCTCGAAAAACTGGCTAGGCACCATCGACATTCCAATCAACAAATCAGAATCGCCGTCATTATCAAAATCAAAGAAATAACCACACGTCGCCATTTCAGGCACGTCGATGCCGACCGATTTTGTAACATCGACGAAGGTCTCGTCACCTTGATTTCGAAGCAATTGCACGGCTTGCCAACGGTCGGTCATGAAGAGATCCTCATACCCATCGTTATCGAAATCAACCACGCTGACCGAAGGATACTGCCCTACTGACCCCCAATCATTGCACCCTTTGAATTCGTCTCTCGCTTCTTTGATTGCCTGAACTTCGACCATCTTCCCATTTTCAAGAGAACGGACTATTTCCATTTCTCCGCAACGGGTAACGATCAAGTCTTCATGCGTTGCCGTCGATACGGCTTTCAGTGTCTCAACATCAGGAATAAGATCTGCAGTTACATTTTTGAACAGCGTCCTTGGAGCATTGATAACAGCAAATTTTGACTGTTCCCAGGAAACGAGTTTCCAATCGTTTTCTTCAACTTCTTGCCACCCAAGAGTCTGATAGGCACGCACCCCCAAAGGCTTTCCATTGAGAAGCATTCTTCCTTCAAACTTTGTCTCCATCTCAAATACACCAGACTCAAGAAATTCACCCTTGAGAACACCAAGTTGAGCGTCTTCAAAACGTCCGTTCTTGAGCAGAGGAGACCAGATCTCATTAAACGCAACCATTTTCGATTGTTGATCAATCGGCCAATATTCAAAAGTCGCAAGAGAATCTTGCGACTTCCCGTCTACCGAAGATAACAGCGAGTCAAGCGTTTCGTCCGCAATACCAACGTATTCTATTTTGCCTGAAACGGCCGGAGAGAGGTCAATTTGAGCGTCTTTCAGCCCAGTGGTAATGAGGCTCTTTTTTCCCGACAAACCCTGTATTACCGTCTCAGAGTCCGTAATTCCCTGGATCCGAATTTGCTCGTCCGAAAGCGATGGCTCCTTGACTTCTTTAGGAGTTACTTCTTTTGGCGGCGACGGATCCCCCTGACAACCCATCAATAAAACAACCGCACCTAAGGAACATGTCACCAGAGAAAAATAACTAAATTCAAATTTCATATTTTTAGCCTTACGCCGATGTTGACCACCTACAACACCACCGTGATTACCATTGACGCTTAGCCAAACTGCCGAGATCAATGCTTACTTGTTTTTCTTATCTTACGTTAACCGGACGCCCGTTCGAACGCCAAATTTTACCCGTATCGTTAGCCCGTGAACCAAAGTACCGATGATCATTGCGATTCAGCCTAGTCCTAGTCTATCGAAATTGACAAATCGCTAGAAATGACGATTCCCCGTGACTCACGGCAAAGTCCACTCGACTGCCAGAACAGCCGAACGTCCCAATTAGTCTTTGGACATCTCGGGATTCTCAAAGATCGTAATCCGCTTTCCGGCATCAATATTCTCAAGTACCGAAGCCATTCCACTGGGCCACAAAACATCGATGCGGTCAACCGACTTCAGGCTTCCCAACCCAACATGAATCCTCTGGGCATTGACTCCCGAAAGCCCCTCACCACACGACAATTGGAAGAGCCGCTCGGTTCCCGCCGTCGTCACTTTTACCGTCGCACCAAACGCATCCCGTGAACTCCATTCGTCACTGGGCTCAATGGATGTCTGCCCGCCGACAAGTGATATTTCGAGGAACTGATTATCGATGTTGGCAAGATCTCCAATCTTATTTCTTACGATCCTGAATCGGGGATGGTTCGAACTGGCGACACCAAGATCCAGCCAGCCGTCCTGATCGTAATCAAACAACGTAAAGCTCCGCCCGTCCGAGAGAAAATCAGCCCCTGAAACGAGTGAGAGATCTCGATAATTCCCGTCTCTCCGAAAAAAAATCCGATTACGCTCTTTGCCACTGAGTGAATTACTGTTGAGATGTCTTTGGCCTTCCGGAGGCTGATCGGTCCATTCAAAAAAAATCGTCCGAGTCGACTCCAACGAGCCCCATTGCTCGGCCATCGAAAACTCAGCGTCGCGTCCCACACCGAAGCGAACTGCTTCGCGCCAAAGGCAACTTCACAAATCGATCTTGGTTTTCACCTCAACCGGGGCTGAATAACACCCGCTGGGCACATAAAGATCGAGTTCTCCATCATTGTCGAAATCAGCGAATTGTCCGCCAAACGACCAACCGACCCGCGCAACATGCTGCTGCCCATCATCGGGCCCGGCAATCTGTCGAAACTTCCCATCCTCGTTCTCAAACAAAAAATTACCATGAGCCGACACCTTGAGTCTCGGGTCTGAACCTTCCACCTGATCTACGATGCGATTGCCTGCCTTGGAATACATATTGGAAACATATAAATCGAGATCGCCGTCATTATTGTAGTCCCCCCACGAACATCCCATTCCAAACCCCATGTCCATTGTCGGAATAACGTCAGCCGTGACGTCTACGAACTCAGGCTTGAAACTTCCTTGAACTGTATCGTTGCGCAGGAAAACATCGGGGGCAAAGTCATTACAAACGTAGAGATCTGGATCTCCGTCATTGTCGTAATCGACCCACGAACTCTGATAGGATCCGCGATATTGCTTTAATTCATCAGATATTTTTACCCACTCGAATCCCCCACCTCGGTTCATTAGCAGAATATTTGGCGGCCCCCCTCGATCTACGAACTTGTCAGCCCGCTCGATTTTCAAACGCGTTTTTAACTGCTCTTTTTCAGTCGTAATAAAGCCGATCCAATCTTCAATCGGACCGGTCCCCGTCGCGTAGGTGCTCAGATACAAATCCAATAAGCCATCGCGGTTGATGTCGGCAATGGAAATAGCATTTACGCAGCGGGTATCCTTCAGCACCTCATTAATTTCAGCGTGAGGAATGAATTTTCCGTCTTGATTTTCGTAAAACAAACTTGGAACAAGTGACAAACCCAGAATTAGGTCCGCATCGCCGTCGTTGTCGTAATCAAAGAAATAACCGCATGTCACCATTTCATCTAAATCGAGTCCAACGTCGCTGGTCACATCCGTGAATGTTCCATCGCCATTACTACGTAGCATTTGCGGCGGTTGCCAGCGATCGGTCACGAACAAATCATCAAAACCGTCTTGATTAAAATCAACTGAACTGACGGCAGGATACTGTCCCACTGAGGTCCAGTCATTACAGCCCTTGTATTCAGGACGGGCAGCGAAATTCGCAACCATCTCCTGCTTTTGTTTTTGAGTTTGCCCGCCAGAGGCGTCCGCTCGCCGTACGGACTCCTCCAATTCATCACACCTCTGAATAATCAACTGTTCATGCGACGCAGTTGATAGCTTCTCTAACGTTTCGGAATCCGTGATTGCCTTGCTGGTCACGTCTTCGAATAAAGGTGAAACCGAATTGATAACTTTCAGTTTCTTTTGTTTCCACTCAGAAATCTTCCAATCGTCCTCGCCAAAACGATGCCACACCAAAGTCTGATAACCAATCACTCCCAAAAGAGAGTCATCATCAGAGCGAATTCGCCCCTCAAATTTGGTCGCCATCTCAAAATCACCATTGGGCAGCACGGCTCCCGAAAGCACTCCAAACTGGGCGTTTTCAAATTCGTTTTGACGCAACAGAGGACGCCATATCTCACGAAGACTCAACGCTTGCTGCTCCTCTGAAATTGGCCAATAAACTGCCGATGCCAGCTCCTGCCCATCCGGCAATGATTTGGAAACCTCTGCGTTCGAATCCTGAAGCAAATCTTGAAAATCTAAATCCTTCAAGCCGCGACACTGCACGGTCTCAACCACAAATGCAGAAGTATCAAGATCAGAATCAATCAGGGAGCGCGCAAGCAAACTTTTCTTTGCAGACAACGACTGAATCAGGGTCTCAGAATCTGTGATTCCCTGAATACTCGCTTGCTCTGTGGTGAGCGATACTTTTTCAGCTAACTTGTTGGGAGTGTCGGATTTTTGGGCTGGCTCAGAATCACCGTTACACCCGAGGAAAGCAACTCCCAAGAAGGCAAATCCAAGTCCGACTTTTAAGATTCGGTTAATAAATTTCATACCTCCAGACTATCGACAACCGTCGAAAACGTCAAATAAAACCGACTCAGTTCGTTCAAAATTGAAGGGCTGCCCCAGTCTCCCGCCGTTTCCTTCACACCAGCCTTACTGATCTGGGAAAAGACGAAAATTCACCGATTCTACAACGAAGAAATTTCAAAACGGTCAGAGTCAACGCGAACCACGTCATGCCTGAACGACGAGCACAAAAAAACCCGCAGCCCAAACTGCGGGTTTCAAAGTTATTACGATCGGAAACTGCGACTATTCGTCACCAGCCTTCAACCATGGAGTAAGCGTTGGCGTGTACTCACAAATCTCATCTTCGTTAAAATACAGATCGATCTCTCGTGCAGATGCTTCCGGACCATCAGAAGCATGAACAAGATTCATTTGGCGACTACTACTAAAATCACCACGAATCGTCCCGGCAGCAGCATTCAATCCGTTGGTTGCTCCAAGCATCTCACGCACGACACGGATAACCTCAAGACCTTCGACCACCATTGCCACAACCGGAGCGCCAGTAATGAACTCCTCGAGACCAGGGTAGAAAGGTTTTTCCACATGCTCAGCGTAGTGCTGCTTTGACAGTTCAGGGGTCACCTGGATCAACTTCATCGCAATGATGTTGATGGCCTTTTCCTCAAATCGGGAAATAATAGTGCCTACCAGACGCCGCTGAACGCAGTCGGGCTTGAGTAATACGAGTGATCTTTCCATCGCAGTAGATTAACCTCGGTTAAGTGATTGTGAATGTGTTGATTGCTGGATTAATTGCCAAAAACCGGCAATATCGCGGATTCTAACAGATGTTTTCCCCTTTCGAAAACCGGACATATCTGGGAAACTTCAACTACTCGACAATTCCGTTCACTATTTGAACGGCACCCGAAACGAGCGGACGATGCTTCCCCTCAGCTCGGGGCGAATTGAAAAATGTATGTCAGATGTGGAGATGTCGTCAGGACACTAATCGACTGGTACATTTTAGATACTGATAGCGATAGAAAACGACTATATTTGCTGTTCCAAAGTCAATTGGGACTTTGCAGCGCGATCCGACTACCGTCTGAGTTTGTTACGAGTTTCGAATGATAAGTGCCAACGAACAGTTTCCACCCACCCAAAAACCTTCCGAATCCGTGTCTGGTGTTACCGTCCGCCTTGCAGGGGACTCGGGAGACGGCATGCAGCTGTTGGGAACCCAACTCACCAACACCTCCGCGCTCTCCGGTAATGATGTCGCGACGTTTCCAGACTTTCCTGCAGAAATCCGAGCTCCGCGAGGAACACGAGCTGGCGTTAGCGGTTTTCAGGTACAGTTTTCTGCCGAGGAAATCTTTACTCCGGGCGATGGACTTGACGCGTTGGTCTGTATGAACCCCGCCGCTTTAGTCACCAATCTAGCTGATTTAAAGGGGACGGGGATTTTGATCGTCAACTCCGACAGTTTTGACGCAAAAGATTTAAAGCTTGCCAAACTGGCAGAAAATCCACTGGAAGATGGCACCATCGAAAACTATCGGACCATCCGAGTTCCAATGACAACACTGACCCGCGGAGCCGTGGAACCGACCGGTCTCTCCGTCAAATTGGCCGATCGCTGCAAAAACTTTTTCGCGATGGGCTTGGTATTTTGGCTTTACGGCCGTGATGTAGAACCGACTCTCCGTTTCATCGAAAACAAATTTTCGTCGAAACCGGAAATCGCGGAAGCCAACCGTCTCGCCCTGAAGGCTGGCTGGCACTACGGGGAAACCACAGAAGATTTCGCCTCTACCTATCAGGTTCCTAAAGCTGAATTGAAACCGGGAACCTATCGAAATGTCATGGGTAACCAAGCGCTTGCATGGGGCTTGATTGCAGCCTCCAAGTTAAGCGGTAAAGAACTATTCCTTGGCTCTTACCCAATTACACCTGCCAGCGATATTTTGCACGAACTAAGTAAGCACAAGAACTTTGGTGTTAGAACTTTTCAAGCCGAAGACGAAATTGCCGCCGTCTGTTCTGCAGTCGGTGCAGCCTTCGGCGGCAGTATGGCCGTTACAACAAGCAGCGGACCGGGGATCGCACTTAAAGGGGAGGGGATGGGGCTTGGCCTGATTCTCGAACTTCCCATGATCATCATTGACGTCCAACGAGGCGGTCCAAGCACCGGACTTCCAACCAAAACGGAACAATCCGATTTAATGATGGCGATGTACGGGCGAAACGGCGAATCCCCGTTGCCAGTCATTGCGGCCCGTAGTCCAAGTGATTGCTTCAAGACCGCAATCGAAGCATGGCAAGTCGCAACGCGTTACATGACACCCGTTGTGATTCTCTCCGATGGGTACATCGCCAATGGTGCAGAACCCTGGAAAATCCCAGAGATCGACTCCCTGCCGAAAATCGAAGTTTGCCATCCTACCGAAGTGAACGGCGATGATGAGTTCCTGCCTTATAAACGCGACGAAAATTTAGCGCGTCCATGGGCTTTACCCGGCACCCCGGATTTAATGCATCGTGTGGGAGGTCTCGAGAAGCAAGATGGCACCGGCAATGTCAGCTACGACCCAGCGAACCATCAGCACATGGTTGAAACTCGCGCGAAGAAAGTAGAGCTGGTTGCCGATTTCGTAGAAGAAGCCGAACTCGAAGGCAGTACCAGCGGAACACTCGTTATCAGTTGGGGAGGAACCTATGGAGCCTGCCACACTGCCGTCCAAACCTGTGTCGCTGAAGGAATGAATGTTGGACACGTCCACCTACGTTGGATCAACCCTTTCCCCCGCAATCTGGAATCCTTGATTCGGCAATACGATCACATTGTTGTCCCCGAGCTAAATACGGGACAAATGTCGGCGTTGATCCGACAGCAATTTCTTGTGGACGTTGTCGGGATCAATAAAATTCAGGGCAAGCCATTTATCGTCAATGAAATTATTGACGGCATTAAAGCAGTCACACGCGAGGTCGTCAGCTAATCCCCAAACGCTGAACCCCTTCTAACCCTCAACCCTTATTTCCAATTCAAAGTATTGAATCATGAGTACAGAACTACCTGTCCTGAAACCAGCTGACTTTGCTTCAGATCAAGACGTGCGATGGTGCCCGGGGTGCGGCGACTATTCCATCCTTGCTCAAATGAAAAAAGTGCTTCCTGAGCTTGGTTCCACGCGTGAGAACACCGTCTTCATTTCTGGGATCGGGTGCTCTAGCCGATTTCCCTATTACATGAACACTTACGGCATGCATAGCATCCACGGTCGTGCCCCCGCCTTCGCAACGGGCCTTAAGTCAACGCGCCCTGAGCTAGACATCTGGGTTATTACCGGTGACGGAGATGCCTTGAGCATTGGCGGTAACCATTTTATGCATATCGTAAGGAGAAATGTCGATGTAAACATCATCCTTTTCAACAACGCAATTTATGGGTTAACCAAAGGACAATATTCACCAACTTCGAAGGTCGGCTCAGTTACCAAAAGTACCCCCCGCGGCTCAATCGACCACCCCTTGAATCCAATCTCTGTTGCCATTGCTGCCGAGGCCAGTTTTGTTGCCCGGTCTATCGACACCAATATCAAACATCTCGTTGCAATGATGAAGCGTGCAGCCGCCCATAAGGGAACCTCCTTTTTAGAGGTCTATCAAAACTGTAACGTCTTTAACGACGGCATATGGGATTATGCGAAAAACAAAAACACAAAAGCAGAAACTACTCTGCTACTTGAGCATGGCAAGCCACTTATTTTTGCCGATGGTACCAAAGGTATCCAACTCAACGGATTTAATCCCGAGGTTGTCGATCTTGCCAACGTAGCTCAGGACGACCTTCTGTTTCACGATGAAAAGGCTACCAATTCTCAACTCGCATTTCTATTAAGCCGCATGCGAAATCCAGAATTCCCAGAACCAATCGGCGTCTTTCGAGATATCGACCGACCGACTTACGACGACATGATCAACTCTCAAGTCGAAGATGCAGTTGCAGAAAAAGGGGCTGGGGAGTTACAAAACTTGTTCCACTCCGGCGACACGTGGAAAGTTGATTAATGCAGTAGTGTCCAAACTGGCTCGCGCACCACAGTTTGAAACTTTTTTTGCAATGATTCTGAGCACTGCGAATTTAAGCAATGCAAGATGAAGCAATGCAAGA
>WTFU01000189.1:0-3424 GCA_011523945.1 Mariniblastus sp. | reverse complement strand
AAGCAATGCAAGATGAAGCAATGCAAGACTAACCCAATTTGTCACGGCCATTGAATCTTGGGTAAAACTTTGAAAAACAAAATACTGGTTGCCAGCGAGTACGGATCAGTTAATGGAGGAGAGAATTCATTCCTTACCCTCGTCGATGGTCTCCGGAAGAACGGGTGGAGGTTCCTTGCGGCGGTTCCCCAAGGATCACCTTTTGCGAATCGACTCCAGGAGGCCCAGGTCAAAGTCGTTGACTTCTCCATGCACAACGCTGATGGCGTTAAAAAATCACAAACTGAGATTCGCGAAGAATTCTCAGCACTTGCTACTAAGACAGACTGCGACCTCATTCATTGCAACAGTCTATCAACCAGCCGAGTCTGCGGCCCAGTTTGCCAATCACTTGGCATTCCCAGCCTTGGCTATCTCCGCGACATTTTGAAGCTTAGCAAAAAAGCGATGGCTGACATCAATCAGATTGACCGGCTAATTGCCGTATCTCGGGCAACAATGCAATGGCATTGTGAGCATGGACTTGATTCATCTCGCACCTCGGTAGTCCACAATGGCGTTGACAGCAATATTTTCTTTCCCACAGCCGCCGAACCATTCCTTAGCAAATCTTCCACGTCTGCGCTAATCGCTCCTTACCCACGCCTGCTATTTGTAGGACAAATTGGCATTCGCAAAGGGGTAGATTTGTTAGTCGACGCATTTCTTAAAATTGCCACCGAGATACCCACAGCCAAACTCTCAATCGTCGGCCAACGCTACTCACAGAAACATGAGGCAGTTGAGTACGAGAGGAAACTGATTCAACACGTTGCCAGCTCTTCTTTCGGCAATCAAGTATCTTGGCTCGGCATTCGTGATGACATTCCTGACCTAATGCGTCAGTCGACAATCTTAATTCATCCCGCCCGCCAAGAACCCTTGGGACGCGTGCTACTCGAAGCAGCCGCCAGCGGCCTCCCAATCATTGCAACTGACGTTGGTGGCACCGCCGAGATACTGTCGTCTCCAGAATTAAAGAACTTATTAGTTCCACCAGAGAGTCCCGCGGAAATCGCAAGAAAAGTGATATCGCTGTCGAGCTCAGTACAAGAATTAAATTCTATTAGCAGCCAGCTAAGGGCCGTTGCCCTAGCTAATTTTTCAGTAGAAAGCTGCGTTCGCAATATCGACCGGCATTACCGGATGCTTTTAAATAAAGCCTAGGTCTCAAGCACAATCGGGCTATCTGATTAGATTTCAAAATCTCCAACACTGAATACTCTATTTTCAAGCCAACTTCTAAGCCAACCGCAGGTGCGGATCGCACTCAGCTCTCGAGTCGTACAGGACCAAGTGCGGGCGAGTCTGGTTAGTTTGAATCTCATTTTCACGCTTAAACCGGCTAAACGGAAAAATCCACTCAGGATTCTGCTGCAATCTCAATTCAATGGTTGAAGTTGCCCTTAGCGAGTGCAAGAATAACAGAGCTGGACACAGAAAATCCCTTCCTTGGTAGCGTTATGTCGAAGATCACAAAAAATGACTTCATCAAAGGACTGAAACAAAGCGGGATTGTCGAATCAAGTCAACTCGAAGAACTGCTCAGCAACAACGTCACGGAAACCCCCGAAGCTGTCGCCCAACTGTTGATCCGTGAAGAATTAATTACCACTTGGCAAGCCAAGTTCCTGATGACCGGCAGGACGCGACTGGACGTTGGGAGTTATCGACTTTTAGAACGGATCCAACGAGATGAATTAGGCGATCGCCTACTGGCGATCCATACATCGCTGGCGCGAAAGGTCGATATCCAAATTCTTCCGGCGGCGCTCACGGAAGACCAAACGAATTGCGATCGCTTTATTCAAAAAGCCAGCCTCGCCGCTCAATTAGATCACCCCAACCTGACCCATGTTTTCGACATTGACCAGGAAGGCGGAAGGTACTTCCTCGTCACAGAACATGTCGAAGGCCAAACGCTCGATCAAACGGCTTTCATCGAATTTGACGAATTACTTATTGCGAAGATCATTCAGCAAGCGATCGATGGTCTTCAGCACGCCCATCAATTAGAGGTCGTTCACGGATGGATCGGTCGGTCAGATCTAATTCTCGATGCCCAGCAAAATCTGAAAATCCAAAACCTTCCGCTATCCCCCCTTCGACGACAACTCTCTGGAACTCAGGAGCAGTCAACCGTTACGCAAGATTTTTCCGCGATGGCAGAGATCGGTGAGTCTTTGCTGAAAGAATCCAACTTGGAAGCGTCTGAGCTGGGCGTTGAACTTGCCGAGCTAATTTCTCAGCTTCGCAACGCCGCTCCTGAATCGATCCAAGACATCTCCGCCGCGCTGTCAAGTTTCATTCAAATGAACGCGGCTCCCGAACCCATGGACTTTGGCGGATTCGACCAACCCGTTGCAAGCACATCGCTCTCTCCGAGAAAGAAAAAGAGCAAAGAAGCAGAAACAGAACCTCTTCCAACTCCGCAAGAACTGAGTGGACTGGCTCGCCTTTGGCGCGACAATCCGGTCGCCGTCATCGCGACCTCGGCGGTTGTTGCTTTATTTATCGTCATTGGTTCAATTTTTGGCGTCATTGCCGCGCTCAATCAATCAAAATCAAACCAAACGCGCACCGCCAACTTAGAAGCCCCGACGCTGCCAAAGCTTTCACCCCTTGAGCCCAAGACGACCGAGGGTTCTGGAGAACCCAAAAAAGCTGCACCGTCCGAGGAGGAAATGGAAGAGTTCCTCAACAATCTCGATAAAAACAAGCCAGAAAACCCAACTCCCCCACAAGAGGCCAATACTCCCACAACAGACATCAAACCAGATGCTCAGACTCCCAATCCCTCCGCCGGAAAAACAAAACCTCCGGCTGGTCCGAAGCCCCAAGAGCCAGCCAAGCCGAAACCGAAAACCGATCTAACGGTTATCAAAGGCATTGCAGAAAAAACCCAGGAGGTGCTCAATAAGGGAGACGTTAAGACCATTGATCAGATGGCAAAAATGAGCCCGACGGAAATAAAACTGGCCTTGCAAAAAGGGGGCTGGAATCCGGCTAACAAAATGCAAGACTACCGCTCTTGGATTCAACAGTCGAAAGCAATCATTGGAGATACCTCGCCGATCAAGCAGACCGCGCCTCCGGTCGCAGCCACCAAACCCGCCCAACCAGACGCCGCCAAAACCCCGTTTGCCAATTTCCCCGAGCGTTTTAATTTGCCGGAAATCGAAAATACAACCGAGAAAAAACTGGCCGACCTGATCATAAAACGCCAGTACTTACTCGGTGTCGAGATCATTTGTGAGGAAGGGGTTGCCCGTGGCAAGCCCGTTTTCGAACTGGAACGATCCAAAGACGATAAACAAAAATGGAATGTTACGGTTCGAAAAAGTGCGAAACAGCGACCACTTCCCATTGCAACCTTCCGCAAATC
>WTFU01000160.1 GCA_011523945.1 Mariniblastus sp. | reverse complement strand
GTTAAAAAACGTTTCATTGCGGCGAGTGTTTTCGCACTGACATGATGCTCAATCCCCTCACTGTCAATTTCGGCAGTTTGTGTATCGACTCCGATGGCGATCAAAAAATCGAGGACAATCTCATGACGCTGCTTGGCGTATCTTGCCATTTTCGCACCCTGCTTGGTAAGTGAAATCGGGCGATACGGACGCGTTACCAGCAATTCCTCTCCCTGAAGTCGTTTAACAATTCGCGAAACGGTCACGTGACTGACGTCAAAATACTTGGCCAAGTCAAGGACTCGACATTCGCCAGAAGCATCAATGATCTCGGCAACCGCTTCCACGTAGTCTTCCGCCGTTTCATTGGCATGGTGCTTTCTCGTGCGACTGAAGCGAACTGAATTTTGTTTTTTATCTTCTTGCATGGATGACTCGTCGAGGATTTTCTTTGATTATACCGCTTGCAGCATCCGTAGCCATTGCTACAATTCACACCGCGTAGTAGCAATAGCTACGGATGGCCTCTCGCTGGCAACAAGTGATTCCTATGAAAAAACACCAACATACTCGGGGCTTCACCCTCGTCGAACTCCTCGTTGTGATCGCCATTATTGGCATATTGATCGGGATGTTACTTCCCGCGGTTCAGCAAGTCCGAGAAGCAGCTCGCCGAACTTCATGCGCCAACAACTTGCGACAACTTGGCCTAGCAATGCAAAACTATGAAGGAGCTTTCGGATATTTCCCGCCCGGTTTTTCCTCGACACCAACGAACAATGGTACGGTTCCCTCCGGTGAATTTATTGCTCCGTCTACCTGGAACGCTTCGCCTGGCTGGGGCTGGGGTGCTTACTTACTGCCATTCGTCGAAGCTGGCAACATCCACGATCGTCTCAATTTCAAGTCAGCACTCTGGGCTGCTGACCAGCGAGAGATTATCCAAACTCAAATCCCGGTGTTTCTCTGCCCATCAGCATCGGGAGATAACGAACCGTTTACCGTGGTCGATGAAAACCAGAATCCATATTCACCGGATGGCGCGGCACCCATCCTATTGGGCCGCTCGCATTATGTCGCTAGCCATGGTCAAGAATCGGCGTGGGGACCAGAAGCAGGCTCAGACTTGACGGGTACCGTATTTACCGACATTTACACCTTCGACACCACGACCATCAACATTTATGGAGATGTCTCGCGAGTCGCCGATGGGCCATTTTATCGAAACTCAAAAACGAAAATGTCCGCCATCCGAGACGGTACGACGCACACCATTTTTCTGGGAGAGCATTCGTCAAAGCTAAGTGATAAAACCTGGGTCGGAGTCGTGCCCGGAGCGACCGTGCATCCCCGATTTTCCTCTCCCGAGAACGGACCAGACGGAGCAGCCACGCTCGTGCTTTTCCATATGGGTCCCTCAGGCGGCGAACTCGATATCACCGGATTTCCTATCATCCATCCCGTCAACTTTCCCACCTATCATGTTGGCCAGATGTATGCCGAGCATCCCGGGGGGGGCAATGTTTCCATGGGCGACGGCTCAGTTCAATTCATTGCGGAAACCGTCGATTTAATCACATGGGCTGAACTCAGCAGTATCGCAGAAGGGGAGGTCGTCGGAGAATGGAAGTAAAAAGCAGAAGCAATTCCGGAATTATTTCATGCCTCGTTATCTTACTTTTATTTGGCGGTTACTTTTGGCTCAATCGCGGCTACGGTGAAGTCAGCCCAGACACCTATCAGTTCTCCAAAGCACTCTACAGTGCCTGTTTAAAGAAAAGCGATGAACACCTATCCAAAATCGAAGAATTGCTCGATGAGTCTGATGAATCATCGCTGCCGTCGAATGAGCGGATCTGGCTGACCCAGATTACCCAACTCGCTAAAAGCGGCGACTGGGAATCGGCCGCCCGAAAAGCTAAGCGAATGATGGAAGATCAAGTGAAATACTGATTTCTCAATTACCTAAAATCTAATTCGTCAAGAAACAGCGCCTGTTCTGTCACGGCTCCGTTGGAGAGGATGAATGGCCAGCGAAATCCGGCCATCCAACTTCAAAAGCCAAAGCAATCCCCTCATCACCTGAATGGGGCGCCCCCGACTGTACACTCCGTCATAAGTAGGCAATCAAGTTGAGACCATTAAAACTCAGCTTGAATTTGTGTACGGAACAAGGTTCCATCATCACCTACGAGAATGTCAGACGACGCATTGTTAAGCGGACTTCCGTCAAGCACGGTTACGTCAAACGACCATTTGAGTTTGTAGTTGTTCTCCATCGGATACCAGTTAAAACCAGCTGCGTACTCCGTACGGTCACCTAGCAAACCGGCAACCTCCGAATAACGGAAATTGACGTCCAGTTTTTGCGGAATAATGAACTTTCCACCTTCGACATAGAATCCGCGTTGCATCAGGCTGTCCACTGGAACGGCTCCATTGGTTTCAAAATTCTCTAGCCATCGGAAGAAGACCTCTGAATCAAAACTCCAGCCTCGCCACTTGGCAGCAAGATCAACTCCATAAAAGAAAACATCGACACCGGAAACGGTCACCCCAGGACTTAATGCGCCGACCTCACCCAAACGGGTTCCATCGGTCATTCGGATAAAATCGGTCTCCGCAAGTGGATTCCCCAGCGCATCGGAGGTGATGGGTGAATAAACAAAAGAGTGACCGAACCGAACCAGCGGATCGCAGTGGTAATCGAAATCAACAAGCTGACCACCGAAATCTCCATACGGATCAAAATACTGAGTCAAGGCGACGGTAAGTTTGTCATCCGTAAGTCGGTTCGGCAAATTCGAAGTTCGATAGCCGTTTCCAAGCATGAGTTCGTAATGCCCGTTCTCTCCGGTCTTACCCTCACCCCAAATACCAATCGTTCGGTCTGGGCGGAAAAAGTCATTTGACATCGGACGATCAATAAAGCGAGTTCGCCTAGCCCCCAACAACCATTGGCGGCTTCCGGAAACTTTTCGCTTTCCAAACTTAAGCCGGAAACAGTCGTTGACTTTCCACGCCCACCAATAATCAAAAAAGTCGACCGTGTGGCGACCGTCGGTATCACCATCGAGTTGGTAAAAGTAGGTCAACCTGGGATCGAGTGCGGTTCCCTTAAACGTAAGTCGGGCTCGCTCAATATCAAAAGCATTTCGATTTTTTACAGGGCGCGTAACTCCGGCGTTGTCCGTCCAGCTATCCACTTCACGTGCGAACGCATGATGTCGAAACTGAATCCATCCATTAATTTTTAGATCAAACGGGTTTTTCTTTTTGTCGTAAGGAAGAATTCCAAAGCCCTTGTCGTAAGTTGCAAAATAACCCAACTTCTCATCAGGATTGGGGGATGCAGTCGTTCCAAGCACCGCTGCTTCGCTTTCAGTACCACCATTAATTCCTCGTGGCTCAGCACTTTTTAGGATCGGAGAGTAGACTGGCGTCCCTTCTCCTTTCTCTTTTTCGGAATCTTCAAACGCTACGAAAACGTCTCTCCCTGCCGCAACTTTGTCGCCGGGCTGACTTAAGTTTCCAGAGTTGTTGTTACTTCCTACATAGTCTTTTCCGACAACGGACGAACTGAGAATCAAGACGACGAGCAAAGTCCCGAGAGATCGAACTGGCATAGCTTTATCTATTCGCTTTATAAATTGACTAAACAAAACAATCGGCGCATTGGGGAGTGTTACGTCAAACGGTAAACTTCCACACCGTCTTAGTTTTGTCGACGAAATTGAGCTGAAAATTCTGCAAAGTTTGCCTAATCCGCGTAAATCCAACGCAGTCTGCCATAATCGACCTCTCGAAGAAAACTCAAGCCCACATTTCGCTAGCACAAAAAATACTGGGGAAACTGTAATTCCAAGATTTCCGATCCTCCAGTTCCAGCCTAAATCTCAAGAGTTAGCTCCAAACGCCCGCCATCACCATCTCAACTTCAGCAATTCCGGCACGGACAGGATAAACAGCGCGCGTTCGCGACAGCCCGAAAGTTAAATTTCTTATACAATTGGACTCCGTGGACCAATCTCCTCCGAAATATCGCGATGAACCGGCCAGATTTCAGGTACCGAAGACTTTCTCCAATGCCATGCGTTGAACTAAACTAAAACTAACGAATTCAAGAAAAACGGGCTTCCACTCAATCCAACCGTGCAACCTTCAGGCACGAAACGACTGTCCCTGAGGAACCCCGGAAACAGAATCAAAAATGGACACCGGACAAAACGACTTTACCAAGGCGAATATGAATTTGAAAAGTTGTAGATTCGGTTTTCGCTGCATCGAAAAACTGCGTTTCCTTTTGCTGTACTCACTTTTTCTGTGGTCACCTCTAACAGATCATCTGGCTGCCCAGACCGCGCCGGCAGGTATCGACCTCGACCCGACCGAACTGGAAGCAAAAGCAACCCAAGTGCTTAGTACCTATTGTGTATCTTGCCATGGAACCGTCAAACAGAACGGGCAAGTTCAACTGGATGCTCTAGAGACAATTGATGCGGTCGCTCGCCAATCCTTGTTCGGACAATTAGAGGAAGTCATTCAATTGAATGAAATGCCGCCGGAAGAATCCAAACAGCCCAATCAGGGTGAGCGAGAGATTCTTTTGCGATGGTTAGCTCAGCAACTGACTGGCGATGCCTCGAAAGCGCTTTCCGAAAAACTGCTACGGTTTGAATACGGCAATGTCGTCAATCACAAGGATTTATTTTCGGGCCAATACGCGGATTTGAAAGGTTTTACACTGGATCGCCGATGGCTGATCAGCGAGTTCATCTTCAATGAAAAGATCAATCGCCTGTTGGATTACCATCCGACCAGAACGATTTATGGGACTACGCAGCCCGTTCAAGGGGATAGTGGAATTCACTGGAGCCCCAAGACGGAACGAGGAAACAAGTTCCGCAGAACGATCACCAATCCTTATCTACTGCCTGAAAAAGTGGGAGTGCGTTACAGCGTGCACAACCGACTGACGACGGGGCATCTGCTGACCATGATTGGTAATGCCAAAAGAGTCGCGGATCATATGTCGTCTAATGCAACAATGAAGGCAAATTTCCCCGCCATGTACGCCTTGATGAAGGCGGAATTGGACGACCGAGAGACATTGCGTTCGCGGGAGCAATTCCTGAAAACCTTCCCCTTCATGCAAAGACTGCTTCGAGAAACTTATGGCGATCAGCATGACGCGCTCCTTCCGAAACTGATCCGGCAAGACATCCCATACCCCGGCCCGCCTAAACATACGAAAAACGGAATTCAAAAACGGCACGAAAACCTCGGCTTCCTTGACCGTTTTGACCGCGAAGACATTCGTGCCATCTTCCAGGGAATTGCCACCTACAAACAATCCGAGTACGAGGTCAACGAAGACACAGACTCGTTTGAGCTAGATCGCAATGGCAATCCCGTCTGGGCTCCTTACAGCGATGAGAATCGTGCTGAATTCGACGGTATTATTCAGCAAAGTGAGCGAGACTGGTTTATGGAGGGAGTGACTGATTACCGAATTCAAAATCGAATCGCCACCATGAAGCTCTTCTACGATACCTGGGATATGAACCGGCTCTATCAGCACATTCAAAATGGCAACTTTTCAGCGGCGAAATATAAACCACTCCAGGATGCTGAAATGGTGGAAATCGAGAAGGCGATTAAAAAGCACCGCAAACAGGGAGATCGTTTTCAACAGATCATCGATAAATGCCTTGCAGACTGGAACGTGTCGTTCAAGGCTCAGCGCGAGGCTGCCCGGCAAGATGAGAAAATGCTGCTTGAGCAGTTAATATTTGAGCTGTATGAAAAGATGTTGGAACGTAATCCGACTGATCAAGAAATTACTGACAACGTCCAACAACTCAAATTGTATATGGATAAGCTTGATCGGCAGAAAGCGATCGGCAAACTGATCGAGTCACTGTTCTTAAGTACTGAATTTGCCTACCGCAATGAATTCGGGCAAGGGGAACCGGATAAACATGGCCGACGGATGATGGCGCCCCGCGATGCGAGTTACGCACTGGCTTATGCCCTGACGGATGCCAGCCCGGATGAAGAACTGGTCAAAGCAGTAAAAGAAGACCGGCTGAATTCCCGTGAGGATTACGAGCGGGAGATTCGTCGGATGTTGAAACGTCGAGATCAATGGTTCATCGTTGACGAAAATGTTCAGGCGGCAAATCTAAACGCAAGCGTCACTAATCAACCAATCCGAAAGTTACGATTTTTTAGAGAATTTTTTGGCTATCCCAAAGCCCTGAAAGTATTCAAAGATGATTCCCGTTTTGGTGCCGGCCGCCATGAGCAGGCGGTTAGCCGCTTGATAGACGAAGCTGATTTGATGGTAGAACACGTTCTCGAAAAAGACGAAAACGTCCTTGAAGAACTGCTTACGACTGACAAATTCTTCATCTACCACTCCGGTGATAACCAAGCGATGAAAGCCGGAGCTGATCAGCTAAAAACAGTCTACCAGCATTTCAGAAAACTTCCGTGGGACACATGGGAACCCGACGACATTACCCCTCACAGGGAATTCATGCTGACGATTTGGGAATTTCAAAAAGTGCGAGGTGGTGATAACAAATCACTTCTTACCGCACTGAAAAGAATAATGCCTTTGCTGGAGCTTCATTTTAGCCATGGGCAGAACCATGGGATGCCTTACATGAAAATGGGAATGGGATTCTGGCATGGTGGAAATGTCGTTGGCCGAACCGGACAGCAGATGCGGGGCGAACAGGTAACATCTTACTGGAACCTCGATTGGAAAACGTGGGACTACCCAACTCACCAACCAGCCAGCGTTGAGAATCGAAAAGGAATATTAACCCACCCCGCCTGGTTGATTGCCCACTCGCAGAATTTGGAAACGGATCCCATCCATCGCGGCAAATGGATTCAAGAGAAACTGCTGGCCGGAACCATACCGGATGTTCCGATCACCGTGGATGCCGTCATCCCTCCCGATCATCACAAAACACTTCGACAGCGAATGGAAAATCGGACAGGCACTACCTACTGCTGGAGATGCCATCAAAAAATGGATCCTCTTGGTTTTCCCTTTGAGATTTATGACGACTTCGGCCGATTCCGCACGCAAGAAAACCTTGAACACCCTGACAATCTAATCCGGGAAGCCAAACGCGGTGAGGTCAACGAATTTGGTGCCTCCCTTCCTATTTACAAAACTTTATCCGTGGAGCCAAAAGGTGTACTGCAAGGCACGGAGGACGCATCACTCGATGGCAATGTCGTTGATGCTTTTGATCTGATCGACCGCCTTGCGAAATCGGATAAAGTCCGTCAGTCAATCATCCGCCATGCATTCCGATATTTCCTCGGCCGCAATGAAACCCTTTCAGACTCGAAAACCCTAATCGATGCCGATAATGCCTACCGCTCAAGTAACGGCAGCTTTGACGAATTGGTCGTCTCGCTGCTAACCTCCGATTCGTTCATCTACCGCAAACGCAACACCGAGGAATAATCGATGTTTATTAGCCGACGAGAACTTTTGAAAACGACCGCCTTAGGTACCACCAGCCTCGCGTTTACGCCTTCTTTCAATCACTTGATGAGCACGCCCGAAAATATAGCGGGGGAGTTTCCGCATCGATTTATTTTTATTCGCAAATCCAACGGCAACCTGACCACCCAGTTTGGTTTACCTTCTTTCTCATCCGAAGAATTGAAGAAGCACAGCGAAAAACAGGCCTTCGAAGTCGATCTGGCAAAACACGAACTCCCGGACTGGCTCAATGGGCTCGACGAACATAAAGAGAACATGACGATTCTTCACGGAATTTCGATGTCGGTCAGCGGTGGTGGACACTATTCTTACTCCGGCTGCATGGGTGCGTATAAAGCCGGGCGTGACATTTTAAGCAACATCAAATGGGCAACGGTTGATTTTGAACTGGCCAAACTATTTCCCTCTCCATTTGGTCACGTCGAAATGTCTCTGGCGGTTCCTCATGGTCGAGATCACAGAACTGGAATTGTATCGGGATATTCCGCACCGGCGGCGAAGCAACGCAACTACTGCTACGCCGACCCGATGACCGCCTACGAGGAGTTGTTTAAATCCGTAACTAAAACAGATGAAGCTGCTTCTGAGAGCGCTCTTCTGGACTACCTCCATGAACAGGAATCTCGTCGGCTAAAAGGGCTCGATGGCGAGGAACGTCTCAAGATCAGCGACCAGATCGAATCACTTCAATCGATTCGCGACCGCAACAAGAGAGTCGCTTTGTTGGGCGATAAAATCAACAAACATCTACCCAAAATTGACCCCGTTCACGCAAACGGGGGAGAAGACGCAACGCTCCCGCAAAAACAAAGCGCCTTTACCGACGTGATCATCGGAGCGCTGGCCTCGGGACTAACCAACGTAGTCACCTACACCATCGATGACCTCGGTACCGACATCACCTCGCTTCCTGAGAATAAACAGAAGACAAGCATCCATCAAATTGGACATGGAGGGCAAATTGCCGGCGCCACAACAATGAGAGATGCAATCAAAACCCATCACATGAAACAGGTCAAAACTTTGGTGACTAAGCTCAAAGCAATTCCCGAAGGTAACGGTACGTTGTTTGACAATACGACAATTATTTACATGCCAGAGACCGGTGCTGGTCATCACGGCCCGGACACCGAAGCACCGATGGTCCTAATGACCGGTAAAAACTCCAAGCTCGATCTCGCCGGACGATACATCCGGTTGCCATTCCACGGTACGCGCGGCCACAAAACTTTGAGCAATTGGTACACCACCCTGCTCAACGCATACGGAAATCCAATCGAACACTACGGCAGTCTGGATTTAACGATGCAACGTAACCGGTTTGACCAAACGGGGGCGATCAATCAGTTCATACTCTAGAGCTTTTGGTTGAACTGACTAGTTTGCGCAGTCATTAGGATTTCAATCCTGAAATTAGACTTAGTCGGCTCGACTAGGCGACTGATAAAAACCGAGCGGATGGAAATTGCATTTTCCATCCGCTTTTTTTAAACAAATATGCTGCGATTTTGCAATCAAACTAAATCGATCTGGGATATCATCAGTCTATATTGAACGGCAATCCGATCTGCGTGTTCCTCAAACCTCAATCAGGAAACAGGTGTGTTCACTCACAAAGCAAGTATGAAACCCGAGACTCTTATATGGTTGCCAAGGGTAAGGCAATCACGGGGAAATACTTCGATGTGGAAATCTTTGGTCATAGCAATCGCAATCTGCTTGATATCAAAATTACCAACCTGCTCGGCGCAAAGCGATGAAGATTTTTTTGAGTCGAACGTGCGGCCATTGCTTGTTAAACATTGTCAAGACTGTCATGGGGAGAAAAAACAGGAAGGTGGCCTGCGTCTTGATTCTCGCGATGGTTGGTTGCGGGGCGGTGAACGTGGCCAGACAATTCATCCAGGGCAACCTGACAATAGCCTACTTATACAAGCGGTGAATTATGAAGATTCCGACTTGGAGATGCCCCCCTCAAACCCACTAACCGAGCAGGAAGTTGCGATCTTGGAAACATGGGTCAAACGTGGCGCCTCGGATCCACGAACTAAATCAGTAACGTCGACGGCCATGAGCCTTGAGGAAGCTAAAAATTTCTGGGCATTCCAACCCTTAAAAAAAACCACCCCACCTCACGACACCGATAGCACTCAAACGCAAAATCCCATTGATGCGTTTGTGTTCGCCCAACTGAAGAAAAATAATTTATCACCGGTTCCTGCCGCTGATCGCCGAACATTAATTCGCAGAGCAACGTTCGACCTTACAGGTCTTCCACCAACGCCGAGCGAAATCGAGGCTTTTGTAAATGATAAATCCCACGACGCATTTGAAACCGTTGTAAAACGGCTGCTTGATTCGCCAGCGTATGGAGAACGCTGGGGGCGACATTGGCTCGACGTCGCACGATATGCAGATACTGCCGGCGATGGTTCCGACTATCCGGTTCGTGAAGCCTATCGGTATCGCAACTGGGTGATCGACGCCTTCAACAAGGACCAGCCATATAACGAATTTATTCGCGAACAAATTGCCGGTGATATCCTTGCTCGCGATGGCTCCGCCGAGGAGTATGCGAATCGGGTCACTGCTACCGGGTTCCTCGCGATCGGTAAACGCTATGGCTACAAGGCTTCGCCCACCTACCAGTACCTTGACTTTGCCGACGTAATTGATTCTGTAGGTCGCTCCCTGCTGGGCCTCTCGATTGGCTGTGCTCGTTGCCACGATCACAAATACGACCCCGTATCATCGGAGGATTACTACGCACTTTACGGGATCATGCAGAGCACAAAGTGGGCATTTCCCGGTGGCGAGGAGCAGAAACGGCCTGCGGATTTTCCACCGCTTGTACCTGCCGAAGAAGCCAAGAAACGAGACAAAGCCAAGCAACAAACGCTCGCACGACTGGATCGCGAAATCACAGCGTTAAAACAAGAACGTGCCGAACTCAATCCAAAATTTCTTGCTGGTGGTGCGGATCTCGGCTTCGAATCACAGAAACCCGGACAACCGCCCGGTCAACCGTGGGTTAGCGCCGGACCAATTGAGGTGACCACTAAAGCACAGAGCCCGTTCGATCATATTCATCCAAAAGGAAAAGTTGGAGTCAGACTCGGTAGCGGTCAACCCGCCGATGGTCTCCGCTACGTTTTCGAAAACGGCCTTAAGGCAACTCCGGGAGGTCAAATGCATTTTTCGGTCGACTTCCGGACAGTCACCGACTCGCTCCCAAAAGGCGCTTTTCGATTTTATCTCGGACGGGGCGTCATCCAGTCACTCGCCGTGGAGTGCAGTGCAACATCGACGGAATTTGCGATTCGAAATGGACCTAAGTGGGAAACTATCTGCAAGCTCACCCCCGGGACGTGGTATACGCTGCAACTGACAATTGACCCAGATGCAAAAAAGTACTCAGGGATCATTGGAACTGCTGATAACTTAATAAGCTTTCGAGATAAGAGTACAGGCGCGACTTGGGACGGCGTCGCCGATTGCTTTATCTGTGATGGGTTTGGATTTATCGAGGGACCTGCCTGTGCGCGAGACATCGACAACGTGGGGCTCCAAACGGCCGCTTTCAAAGCACCGGGGACAGCACCGATTTTACCCCGAATCACGGACTCAGCTTCCCAAGAACGGCTCGCTGAGATCGACGCCAAACTTAAGGAATTAACGAACAAGCGGCAAATGGCTGCGGCTTCAATGGCTTACCCCTACGCTTACGGTGTCACCGAAGGTTCTCCCGTCAACGCTCGTTTGCAAAAACGCGGCGAGCCTCATCGACTCGGAGATGAAATCCCGCGCCGCAATCTCAAAGTTCTTGGAGGAGATCCCATTGCCCAAGGTGCGGGCAGCGGTCGACTCGATTTGGCCAATTGGATCACGCGTCCTACCAACCCGCTGACGGCGCGCGTATTTGTGAATCGCGTCTGGCAATGGCACTTTGGTCAAGGGATTGTTGCGACACCAAGTGATTTTGGTTCGCGAGGCGAGTTACCGACGCATCCAGAATTGCTGGACTGGCTGGCCGAAAAATTTATTGCATCGGGCTGGTCTGTCAAGTCACTTCATCGTTGGATCATGAGTTCAAAAACCTACCAACGGGCCAGTACTGATAATCAGACTAACTTTGCCATGGATCCGGGCAATCGATTCTATTGGCGATACTCAAGACGCCCGCTCGATGCTGAGTCCACTCGAGATGCGATGCTCGCAATCAGTGGAAAACTCGATCGACAGGTTCCGTCCGCCCACCCTTTCCCTCCGGTAGAGACATGGGGCTTTACGATTCACAACCCCTTTCATGCGGTTTACGATTCTAATCATCGCAGTGTCTACCTGATGGTACAACGCAATCAAAGACACCCGTATCTAGCGTTATTTGACGCTGCCGATCCCAACCAAAGTGTGGCAAAACGCCAACCAACCACAACTCCCACTCAGGCTCTCTTTCTGCTGAATTCACCTTTCGTGCACGAGCAGGCACAGGCTTTCGCAAGCCGAGTCGCGACGGTATCGGGGGACGACCGAAACAAAATTTTGTGGGCCTTCGAGACCGCACACGGTCAAATACCCGCCGAGGCTGACATTCAGGAATCCCTTCGCTTCCTCGCTGCCTATCGTAAAAAAATTGCAAAAGAATCTGCTGAAGATGATCACGAAATGGCCGCCTGGTCTGCGTTAGCTAGAGTGCTATTCACAAGCAATCAATTTTTATATGTCGATTGAGAAGAGTCATTCCTATGAACAACATTGGCACAACTCGCCGGGAGTTTCTGAGTCGCGCGTCGGGCGGGTTCGGAACAATCGCGCTGGCTGGAATGCTCGGTCAAGATATTGCCTTTGCCGAAGATCCTCTCAAACCACGAATCGGCCATCATGCGGCAAAAGCAGACCGGGTCATCTTTCTTTATTCAACCGGCGGCGTATCACAGGTTGACACATTCAATCATCGACCTCAGCTGACCAAAGATCATGGCAAATCCATTACTGCTTCACGCTGGCTCAACACGTCTGGAGAGTTCAAAAGGTTTCTGATCAAGCCGCGTTATCAATTTAAACAATACGGTCAAAGCGGGGCTTGGGTCAGTGAATTGTTCCCGCACCTTGGATCGGTGATTGATGACATCTGCATCCTAAACGCGATGCACTGCGACAGCGATGGTCACGATAAAGCAACACTCGCTGCCCACACGGGTTCGGCCCAGTTTGCGCGACCTAGCGCCGGCTCCTGGATCAGCTATGGACTCGGCACCGTCAACCAGAATATGCCTTCCTTCATGGTTCTGGCTCCTTCTGCTCCCTATGCCGGTACACAAACGTGGGGCAGTGATTTTCTACCCGCGTGCCACCAGGGAACCCACGTTCTTCCGGGAAAAGAACCGCTACCCAACATCCGCCCCCGATTGGCCGATGGAGAACTACAGCAAATGGAGCTGAATCTCAGGAACAAGCTGAACGAAACTCATCTCAGAACGCGCGCCGCTGATCAAATGCTGAATGCACGCATTCGATCTTTCGAAACCGCATTTGGCATGCAACGAGAGGCTCCTGAGGCCTTTGACCTTTCCAGCGAAACCGCGGCGACGCTGGAACTCTACGGAATTCAGAAGGACACCACAGCGGGGTTTGGGTGGCAATGTCTCGTTGCCCGCAGACTTGCCGAAAGAGGAGTGCGGTTTCTTGAACTGATCGATGTTGGGTCAAGCAATAATTGGGACTCGCATGGAAACATGGCAGATCATGAGAAATTAGCAAAGGCAATCGATAAGCCGATTGCTGGGTTGCTCACGGATCTGAAACAACGAGGCATGCTGGATAGCACGCTCGTGGTTTGGACTACCGAATTCGGCCGCACCCCTTTCCATGAGCGAGCCGATCACGCAGGCCGCGAACACCACAAACATTGCTTTTCTTCCTGGATGGCCGGCGGAGGAGTGAAGGGGGGCATCGTACACGGCACGTCAGATGAATTTGGAATTCGAACCGCTGAAGATGCGGTGCACACCCACGATCTCCACGCCACGATGCTACACCTACTCGGAATCGATCACGAGCGTTTAACGTTCCGCCACGCTGGTCGCGACTTCCGCCTAACCGACGTACACGGCCGTGTGGTAAATCAAATTATTACATAACCCCAGTCCTGCCAATCAAGCCTTTACGTCAGCTTGACCGTCTCGGCTGGTTGAATGTGTTTTTCGGTGTTTGTTGGCGATTCCATTTCCACCATTGCCATCTCAGAAAAAGTAACCAAACCAGCATTCCCAGAACCGGCAGAGACAAAAACGCCGCCAAGAATCCTAACACGAGGCCACCATCGTTATTCGAGAATAGGTAGGTCAGAAAACCGCCGACCGTAATGAGACCAAGTATCGCGGTACACCCAAGTGTCCAGTTTTTGGCTTGGCGAACGTTCGAAGGGACATTCCACAACATCCGGCCCCCGCAATGGCCACAACACGCCGCCTGATAGCTCGATGTAACCGATCCATACTCATTACGATGGTTAACGGTTGTTTGTCCTGCCAGAGTATGAGCCTCACAATTGCCGCACCACGCCACCGTTGGATCCGGTTCGTGAGAACTGAGGGCATTCTCGGGCGGAGGTATCTTTTCTGGCTGGGGCTGACAACCTTTCTTGATCTTATTTTTGAAGGAAACTGCCGCAGCGATTAACACAACCAACAGCAACAACAAAAGCCCCTTTCCTATCCCGAGAACATAGGGAGACATGAATAAAGCAAAACCGGCCGCCATCACCCCCAACTGGCCAATAACTTTGTTCACCAGTGGTACTTCCCTGGGATCCTCTGAGAGGTTCAAAAAGGCAGCCTGTGCGGCAGCCAAACTGACTGCCGTAAGAACCACAACATAGATAATAACATCGCGTGGCTGCATCGGATCACCTCAACCAGGGCTGCCGTGTTAACAACCACTAGCTTAAAGCAGTTCCGGCCTTCACACAAACTTTACAATTGATTACCCATATTTCGGAAGAATTTGAGATCGCTCGCCAGCAGCGAATGCCAGCCACTCTCTTTTGTACAACACAACTAAAATCGCAGTGCGAACTGCCACAAATGCTACAAAAGTGCAATTACATACCACTTGCATTAAATCCGGTTTTGGATAAATTATTTTTCGATGAGTTAATTCCCAAAACAGTAAAAAAATTCTGATTCTGGAGAGTAGAAATGATCGCAGATAGTTTGATTTTGGAAGCTCAAAAAGCTTGGGGCGAAGGCATTGTAAAAATCGGCAAAGTGTTCCTTGAAAAGGGCGACTACAAAGCTGCCGCCGAATCCCACATCCATGAGTTTTATAACTACCAAGAGGGCACCGTTCTTTTCAAACCAACGCTTACTTCTCAAAAACAATTCCGTCTAGATTTTGAAGGTGCACTTTCCTATTTTGTTGGCGGAAACGAAAACTATCCTGAAGATCACGGATTTGCCATCAAACCCTGGTCAAATGTACGATGGGAGAACATCGGCACTAAAATCACAGGGGATATGGGCGTAGCAATGGGAAACTATTTTTTCACGCCGCATGAGGGTGGCGATGATGTAAAAGTCGAGTACTCATTTGCCTATACGATTGATTCGGATGGGAAACTGAAAATTGTTCTGCACGGATCTCACCTACCGTACAATCCTGCCGCGTGAACCACAATTGGATACCACTGATTCCAATTACAAATCACTTTTCAATTATCGGATCGATTGAGTTTAGTCGTCGAATAAAATGCCTGCGATCGACTTCAAAATCCCGAACCTCGGCTGATTTTCAAATATCAACCGAACCAGTGCTAAAAATGCTCGCTGATCAAAATCAGCGAGCCTGCATTAGTTTAAAATTAGAGAAATAACTGAGTTGCGGCCCGTTTAATACTCGCCAATGACTTCGCCGCCACGCATGGAAGAAAGCGCACGATAAACATCTACATTGATGTTTTCGGAAACCGTCTGCACTGAACCGTCCATCAAGACAAACTGAGCCAAGCCTGCATGAGGAGCGGCAACGCCTCGATCCGCACCGATACCGTTAGCGGGAGGATTGTTAGGGGTAAATTCCGCATCAAACAAAACCATATGGCCATGATCGTCGTCAGGAGCATCAATATCCCGAACTGCCGCAAACCAGGCATTTTCGAAATTCGGATGGGAGCCAACACCAATTGGGCTGCCAGTTGAATCGACGATTGGTCCATTATGGCGTTCGCCCAGCGCGAATGTACTCGACGTGCCGTCGGTAATATCCCTGAACTTAGTTTTACTGTTGCGGAAAAACGGACCTACCGACGAATCCGGAGTCGCGTCCAGATTGATATCGTCGCTGAAATCTCCCGAAGTTTCGAGAACTCCGGACGCGGGTCCCCAGTTGGCACAATAGCTGGCCGCCGCATACTGCTCAAAAGGATTAGAGTTTTCATCTCGGACAACAAAGTTTCCTTCCGAGTACGGATCCGATGGACACAAAAATACGTTTAACTCAGTTTCCCTGGCAAACAAGTTAGCGGGATCGAAAACGGGTAGATCCATATCTACCATTTCGTATAGGTTTTGCTGCTCGATAAATGGCAAAATAAACACACCCCACGCGTGCCCCAGATGATTCGCATCCGCCAATCCACTGGATACCTGATAGCCGGTTTGGGCTGCATATTGACTACCTAAAGCATAGGCATATCCCGGTGGGAATCGCTGCAGAGCACTCTCATAATTGTGGAGCGCTAAACCGAGCTGGCGCATATTATTTTTACAGGCAGTCCGTCTTGCAGCTTCACGTACCATTTGAACGGCAGGTAACAACATCCCAATCAGAATTCCGATAATGGCGATGACGACCAACAGCTCCACCAGAGTAAAACCAGAATTGCTTCGTTTTGCGGCCAACCTTCGAGCGGTAAGCCCAGAACTACCACCTAAATATTTTTTATGATGCATTGGATTTCATTTCTATATGATGATCTTATGAATTGGATTTTGACTTTGAAACAAAACGCATGCGCGCAAACGCCAAAGAGCGCAATAAATACGCAGCTTCGTCGATGACGCAAAGCGACTGATCTTGTCGTTTGGAAAAGATGGAATTAATCAGGTCGTTTAAACAAATGTCGACACAATTAAACCAGCTGTAGAAAGACAGACCTCAGTGATATTGGAGGTCCCCGCGCACCAATGGTGCCCAATTCGGCGGAAGAATAGAATTCAAGGCCATGAATGTTGGCTACACCCAGAACCGGGCAGGCCGAAGCCAAAAACAGACTGGGGGGAGCTGAACAACAGCTTTCCGACTCAAGCAATTGCAATGAAAACAACGGGCCTTCACTGTCACTAGGCTCGCGATGCGGCAAATGTGAGGTTGGTTCGCCCGAACCATTGCCTGCCGTTTCATTCCCCGCAAGAGAACTTTTTATCGAGTCGTGATGATCGTGATGGCTGTGGTCATGATGCCCATGATCGTGGCTATGATCGTGACCGTGATGCCCGTGATCATGATGCCCATGACTGTGACCGTGACTGAACGCAGAACCACTTGGATGCTGATGCGGTAGATCGGCAAAGTGACAAAAACTGTGGAAACTGGGGATTCCAAACCAAACAAAACTTAGCAAGCAACATAGCAATCCCACACTTTGGCGTCGCCAAAGTTTTTGCTTTCTATCGCTTTGAACTTTTAATTTCATTTAGCTAAACAAACAGGAAAAAGTAGAAGTCCCACTAACGAACTTACTTTCCCGGGACCGTCCACCCAACGATTTAATCAGCCGTTCTCTTACTTTTGCAAAAAATTCATCAATTCTGAATGATCTGTGAACTGAAAACTAAAAAAACCCCCTATTTTGCCGGTGCATTCTCCGCTCTTAGCTTGTATGCCTCTGCAATTCGACCGAACAGGCTCCCGCGTTTTTGAATCATTCTAAACTGTTACGCAAAATGAACTCCGGAAGTTCGTACTCGCCGCGTGAAAGCGGTAGCCAAAATATTGGCACCTCTAGTGAGGTGCTCGAAACAAGGCAGCTGAACGTAAAACCGCCTCGCTTTCGTCGCACCCTATTTTTTCGCCGATAGGTAATTTGATTTCAAAACATAGAAAAATGATCCTTTTAACGTGTGCTCACTCCTTTTAAACTGCTCGTAAAAGTCAATCTTTATCAACTTCAACTGGACCGACCTATCTAAACAATGAACTTACCCCTCGCCTCCAAACATGCCTTTACGCTTGGGATTCTGATCTATTCCACCGCATGCTTTGGGCAGAAGCCTAACGGGACCACACTCACTCCAACAAAAAGCTCGACTGATGAAATCGGTGTTGAGATGAACCGATTCACTTACAAGCACTCGGCGGGTCAACCGCGTGACCTGGAAGTTTACTTCCCAAAAGGGCATGCCCGCTCGAAGGCAAAACGTCCGTGTCTACTACTATTCCACGGTGGCGCCTGGGGGGGCGGTGATCTGAAACAGTTCCAAAAGTTTTGCAAATACTTTGCCAGCCGGGGATTGGTTGCAGCCACGGCCAATTACCAACTGGTTACCGCTAAGCAAAAGCTACCGGTGGGTGTTTCGCGAAAACAATTCTGCATCACCGACGCCAAGAGCGCAATCCGCTGGATGAAACAACACTCGAAAGAACTTGGAATTGATCCCTCGAAAATGATTACGGGGGGCGGCTCAGCAGGTGGGCACATCAGCATTCTTGCAACGACGAATGCTGGCCTGAACGACCCAGCCGATCCAAAAGGAATTGATACCGGCGTCGTTGCCTATCTGCTATTCAACCCTGCACTGGCGCCGTTCGATGCTAAATTTCCCGAAGTCGATGCAATAAAGCACCTCACGATTGACTTTGCCCCCGCAATTGTTTTCTTTGGCACCGAAGATCAAAAATGGTTGGCCGGTTGGACTAAGGCACATACTCAACTGAAGAATCTCGGGGTAGGTGACCGAGTCGATCTTTGGCTCGCACAGGGAGCAGGCCATTCGTTCTTTGGTAAGAGTCCTTGGTTTAACCATGTGTTGATCGAGTCCGATCGTTTTCTCGTTTCCCTGGGTCTGCTTTCATCGAAACCGACCAAAAAATTGCAACCCGATGACAAAAGGATGATCAAAGCAGAGGACTCCGACACTCTCAAAAAAGTCGAAAAGAAAACATCCCAATAGAGACCACAGCCTCACGATCATTTTCAGACTGATTAATTTAGAATTGCGAAAAAGAAATAACGGCATAAACCTCTCGAAGTCAAAACGATTTAGTTTTTCAAACAGAGGAGTAGATTAAACAGCCTCACAAGGTCATCGCCTCCTTTTTTACTCTGGGGAATAAACGCCATGCGTTCGAACATCCGATCAAAAAAATGGAATGCTTCCTTGCTCTATGCCACGGTGACAGCGGGTATGTTTGCCGCCTCCATCGCAGGAGCAGTTCGTCATTCGGCGGGTGATACAATTCGCGTTCCGCAAGATCGAAAGACAATTCAAGCAGGAATCGATGCGGCTGTTGACGGCGATCTAATTCTCGTCGACAAGGGAGTCTACAAAGAACACATTCGTTTAAGACCGGGCATCACGGTTAAAAGTACAGGCGACGATGTAAAAGGCAAGCTCAGCCTCAAGCGAGCCGAAGCAACGATCATCGACGGCAGTGGAATTGGTAACGAGCCCGCTGTGGTCATGGCCGAAAACTCGACTTTCGATGGCTTCACCGTCACGGGTGTCGGAAATTACAATGAAGACCAATGGAACAAACATCATGCCACCCAGGGTAACGAGCAGGCTCATGAACAAGTTGGCGATCCAAGTACAGTGGGAATCATTGTGTCTGGCATTCGCTACTGTACAGTCAGCAACAACATTGTGCATCACAATGGCGGTACGGGCATCGCAATTGTCGGATCCAAGGACCGACGCATAGCACCACGAATCGTCCGCAACGTAAGCTACCGCAACATGGGAAGCGGTATCGGATCGATGCAACAATCTTCAGCCATTATCGATGAGAACATCTGTTTTGAGAATTTCTATGCGGGTATTGGACAGAGTAACGCCAGCCCTGTGGTAAGCAACAACGTTTGCTATGGAAATATTCGTGCCGGAATCGGAATCAGTGATCACTCCAAACCAATTGTACGCAGCAACAAGTGCTACCGAAATCGTCGATCTGGAATCGGCATTCGCACCGGAAGCGAGACTCAACCTATTATTGAAAGCAACGAATGCTTTGAAAATGACATGGCAGGAATTGGAACACGTCTAAGCGCTTCGCCAATCATCCGAAACAACCGCTGCTACAAGAACAAATTGGCAGGCATCGGTTCTCGAACCCATGCAACCCCCGTCATCATTGGCAATGAATGCTTTGAAAATAGTTTGTCGGGAATTGGACAAGAAAGTGAGGCGGTGACCCTGCTGATCAACAACCACTGCCACCGGAACATGGCGTCCGGAATCGGCTTCGACAGCTGCAAGACTGGACGGTCAACGGTTATCAACAACCGCGTCATTAACAACGCTGCCGTCGCAGTCGGAATTAATGCGGGATGGTCAGTGCGTCTTTTGGACAATGAACTATCGCGTGGGAGAGGCTTACCACCGACTGTCATGGTTTATGGCGGGGCAGACGCGACATTTAAGGATAACATCATTCGTGGCGAGGGCGTCGCGGGTATTCGAGTTGCGGGCAAGGTTCATGCCCTCAACAATGAGATCATCGGCTCGTCCCTGCGCCGCAGCGGTCCGCCAAACAATGCAATCTGGGCATTGCCAGGATCCGACTTAACGATGACCGAAAACAAACTCCATGGCTGGCGGCATGGCCTGCATGCAACCAACGCTGCGATTTACGCCCACAGTAATACCGTGAGCAATTTTCACAAGTCGGCGTTGGTCATTCAGGATTCAATAAAACCCGCCAACGTCCATGACAACACCGTGATCCTTCACAAACCCAATGACAAAGCTGTATCGATTAGCGGTAAAGCAGGCATAGTAAATAACAACAAATTAGTAAGTGAAAAAAATCCCAACGATTAACAATGCATCTTGGCTTGAAATGCTTTTGGCAGTCAAAACAAAAAGAAATGGGTCTGACTTGGAGAAGAACGATGATGCCCTTGCGGAAGGAAAGAAGCTTTCGTCGCCTGAAACAAGCGGACGCAGTTAATCGGGCATAAACACGGCGACCGCTTGAACTCACATTCCAATGCGCGGCAGCGGCTGTTCGGGTATTGGAGGGAACGGGTTCGTTTGTTGTCAGGAACCGCTTCAAACTACCGCTGAGACGAATTTATATTCTACGTGACTTAGTCGCCCCGATCAAAGAATACAAGTTATCTGTTAGAATCACCGGCTAACATTGCCAATCGAACAAAGCCAACAACTGCCGCATCGTCTACGTTGGACGCAGCGGTGAGCCACGTACCCCAAAGGGTCAACTTCGACAGAGTCTTTTTCGATGGTTCGAGGGGTTATTGCTCAGAGAAATTAACAATGAAGCGTTCAACTTTTATTCCACTGATTGTGTTAGCCATCTTTCTCGCCTCGAGATTACCTTCCGAAGCGAGCGGCGTGGAAAAACCTAACGTGATTCTGATCATGTGCGATGACCTGGGCTGGGGCGACGTTGGTTTCAACGGTGGAAAAAGTATCCGCACACCGCATCTCGACAAAATGGCTGCCAACGGTCTCAACCTAACTCGCTTCTACGCTCAAGCACCGGTGTGTTCGCCGACCCGTGCTTCGGTGGTGACCGGGCGTCATCACGACCGCACCGGAATTTACACCGCCAACAGCGGGCACCTCCGGCAAGGTGAGTTCACCCTTTACGAGGCACTTGCCGCGGAGGGCTACGCCACCGGTCATTTCGGCAAGTGGCACATGGGCACCCTCACCCGCAAAATGAAAGACTCCAATCGCGGTGAAAATGCCAAGGCTAACTACTCTCCACCCTGGCAGCACGCCGTCACAACCACTTTCGCAACCGAAGCCAAGACACCGACCTACGATCCGATGTGGCAGCCGGCCAGTTCCCAAGACAAGAAAACGAATAATCGAAGTAAAGAGAATTTCCGCAACGCGTCGAATCGGGGTTGGCACGCCATCGCCGAGGGAGCGAATCGCGATTTCTACGGCACCCGCTATTGGACCGGGGAAGAGACTTACATCGACCCCAAATCCAAGGACCTGCTTGGCGACGACTCAGGCCTGATCATGGATCGCGCACTCGAATTCATCGACACTCACCGCGAAACTCCCTTTCTCGCCATTGTCTGGTTCCACGCGCCACACCTTCCCGTCGTCGCAAGCAAAGCGGACACCGACAGCTATGCCGAGGCTGACGGAAAACTGGACGGGTATCACCTCAATTACTATGGGTGTGTCACCGCTCTCGACCGGGCCGTCGGTAAACTTCGCGCCCGTCTCAGAGAACACGGCATCGCTGACAACACATTGATCGCTTTTTGCTCAGACAACGGCCCGGAGGGCAACGACAAGGCTCCCGGCCAGCAAGGGAAATTCAAAGGACGCAAGCGAAGCCTATACGAAGGCGGGGTGCGTGTTCCCGGCCTGCTCGAGTGGCCAGCCAAAATTAAACCCGGAACCAGTAGCAACGTTGCCACGTGCACCGTCGACTACTTTCCTACCATCCTTGACATCGTCGGCATCGAAATGCCTGACGATCGCCCGCTCGATGGCGTTAGCCTGTTACCCCTGCTCGAAGGCGACATGGAGACACGTCGTCGACCACTCGGTTTTCACATCCGCGGCCAGGCCGCTTGGCACGACGGCGATTGGAAAGCCTATTGCGCCAAAGTAAATTCAGGCGATTGGGAACTCTACAACCTGAAGGATGACCCGGGCGAAAAGAATAATCAGGCTGCGGCTCAGCCGGAAAAAACGGAGGCCATGGCCGACGCCTGGAAACAATGGAAAGCTTCCGTCGACGCCAGCGATAAGGGCGGTGATTATTGACCGAAAATAAATAGACCTCGATTCCCCTCCTTTTCATTTCCCTTGCTTTAATCAGGAATTTTTAATCAAGAATTCAAATCACTTCCGCGCGTTTCCTGATCCGGCGACCATCTCGAAACTCGACTCCCGGATCGGTGCTACCCAAACTCGCCAAAGACAATAGCCTCAATAGAATGAACGGCCTCAGCCCGTTTTTTTGCTTGACCCATGGAAAAGGCAATTGGATCGCTACTTCGAGCGAGGCGTTTTCTCCAAAAAAACAATACTTGCCTTTATTTTAAATGCGGCATATTCTCGACCGTCAAACGTTTGGTCGTTTAAAGCAAGTGACTTAGAATCAGGCTACCCGTATAACTCTGGTAGTTAACTTAAAGCGCTTGCGATGGAACGGTCTCCACAACTCAAATGGAGGTTCTGGTCGTCTGAGGTTTAATACGGGCTTTGGCCGGAATAAAAACGAACGGATCAAAAAAATAATATGCACGTTGAGGGCGGTTGGATGATTACGAGAAGAAAACTTCTACAAGGTTCTGCTGCCATAACGGCGGGGGCGTTGTTGCCAAATGTAAAACGCGCCGCAGGATTCAAAGCGGCAAATGATCGCCCTGTGATGGCAGCCATCGGAACAGGTAGCCGCTGGTACCAAAAAGCGACTGGATTGAAGGGAAGATATGGTTCCGCCCCCGACATGCAGAAGTACGGTGACTACGTGGCAGTTTGTGATGCGGATCAGGCACGCGTCAACCTCGCCGGGGAGATTGTCAAAGAATGGACCAAGATTTCTCCCACGGTTCAGGCAGACTACCGTCGAATACTGGATCGTGACGACATCGATATTGTTCATATTTCGACTCCTGACCATTGGCATGCAAAAATTGCAATTGAAGCCATGTTGTCTGGAAAGGATGTTTATTGCGAAAAACCTTTGACGCTGACCATTGAAGAAGGAATAGAGCTCTGCAAGGTCTGTAAGCAGACTGGAAAAATTGTTCAGGTTGGCACACAACAACGCAGTAATCAGAATTTCATCAAAGCCATCGCCTTGATTCGCGAGGGTCGCCTGGGCGAGGTCACGAAAGCCACCTGCAGTATCGGTGGCGCCCCCCAAAGCCCTGAACTACCGGTTGCCGATCCTCCGAAGACGCTCGATTGGGATTTATGGCAGGGTCCGGCTCAACAGGCCAAATACCGCTCCCTTGCCGGAGATAACGGTGAGACGAAAAGTTGGTCCCGGGGACATTACGAGTTCCGCTGGTGGTACGAGTATTCAGGCGGCAAGCTGACCGATTGGGGAGCACATCACGTTGATATCGCCACCTGGGGATTGGGCAAGACATCAACAGGACCGGAATGGATCAAACCATTGATGGCCAAACATCCCGTAAAATTCGTTAACGGTATTCCCATTGACCGCTCTCGCTATAACACCGCTATCGAATTTCTCATTCAGGCAACCTTTCCAGACAAGAAGCAAATTGAAATTCGGCACGACCAAGGGAATGGCATCCTGTTCGAAGGTAGCAAGGGAAGAATTTTTGTTAACCGTGGGCGATTGACGGGTAAGCCGGTAGAGGACTTGGCGAAAAACCCACTGCCCGCTGGCGCGTTGGAGGCAGCCTACAAGGGTCGGCCTTTGGTTAATCATTTTCAAAATTTCTTCGAGTCGGCTGCTAACCGAGTGGAACCCATCTCGGACGTGTTCAGCCATCATCGAGCATTGTCTACTTGCCATTTAGCTGGAATTGCAGCACGCTTAAATCGAAAAATCCAATGGGATCCCATCAATCAAAAAATCTTGAATGACCCACTTGCCCAAAGTTTTGTCCGACGCGAACCCAGAAAAGGATTCGAAATTGACGTCTAGATAGAAGCTTAGAAAACCTCAACTTGGAATTCATAACTAAGGACAGAACGTTGCGACAATAATGAGCTGTCCGATTGCATTAAATACGGCAATAACATCAGTTCTCCTGATAATCTCAGAAGTGGGCCCGTATTTTTTTAAAATACATGTCCACACTTTTCTTCTCGCGCATAATGTATTTCATGGACCATAGTGAAATCCTAAAAATACTGATGCCTGAACGAACCAAGCAAATCGCTCTTGCTTGGTCGATCCTTCGCCAGTCCCACATGTCTGAGGATGCTTATCAGGATATGTTGACAAAAGTGTTAGCAAACAGAAGTATTTTTGAGGGTCCTCAACACCTTCGTGATTGGTCTTGGAAAGTACTCCGCAACCGATGTTACGAATTGATCCGTCACCGAAAATACCAAATGACGTTACTTGACGAGTCTATCCTGAATCTAGTCGACGCGGAACTTGAATCTCGCGATACAAGCGATATCGCGCTGCGGACCGACGCCCTTCACGACTGCCTTGAAGGATTAAGCGAGCGGGCACGCGAAACGATCAGAATGCGTTATTTTGAAGGATTGCGCGGCAAGCAAGTCGCGGAGAAATTGGGGCGCAAGCCGGAAGCTGTTTACAAGGCTTTGCAACGCACTTACACAACGCTATCCGAATGCATTCAAAGGAAGCTGACCGCACTCGAGACCGGAGCGCCAGCTCATGAATGACGACACATTTCTCCACCTTGCAACCTTATACTTGGAAGACGCGATCAATGCCCATGATCTGGAATTTCTAAATCGCGAGCTTGCCAATTCAAATAATCGCGTACGACAATTCAACGATCTGCGTCTACTGACGGGATTGATCAAGGAACATGGTCACGGAGGCAGTTCTGGATCGATCAAAACGACGCCGCTCCAGTCATCGCAACGCAATGTGGCTATTACGTCGCAAAAAGAGTTGCTAGATTTGATTTCAGATACTCCGTCACAGCCATCGCGACGCTCCACGGTTGTTACTTTAGCCGTGCTGGCTACAGCTGCGTCACTTTTAATAATCTGGAGTTGGCTTGGTTTTGGTCCCCAAAAAAATACCGGCACCTCACCAATCGCTACGCTGGCATATACATCCCATGCGAGCTGGGAACGTGAAGAACGGGTGGTGGGACACGAGTTTGGCAAAGGCAAACTTAATTTGGAGGTTGGTTTAGCACGATTAGATTTCCGCAACGGTGCCACGATAACGCTTCAGGGGCCGGCTGAGTTTGAAATTTTATCAACTGACAAGACCATTCTGAGCAGCGGTATTATCACGGCGTCCATTCCTGAGTCCGCTGTAGGATTCGAGGTCCTTACACCGGCAATGGATATCGTTGACTGTGGAACTGCATTTGGTGTTTCGGTTGGAGCAGACGGGGAAACCGATGTCGGCGTCTTTGAAGGCGAAGTAGAAGTCAGCCTAACTGAAAGCGGGAATTCGCCTCAGCTCGTTCGGGAAGGCAACGCCGTTCGGTCAAGGCCGGAAGCCAACTCAATCCATACCGTGAGCTACTCAACGGAGCGCTATGAAAACGCATGGCCAGTCACATCCGGAGTTTTGCAGGCAACCGGTTTAATGAAATTCGTTTCGCCTGGTCCCGAGTTTGTTCCCGGAAGATACGAAGATAGTGAACGGATTCTGGTGTTCCCCGAGCGTTCGGAAGTTTTGTTAAATTCAGATCTCAAAGTCGACGTTACAGAACCGGGGAAGTACATTCGCGTTCGACGGCGGGATCGAGACGTTCTGGCTGCCGGACAAATGATTCGGAGTTATTTACTGCAACTCAACCCGATCGGTGAGTTCCCACGAAAAGAAGTCAACGAAGCGAGAGTCATCGGGCAGATCACCTTTGACCGTCCCATTATTGGGCTAATTGGTGGAACTTCGCTGCTAACCAAGACTGACGAACTACTCGGTCATCCTCTGGGCGAGTACGGTGAAAGCCGCCGGGGTATTGAACCAAGTCGCTCGAATGACCTTCCCGACTCAGGGCGAGACGACGTAACACTCAGTCAGGATCGCCGAACCTTGTCGCTTGACCTTTCAGCCAGTTCAGCAATTGATCAGATTCGGGTCATCGTTTCAGAACAGCAGCCAGAGGCGATGTCTCGACTCGGTTTTGCAAAAACCTCCCAATAACAAATTGAATAACATCTGGAATTTGTAATCATGGCAACGACTCCACGAACAATCCGATTTTCCATCTTGCTGCTCGGCTTCATAGTCGCAGCAATGAATCTGTATGCCGAGGAACCGATTGACGCTTCCACGCAGATTGATGCGATCATTCAACTTGATCTAAAAAAACACAAACTGAAATCGAATCCGCCAGCCAATGAAGTTCAATTTGTCCGCCGCGTCTATTTGGATATCATTGGTCGAATTCCTACCGATAAGGAACTTGCAAAGTTTTACTCAGACAACCGGAAGGACCGTCGAGCAAGATTGATCGATGAACTGCTGGATTCCCCCGGACATGAGTCTCACATGTTCAATTGGCTGGGAGATATGCTTCGCGTCAAGGACGACTATTACCGGATTGGCAAAACCTGGACCTTCCATACATGGCTAAAGTCGCAACTTCGAGAAAATCGTCCGTGGGACGAATTGGTCCACGACATGCTAACCGCAGAAGGGCGGCTTGGAGAAAATGGAGCCACCGCTTACCTCTTGCGAGATGCCAGCATGCCGCTGGATAGCCTTTCGAGCACTTTAACCACTTTTCTTGGCGCCAATGTTGCTTGTGCTCAATGCCACGATCATCCCTTTGCAGAATGGACCCAACGCGACTTTTATGAAATGGCATCGTTTTTTGGCTCCACCGCTTTTGAACGGGTCGACACGCGCAAACCAGCGATAACGCTTCGCGATAAAAACTTCTCAAAGGCAAACCTCGTCACCTTGCTTCAGCCAAACATGGAACGAGTCATCTTCGACAGCACTCGTTCGACAGTGTTCCCTGAGGACTACGCGTACAACGATGGCAATCCAGGTGACAAGGTCAGCCACCGATTTATCAGGTGGGATGGAAAAAAAGGAGCACCACTAACAGATATCCGTCCGCAACAACTTCGTAACCACTTCGCCGACTGGATGACCTCAGCTGAGAATCCGCGTTTCGCCGCTGCCATTGCCAACCGGTTATGGAAGAAATTCTTCGGGGTTGCGGTCAAAGAACCCGTCACCGATCTTGACGATCTGGAAGATGCCACCAATCCGGAACTTCTGCGTTTAATCGCACAGTTAATGATAGATGTTGATTTTGACATCCGCGAATTCCAGCGAATCATCCTTAATACCAAGGCATATCAGAGCCAGGTCAGCGTAACACCGGCTGAGGGCGAAGACTTCCGATTTTCAGGTCCCTTGTTACGTCGCATGACGGCAGAGCAGGCATGGGACTCCATCGTTCTCCTACTGCGTGGCCCGGAAGTTGACCAACTGAAGACAGATAATGCCCCAATGATGGAACGCCTGGTATTTCCATTCGAATTTACTCACGACAGAAAAGGGATCGCAGAAGATCGTGAGAAGATTCTTGACTTTGCCAAGACACTGTTGCCCGAAGGAGAGGCTTCCAATGGTGGGGGCGGACGCGGTCTATTCATGAATTCAAGTAAACGAAAGGTCAAACGACGCGGTGAGGCTACATGGTTACGTGCCTCAGAATTGCCTCAACCCATGCCACCAACCCACTTTCTGAGAATCGCAGGTCAATCAGCCCGTGAAGTTGCGGATGATGGATCGACTGAAGGTGGGATTACCGAATCATTAGCAATGATGAACGGTGAAGTCATCGAAAACCTCATGTCTAATTCATCGGTCATTAAGACGGCCGGAAAACAGAAAACTCAAATCGATCAAATCGGTTTCCTTTACCGAACATGTCTTGCAAGGATTCCGACCAAACGGGACACCAAGCAATGTATTACCGCACTCAATCAAGGGCTCGAACTGGGGGAAATCGTCTGGGTTCTTTTGAACTCCCGCGAATTTATATTCATCCAATAGCGATCGGCGGTCATCCATTACCTACAACGAATACTACGTCTGCTAACTGAGGACTGATCCAAAATGAAGCAAATTCTCAACTCCCTTGATCCCTCGACGCGCCGGCAGTTTGTGGAACGGTGTGCTGCGATGTCGTTCGGCCTCAATATCCTGCCGGCCACTCAGTTCATTTCCCAAACTTCGGCATTTCAAAAGCCCCCCGCATTTGGGCGTGCAAAAAGCGTAATCTGGCTGATGCTCGACGGTGGATTAAGTCACATCGACTCCTTGGATCCGAAAACGGGTAAAACAAAAGGGCCAGCAAAGACGATTAACACATCAGCCGACTTCCAAGTCACCGATTTCTTTCCGAAGTTTGCGACCGTCGCAGACCAAGTCTGTCTAATTCGATCGATGGAAGCCAAAATCGGTGTCCACAAGCCAGCCAAATATTTTATGCGAACCGCCTATGAAGCTCGGGGTACGATTCTTCACCCCAACCTTGGTGCGTGGGGGTCTCACTATCTTGGGCGGAGCAGCAAGAATCTGCCATCAAGCGTCTGTATCAACCGCCGATCTGATCAGGCAAACGGCTTCTTTCCTTCGAGCTACGCTCCGCTCGCTATCGGAGATCCGAACAAAGGGATTAATGACGTCAAGTCAATTGGTGGAAGGTCAGCAGCAGCGAAACGTCTTGCATTACTTAATAATCTCGACGCCAACTTCCGAAAGAAATTCAATGATAAGGGTGTCAACTCCTACAACGGGTTCTACAACGATGCCCTCGCTTTAATGAAGAGTAAAGATCTGAAAGCTTTCGACTTGTCCGAGGAGTCAGCAGATCAACGAACAGCTTATGGCGACAACTCATTTGGTCAGGGTTGTCTGCTCGCTCGCCGGCTAGTTGATTCCGGAGTCCGTTTCGTTGAGGTCACACACGAAGGATGGGATCACCACAAAGCGCTCGCCGACGAAATGGGCGAAGTCGCACCGGTCTTTGACCAGGCATACGCAACGCTCATCACTGACCTTAAACAGCGGGGAATGCTGGACTCAACATTAGTTGTCGTCGCGACCGAATTCGGTCGCAAACCGAACTTCGATGGTGGGGGCCGTAGTCACCACCCGGTTTGCTTTTCAACCGTTCTCGCCGGTGGAGGTGCTAAGAAGGGATTTGTCTATGGAAAGAGCGACGAGGCTGGATACTACGTTGACGAAGATCCCGTAACTGTCGGAGCCTTTCACGCCAGCATCGCATTTGCAGCTGGAATGGAAATTGAAAAACCAGCTCTATCGCCTTCCGGTCGCCCCATGACCGTTGGAGACGGGGAAGAGCCTATTTTGGAGCTGTTCGCATGACACTCAAGCAATCCGTTTTCCTCGTTGCGAGTCTGATCCTCACGTTTTCAGGTTTCACCCCAAACTCCCACGCTCAGAGCAACAGTAAAAAACCAAACAGCCCGGTGGTTGTCGGTACGCTCACCAATGTCGCTTCCTCAGGTAATGAATTCGGCGTCCAACAGAATGGTGAACATCTGCGAAAGCTATCCCTAAACTCTAAATCCAAGATCTATTTCGTTGGCATACCGACAACGGGCAAACCAAAGCCGAGGCCAGGAATGGGAGTGAAAGCGACCTGCGATAAAGAGGGGCGTATAAAGACGATTAGCTTCACGCCTCCAGTTGATAACGTAGCGTTACTTGGCGAAAAAAGATTGAAGATGACGGAATCAGAATTGCTCAAGGAGATCGATAAAGACACCAACCACTCAATCAGTTATGTCGAATTCAGCAAGTATATTTATTACTCGCCAAAACACGGCCCGGACTCGTTTCGCAAAGCCGATAAAGACGGCGATGGCGCACTTGATTCCGCCGAATTCGTGGAAGCTCTTAACAAGGTTTCATGGTGGACGCTCTCGCGTAAAACTCCAGACCAATGGTTCAGTCAAGCCGACAAAGACAACGATGGCATGCTCGACATCAAAGAGTTTGCCCTGATTTGCACGAGCGGCAACCACCTAGAAAACATCTTCAAACGGTCCGACCGCGACAACTCCGGCAGCCTCTCTCGGGGTGAAACAGAAGCCTATCTACGTAGCGTTACGCACGGCAAAGAGAGAAGTAAGAAAAAAACGAAAACGTGATTGAAGAGTGGCGACGTAATCAACCGGTGGAATAGGAGTCCTTTAAGCGACTCTAACCCGCGAAGACATTAAAAACCTATTTCCCCCGGTCCATCCATTTAATTTTGAAGAGAACTGAGCGGTGACCATGAAACTTCAGCAATTACACTATGCACTGACCTTTAGCTTAATTGGAATGTACTCTCTCATCTTCGCGGAAGAGAAGCCAAACATCGTCATCATTCTCACCGATGATCAAGGCTATGCCGATGTCAGCTACAATCCGCTCTCCCCGCCTGAGGTCAGTACACCCAATATCGACGCCCTCGCAAATTCTTCCGTCGTCTGCACCCAGGGCTATACCAGTGGACACGTTTGCTCGACTACGCGTGCAGGACTCATGACGGGTCGTTATCAGCAACGTTTTGGAATCTATACGGCGGGGGAGGGGGGCTCGGGCGTTCCACTAGATGAAGTATTCATTCCTCAGCGTCTGGTTCCGGCCGGTTACGTCTCTGGCGCACTGGGAAAATGGCATCTAGGACTCACTGAAGAATACCATGCCATGAACCGAGGGTTCGACGAGTTCTATGGCTTTATGGGACGCGGGGCACACCCTTACTTTGATCACTCAGACATGAACCACCCCATTTATCGTGGCCTTAATCCTATCCAAGAAGAAGGCTATCTCACCACGCGTATCACTGAGGAAGCCGTCGATTTTATCGACCGCCATAAGAGTGACCCTTTCTTCCTCTATGTCGCCTACAACGCCGTGCATGCTCCACCAGAGGCCCCCGAAGACGACATCAAAAAAGTTACCGGCGACGAGACACGTGATACGCTCATGGCGATGATCAAGCACCTCGACATGGGAGTAGGTGAGATCGTAAACGCGCTGAAAAAGCATGACTTATACGATAACACTTTGCTTATTTTTCTCACCGACAACGGCGGCTCTGCTGCTATGAGCGCTGACAATACACCGCTTCGCGGCTTCAAGCAGATGGACTACGAAGGCGGAATTCATGTCCCGTTTATCGTGTCGTGGCCAGCCCAACTGGAAGGCGGGAAGAAATGCGACGTGCCCATGTGGTCGATCGATCTATTTGCTACGACGCTCGACGCCGCCGGACTTCCCATGCCTACCGACAAACCACTGGATGGAAAGAGCATCCTACCCGCTCTCAAAGGCGAAACCACTAAACTTCACGACGAACTTTACTGGAGTTCTGCAGGTGCCAATGGGAAGTGGGCCATTCGTTCCGGGAATTGGAAACTAGTCGCCCAAAAAAATCGAATTGAACTCTTCGATCTCGGAAAAGATCTTAGCGAAAGCATTGATCTTGCAGCCAAGCACCCGAACGTAGTTTCCACGCTCACGGACAAATACAACGCATGGCTCGACGAAATGGCCGATCCGGTAAGTAAGCAGGGGAAACGGTGGAATCCTGACTCCAGTGCTCCGGCCAAAAAAATGTCCAAAGAAGAAAAAAAAGCCGCACGCGAAAAACAGAAAGCCGCGCGTCTCAAAGCACGCGAAGATAAACAAAAAAACCAGAATTAAGAATCTGGTAAAGAACTCGCTTTAACGAAATCTCGATCCACTGCACAAGCTGCTCTCCAAAACCTCACCCAATAATCCAATAGTTTCAACATGAAAACTCTTATTGCCTTTTCTATCTTCTGCTTGTCAGCAGTGGTTACTACTAACGCTTGTGGAGAGCGCCCGAACATAATCATGTTTCTGATCGATGATCAGAACCCCTCGAGCATCGCTGCATTTGGGGGCGATACCTACACGCCCAATCTTGATCGAATGGCGGAGGAAGGGATGAAGTTCACTCGCGCCTACGTCAGCAGCTCGGTTTGTACTCCTTCTCGATACAGCTTCCTGACCGGTCGATTTGCCGGAAATTCATATAGTAAACGTTACGCCGCGGCGGTCGGCGGTAAAGAAAATCAGGGGCTTCCCAATTTCAATGTCGCACTGGAACGCGACAACATGAATGTTGGAAATGTTCTGCGTGAAGCCGGTTACACCACTGGATTTGTCGGGAAATTTCACCTCACGTCCGACCTGGATTTCCCGGAGTTCTACAAAGGCAAAAACAAGTGGATCAACATTCCCAAAGACGCGAGTCCCGGGGCTGAAACTTCGGCCCAGTTCGAGCACAACGAACGCTGGATGCGTCGTTACCTAGAGAAGCTGGGGTTTTCCTGGGCAAAGAACGTCTACCCAGAGAACATCCATCAGCCCTATTCCTCGCACAACCCTGAATGGACGACGGTGGCGGCTCTGGAATTCATTGAAGAGAACAAGGACGGACCCTTTTACCTCCACCTTTGCAGTACTCTGTTGCATGGGCCGGATAAGTCCTGGCGAAAATCCATGGACCACCCGCTCATTACGGGAGAGGGCGAAGTTGAAAGCCTGCCAGAGGTCATGACACCTCGCACAGAACTCCTTAAGACAATCACGGAAAAAGGTTTCGACCCCGAGAGCCATGTCGCTGGTGAAGCGTGGATTGACGATTCGATGGGGGCGATTCTCCGTAAACTCAAGGAACTGGGAATCGATGACAACACCCTGGTGATTTTCGCGCCGGATCACGGTCGCGATGGCAAAGCATCCGTTTTTTCACACGGAAGTTGCCAAGTCCCCATGATCATGCGTTGGCCAAAGGGAATTCCCGCAGGACAGGTTTGTGAAGAACTGGTCCAGAACATCGACCTCGTGCCTACTTTTTTCGACTTGGGCCAAGCCGAAAAACCGGACGCTTACCGGATCGATGGACAGAGTCTTAGCCCTCTTTTCGAAAACGGACAAGCTGATAACTGGCGGGATCATCTCTATCTTGAAATGGGATCTGCGCGGGCAACGGTTACCAAAGGTTGGTCCTACATCGCCGTTCGCCACACCCAAGAGCAGATCGCTGTAATTAAGAAAGCCACCCCGAAAAATTTACCCAAAGCCATGTCCTACATTGGACGCCTCGGAATCGGAGTCCGAGGAGCAGACCGTCCCGGTTTCTTTGAAGAAGATCAACTCTACCACCTGAAGAGGGATCCAAAAGAAATGAGCAACCTGGCTTATCACGAAAATCAGGTCTTCCGCCTAAATGAAATGCGCAACCTCATGCAGCAGGATCTCGAAGCTATTGGCCGTCCTTTCGGAGAGTTCATCCCCGGAGGGAACGCCGCCCTGCCTGGCCAGATCGACAAACAGATCGAAGTCGTGAAACAACTCGAAATCAAGGGTAAGACGGTAACGGTGCCGGAGGCGCTTAAGAACGACCTTGGAGTGACCGATGACCCAATTCCCGACGACAAAGCGGGAAAAAAAGCGAAACGCGAAGCGCGCAAAAAAGCTCGCGAAAAAGCCAAATCAAACAATCAGAATAACCCGGATAGATAGTCACAAGGTATAGTAGGGAAAGTCGTCAAGACTTTCGGCTAGTCAATTTCGCACCATGAACCCGTTAGCGCCATAGAATCCTCTTTGAGTCCAGGAAAAAAAGTGATTTTATAGGTCATGAAAGACCCGAGAACACCAAGAAGAACCGAAGTGAAACCAAATAAATGTCACGACGTAGGAAAAGTGTGATTCGACTTAGACCTTTAATATTTGCAATGGTAGTCGGTGCATTGGGGCTGTTAGCTTGGCTGCCCACATGGTTTTCCGGTGAACCACTTTCCATCGCTGCGGCGCAGGATGGTGTCGCGCAGATTGCGGTAGACGAATCGGTTTCCGATGGGGTCGAGGGATTCAAGACTGTTGTCGCACCGTTCTTCAAGGCGCACTGTGTGCGCTGCCACGGCGCAGAGAAAAGCAAAGGCGAGATCTCAGTGCACGCGCTCAACGGCGATATGTCACTTGGCCAAGAGTTGGACAAGTGGGAGTCGATTCTGGATATGCTCCAAGTTGGCGAAATGCCACCGGCCACAGAACCACAACCCAGTTCCGCAGACGTCAAAGCGGTAACGAAGTGGATCGAATCGGGCATGCGGGATTATATAACGAAAGCCAAAGTAGAACACGCTGAACCGAACACACGACGGCTAACCAATATCGAGTACCAGAATACGCTGAATGACTTGCTTGGGTTTGAGCTGGATGTAATCGAGGACTTGCCAAGAGATCCGGTCAAGCCCTACGAATTTAACAACACTGCCGAGTTGATGCGAATGGGGCCGGAACAAGTCGACCGCTTCCTGGAAGTGTCGCGGCGGGCGATGGCCAGTGCGATCGTTGACGCGGGCGAGCCGACGGTACACAAGACGCGTAGGGAATGGCTCAAGCACGGATTGGACCGCGGGATGGCGCTGGATGAGATCGGAGTGTTCGGTAACCGACGACACTCTGCAGCTTACGGCATAGGGCTCAAGAGCTTTCCCGAGACAGGCGAATTCCGGATTCGTGTCAATGCGTCAGCGATCCTTCCACCGGGTTACAACCAGGTTCCCTTTCGACTAATCATGGGCAACGACATCAACATCAATAGCTCGACGCGCCAAGTCCGTGAGGTCGGCGTCGCGAACCTGACTAACAATCCGGATGAGCCGAAGGCCTTCGAGTTTACCGGACGGATCGAGAACTTTCCCGCGCTGCCGGGCAGAGTGATCAACGGCAAAAAGCAACCGGACAAGATGACGATCACACCGCAGAACATCTACGACGACGGTTCGCTCAACGACCGGTTCAGCTACGGCAACCTCCGCAACATCGCGCTCCCACGTGTCGTGCTTTCCCGGGTCGAGTTTGAGGCGCCGATTACTGACGTCTGGCCGCCAGCTCACCACAGCGCGATTCTGTTTGACTCGCCCAAGCGTGAGAGCGACCCCGACGCGTACGTCTGCGAAGTCCTCAAGCGATTCATGACCCGCGCGTACCGCCGGTCGGTATCAAACGATGAGGTCGAACTGTTCGCCAGGATCTATGGCATGGTGAAGCCCGATTTGAAGACGATGGAAGCGGCGATGCGTGAGACGTTGGCGATGGTACTTATCTCCCCGCAGTTCCTGTATCACACCGAATCGGATTCGGCGACGGATACGCACTATGCAATGGCGTCGCGGCTGTCGTATTTTCTCTGGGCGAGCATGCCTGATCAGGAGTTGTTGCGACTTGCAGCCGAGAAGAAGCTCGATAACCCAGCGGTGATTGAGCAACAGGTCTTGCGTTTGCTAACCGACGAACGCTCCGAGAGGTTTGTCGAGAACTTCACGATGCAGTGGCTCAGTCTGGCGAAGATGAAGACCGTACCGATCAACCGAGAGTTGTTCCCGCGATTCTTGTATTACGTACCGGCCGGCGAACGAGCGGGCACCGAGATGCCGTACTTGCCGACGGTTCGCGACTATATGATTCGAGAAACGGTGGCGTTTGTGGGCGAGTTGATCAAACGAAACGAAAGTGCGCTCAGTATCGTCGATTCGGATTTTGCGATGCTCAACCAGCGGCTTGCATCCCACTACGGAATAGAAGGTGTGGAAGGTGTCAATCTTCGACCGGTAGCGATCAAGCCTGAGGATAACCTTGGCGGGCTACTAGCCCAAGCCTCGATGCTCATCGGCAATGGTACTGGAACGGCTCCGCATCCGATCTACCGCGCTGTTTGGCTTCGCGAAGCGATTCTTGGTGACGAAGTTGCCGACCCGCCCGCCGAAGTCCCGGCTCTTTCCGACTCTGCCGGTGAATCCGCGGAGAAAGCGCTGACCATTGCGGAGCTACTTGCCAAGCACCGAACCGTTGAAAGTTGCAACGACTGCCATTTCCGACTTGATCCATGGGGCATCCCGTTCGAGCACTACAACGCCGTGGGCCGGTATCAACCCAAGGTGCCCAAGGAAGGAACGCGCGTCAGCGTCTTTCAAGCCACCCAGCACACAGACATGGCGGGCTACCAAAAATACCTGGCGACAATCAACACTGTTGAGATCCCCGCGGAGGCGACTGTGCCGCACGGACCGGAGGTAAACGGCTTGCATGAGTTGAAGGGTTATCTGCTGAAGAACCGGAAGGACGATATCGTCGAGAACGTGGCCCGGCGTCTACTAACATATTCGATCGGCCGCCAACTAAACTACCGTGACCGTTTCGCGGTTCAGCATATCGTTGAACAGACTCGGGACAACCGACATGGAATGCGAGATTTGATTGTCTCGATTTGTCAAAGTGACTTGTTTAGGGGTAAGCACCCGAAAGGTAATTAAACGATGGCTCAGAAATCCTGGCATCTGAATCGACGCGACCTACTCAAAGGCGCGGGCATCGCACTTGCATTGCCTTCACTTCATGCGATGGGCGCTACCAGTGCACTCGCCAATGTCGCGAAAACCGAAACGCCCAAACGAATGATGATCGGCTATATCGCTTATGGCACTTACATGCCCAATGGTACCAGCGGTATTCCCAGGCAAAGAAACTCCGGCGAAAAAACGCCGCATCACGACTGGAGTTGGTGGCCATGCAAAGACGCCGGGGAGCTGACCTTCAACAAATCTTCTCAGCCGTTCAAAGAGCTTAAAGATTACGTGACCTACCTGCGCGGACTGGACCACGAGGGCGGGTGGAAGATGGGCGGGCATAGCTCGGGTGACGTGTTTGCGACCGGCGCGGACATGACCGAGACGCAAAAGACCAACAGCATTTCCATCGACCAGGTCGCCGCAAACATGCATGGCCACAAGACACGGTACAGCTCGCTGGTCTTGGGCACCGAAGGCGGGACTGGATCGTACGGCTCGAGCAAGACGCTTTCGCACCGCGGCCCAGGCCGGCCAATTCCATCGATGCACAAACCGCAGGAGATCTTCAACCGGATGTTTAATCCGTACTCGGGCAAGGGCGTCGAACAGGTCCGCGCTAATCTCAAACGCAAAGCGAGTATTCTCGACCTGATGATGGATCACAGCAAAAGCATGAACCGGCGGCTTGGCAAAGAAGACCAACAGAAGATGGACGAGTATCTTCAGTCCATTCGCGCGATCGAGCAGCGCGTGGAACGCACCAGCCAGTGGACACACGAGCCACTGCCGGATGTTGATACAAAGGGCTTGAATCTGGAAGTCGCCTACAACCAAGCTGAAGAGTATATCCGCTGTCTGTACGATCTGGTCTACCTCGCATTCGTAACCGACTCGACACGCTATGCGACGTTGATGCTTGAAAGCGAGCAGTCTTCAACCTCCGAGATGTGGAACTACGCGACCTACGTGTTGGGTTACAAAGGCGCGACGCACGACATCGCGCACAAGCGCCCTGCCGACTACTCAGGTCAGTGGGATCGCTGGCGAGCCGAGCAACATGCTTACTTCCTCAAACGCCTGCGCGATACGCCCGAGGATGATGGCAACATGCTCGACAACACCGTCGTGCTTTGGGGTTCGGCTCACCCGCACGCTTCGCACAGCACCAAAAACTATCCAATCCACCTGGCCGGCGGCAACAACCTTGGCTTCAAGCACGGCCAATTACACGACTTCATCGGTGATAAGAAGGTACCGTTGGCCAACCTGTTTGTCTCGATGCTCAATGCCGTGGACGTGCCAGTGGAGAAGTTCGCCGACAGCACGGGCAACATGAGTCAGTTGATGGGGAGTTGAGCATGACACGATTGATACACATTTCAACGCTGTTGTTCTTTGTCTTCATGGCCGGACCGGTTTTTGCGCAAGCCGATACAAACAGTCGGAGCTCTAAGCCGCTGCCACGCGTCCTCGTGATCGGCGACAGCGTCTACTCACAACACACACGCGAATTGGGCAAAGTACTCCAGGACAAAGCCCAAGTGGTCTACGCAATGTGGAATCCGGACGAGATCGCCGACTCCACCACAACGATCGCTTTGTTGGATCGCCATCTGGGCCGGATCGACCGCAATGGCAAACCTGTGGCAGAAAAAGATTGGCCTACATGGGACCTGATTCACTTTAATTGCGGCTTGGGTGATCTGATCCACCGAGCTCCGGGCATGAAGCAGTTCCGCGTCCTACCAATCCACGTCGGTGGCGTCCGCAATACGCCTCAAGCCCAATACGTTAAGAATCTCGACACACTGGTCAAAGCGCTCAAGACCAAAACGCCCAATTCAAGGTTGGTTTGGGGTAGCACAACGCCAATCCGTGCTTCGTCGAGCAAGGTGTTTGAGAAGGGTTCGGAGATCAAGTACAACGCCGCTGCAGCGAAAGTGATGGCCGCGCACGAGGTTGCAATCAATGACATGCACACCTTCGTCAAGCACATCATCAACATGGATAAGCCTGCGGGTTTCGGGGCGGATCCGTTCCACTTTGACAAGAAACCGATCCACATGCCGATCGTGCGTGTGATCGAGAACGCGTTCTCTCTAAACCCAGTGCCTGAAACGGAAGAAGAAAACACCAATAAACAGAACACGGCGACCAGTGGCGTTCGCTCTTGAGCGCGTATCCAGTCCCACAAGCTCAGCACGGTCGATGTCCGTTGAGCGGTCCAGTACTGACCAGCAGCCAGATTGAAAAACTGTTTTAACTCATCCCATAAGTTTCAACCCGGAACAGACATGAGATTTCGACACGTACTGAAAGCACTGATCTTCACTCTGATCGTACTGCCGTCCATTGTCCTGGCGGAAGAAAAACCGAACTTTGTAATTGTATTAGCGGACGATGTCAGCTGGTCAAGCTTCGGCTGCGTTGATGCGGGCTTATATACCCGCACACCGAATATCGATAAGCTTGCTGCCCAGGGCGTACGTTTTGAAAATTTCTCATGCGCAGGTGCTCAGTGTTCTCCAACGCGGCATGAACTTTATACGGGATTGCTGCCCCCGACCAGCGGCGTATTTGGTAATGGTTATAAACCGCGCGATGACTATAAAAACATGGTCAATTACCTGGGAGAGCTAGGATACGACGTTGGTTTGACTGGCAAGACCCATTTCACGACTAAAACAGCGTTTAAGAAGATTCCTGGGTTTACAGTCGGCGCGAACGAGCAAGCTCCTACCTGGGAGCTGAGCGGCGTGAAACAGTTTATCCAAAACTCTCAGGTCGAGGATAAACCCTTTTGCGTGGTGGTCGCTTCGGTTCATGCGCACCATCCGTGGACGATTGGGGACGCATCTAATTTTCCGATAGACAAGATCGTCGTTCCGCCTCATATGGTTGATGGACCTGTTACCCGTCAAGCGCTGGCAACGCACGCAGCGGAGGTCGAAGACTTGGATAATCAGGTTGGTGCGACCATGCAGTTGCTGGATGAGATGAACCTTAATGACAATACAGTATTGATCTTTTTGAGCGAGCAGGGGACCGCCATGCCCAACGGTAAATGGTCAATTTATGACTATGGGACAAAGGCATTATGCTTGGTTCGCTGGCCGGGGAAAATCAAGCCTGCCGTCACAGAGGCGGTCGCGATGTATTGCGATATTGTTCCTACGTTGGTTGATATGGCCGGAGGAGCGGCACCCGTGATGGACGGCAAAAGCTTGTATCCTGTTTTGAATGGGCAAACATCAGACCATCGTGAACATGCTTACCTGGTTCATCAAGGTGGTGGTTATACGCAAAGAGCCATTCGTAATAAGGAGTACAAACTGATCTGGAACCCCAAGCAGGATAATGATTACTACCTCGACGTTATGATGGCTCCTAAAAGCGGGAAAACTTTTGCCAAGGCATGGAGAGAATGGCAGGAAAAAGCCAAGACGGATCCTGATGCTCAAGCCAAAATCGACCGTGTCGTGGAGCACCCTGAGTTTGAGCTTTACAATATTAAAAAGGATCCGTGGGAGTTGAATAACCTCGCCGGCAACCCTGAGTACACTCAAAAAGTTGGAGAGATGCACGCGCAGCTTCAAGCCGAGATGGAAAAGCTGAATGATAGCTTCTCAACAGTAGATCCCAAGGATGCAAAAAGGGCCAAAAAAGAAAAAGCAAAACCCGCAGACGGAACCGAAACAACAAAGAAGCCGGAACCGTCGGAGCTAACTGATAAACAGAAAAAAAGGGAAGCCAGGAAGAAGGCGAGGCAAAAGGACAAAGAGGAACAGGCGAAGAGGAAGAAGAAATAATCGTGGCGCGGAATGTTTTAAAAACGGTCGTGTGGCCCCGAATGATTGAAGAAGCAGGTAAATCTATGAAGCGAGGAATCAAATCATACGTTGGGATCGTGATCGCCGCGGCCTCGATATGCCCCGCGGCCGTCGCGAAAGCGGAGCATCCCAATATCGTGGTTATCTTCAACGATGATCAGGGCTATCAGGACTTGGGTTGCTTCGGCTCGCCCAACATAAAAACACCGCGGGTCGACCAAATGGCCGCCGAAGGCATGAAGTTCACGAGTTTCATGGTGGCTTCTTCGGTTTGTTCACCTTCGCGCGCCGCGCTACTGACAGGATGCTATCCGAACCGCGTGGGCGTGCCCAGTGTATTGTTCCCGGACCGCGGCAAAGGCGGACTTGCTCCCGAGCACGTGACGATCGCGGAAATGTTGAAGTCCGTGGGCTACAACACCGCGGCCGTGGGTAAATGGCACCTCGGCGACGAGCTGAAATATCTGCCGACGAATCAGGGCTTCGATTCTTACTACGGCATTCCGTACAGCAACGACATGTTTCCCGCGTCCACGATGAAATACGCGGACGACTGCGTGTTTCTCGAAGGACAGAGCCATGAAACCTTGAAAGAAGCGTTCGCCGGCAAGTTGCGCAATGGGAGTAACCCGGTATCTATGAAAAACAAGGTGCCGCTCATGCGTGATGAGGAGTGCATCGAATTTCCGGCGGATCAGACGACGATAACGCGTCGCTTCACGGACGAGGGGATTCAATTTATTTCCAAAAGCGTGAAGGAGGAGAAGCCGTTCTTTCTCTATCTGGCCCATTCCATGCCGCACATCCCGCTATATGTTTCACCCGAATTCGTTGGAAAAAGCGAACGCGGGCTTTATGGCGACGTGATCGAGGAAATTGACTTCAACACCGGTCGGGTTTTAGATCATCTCAAAGTCTTGGGCATCGAGGAAAACACCCTCGTGATCTTCACCTCGGACAACGGGCCGTGGTTGGTTATGAAGGAAAACGGTGGAAGCGCTCTGCCGTTGTTCGAAGGAAAGATGACCACTTTCGAAGGCGGTCAGCGCGTGCCATGCGTGATGAAGTGGCCGGCACGAATTCCCGCGGGAACCGTGTGCGACGAACTGGCCGCGACAATCGATTTGCTGCCTACGTTCGCAGCGATCACCGGAGCAGCGTTGCCGACGATTCAGCCCTTGGATGGGAAAGACATTCTCGACTTGTTGACGAATCAGCCCGGAGCGAAAACACCGCATGATTATTTTTTCTACAACCAGTCCGCGGTGCGGCACGGCGACTGGAAATATCATTCGCAAGAACACTTCAAGGTGCAGGAGACCACGCGAAAGCATCAAGGTCCGACGCTCTACAATCTGAAGGACGACATCGGCGAATCGAACAACGTGATCGATGAATATCCGGAAATCGCGGAACGTCTGGCTAAAGCGTTGGAGTCCAATCCGAACAAACGCATCGGCGACAAAAAGCGAAAAAGTAATAATAAGAAAAAAAAGGAAAAATAACCGTTGAGCTTCGTTTAGCTGGTGACTTGCGTTGAGCGATTCTCGACTCAAAGTAACTCTCTAAAGCACTAACTTCGCCGGGATTTTTACTTTGAGTCGGACGTCGAATTCTCGTCGCTCTGTTCTTCCGCATATTTGCGGACGTCACTGGTGATCTTCATCGAACAAAAGGTTGGACCACACATCGAACAGAAATGAGCAGTCTTGGCGCCTTCGGCAGGCAATGTTTCATCGTGGTACTCAATCGCACGAGCTGGATCGAGTCCAAGTGCAAACTGATCTCGCCAGCGAAACTCAAATCGAGCCTTGGATAATGCGTTGTCACGAATTTGAGCCGCTGGATGGCCTTTCGCAAGATCAGCAGCGTGGGCGGCAATCTTATAGGTCACAACACCTTCACGAACATCGTTCCGATCCGGTAGTCCAAGGTGCTCTTTCGGAGTCACGTAGCAAAGCATCGCACAACCGTACCAGCCGATCTGAGCGGCACCGATACCCGAGGTAAAGTGGTCGTACCCCGGAGCAATATCCGTCGTCAATGGGCCAAGTGTGTAGAAGGGAGCTTCGTGGCACCACTCAATCTGCTTCTGCATATTTTCTTGAATTAAATGCATTGGCACGTGTCCGGGGCCCTCATTCATCACCTGACACCCTTTCGCCCAGGCACGTTTGGTTAGCTCACCTTGAACTTCGAGTTCAGCCAGTTGAGCGTAGTCATTCGCATCGGCAATCGACCCAGGGCGTAAACCGTCACCGATTGAAAAGCTCACATCATACGCTGCACAAATGTCGCAAATATCATCCCAATGTTCGTAGAGGAAATTCTCTTTCTCGTGGTGAATACACCACTTCGCCATGATGGAACCGCCACGAGAAACAATTCCTGTCATTCGTTTCGCTGTGTGTGGAACAAATGCTTTGAGCACCCCTGCATGAATCGTAAAATAATCCACGCCTTGCTCAGCTTGCTCAATCAACGTGTCGCGAAATAATTCCCAGGTTAACGCCTCGATGCTTCCACCTGTTTTTTCAAGAGCCTGATAAATCGGAACAGTTCCGATCGGAACTGGACTATTGCGAATGATCCACTCGCGTGTTGCATGGATGTTCTTTCCGGTTGAGAGGTCCATCACCGTGTCAGCCCCCCACTTTGTGGCCCAACGCATCTTCTCCACTTCCTCATCGATGGTCGAAGTCACCGCCGAGTTACCAATGTTGGCATTAATCTTTACCAAGAAATTTCGACCGATAATCATCGGTTCGTTTTCAGGATGGTTGATATTGACCGGAATGATCGCGCGACCGCGCGCTACTTCGGAACGAACGTATTCCGCGGTAATGAAAGACGGCGTCATCGCTCCCCACGTTTGTCCCGGATGCTGATGATCGATGCGATTGCGCGGCACCTGAGAATTAGGATCAATTTCTGAAGGCCGCGGCATTTCGTAGCCATCGGGCGTCGAGCATAACTGCCGAATTCTGTCGGACGCTTCCGGCGGTAGATCTCGAAGATTGGGATACTTGTCAGCAATCGTTTTGAACTCTTCTTTGCGCCCCAGGTTTTCGCGAATGGCAACGTACTCCATTTCCGGGGTAATGATTCCTTGGTCCGCATACCACTTCTGCGTCACGGGATGCCATTCACCCTCGCCATCCGCACTTCCCTTGGCTCTTAATGGGTTGCGCTTTAATCCAGGGTATTCTTTAAGTCGGTTCTTGACCTTTTTAAGCTGGTTGTACTTTTCTGAATGAGCTTCAGAAAGGTAGCCATTATCTTCCGGACTGACTTCTCGCCCCTTGTACTCTTCCACATCCGAGCGATCGAGAATCCACTTCCCTCTTAGATCCGGAAGCCCCTGAGTGACATCACCGGTGAACTCAGGATCGCCCCAGGGGCCTGAGCAGTCATAGACTCTGACAGGGTCATTTTTTTCAATTTCTCCATTGGGATGCTCGGTATCAGAGACGCGAATCTCTCGCATTGGGACTTTCAAGCCCTCGAATATCTCGCCTTCAATATAGATACGCGTAGAATTTGGAAAAAGGGTCGGGTCTTTTTCAATCGCTCGAATTTCTTCCGCATTGTCCACTGCATCCGTAAACTGCCCTGGAAAATCACCGCGTTGATTGGCATTGTTCACGTTTTTGAGCGCTGGCAGTTTTGGAGAATTCATATCTTCCCTTTAAGGTTGCAATCAGACAAAGACTCTGAGAAAAGAGAGCGGCTCGATCCGAGAGAAAATCTGCGATGCCGTCTCGCTCCCTTCGTCGGTATGACCCGCATCAGGTTCGAAGGGTTGTTT
>WTFU01000104.1 GCA_011523945.1 Mariniblastus sp. | reverse complement strand
TGCAATAACTGCACGAACCCAGTCGAGCGCTCCGGCTTCCGCGACAAACGCAAAATCACAAAAATATCTGGATCGCTAAAAACCAAAGGTTGAGAAAACTATATAATCGCACCGCCCCGATCAAAAAGATGATGGTCCTGAAGAGTAAGGCCTACTAACCTTCTTCAGTTTCTTCCCTTCTTGTCCAAGCAGTAGCCAACGCTCCTCGCTCGTTTCCAGAAACTATTTTCTTCCATTCGGAAATGGAAGCCCCTTCTCATGCTGCATCAGTTTGAAAACGGTCTTCTTTTTTTTATACCCATGAGAATAACGGAGGCAACCCAAGTAAGCAAACTACCTCGATACCAAGGGCATTGCCTGTTGATGCAGTCGTTATGTCCCGAATATTGCGTCTCGTTGCCTGCGAACCAACATTGTCAGTCCAATCCCAAGGATCATCAGAAGTGACGACGGTTCCGGAACAGCTCGAAGCTGGATATTGTCAATATTGTAACTGCTTGTTGAACCAGCATCGAAGGTGATCAAAAGGCGATCCAAGGTTTGATCGGGATCTGGACTAAGGTTGACTTGAAATTCCGGTGAAACAGCACCCGACCCGCTCAAAACGAGCGAGCCATTCAAAAATCCATCAATGTTGTAACTTGCAGATGATGTCCCCTCTGAAATTGCCGCGTCATCAGTCTCAAAACTCAACAGTTGAAAGAACCCGCCTACAATTTCAATCTGCTCATTGTCGCCTGCTGAAAAAATTGAGGGCGCGCCGTTACCATTCGAATGGGCCTCCCGCCACCCGTTGGTAAGGGCTGTTACCAAATAGCCGTTTTCGACCGTAGAGCTAAACGAGTCAGAATTGTTTCCGGTTAGACTATCAAATGTGATGAGGTTCGCACTTGCGGTCTGGATGCAGCAAACTACGCTTACCATTGCGATTGTGATGAGGTAGTAGGCCAATCTGCACGACATAATTAATCCCCCCGGTGTTCGTGAACTTTTGACAAGTGGAGGCATCTAACGTTCAAGTCAACCGAGCCATCCAGCTAAGCAAGCACCTAATCATAACAAGGAATTCACGAGACGGCCAATCAACACCCTTTTAACGCCTCATTAGCTCGTTTAATCTTGACGATGCGCGGCGGCAAACGACGTTGTTTGCTGAAACCGAACTCGGCCATTGCTGGGGTGCAACACTTTTTATGCGTCCCTTTCCCAGGCCCGATAATCCTCGATCGGGCTCGGCCACATCACACCGCTCTACTGGAATACAATGAATTTGTTTGTGCAAGGCAGACAGTGAAAGAGTGATATGGAATTTAGCACTTCCATCTTTTTGAGCGGGTTTGAGTGGCTACTAGTCTTCGAGTCTGTAATGGGTAACAAACAACTCCAGATCGTCCCAGCACTCGTAATCGTGATGCGCAGCCGCGTCTGCCGGAATGTCACCAACATATTCTACTTTTTCACCGCAACAGCAGGGCCAGTCTTCACCTTGCAGGTACCGCAGAACATCGGAAGTTCTGCGTAATTCGTAGCAAATCTCCACAGCTTTGTTGAATCTGCGTTCGCCCGTTAATTCGCTCTTATTACAGTGCTGATTGACCATGTTCTACGCTCGCCGCTTCGACGCTTTTGGGCACAACTGTCGAAGAAGAATCGATCTTATGCAATCAACGCAAAGCCAGTCAGTTTAGCTCTCCGGATTGTCGTCCAACAACGCAATAGACAATTGAGCCCAGTCATTGGAACCAATGAATAAGAGTCCGCGTTTCCCTGGACAGCAAAAACCTCCTAATTCGTCGGTTCCGATTTGCTCGCTGTAGGATGTTGACCTCTATTGCTCGATTGCCTTAGGTGCAGGTGGAGTGCACCAATTAACAACATCACACCACAGGCAAAAAACGGTATGGAAAACACGAGTACTGATTGTCCCATCCGAAAATTCTCGCCAGGTCCCACGTCAGCTAGGACACCTAATAGGCCAAGCATCGAAATTCCCAAGCAAAGGAAACCGAATGCGGTAACTAGCCCGCCAATGCAAGCCATCAATATCTTAAGAATTACCATACGGATTCACCCGATTTATATAAAGCAGAACAACGTCAACATTCACTGGATTTAGGAGGGTGATTGCCCATTCCCATACGCCCCAATTCCACACCGAATTTTCTTGCTTGCCGCGAGCCTTGGCCAGTCTCTGTGTAAAACAATTAGGAGTCAAACAAATAGGAGTCCAAGCTATCAAGTCATCAAACTAGGTTGTTCGGGGCCGAAAACTTGGAAGATTAGCAGAACGGAGCTTAGTTACAACCTGCAACCGAGAGAGCACTTCCGATCACAATTGAAACACAAACCGGTAACGCTTAATTACCATGGCCGTTCCAATCTCAGACGCAACAGAGAGCTTACTCCCGCCTTCCTCGGTTACCCCCTTCGTTTGCGACCCCCGATCCCTTGGGAAAACGGGCGATAATAGAGCCGAGTTCTTCAGTGAGATCGGGATAGACGCTGGCTAGATCTACCTCCTCTTGGGCATCGGCCGTGATCAAATAAAGCTCCCGGTAAGGGGGGCCGCCATCAACGCTCTCCGTTTGGATCATTTTCCATTGTTTATGAAAGATTGCAATAGAACCGGAACCGATAATGACATCTCGATGCGGGGCAATCTTTCCAGAGACAAGCCCCTCCCAAAGATCCTCTCCATAGAAGGGTTTGGAGTTACGGGGTTTCACCCGCAGCCCCTTGGCCAGTGTGGGAAAGAGATCGTGAGCCGTGATCAGCTGGTCCGATTTTTGACCGGTTGGAAGAACACCTGGATAACAAATGACTGCGGGAACACGAATACCACCCTCGTAAACACTCCCCTTTCCGTTGGTAAGCGGTTCATTGCTGGCTCCGCCTCGGGCCGCGCCGCCGTTGTCGCTCATGAACAATACGATCGTATTCTCGCGCATTTTTTCTTCGTCAATGACCTTTAGGATCTTCCCAATTTCCTCGTCCATCGCATCCACCATAGCCGCATAGACGCGCCGGTTTTGATCTTCCAGAGTTGAGTATCGATCGATGAACTCCTGAGGGGCCTGCAGGGGAGTGTGTGGCGCGTTAAAAGTAACATAGAGAAAAGTAGGTTGATTCTTGTTGCGTTCTTTTAAAAGCCGAACAGCTTCTTTACCAATGAGCTGCGTGGAATAGCCTTCCTCGTTGAGCGTCCTGCCGTTGCGTTGCCAATCCGGCAGAGATGTGTTTCCAAGCTGGGCTCGCCCTGGGCGTCGTCGCATGCCTCCGCCCCGCTTGTGCGTATAGTAGTCGATGGAACCACCGGTGTGACCGTAGAAACTGTCAAAGCCGCGCTTATGGGGCAGGGCAGCTTCCTTGGCGTTGCCAAGATGCCATTTGCCAGTCATCAGCGTTTGGTAGCCAGCCGCCTTGAGCGTCTGTGGCAACAAGTGTTCATCAAGGGGTAGCACGGCACTGCCACCGATTGGCCTTGTGACCCCCAGCGAGTAAGGGGACCGGCCGGTTAGCAACGCGGTCCGTGTCGGACTGCAAAACGGGTAAACGTAGAATCGATCCAACTCGATTCCCTGCTGGGTGAGCTGATCGATATTGGGGGTTCGAATCTCGCTCCCATGGTAACCAACATCGTTCCAGCCAAGATCATCGGCAACAAAAATAACGAGATTAGGGTGATTCAAGGATGTTTGGGCCTTAGCACGGGGAGTGCCTGCGGCGGAGAATAAAGGAACTAAGGCTAGGAACAGGCAGCTTCTCAACAATTTCAGCGAGTTCATGAGTTCACTCCTTTTAAGTTCGGCACTATCGACTGATCGGTATTATGATTCGCTTCCGAAAGCTTTCAGCAGTTTGAATCAAACTCTCGGTTAGATCTAAGTTTCATCTTCCAAAGTAGCCTATCGATGCAGCTTGTATTCTTGAATTACTCCGTGAAAATCTCGTTAACGTTACCGCGCATCATTTCGGAAAGCTTCTGCGTTGGCAGATCGTTGGCATCCCGTCCAAATGGCATCTCAATTTCTTCGGCAATGATTTCTAAAGAAACCAAGACGTAAAAGACAAAAACCGAGATCGGAATCGCCCAGTATTCGAAATAGGCGACGAATCCAATCGGCAGGGTAATGATGTAAAAGAAAATAAATTTCTTCAGAAAGATGCTGTAAGAGAATGGAATGGGTGTATTCTTGATTCTCTCACAAGCGCCCATGATGTCAAAGAATGACTTCAGCTCCTTGTCGATCACAATTAATTCGTCACCGCTCAGATGGCCCGCATCCATTAAAGATTTCGCTTTGCGATACATGGCTTGAATCATCAAACTCGGAACATGCTGATGACCATCCGAAAATAATCCCGGCTCGACTCCTCTGACTTCTTCGATTTCATTCAACCTAATACCGTCACGAAGATGCTCCTTGAGTGCGGTTGGGAAATTGCCAATCATGATCCGAAAATACTCTTTTTCCACTTGGCAACAATCGGGAAGAAGCGTGTTGATCTTCACCGACAGATTCCGAGTGTTATTGACCAAAGCCCCCCACAACTTTCTTCCTTCCCACCACCGGTCGTAAGCCGTATTGGTTCGAAAGACGACCAGCAGTGAGAGCACAAAGCCGAGAATCGAATGCATGACCGTTGTGTTTTTCAGCACTTTTACGAGTGATTCACCCGACTCATTCACACGCATTTCACGCAAAAAGTGTATTTCAATCGCAGCAACCGCCGCCGTATAGAGAGAAACAATCACCATTTCTTGTAAAAGGATCCGAAAGGTATCCGTTTTGTGAAAGTTGAGGATGTGTCGGAACCAGACTTTATTGTCGTATTCAATCATCGCCGCTGCCGTCGCAAATTCACGATCTTAATAAGGGAATTCAATGGAGATCCTACAACCCACTGATCGGGTTCTTGATTCACTAGTGAACTGCAGTTTGGCGTTACTATGAGCGATTGTCAAACCTTCAGCCTCAGTTTTCGCCGACTGATTTTACCCGCGATGCTCGTGCGTACCGGATTCGTTACTTGTAGATACCTACTTCAATATTCTTACTAGCAAGAACGCACTGATTCCAATTCCCATCACAGCCAGCGACGCCAATATCAAACGTTTCCTAACTGACTTTTGGGGTGGATTGTCAATCAAGAACTTTCCAAACTGCGATAATAGAGAAAATGCGTATTCCTTCAGAATTAGATGCTTGAGTCAACACCGCATGGAAGCTTTGATTGAGTAACTAAAACTGTTTTAAGCATGATAAAGAGAAAGTAAATCTTACGCTGCTTACTATTGCATGAGCGGAGCGAACGCCCGAACTCAGCGAGCCAACGTGCGCAATCGTCTGGAAGTGCGGGCGGCGGCTCTGGAAATGCGATTGGTCGCAGCGCACCGGCCCACCGACTTACGAATTCAGATGGCAAACAGGTGCGGATAGTCTTGATGCATAGCGTCCGTGATCACCGAGCCGCCGGAGTGATCGTTCCATTTGAAAGCACGCAAGCGGCGACTCCGCGTGCATTGCATTGTTTTGTGTCTTCATCGGCAACGAACCACTTTTCTAGGAAGTCCGTGAATGATGAGTATATACCATCGTAGGACTCAAAGTTGCCGTTAGATCCGATGGAGCCGAACAGCCAGCCATTGGCTGCATGAAAGGCTTCGCTGATACAGTCAAACTCACGAGTCACCGTTTCATTCTTACGGTAATATTGTTGGGCAAATACAAGATATGCATCGGTTACGTACTCAAACGTCTTCTCGTCTTCGCTCTTGAGTTGCCGACCATTGGCCAAATATTCGGCAATAACTCGATCGTATTCAGCCTTTCCTGCGGCTGTATTCCACTTACCTAAGTAGAGGTCACGACCATTAATCGTAACGACAGCCTGACCAGACGCTTTATGGAGACGATAGCTCGGAACGCGAGTTGCGAACTTTGAGGGCATGGAAACACCTAGCTTTGAACCGAATCCGGTAAATTACCGAATTTCATGGAAAACTAGGGCTGCGTGCCGACCGCCGACGTGCATCATTCACTACTGATTTGGCGGTGTCTGAAGAAAGTTGCGGGGACAGGATTTGAACCTGCGACCTCGAGGTTATGAGCCTCGCGAGCTAC
>WTFU01000031.1:25077-44459 GCA_011523945.1 Mariniblastus sp. | reverse complement strand
CGACGCAATGAAGCACAAGATCGTGAATCGCGTGACGAAGATGACCGTTTGGATTCTTCTTCGGATCGAGGTGAGCCGACTCGAAAGCGTGCTAAAGTGCCAACCTGGGAAGAGACGATCACAGTTTTGGTCGAGTCAAACATCCAAAATCATAAAAAATCGGGTGGCGGACGGCGTGGAAACGGTGGCAATCGTGGACGCGGCGGCGCGGGAGGTTCGCGTGGAAACAGTCGCAATAGCGAGGGTGGATCGCGCGGAAACAACGGTGGCTCTCGTGGTAATGGACGCAGCAACGATGAGGGGTCACGGGGTGGCAACCGAAGTAAGGACAGTGGTCGGGGACGGCGGTAAGTATTCGCCGACTGGATTGTGAGCTAGTCCTACCGAGGACGGTGAGGAAGATGACGGATGGGGCGGCAACCAACACAGCTACCGGAATTATCGCTTGATATTTTCGAGTCGCCAATTGGTTGGTTCGGTGTTCTGTTCCGCGGGAACATCATTCGAGCAATCAAGCTGGGTTTTGACGATCCGGGGCAAGTGCGCCAAGCTTTTCAAATTGCCGAGTTTAGTGAAGTTTCGTCCTTTGAGCCCCTCGAAGAATTTCGAAATCAAATTCAAAAGTACCTGGCCGGAGATAAAGTCGGTTTCGATACTTTCGAAATTCATACTGACGGGATGACTTCGTTTCAACTGGATGTTACGCGGGCGTGCCGGCGGATTCCTCGCGGTGAGATGGTAACCTATGGTGATTTGGCGAAAACTGTGGGGCGTGCCGGAGCCGCGAGAGCCGTGGGTACGGTGATGAAGAAAAATCCTTTTCCCATGATCGTTCCCTGCCATCGTGTTGTCCGCAGCGGTGGCCTGGGTGGTTTTTCGACCCAAGGCGGTGTTGGGACAAAGAAGTGGCTTTTGGAACTCGAAGGTGCATTGCCAAAAGCTAAAAAACTACTGTTTGACTTAATGGAATGATTCGGAAAACAGAATTACGAGAGATTCGGTTTTGTTTTGGCCAAAGAGCGGACTGACATTTTTTTACACGTCTTACCCGTTCTTTGAAGTGTCGAGTATTCGGAATTTTCAGTGTTTCTAGGTGGGCTGAAAAACAGGGTGAAATCAGAGGAAATTCGCCGGACTTTCTTCGGGATTGGACGTTGTGACTCGTTTTTCCTTGAAAAAACGCTTCGCCGAGCGTATTCTAGAGGCATCGGTCTGGACGACGAACGGTCTGTCTTGGCTCCCCATCCTGAATTATTTCTATTCTGAATTATTTGGTTTTCTGATCGATGAATCGGTTTTCATTTGTACTAATCATTTTGCTCTTTGGGTGGGGAACTTCTTGCCAGGGTCAAATGACTATTCGATCGAGTATTGGAACCAATGCTCTGGCTAACCAAGCCTTCCAGCGAGCGGCTAACACGTGGGGAGCCGAATTTCACGACAACATTACTGTGTTCTTGGATTTCGGATTTGTCACCCTGGATCAACGCACGGTAAGCTCCGCGACTTACGTTCGAGAGTCGTTTACCTACACTGATTTCCGAGATGCAGTCAGTCGGGACGTTACTACTGCAGACGACGCTAAAATGGTGAGCGGACTGTCGGCGGGGGATTCCTTTTCGATTTATACCAACCAAACTTCCGAAGCGCCGGGTTCCAATTTCGAACTCGGATATCTCGACAATGACGGTGGTCTCAATAACACTACCGTTTCATTGACGACGGCGAATGCGAAAGCTCTCGGCTTGAGAGATTCGCATTCTTCAACCGTTGATGGCGTCATCAACTTCAACGCACTTTATAACTGGGATTTTGACCCAAGTGACGGTATTGAATCGGATCATTTAGATTTTTTCGGAACGGCCTTACATGAGATAGGCCACACATTGGGCTTCACAAGTGGAGTTGATGAACTGGACAACAATGGTGGCGGTCAGTTTGAAGATGACGAATTGAGTTTCGTAAGTAGTCTAGATTTTCTGAGGTTCTCAAACGAGAGCGAAGCTGCCGGCGCCGATCTCGACTGGACGGCTGATGAGCGGGATAAGTATCTTTCGATCGACGGGGGTTTAACCAATGCCGCCGGAGTGGCTTCGGCTTGGTCCAAAGGAGTGAACTATGGCGACGGTGAGCAGGCGAGTCACTGGGCTTTAGACAGCAGTCTTGGGGTCATGGATCCAACGACTGATTTTGGCATAGGAAATGAACTATCTAATATTGATTTATTGGCGATGGATGTGATTGGGTACGACCGGATCTTTTCAGCCGTTCCTGAGCCGGGGGGCCTGTTGGGTTGGTTGGCACTGGTGTTTTGTTTTCGTCGTCACCGAAGAGCGACAGCTTAGCCAGAAAGCGGTTCGTGGGTCATTCCGAAATATCGGCTGATGCTTTTGCCTGGAACGCAATTCTGCCTTCGATAATCGTCATCTCTACGCGAGTCTTTTTGATTTCATTGATATCGCATTGAATGAGATCATTGCTGAGCACCACGATATCGGCCAACTTTCCGGGAACTAAAGAGCCCTTTATGTTTTCTTCAAAAGCAGCGTAGGCATTGTCGATTGTATAGGACCGGATAGCCTGTTCCCGGGTCAGTACTTGTTGGGGAAAAAATGTGACCTTGTCAGTCAAACGACGGGTGACCGTGGCGTAGAACGACGCAATTGGGTCAACGTCCTCAACGGGCGCGTCTGTGCCGTTGGTGACGATGGCTCCAGAGTCAACTAATGACCTCCAAACGTAGGCACCTTCCTCGCTGCGTCGCATCCCTAGACGTTGCGGTACGAAAATAGCGTCGGAGGTGCAATGAATTCCTTGCATGGAGGCAATGACTCCGAGTTTTCCGAAACGCGGAATGTCGTCGGGGTGTAAGTGCTGGGCGTGCTCAATACGCCATCTGCGTGGGAATTGACTTGGATACTCCCGAAACATTTTCTCGTAGATATCGAGGACTTCCCGGTTAGCCCGATCCCCAATTGCATGAACGCAGACCTGGAAGTCATTTTTGATCCCAAGGGCAGCGGTTTCAGTGACTGATTCAACGGAAGCAGTGTTTAAACCTGAGCTGGTTGGCAGGTCTTGATAAGGGGCAAGCAGCCAGGCACCATGAGCGCCCAAGGCACCGTCAATAGAACGCTTTAACGCTCGGCATGTCAAAAACTGATTCGCATAGCCAATCATTTTGTAGTTGGCTAATTGTCCGCGAAGACGCTCATTGTCATCCCGAATCATTACCCAAAGGCGAACACCTAGTTTGCCTTTATCGGCCAATTGGCGAAGTGTTCGCACGGTTGCCAAACTGGAGCCAGCATCCTGAAAACTGGTGATACCTTTTTCAAGACATTCCCGGGAGGCGAGTTCGGCGGCTCGCTGTGAATAAGCTTGTTTTTCAGCTTGAGGCCTTTGGCTGTCAGCGCGGGTTTTTTCTTTTTGAATTAATGCCTGCGCTGTTTCACGAAAAATTCCAATTGGTTTTCCGTTTTCATCTTTGAGAATTTCTCCTCCTTTGGGATTTGCCGTTTCTGAATCGACACCCGCAAGCCGCATTGCGTATTCATTGGCAAAACTGAGGTGACCGCTGGCGTGAGTCAGTAAAACGGGATGGTCGGGTGTTGCCAGATTCATTTCGAGACTAGTCGGATAGCCCTCTACGTTGGGGGACGGAACTTGGTCCCACTTGGACTGATGCCAGCCACGGCCGATAATCCACTCTCCTGGTGGCGTCGTGCGAGTGGCGTTTTCAACCTGCAGCACGATCTCGTTCCAAGTTTTTGCTTGATGTAGATTTAGCATCATTTTTGATTCCCCAAGGCCCATGAAATGAGCATGGCCTTCGATGAACCCTGGCATCGCGAATTTGCCTTGAAGATTGATAACTTGAGTTTCTGGGCCAATGTAAGTTGAAATCGCTTTATCAGATCCAACGGCCAAAATTCGGCCGGCGACCATAGCGATTGCTTCAGCATGAGGGCGTGCCTGATCAACCGTATAAATATTTCCGCCAACCAAAACAAGTTCAGCGGCTTGTTGCTGGGTGAACGCTGGTGCAGAGTGCAGGGCACTGGTGAGAAAGATGAACGTGGCGACTAGCGTTTTTTTGAAAAACAAGAAATGGAGGGTGGGCTTGATCAGAAGGAGTGGTTTCATTGCTCTTCCGGGGGGTTGGGAGCGATCGTGTAAGAACAAGGTGGTATTTTGACCTAAATTTGACAGAAGCACCATTGCTTAAGATCCATTGCGGGCATGAATTTCGATGAGTGCCAGCGATCGGCGATAGTGTAGCTCCTCGTTCTTCGGGAGGTGTTCGGTGTCGTAATTGGCGTTCTAGCTGCTGTTTTTAGTTTTACGTGGCCGTGTTTCTCTCGGACTGGATAGCTTCTTCCAGTGATTGCCTGTGGGGTTCCTTCCAGCATTCAGGTTTGGATTTAGTCGCTTTTATTGACCAATAGTGGAAGCTCTATCTGATTTGTTGTTATGCAGAGAAACAACTCGTACAGATTGAGCCTGCTGGGGTGCGGAACTGACTCAGAGTGTACTTGAGCCGTGCTGATACTATTGTGACAAGCTAGCAAAAAATTGAAAAGCCAGTTATATGCAAATGAAATGAGATAGCCGTGGTACGTCAGAGAACTGATCTTGCGAAGGTAGCGCAAGCTGCTATCGTACGCCGCCTCGAGTAATTCAAAGTTTGAAAACTTGAGTAAATAAAGATCTTTTATCTAAAGACGACAGTGATTTAAGGACAACCTCGATGGTTCGCATTCATCATTTTCTGTTATTGGCCTGCAGTCTTCTTACGGCGATGGGTTGTCAAACTTCGGGTAATCAAGCAAATAATTGGTTCGCGGGGCAAACAACGGTACAGCCTCCGCCGGCCTATAGTATTAACATTCCGTCAATGGCGTCCAATCCACAGGCGAATACGGTAACCGGCTCGTCCGTCATGGTTAATCCAAACCAACGCGCTCCGATTCCAAATAATCAAACCTCCGGTACTCAGACGGCAGTTGCATGGGCTCGGCAGGGGATGGCTGCAGTGAAACCTGGGCCGCCAATCAATGGAATGCCTGCTTCTAACACTGGGTTCGTGGAAACGACCGGAACCGCTGGAAGTCCTGCCGTAGCCAACCGTTCTGCCGTTCCTGCGGCTATCGCTGTTGTCCAGAGTACTTACACCAAGCCAGTCGATTATGCCTCGACGCAGGTGGATGATAGCCGTGACGCTTCGAGGTTGCCAGTAAATGATGCATCGGCAGTTGTAGCCCCCAGCGGGTTCGGTGTAACGCCGCGGATCGCCACCTTGCCGTCAAATACACCTAATCAGTTTTCTGGAAAATTGGCAGTCCCCAACAGTGTTGGGGCTCCCGCGCCTCAACAGAACTTTATGGTTAACCCCGTTATACCTCAGGCGGGCCAGCAAGGTTTCCCGTCAACGACCGCACCTCCACAAGGCGCGGTTGTTCCACAGGGGTGGTCGCTGAAAGAAAGTAGTCCCGGTTTTACGGGAACCTTTTAAGCCACTTGATGGTCGACTTCCGAAATAGGTGGCATGGTTTAGCTGGAGTACCGATTGATTTCCTTGTTTCTTATCTTCTGTTTTCTTAAATCGTCCAAACGTGATTTTAGTTCGAGGCACAGCGAAGCTGAGTAAGCTTTGCAACGAGGCCGAAGTTTCATAGCGAGACGATTATCCGCTACAGAACGAAGTCGATGGGAGATTTTCCGCGCGCTAGTCTGGAGCCTTCGGTCAGCTCAAGTAAATCGAGGGGACGTCGATGGCGCGGGTAGAAAAGCGGAGGAGGCCGGAGCGATAGCTGCGGCTCCGGCCGTCCGTTTGCTGCGGGGTTCGACAGCATGAGTCAGCGAACAAAGAGTGAGAGAATGGGAGGCTCTCGAAAGTGAGGTCTCCATTTTGTTCACTGAGTTGAACTTGTTCCTGGCTATTTTTCTTCGACGTACTCAACGACGGTCGTCTGTTCCGGGTGACATGACTCGCATTGACAATCGGATTTTTTGAACCAGCCTTTGATCCCCTTGATCTTGGTGCAGCTTACCTTGGGTGTTTCGCAAGCTAAGGTGCCGCATCCAAGGTTGGTTCTTTTTATGCCACATCCACATCCCCGTGCAGTCTCACAGTTGTCTTTTCCGGTTAGCCAAGGAATTCCATAATGGCCTGGATTCGTTTTTAGCCCGCCGCAGGCAGTGAAATTTGCCCACTCGTCGCAGCATTGATCTTCGTCAATTCCGAAAATATTGGTTCGGGTCGATGACGGTGATTCGGCATTCATTTGATATTGAAAATTGTTTGCCGGGGAGGGTTCAAGAATTGAGTTTGACTCGGTGAAATTTCGGCTGAGGCCAAAGTCATTGGCGTTGGCAGTTTCAAATGCAACGACAGCCAGTTCATTCGTGCGTGGGCGTGAGATCACGGGGGTGGCGGTGCGTGTTAGTGAACCGCGGACTGGAGCAATTTGGATCGCTGGATTAGCGGCCTGAACTAAGTTTTGATTCTGCGGTGCAGCAACGAATCGGAAGCGAGACGTATTTATCTGGCTCGCTTCTGCCTGTTGGTTGGCTGGCAAAAGTTGGAGTGATCGAGATTGGGCAGCACAGTCGGTTGCCATGACGGCAACTGCGGTTAAGAGTGTTGCGAGGAATGTAGTTCGAATTCTCATGGGGTACTCCAACCAATGGGTCACGCCGAAGTGCGCTTCTGCGTAGAAATGTTCTTAGCTATGATCAGGATTCGGAGTGTTGTGGACGGTTAATTCAATAGGTTGCTTTTTATCGTGAATGCTTGGTTAAAAGGTAATGTTTGGCCGATCGTTATAGCTTGACTTTTCAGTGGACTGCGATGCCCGTTAATTGCCTGAGATAACGGTTTATTCGGGGTTCGGTTTGTTTTGGGGTGATGAGCGATAGCACTTACTTTGGGATTACGTGCGAATGAACAAATTTATGTCGGTTGATTCACAAAAAAAGGGCTCAGACCGAATGGTCAAAGCCCTGTTTTTCTGGCGTTTGTCGAGATGGAATTAGTCTTCCATGACTTCAGATTCTCTCGCTTTCGCAATTTCCTGAGCCTGAACCTCGAATTTCTTGGTCAGTTCCTGTACCTGATCCTTTACGTCGTCTCTCTGATCCTCAGAAAGGGTCTTGTCTTTTTCCGCAAGGTCTGCAGCTTTGTTGCCGTCGCGGCGAACGTTTCGGATCGAAATTTTTGCTTCTTCGGTCAGTTCTTTGATCCGAGTGACCATTTTTTTTCTTACGTCGGTTGAGAGTGGTGGAATGTTAATTCGTACCACCCGACCATCGTTTTGAGGATTGAAGCCAAGGTCGCTGGCAACGATGGCTTTTTCAATTTCTTTAATAATTCCTGTGTCGTAAGGGCGAATGACGATCTGAGTCGGCTCTGGCGCTCCGACTTGTGCGACCTGTTTAATTGGTGTGGGAGATCCGTAAACATCCACACGCAGGGAATCGACAAGTCCGGGGTTAGCACGTCCGGTGCGAATTCCGCTGAGGCTTTTTTTTAAAACCTCGATTGCTTTATCCATCCTCTGTTCGGCATCTTCGATGATTGCTGCGGCAGGCATTGGTTTCTCCGTTCAGTAAAACTACTGGTTTTTTATTAATTTGTGAGTGCAAGACGAGCGGCGGTTCCCGGACCAAATCGAATCCAAGAACTGCCGAAGTGCTGCACCAATTATACGCGTAATTTCCCACTAATGTCGACAAGGGGAAAACTATAATTGGTAGACGTTTGGGGTGGTATTATTAACTGTCTGCCGTTGGATTGTTGCTAACGATGGTTCCCACTTTTTCACCAAGAACCGCTTTGATAATGTTTCCGTCTTTGCGAAAGTTGAAGACCATTAGTGGCATGTTGTGTTCCATGCAATGAGAGATTGCAGTCGAGTCCATGACACGAAGATTTTTTTCAATGCAGGTCTGGAACTCAAGTTCCGAGTAGAGTACCGCGTGGGGATTTTTTTCGGGATCCTCGCTGTAAACGCCATCAACGCGTGTGGCTTTCATCAGAATATCTGCCCCAAGTTCCATGCTTCGCAACGCAGCAGCGGTATCAGTGGTTACAAAAGGACCTCCAGTGCCGGCGCCTAAAATAACAATTCTCCCTTTTTCAAGATGCCGGTGGGCCCGGCGACGAATGTAGGGTTCGCAAACGCCATCCATTTTTATAGCGCTCATTAATCGCGTCTGGCATCCGACGGATTCAAGGGCGTCCTGAAGGGCGAGTCCGTTAATAATCGTGGCCATCATGCCCATGTAATGTGCGGTCGCTTCGTGGACAACTTCATTTTTCGCTTTAAACTGGCCGCCTCGAAGGATGTTTCCGCCGCCAATGACGACGGCAATTTGGCAGCCAAGTTGTTGAGCTTCGCTGATTTGTTGCGAGATGTGAACAACTTCTTCCATGCTGATCCCTCGCTCACCCGAGGGGCTGAAACTCTCGCCTGACAGTTTCAAGATAATTCGTTTGTATTTTGCCGTTTGCGTCATTCGATTATTGTGGGGTTCAGATATTTGGTCTCGGAAATTAAAAGGACAAATTCAAATCGATTTGCGTATTCCGTTGATTGAATGGGGGCGTATCGATTGAAAGTCACATTGTCTTACCTGATTAGAATACAAAAAAAGCCCTGCAAACAGCAGGGCTTCTAAGACAACTATCAATTTGTCGAATATTTAATTGTCTCGGCGGATTTAGCCAACCGATAGACGCGTGAACTGTACGATTTCAGCAGCATCTGAGAAATCGTTGATAGCGGCTGCCACGGTTTTGCTGTCGTCGAGAGCGAAAAACTGACTTAAAAGACAGCGCTCTTGGTCGAGTAGCGTATTATCGGCAACGAAACGTTCGAGTTTTCCAGGTACGATTTTGTCCCAGATCTTTTCAGGTTTTCCTTCTGCTTCCAATTGTGCCTTGATGTCGGCTTCGGCTTTGGCCATGACTTCCGGCGTCAATTGAAGTTTACTTCCGTAGAGTGGAACGTTTTTCATCGGTTTACCGAGGTTCTCAGACTCATTGAGCTCGTTTTCGGCTTTAATCTGAGCCTGGATGACCTCGGTCTCTTTGGCGACAAAATCGGCGTCAAACTCTTCGGGGGAAAGAATGACAGGATTCATCGCTGCGATGTGCATAGCAATACTGCGGAAGAACTTAGCAGCTTCATCGTTGCCACCCGACTTGTAGGAGACCGCAACGCCGATTTTGCTACCGGCGTGGATGTAAGTCGCGATGTTTTCACCATTCATTTTACCGTAACCTGAAATCTCGATCTTCTCACCGATTTTACCGGTTTGCTCGACAAGTTTTTCCGCCAGCGGTGTACCTTCGTAAGAGAGTGCAAGAAGCTCCTCTTTCGTCTCTGGTAGATTTTCCAGCGCGAGTTGGCCGAGGCTGTTGGCAAACGCAATGAAATCTTCGTTTTTGGCTACGAAGTCAGTCTCGCAACTGAGAGCCAGGATGATGCCGGTGTCGCCAGATTCATTGGTGAGCGCGACCACAACACCTTCATTCGCATCGCGTCCGGCTCGCTTGGCCGCTACTTTTTGTCCCTTTTTGCGGAGGAAGTCGAGGGCACCCTCGATGTCGCCACCGGATTCTTTTAGTGCTTCCTTGCAGTCCATCATCCCGGCGCCCGTCGCTTTTCTCAGTTCGCTAACGTCTTTGGCTGAAATGGTTACGCTCATTGTTTTTCCTTCTCTTGGTATCAAATGTCGCGACAGTTGCAACGAATCGGTCGGATTCGACTGCAGCCCGGTTTGCGTTCTACCGGTGTCGTAAGGGGATATAATTTATTTTCTAAAACCGCAATTTCGCAGCTGAAAAACAAATCGTTTTTAGATCTATATCGGATTCGAAGAACCGACTGGACCCGGTGAGAGCCCTGTCGGTGGTTTATTCAAAATTAAGCAGTCGCGATTAAACTGCAGTCTCTTCGGCATCTTTGTCAGGCACAGCATCCGCCTTTGGTGCTGCGTCTGTCTTCGCGCCTGATTCTTTGCCTTCGTTTTTGGCAACGATCGCTTTTCGACCTGCGAGAACAGCGTCGGCCATGTGGCTCATAATTAATTCAATCGAGCGAATACCGTCATCGTTACCAGGAATCGGCAAGTCAATCAGGTCGGGGTTACAGTTCGTATCGATCAACGAAACAGTCGTGATTCCGAGTTTCTTCGCTTCGAGGACCGCATTCTTTTCCTTGTTTGGGTCAACGATGATCAAGCATTCTGGCTTACGGTTCATCGTGCGGATTCCGTTCAGGTTGCGGTGGATCTTTCGGAACTCACGATTCAAAGAAGACTGTGCCTTTTTTGAGTATCCTTCGATTTTGTCGCTGCCGCGAATTTCCTCAAGTTCTTCGAGTCGGCCCATTCGACTGCGAATGGTGCGGAAGTTAGTAAGGGCACCACCGAGCCAACGTTCGCTGACATATGGCATTCCACAGCGTTCGGCTTCGCGCTGAACCGCAGCAGAGGCTTGTCGTTTAGTGCCGACGAACAATACGAGACTTCCACCACTGGCGACCTGGGAAACGTACTTTTTAGCTCGCAAGAGACCACGTACCGTTTCACGAATGTCCATGATGTGGATTTGGTTTTTGCGGCCGTAAATGTACGGAGACATTTTAGGGTTCCACCGACTGGCTCTGTGGCCGAAGTGAACACCCGCATCAATGAGATCTTGAACTAGCGCATTTGCCATGAAATTACTCCATCACTACCGGTTTTCTCGGCAAAAATGCCTTTACTGTCCTTGTGGCAGGAGCAGCACCGATGGGATCAAAAAGGGTTAAAATGGATTTGCGTGGAGAACTCCCACGCTTTTGGAATGCAAACTATATCGGTTCATCCACGCTTTTACAATCGTAAATGCCGCTTCGAAAGTCGATAGAACTCAAATTTCCTGCAATTCGAGGCAAAGAGTGGCCTATTCGGCCAAGCGTTGGTTGTAAATCGACAAGCAGAACGTGGCCGCAGACGTCAAACCGTTTGGTCATCTTCGAACATCAACGCAAAACAGTTGTTCGGGCGATCTGACTTGAGGTGCGAAATGAACCGAAGCAAAGAATGCCACGTGGTCGAACTAACCTCCGCAGGAAAAGCGATTACGAAAAGGCTGAATCCTATCGCAGTGGCCGTTTATCGTTCAGATAGAAAATTCACCATTTTCAAGGGCTTCAAAAAAGCGGCGATTGCTATCGAGTAGATTCGAGCAGGCAACTATTTCTCTCGCGGACAGCCAACTGAATGAATCGACTTCGTTGGGATTAGGAGTGATCGTTTGACCCTCCTCGATCACTGTTTTCCACCAGTGAATTTCGAGGCCTCGAGGCGAAACACTTTTCCAGATTTCTCTTTGGGCGTTGACGCGTACTCCGAGTTCTTCACGCATTTCCCGGACTGTCGCTGCCTCGGGTGACTCTGACGTTTCGATTCCGCCTCCAGGGAAACAGATTTGTCCTGGTGCACGTACCGACTGTGACCGGAGAATGGTAAGAAACCGATTCTCATCAATAATGACGGCAACAGCGGCTCGCTTGGGGGAATCGCTCATAATTTTAAGAAAACCAAGACTAAAACAGGAGGTAATGGTTAAGGAGGTGATTAAGTCAACTTGCAAGTTGGGTTTTATTTTCGACGAGGGTCGTCTTCATAGCCTCCGCGAGTCACAAGTCGCTGAGTGGGCAAATTGACGATCTGTTTTTTTTTTTAAAGATTCTTAACTTGATGTTGCGAGTTTAGCCAAAGATGGGGTCATAGATTAAGCTGGGCCGAAGCCTACATTACGCTCTCGATTAGTTGGCGGATTTCGCGAGCTTTATATTCCGGTTGGGTCGGAATCCGAAGCAGTGGAAGTTGAGCTGATTTAAAAGCCCGGTTCACGAATTTATCTCTTTCGATCCGTTCAGGTCGTTGGTGTGAGACGTCGTCGAGCTCAATACAAACGAGGGGCCTGAGGGATCCCGGGTCGCAGAGGACAAAGTCAATATGTTTCGCAAGAATTTTGTTGAGCCATTTTCGTCGGTGTTTATTGTTTTTTTCGACTCGTAAAAGATCGGCGATCCTAACCATAGCGAATATTTGAAAATCGTCCTGAACTGCTTTTGAAAGTGATTTATAGAATTTCAACTCGCTTTTGGTTACGAGCTGACCGCGGGCGAGATAGGGCAGATTTCCCGGAAGCGCCCAAATCTGCATCAAGAGGATCAAGGCGACGAGAATTGCCAACCCCAGCCAGAATGGCCACCAAGTGATGAGGCTTTCTAATACGGTTTCCATCGCAATGACTCTCCGATGTTTCGGTTTTCCAATATCGCAGATTTAAGTGGTGACTTGATAGGCTGGATGAAGGGGGTTATCCGCCGAAAACAAGTTGGATGACTGGAATTTGGCAACAAATAGAGAACTCGCCCAATTCGTCAAAGGATAACTCTATCTCAGAATGGCAAATCCACGTAAGATATCAAAAGATTAACTAATCCTGTTTATTTTCTTAATCCGGATTTGGGTTCGCGTTGGCAAAAATTTGACATTCTTTTGAACGACCCTGCGATTTAATGGCTAAAAACACTCGTTTTCAACAAATTCTATGGAAGCTGTAAGTTTAAAACCGCTGAAACTTGGATCCGTCGAAATCGGATTTCCAATCGTGCAAGCTGCTCTGTCTGGATATAGCGATTGGCCGATGCGTGTGATCGCTCGACGCCTTGGTGCGCCGTATTCAATTTGCGAAGTCATGCTGGATGAATTTCTGGTTAATTTGAAAGAGCGAAAGCGAACGAGCCACTTTTTGCATATTTCCGATGAAGAGCACCCCGTTGGTGGTCAGCTGATGGGAGCCGAGCCCGAGCAGTTTGCATTGGGGGCAATGAAATTGGTAGCGGCCGGGTTTGACGTGATCGATATTAACTTTGGTTGCCCAGTAAAAAAAGTCCTTGGTCGCTGCCGAGGTGGATTTCATCTTAGCCAACCCAAAGTTGCCTTGGAGATTGTTAAACAGACTCGCGACAATGTCCCATCGGACATACCGGTTACGGTGAAGATGCGGCGCGGGATTGATGATACGCCTGAAAGTCGAGATAACTTTTTTGAAATTCTCGACGGAGCGTTTGAGCTGGGAGTGGCGGCAATTACCGTGCATGGACGGACCGTGACTCAGCGTTACGTGGGGCCTAGTAAATGGGAGTTTTTGAAGGAGTTGAAACAACACGCCGGTGATAAAATTATTTTAGGTAGTGGTGATTTGTTTACTGCACAGGATTGTCTCGACATGATTGAGCAAACTGGAGTCGACGGAGTAACCGTTGCTCGGGGCGCGATTGGTAATCCGTGGATTTTTCAACAGGCGCGCGCGTTGGTGGCGGGCGAGCCATTGCCTGACGCACCATCGCTTCGCGAGCAGCGAGAGGTGATGTCGGAGCATTATCAACTAGCCGAGTCGCTCTACGGTGAAAGTCGTGTGGGACAGTTGATGAGGAAATTTGGGATTAAATACTCCATTTTGCATCCCGAGCACGATTTGGTGAGGTCGGCGTTTGTAAAAGTTCGTTCCCGCGATGACTGGGAAGCGGTCCTAGCGCAATACTACGATTCTGACCTCCCCGGGTGCCATCCGAACGGTCGAATGCACAAGGCTCAGGGCAGTTGTGCGTAGCCGGCGTTACGAATTTCGATGTGCTGGATTTGTCCTTTGGGGGTGAACCAGTTGAATGTGATTCGATTCCTCAATTCTCGCCGAGGTCTAAGCCCTTAGCGATTTATGGCAGCGTCAGTGGAGTAGGCTAGAGTTCGGTGAATGCGTGATTGGCATTGCTGAAACTGGAAACGTTCCTTCCGGAACCAGCGGGTTGAGACTCCCGGTTTCCACTTTTTCCGCCCATTTGCAAAATTGGAGGAAGGTCGCGTGGATCTCGTTGTTATTGTTTTGCTCGGCGTATCCTGCAAGTGAACGCGAGTAGACGGGTAGGTGTGGGATGCCAAGCGATTCGGTTTCGGTTGCAAATTCATTAGCTAATTGGCTTAGTTGGCCGTATTTTTTTTGTTGCCAGGCGTTGAGCATTAATTGAATTTGAGCATGTGCGTCTGGTAAGAAGTTGGTGGATACTGAAGTTGAGGGCTGTTTTTTGGCCGTTGCAGTCAAACCGGTGGTTGATTTTATATCCGTCTGCTGGTTTGGATCAGGTTGTATCTTTTTCGAAATTTCAACAATCTCCGCGAATGCGATCATAACTTCATCCGCATCTTCGTATTTGGAGTAATATTCGAGCCGCTTAGCTGGGTCCGTAAACTGGTTGAACCCGACCGTACCGCCAGACCCTTTGAGCCAGTGGGCACTATTTTGAATTTGTTTGAAGTCACTCGCGTTAATGGCACGATCGAGTTTTAGAAGTTCCTCGTCGAGTCGAACAATAAATGTCTTTACGATAGAATCAAATTCCGGAATGCCTTGTGGTAATGTTGAAACGATTCTACAGTCAGGCTGGTCGGGGGTAATCTGTTGATTTGTTGGCGGGATCCGGTCTGATTTCACGCGTTTTCCATTGAGTTCGCGTCCGACAGTGGCAAGCATGCGATCAATGTCAATCGGTTTGGTGAGGTAGCCAGTGCAACCGGCTTCATGACAGCCTCTCTCGAATCCTTTCATTGCATGTGCCGTTAATGCATAAATTGGTGTAGTGACGTTGTGAGTGCGGAGTAATCGAGTCGCACTGTATCCATCCATGACTGGCATTTGCATGTCCATGAAAATTAGATCAAACGGGTTTTGAATCGCTTTGTCGAAACCAGACTGGCCGTCCTCAGCGGTAGTCACCTGTAAATTGACCTCTTCGAGCAGTAAACGGACAAGGTCGCGGTTTTCCTTGCCATCATCCACGACGAGCACACGCTCGCCATTGAATTGCCAGACCATCAAATCGTTCGCTTGCTCGGTTTCAGTCGCTTCGAGCCCCGCAGGTTGGATTAGTGGCGTTTCAGAGATATCTCCTGTGGCTGTAGTGAATGTAAATGTGCTACCCAGTCCTTTTTTACTTTCAACAAAAATATCACCATTCATTAATTCGGCGAAATTCTTACTAATAGTTAGACCTAGACCGGTTCCTCCAAACTGACGGGTAACCGAAGTGTCTGCCTGAGCAAACGGATCAAAAATGTTGTTTAGTTTAGTCTCGGAGATGCCAATTCCAGAGTCGCGCACTTGTATTTGTAATCGATTGGGTTCGGAATCAAGCAGGCTGGCAGTTACGCGAACGCCTCCTTCCGATGTGAATTTTATCGCATTACCAATCAGGTTGGTTAGGATCTGTCGGATTCTCTGTGGGTCGCTGAGAATCGTCTCCGGAATAGGCGTTGCGGCCTTGAAGTCTAGTTGAATTGACTTCTCTTCGGCTTTGCCGGAAAGGACTTGGAAAACGTCCCGGATGATTTGAATGGGTTGGCAAGGAATATTTTCGATTTCGATCTTTCCAGCTTCAACTTTTGAGAGGTCGAGAATGTCATTGATTAGATCGAGGAGATGCTTTCCACTGGAGTGAATCGTATTAAGATATTTCTTCGGGTTATTCTGTTTGCCGTACCCGCGACGTAAAACATCGGTAAAGCCGAGAATTGCGTTCATGGGAGTTCTGATTTCGTGGCTCATGTTGGCCAAGAAATCGCTTTTTGCTTGATTGGCTGCCTCGGCTGCGTCCTTCGCAACGCCCAGTTCTTTTTTCTTTTCTTCGAGTTGGGTGACGTCGTCCAGCCCGATTAAAACACCGCCGTGCTTAGTGCCAGAGGACATTACCGCGGTGCAGTTCGCGCTGAATGTTCTTTTTTCATTCTTGTGATCTAAAAGCTGGAGTTCGACATTTCTTTGTGGCTCACCTGTTTTTAGACAGATAGCCCACGGCAGCTCTTCTTTTGATAGGGATGATCCATCCGCAGCCTCCCAAGCGAAGTCAGATGCTTTTTGTCCAATCAAATCGTTAAATTCCTCTCCAACCAAGGCAGCGAAAGCTTCGTTGACTAAGACGATCTGGCCACTCAGGTCTACGACCATGAGGCCTTCGGCAAGTGTATCGAAGGCAGACCGGACGCGGGGAGGTATCGCGCTGGTTGGATCGAGTGCTTTGAGCATTTTTCCAAGATATAGGTAAAATACGAAAAAACTTCCACAAGCGAGGAACAGAGTCAAAGGAACGATTTGAGCCTGCGAAAAATTGAAACCTAAAAATTCGTCGGCAGGTTTGAATCTAAGTTCCAATTGCCCCCAGCGTTGATCTCCTGAATAAATTGGAACCCTCACCTGAGTGTTAGAAGAATACTCGGTATTCATGGGGGTCCAGTTTTCTTGATGATCTCCCACATTGATGAGTGTTGTTTTGTCTTGGCGTTTTATTGCTGCTGATAGTAAGTCTTTGTTTCGGGAAACGAACACTTTAAGTATCGATTGCAGATTCCGGGATTCAGCTGGTGTGAAATAAGGTGTTGCCTTGATAACGATTGCTTCTGCGAGCACGGCACGACCATGCCGAATTTCCGATTGTCGATCGGGTACTAATCCCAGCAATACGGCCAGTAAAAGGAGGCTTGTCAGGAGGCCGACTTGACCTACCGCGACTCGAAATCGGGTGGATGGTTTAAATTTCATGATTTACAACCTTCGAAGCACGGTTCGAATTAATAACGAGGGTTTCTAAGGAATCGTCTTCTATGTTTTCATTGTCTACTTCGTTTAAGTAACCAAGGACAGGAAGTGGGTCGAATGTCCTCCATGCGGGGAGTGAAGTGACCATGCTGCTAAACAAAACTCCACTTCGCAGTAACCAAATGACGTAGCCCGCAGTGAGTGAGGCAGTGGCAATGGTCGTAGTTCCGAGAATGGACTTGCTAAAGAGCGAATCCTGGCTGACCTCGAGTTGTAGTGCGTTTAAGGAGGTCAGTGCTGAACCCGAAAAAATCAATTCAAATGGACTGGTGCCGATCTCTGTAGACGAGAAGCGAGTCTTGACGACTTTTTCAGACGCATTTTCAATCACAGACGTAAGCGTGGTCGGCTTGTCAAAAATATAGTTTTCCTGAACTAATTCACTGAATTGTGGCCCTCGTTCGAAGCGCGTAATGGAGTTGATTGTCTGAATCATGCCAACGTCCATTTGAACCGGCGTCGCTGCAATCGCAGGGGGAGCGGTTGATTCGGTGACGGTTTCGACGATTATCTCTTCAGCAGCTAACTCAACTTCACTCAGCGGTGGCGAATCATCGGTAGATTCAAAAGTTGTATCTTCTGAAGGAGCAGATTGATCGTTGTCGAATGAAGGAGGCAGGAAAGCTGAATTAAAACTAATGATGTTGACGGCAATCGTTTCAGTGTGAGAGTTGCCGCCGCTGTCCGTTACTTTGACGTCGACAGAAAGAAGTGGTTGAGCAGCTGAGTCCAGTGTTTTTGCGGTCAGTATAAGCTGGTCGTTGTTGGGGCCGCCGATACTGAACATGGATGAATTGGCACCGCCGATGATTTCATATGAAAATGATTCGTTGTCATCGGGGTCAACCGCATTCAAGGTGCCTAGTATTTTTCCGTTAGCAGTGTCGGTGTTGTCGGCGATTTGGAATTCGGTGTTAAGGAGATCGCTTGGAGATTCGTTTTCATCAATGATGTTGACGGATATCAATTCGATTAACTGGTTCCCGCCGCTGTCTTGCACAAGGATTGATGTGAGATAGTTCTCTTTCTGCTCGAAATCTATTGAATCGTGGGTAAAGTAAAGCGTGTTTCCGTTGATTTGGAAATGACTTGAGTCAAAACCTGCGACGACGCTATAGGTAAAGGACTCATTGAAGTCGGGGTCGGAAGCATCGAGATTCCCAATTGAAATTCCGTTGGATGCTTGTGTGTTCTCGAGAATGGAAAATTGGATGGGAGTTAGTTCGAATGGTGCTTCGTTTTGATCAATGATCGAAACGTTGATGAGTGAGTCATGAAATGCGAGCGAGGCGTCGGTGCTTCGGATGATGACTGAATATTGATCTTGGGCTTCATAGTCAATGTTTGCTTCAGTGAAGATTAATTGGTCATTCAAGCTCCCACCAATTTGGAACGAGTTTTTGTCGGCGCCGCCAATGATTGAATAGGTGAAAGAATCGTTGATGTCCTGGTCAACCGTGGTTAGGCCGCCAAGTACAATTCCTGCATCCGTTCCCAGATTTTCAAGAATTGAGAAATTTGATGGATTGATTTCAGAAGGGGCGTCGTTTCGATCCTCGACATTGATATTGAATGTTTCCAGGACTTGCTCGCCGCCTGAATCAGTGGACGTAATTTCAACTTGATACGTCGATTTGGTCTCGAAATCGACTAGGGTGTCGCTCAGAATTAGTGTTGCCCCGTTGTTGCCTCCAAGGCTGAAATGGTCTTTATCCGCCCCGCCTGTAATTGCATAGCTATGACTGTCCCCAAGATCCTCGTCTGCGGTCTGGAGATCGCCAATAGCAAATCCGTTTACAGCATCCGAGTTTTCAGGGATTTGCGATTTCGTAAGCGAAATCGATGAAGGTGCATCGTTTTGATCGACCACATTTACTGACAGGGTTGATTCGAGTTCATGCCCCTGGCTGTCGATGACCTTTATCGTGACCGAATAGCTTGGCTTAGTTTCGTAATTTACGATGCCGTCATCAAAGATGAGCCGATTTGATTGTTCCCCGACGAGTTTGAAATGACTGGCATCCAAACCGGTAATAATTGAGTAGGTGAATGTTTCAAAGACATCAGGGTCTGTCGTCGAAAGGAGTCCGAGGTCATAGCCACCAGACGTATCAATATTTTCGTTAATTGAAACGGTGTTTGGTGTAATTTCGGTAGGCGGGAGATTTGTTTGTGTCACATTCAAAGTGAATGTTGAATCAAAAACATTACCTCCTAAATCGGTGACTTGAATTTGAATGTCGTAGCTGGATTTGATAAAGCCGTTTACAATTCCAGCATCAAAAAATAGTTCGTTGGCGATGAGGTTGAAATGGGCGCTGTCGAGTGCGTCCACAATGCTGTAGCTAAACGAATCGAAGGTGTCGGGGTCGGTGGTTTCTAGTTTCGCGACTTTAATTCCGTCCGTCGTGTCTGTGCCAGAGGGAATGTTAGCTGTTCCAGGGGTGATTGCTGTTGGAGACTCGTTAATATCGTTAACACTCAATGTTACATCTTGCGGCTCAGAAATGTTGCCGGCGCTGTCGGTTGCAATGACCGTGAAAACATAGGTATCCTTAGTTTCGAAATCCAGCGAAGTTAGGGCTGAGACTTGCCCGGTTGTCTCATCGATATTGAAACTGTCAGCATCGGTTCCTGATATCGCGAAGGTAAATCCGTTGGATGTATC
>WTFU01000031.1:0-24977 GCA_011523945.1 Mariniblastus sp. | reverse complement strand
CAACGTTGACATTGGTAGGTGAGGTAATTACCGGTGCAGTATCGTCAAGATTGTTGATTCCAACCAGGACTGTCTGTGAATTGGATGAATTGCCAGCGGCATCGGTGGCGGTGATATCAAACTGGTAAGAGTTTTTTGTTTCTGCATCGGGTGAGTCCAGAATAGTCACTTCGCCAGTGTTTGGATCGATGCTGAAACTGTCAGCATCGGTTCCTGATATCGCGAAGGTAAATCCGTTGGATGTATCCGCGGAATCATCTGCCGTAGCGATATAAATGACTTGGCCAGCAGGAATGTTTTCATCAACGTTGACATTGGTAGGTGAGGTAATTACCGGTGCAGTATCGTCAAGATTGTTTACGTTTAGGATGTATGTTTTCTGAAATGCTGCATTTTCAGTATCCTTGGTTTCTACCTGGACGGAATAAGATGGTTGATTTTCAAAATTGATAATTCCGTCTGTGAGTATTAGCTCGGATCCGGCGATGGTGAATTTTTCAGAATCGGCTCCGCCCACAATCGAGTAGGTGAAAGAGTCGTTAGCATCAGCGTCGCTGGTAACTAAATTTGTTACTGTATACCCTCCGGTGGTATCTGTGTTTTCATCGATGCTGGTATTGGAAAAAGTAATGTCGTCTGGTGTGTCGTTTTGTCCAAGAATTTGTATTTGCACCGTTTGGGATGCTGAGTTTCCAATATTGTCGGTAACTATATAGTTGAACGTATCGGTCGCGGTTTCAGTGACCGAAAGGTAATCAAAATTCCCACCGGGGTCATAAGTAAAACTGCCGTCAGTTTGCATTGAAATGGTGCCATTCTTTTGTGAAACGGCGTCGTAACTGGCTACTGAGAGGAAACTGGTTGAGGCGGTATAGTCCTGCTCAATTTCTGTGTTAGATAGAAGTGATCGGTAAAAGCTGAAATTTGCGATTTCGCCCTGAAAACTGTTGAAGATTGTCTGACCTGAAATGACTTTGGATGTTCCTGATGACCCCCCGAGAGTTGGCGCCTCAGTCGAATCGGACCAGTCGGTAATCAAACTGTTGGTTTCGCTTCCCACTAGGGATCCATTGACAAACAGTTCAGCAGTACCCGTTAAAGGATTGAAGGTTGTGATTGCCTGAATGAACGACTCTGAAAGCAAATCCGTGCTGATGTCGGCGACCACTGCAATCGATTGAAGATTCGAATTGACAGTAAGCGCGAGGTTTGTGGACCCATCTGTATCGTCCGTGAAAATTGATAAGTTTATTCCAGCTGTATTACTGCCAATTTCAAAAAGATACGAATCGGAGACGGTGCTCGAGGGCCGAAACCACGTTTCAAATGAGACAGCCTCTGTGGTCGGGTCGGATGCGAGATCAGCAAAGTTCGACGTGAGCGTCGTGGCTGATGAACCGTCAAAATGATAGGCAGAGGTAATGCTCGGTGGCCCATCAATCACAGGGTTGTTCGTGATGGTCGTCGACGAGAGATCGAAGTCAAAATCTGGAACTCCCGAAGTGTTTTCCCAAATTTGATTTGTTGTTGTGTCTAAACTTGCGTCGAAATTTAATTCTGGCGATTGAACGATTGTTCCGCCGGTCATTTCTAATAGGTCGTTAGCTAAAACACCCGAGGAAGCCTCAACAGAGAGTACGTCGTTTTCAATTGTGTTGTAAAAATCCGGACTTGCAACAATGCCAAGTGTAGAGTACCACTCTTGATCTACTGCGGATAGCCAGTTTGGAATTTCAGGTTTCGATCCGATGGTTGATTCGAGAATCCAGTTTCCGCCTAGATCTGAATGTCCTGTAATATCAGTACTGCCTGAGATATTTGCGGAAGTGGTCGTTGCAAGCTCATTGAGCAGCCATTTCCCGTCGGGGCCTGCAGCGACCTCGCATCCGTAGATTAGGATATCTCCCTCTTCATCTAACGCGTTTCCCCACGATTCGATCTGATCTCGATAGAATGCGAAGGTATCAGCTGAGAGTTGTGTGTTGCCGAGTTGAATTACTCCCGACTCGCCATGTGAAAAGAGATGGATTGCCGCTAAGTCGGTGTATGAATCCAGAATTTCTGTGAGTTGATATACCCCATCGCTGTGGCTGTTTATATCGACCAATGTTGCATTGACTGATTCATCAGAGAGATGTTCGTCGAGCAGTTCACTTAGATTTTCTATTCGAGAGTCGATAACGAACAGTTCATGATCGCTGCCAAATGGTGGTGGGAGAAAGTCTGCTGCTGTGATCGGTTCACTGGTTCCATTTTGATCGGTATCTATAAATTCTTGGGTTGGGACGGCATCAGGAACGACTTGATCAATTGGTAGTTCAGCTGAAACACCAATTGGTGAGGCGCTGTAGAGAATTCGATCTTCCAGTTGACATAGATTACGGTAATTAGTGAATTCTGCAGCGAACTCGGGCTGGTTACTAATCCTCGTGTCCCACTTTCTCGGGTCGAAAATTAAAATTGTTTTTTTAATTTTACGGAGCATTGGCTACCAAACGCGAGGTTAACGTCACCGGAGCGACCTGGAAATTGGCTTGTTTGTCGACAGTGCGACGCGATGTTCTGCCGAAATTCGGTTTTAAATCGGGTGATTAAAAACCAATCAATTCGTGGAGTCGCACTCATTAGTTATCGAGGTGGCGTCGGATTCGATCCAATTAGAAATTGCTGGAGTTTGTTTATTTTGTCTATCTTGAAATACAACCCGTACAACCGTTACTATCGAATAAGTTTGATTACCGATTACCAGCCCTCAATTCTGTAGTTTACGATCGAAGCATTGCCCTGCCAGTGAGTGTGCGCGCAGAAAAAACCCGGCTCCAGGGAACCGGGTTGCGTTATTCTCGAATGGTCGCAATAGCTTCAAGAGAACTTTGCTGTCCTCTTTATCTGCTTGCGATTCAGTTTTGCAGTAGCGCCTGGAGTAAGAGAAGATCGTTGTTCAGTGCTTCTAGATTTGAGCCGGCTACGAAGTCTTTTGGACAGCCAAGACCGTCTGTTCGTTTGATAGCAGTATGCGTCACCCACGAAGCGTAACAATAATAGCCGTTTCTGCACAAATACGAGATCGCTCGCAATCTGCAATTCAGGGCACGTTCGCGGCGGCGAGCTCGTTTTCCGGAGCCAGTGCCATAGAGTGTGCCGTCTGCGAGGCAGTCTCTATAGAATTGGCGAATGTCGTCAACTAGCTCACATGGATCATCGTAATTTGTGCCGTTACCAATCAACGTAATGACTTCAGTGAACCCGCCGTTTATGGTTAATATATCTAGCGCCAATTCGGCTTCGTAGTAATCGTCAGTTATCGGGGTAAATCGAATGTTGATGTCTAAGGCGCCACCTCCACCGCTAATCCCCGTACCGACAAGATCAGTTCCTTCAATGGAAAAAACGTTTTCAGGATCATTGCTGAAGGCGTAGCCGGTGATGTTAATTTGAGTGGTGTCGTTGTTGGTAATTGTGGTGACGTCGGTCTCGAATGAACCAACTTGGACGCCACCGAAATCTAATGTGTATTCGCTTAACTCATAATCCTGACCGTTGGTCTGATTTAGGTTTAAACACAGCACCGCGAGCATCATGGCGGTAAGTGATAAAAAGGTCTTCATAACATCTCCGAGGTAAATCTAAGGGGTACTGAATAATCCTTACTAATTCGATTTTCTCAGTGAAATCCTATTCACTTCGAATGCTTAAGAAGGCTGGAAAGCGGCACGGGGCGGCTGCTGGGGAAGCCTTCTGGATTCTAGATTAGAAGGGGGTTTTTTTTAAACAAGACCCGTTTGCCAAAACAAAATCAAAAAAAAATTCGATCCGCGTGTTAATGGTTAAAAGCGGAAGAGTTGATGTAGGATATTCGGATAACGAAAACCTTAGCTTTGGCGTACCTATTTGTTAAAATGCTCGATAAACGTCGTTGTTATCGAGCGATAATTCCAATTTCAGCGGCGGAAGCCCACGGTTGCTGGTTTATTTCTGAGTGGATTGTTACTTTGACGTAACGGCCGGAGATTGGCGTTTTAAGGTTGGCTGATTGAGCGATTTTTGTCTTTTGGAAAGTGATCGATAGTTGGCTAGTTGGGAACGAAGTCGGTGAATCGCTTATGCTGAATTCGGTTTCCGCGAAGGCTCCATTCCACCCCCCATCTTGGCGGGCTAAATAACGAAAGCCGTCTATTAGCATTGGTTTTCCAAGATCAAGTATTAGTTCATGGGGATGCGTTTTCAGATTCCCAGTAAACTGGGTATGCCAGATCGTGTTGGGTTTTCCGTCGATCGCGTAGTCTGCCATTTTATCGTTCGATTTGTTTTCGCTACTGAACCTTAAAACCCTAATATTTTGGGGCGCAATTAAGTTGGGGTGCTTAATTCGATTCATCTTTCCAGTATTTTTAGACGGAGTTTTTTTTCTTGAGGTGCCGAATTTTGCTTGGCGATCTCGTTCATGCCGGACTTTCGTGGTGTAGGTTCCTTCTCTCACCGGCGAGTGGGATTGTTGGGCGAATTGTTTCATTTGGTTCAGGAGTTCTAGGTGTTCTTGAGCGATGTCATGCGCTTCGCTGAGGTCCAGATTCAAATCGTAAAGTTCCCAAGGTCTACTTTTGTTTGTCTGGATCGCTTTCCAGTTTTTCATTCGGACGGCAGTTTGTGAGCCAAATTCCCAGTACAAATACTGGTGCTGATCTTGCTCCCGGCCGGTCCGCTTCTGCCCAATTAATTCCGGAAGAATTGATAAGCCATCGATATCAGCAGGTGCCTGAGTTCCAGTCAGTTCTGCGAGGGTCGGTAGGATGTCGACTTGGTTGAAAAGCAGATCACTTGTTTTCCCTGCGGCGATTTTGCCCGGCCAGCGTACGATGAAGGGAATTCGCAGTCCCCCCTCATACAGATTCCCTTTTCCACCTCGGAACTCGACTTGAGTTACGGGGTTAACGTTGGGGCCAAAAAAACCTCTTGGGTGTTCTTTGGACCGAAATCGATCTTGGCCGCCGTTGTCGCCAGTGAAAAACACGATTGTGTTTTGTTCCAAATTGAGTTCCTTCAGTAGATCCAGAACCTGCTTTAGATTGCGATCGACCATGGTAACCATGGCGGCATAGTTTTTGGTGTCCTGTGATATTTTTGGATCTTTAATCCATGGATCGTTTTGATATTGTTTCCAGGCGGGATCGTCGGCGGGAATGTCATACATCCCGTGGGGAGGCGTGATCGGAAGATAGCAGAAAAAGGGTCGATTATGATTCTTTTTTATAAATTCGATCGCCTCATCCATGATGGCGTAATGAGAGTAGGTTTTCCCCTCGCGACCGCCAATGTTACCATCCAGTTTTACTTCTTCACTGTTGCGGATGAGGTATGGCGGAAAAAAAGAATGTGCATGGACTTGATCATAGTAGCCAAAGAAAACATCGAATCCGTGTTTTTCGGGCACGCCCGTTGAATCGCGCCCACCGGCTCCCCATTTTCCAAAGCCTCCCGTCGCATAGCTCTTTTGCTTTAGCATCGACGCAATTGTCACCTCGTCGGCACGAAGTGGAGTGCCGCCGCCATTGGCGCGAACGGAGGCGTGCCCCATATGTTTGCCTGTCATTAATGCGCCTCGCAAGGGTGCGCAAACCGGTGCGGCAGCAAGTGCCTGAGTGAATCGAATTCCCTCCGCGGCCATTTGATCAATATTGGGAGTTCGAATGTATGGATTCCCCATATGCGATAATTCAAAATACGCAAGTTCGTCGGACATGATGAACACGATATTCGGCGGCTTGATATTCGACTGGCTTGTTTCAGGTTGATCAGCAACTGCCGGCGGCTTTGAAACTACGATCAATATTGCCAAAAAGAAGAATGTGGAGCGTAGTGTCATGGTGAGGTTCCAGTGGATTTAAAACTAAATGCTTTTGTGAAGGAGAGGATTCAAATTGCCGTCAAGTGGAGGTTTTATCAGTGGTTTGTATTTAGATAGCGTCGGCCGGATTGCCGAAGCGATAACCGTCTTACCACTCGTTCTTGTTCAAAATTTGTAAGAGAGTTGAGTCTGTAATTGTCGTCTAAAACAAGTCCTTTGGAAAGCGATTTCGGGAAATGGATCACAGTCAATCATCACATGACTATACTTTCGATAGTTTGTCCTGGCCAAACTGATTTGGGCGATCGTTTCTTAAAGTAAAATGGGCCAACCTGCCTGTTGGCCTGTGGATTCGATGCGCGCTGGTAGTTAATTTCAGGTATTTGTTTTTCGTATGCGAATAGATAGGATAGGGAGAATTTGCCCAACCCGTTTAATCTCTCTATCAGAGTTCAGTTCGTATCGGTTGAGAGGGTTCCGCAGTAGACCTTGTCGGTCATTGAAACATTTTGCCCCAAATAGACTTTTCTTTTGAGGCAAACCTTGTCGATGAACCTTCTATCGAGAATCAACTATTTGACGGAAGTAGTTTTTTCTTGTGTAGGTCCATTTGAACGAACGCTCCACATTCGAATTGATCTACGCCAAAGGATGGCAAGCTAACGGACAACGGAAGGTCGTTCCACACCTTTCGGCTGATTATTGATCCTGCATGGGTAGGTCAAACAGTCGCCTGAACTCCATTAATCAGGTTGTAGTCCAATGAATAAAACCGCTCCCCATTACCTGCTATTTACCGAGGCCAAATACGTGTCCCAACCATCGCCTGGCGGCCGCTGGCGATTCGTTCTGGAACAGATTGGCACCGCAACCCGATTCGAAGAAGCAGATACCGAGTCGGGTATACGGGGGGAGCGGTTGCAACTTCTGTCAGTGGTTCGAGGCCTTGAAGCGCTTGAACAGCAATCCCACGTAACGCTGATTACTTCTAGTAAGTATGTCGGACGCGGGATCCGTCGTGGCATTTCCCAATGGCGCAAGAACAATTGGCAATGGGAAAAATTCGGGACGCTTACGCTTATCAAGAACCATGACCTCTGGCAGCGAATTGATCGGGCAATGGCGATTCATCAAATCAACTGCCGAATATGGCAATTCGATCCGCCGCAGGTGAGAACTCAGGTTGCCAATGAGTATGATCAGGTGGAACAGGGAGGAAATAGTATAGCCGTAGATGCGATCGGTGGTGGGCATCGTCACGTTAATTGCGAGCCTAAGCTTGACTGTGTGAACTCGACGCCAGTCCCTCTCTCAAACGAACGGGTTCACGTCGGGCAGCCACCAATTAAAATGGGGCACCGTTTGAAGTTGGATCGACATGGTCGTCGGAAATCTGCTAAAAAACCGTCGCAAAATGATTCAAATCGAGTTGTCGAATATTTAGCCGATCGCATAAAACCAATTGGGCAAGGACAGGCGTTTGGATACGCGGCAAGCTGATCTCGTTGTTAAATCCTGGTAATTCCACTGTATAAATTTTGTCACTAGGGTAAAATTTTCTGCTCATGCCGACTGATTCAATTCGAGGCTCGCATATTTCGCGATACTGAATTGGTATGCTCATTCAACGGTTTCCATTTAGGGAATGCAGGATAAGATGGTTAGAGATGCGCCGGCGATTGAGAGGCTTTCTAAATTTCATCTGCTAAACTTGGGCAGAGAGAGTCAACCTCATGACCTCTTGGGTCCACAGCGTTCGAATCTCTCGCGTTACCAAAAGACAACTGTCGTCAGGGCTTATTTTCCTAACGCTGACTGTGTTTGGATACTTGATTGTGATGAAGAAGTGTCACAAGAGATGGTGCGGGTCGACGAATTAGGGGTGTTTGAAGCGGAATGTGATTCCGAGACCTTCGGGATGGCCACAGGTAAATACAAATATCGATATCTTCAGGACGGCGTCGTGATGACGGAGTATGATCCTTACGCATTTCCTCCGCTCTTAAGTGACGAGGATTTGTATCTGTTTAATGAAGGTAACCAGTTTCAAATTTATGAGAAGCTAGGTTCGCATCTTCGTGAGGTCGACGGCGTTAAGGGTGTTAATTTCGCGGTATGGGCGCCAGACGCGCAGGCAATGCGTGTCGTCGGTGATTTTAATGGCTGGGACGGTTGCCGCCACCAAATGAGAAAGAGAATTCCGAGTGGTGTCTGGGAATTGTTTATCCCGAATTTAGGCTGCGGTGAAAAATATAAGTACCGGATAGTCGACTGCAATGGTCTCGAATTGGAAAAGTCAGATCCGTTTGCGTTCGCCAGTGAATTGCCGCCAAGGACCGCATCGGTGGTTGCAAATTTAGAGGAGTACCAGTGGAACGATGGTGACTGGATATCGGAACGCGAGTCGATGGAAACTCACGATCGTGCGATTTCAGTTTATGAATTTCATCTCGGAAGTTGGCGCACGGATCCAGCTAAGCCAAATGGTTGGATGAATTACCGAGACATTGCGCATGAGATCGTGGACTACTGCAAACGACTGAACTTCACGCATGTTGAGTTGATGCCAATTTCTGAGCATCCTTACACCGGCAGTTGGGGGTACCAAACCGTAGGTTATTTTGCCTGCACGAGTCGCTACGGAACCCCGGAAGACTTCATGTATTTTGTGGATTATTGTCACCAAAATGATATTGGTGTAATCATAGACTGGGTGCCAGCTCATTTTCCGAAAGATGCTCACGGATTAGCGCGGTTTGACGGTACTGCTTTGTATGAACATGCGGATCCGAGGCAGGGTGAGCATCCTGACTGGAACACGTTAATCTTTAATTACGATCGAAACGAAGTCCGGAATTTTCTAGTCGCCAACGCGCTGTTTTGGCTCAGGAAATATCATATTGATGGGCTACGAGTGGATGCGGTCGCATCGATGTTGTACCTCGATTACAGCCGTAAAGAGGGGGAGTGGATACCGAATAAATACGGTGGTCGCGAAAATTTAGGGGCGATTGAATTCATAAAGAAAATGAATGATCAGGTTCATCAGTCCTTTCCCGGAGTGCTGACGATTGCAGAGGAGTCCACGTCCTGGGGCGGAGTTTCCCGACCGACTTATGCAGGTGGTCTTGGGTTTAGCCTTAAATGGAACATGGGGTGGATGAACGATTCATTGCACTATTTCCATAAAGATCCGATTCATCGAAAGTACCATCATGATGAACTTACCTTTAGTTTGATGTACGCATTCACCGAGAATTTTATGCTTCCATTTTCCCATGATGAAGTTGTCCATGGGAAGGGTGCACTGATCGATCAAATGCCAGGAGATCACTGGCAGAAATTTGCCAATCTAAGATTGCTCTTCTCGTATATGTGGACCCACCCCGGGAAGAAACTTATTTTCATGGGAAATGAAATTGGCCAATGGAGTGAGTGGAATTGTGATGGTACTCTCGATTGGAGTTTGTGTGAGCACGACATGCACGCGGGCTTGCAGAAGTTGGTCGGCGACCTCAACCGAATGTACAAGGAAGAAAGTGCTTTGCACGAACAGGATTTTGATTCGAATGGATTCGAGTGGATTGATGGGCTGAACCGGGAAGCGAGTGTGGTTGGTTATCTTCGCCGCGCTAAAACCAATGACGATTTTGTTGTGGTGTGTAATAACTTTACACCAGCGGTGCACCGCAATTACCGCTTAGGTGTTCCTGAGCGAGGACGGTATCTTGAGATTTTTAATAGTGATTCGTCTTACTACGGCGGCTCGAATGTTGGTAATGGGATGGGCTTGTACGCGGAGGGCATTGAGGCTCAGGGTCGGCCTTACTCTGTTAGCCTGTCGGTTCCGCCTCTCGGCTCAATTGTGCTGAAAAAAGTTAGTGAATAAATTGATTCCGCTCGGATTTCCATTGCAGGGTGGCTACGTTTTGATCGAATAAACTTGGGCGGCAAATTCAGCTGGTTTAATAGTGAGCCGATCATGAAAGTCACGAATCAATTCATTCACCACGACTACAGGAGCGAACCTTCGGTTGAGTTTTACGAATTGCTCAAACCGGATTCTAACGTCATCACGGAAGCGTCCGATCTTGCCGATAATTTGAAGGAGGCGGGGAGAGTATTTTTCAATTCAGGTATCGAGCGAATCGTACTCGTGCACGGGACGATGGTTGGAACAGATTCACTTGGTTGGTATGGTCATTGGGAACGAAACGTTCCTTGGTTAAGCAGAAGGATGAAGCGGACCTACAAACGTTTAGTGGACACATTGTCGGGGGATCGTGGTAATTACGATGAGCGTTTCGCGGCGACGTTGCGAAAGGGGCTGAACGCATCCAGCCACGGGGAGCCGATAATAGTTGAACGGCTGGATTGGAGCGGTGAAAATCACCATCTTGGTCGGGCTGATGCGGCGGTTAAGCTTTGTCATCTGCTTTTGGACAGCCATGAGGCAAATGAGCGATTGATGCTTTGGGGGCATAGTCACGCTGGAAACGTGTTTGCGATCGCGACGCAGCTGCTTCAGGCTTCTGTGGTTGGGAATCGACCGTTACTTTCGCGATTCTTTCATACGACTTCATATTTCCACGCTTCCACTGGCCGCATCGACGTTGTTCGTTGGAATCGTTTAAATGAGCGACTCGCCGAATACGCAAATCGATCAGAAGCACTATCTCCCTTTGATATTGTTACGTTTGGTACACCGCTGCGTTACGGTTGGCCAAAGTCTCAGGAAGGGCGTTTGCAGCATTTTGTAAATCACTCGCCGCACGAATCCAATCAGCTTTTCAGAGGACAATGGCCTGCGAATTCTAAGCAGTGGATTCGTGCAATGAGAGGTGAAGACGGAGATTTTATTCAATTGGCATTCATTGCCGGTTCGGATTTTCCACCCGCATACTGGAGCCGAAGCGCGTATCGGGCGAATCTCTGGCTGGCCCGTTTGTTTGAACAAAATACGAGAAAGAGTAAACGACGCGCGAACCTAAAGATGGCGTTGCGTGTTTCCCCCCAGGGGCATGCGACGCTGGTGGATTACGCGATCGCCGACGCGCGGGCCCGCGAGTGTTGCGGGCATTCGGTTTATACGGATACGAGGTGGCTGCCGTTTCATGCCAGTCAGATTGCCCGCAGGATCAAAAACTCAAAGAGAATCACCGGTTTGGGAGAAGCAAGCGGTTAAGGTGTGGGCTGCCGGTGATCCCATCTCAATCTTTAAAGAAACGAATGGCGTTCTGGAAAAGTGCCAAGCCGTCGCCCGCTGACGTATTCCCTTCACGTGTCCACCGAGGGTGATGTGTTGGATCGATGAACCTTTCTGGGTGGGGCATCAATCCAAAAATCCGGCCCGTCGCATCGCAGACCCCCGCAATATTCGCGGTCGATCCATTGGGGTTCTGGGGATAGACGACTTCCTCATCGCTGCCGTCGGCCAAGCAATAGCTTAGGGCTAGTTGGTGGCCGTCGTTTAATTGATTGAGAATTTGCTCGTTGCGTGGAACAAATTTTCCTTCGGCATGAGCGATTGGCAGGTACATTTGTTCAATTTCCTTCAGGAAAACACATTTCTCATTGTCAGTTTTTAAGTTAACCCAGCAGTCGACAAACCTGCCGCTGTCGTTCCATGTGAGTGTGGCGGGCAATCCCTGGTCGTCACGAGGGAGCAGAAAACCGGACTTAATCAATATTTGAAATCCGTTGCAGATTCCGAGAATCAGTTTTCCTGATGCATGGAATTCGGTGAGTACATCGGCTAGTCGAGACTGCATTTGACTGGCAAGGATTCTGCCGGCCGCAATGTCATCACCGTAGCTGAATCCACCAGGCAGGCACAGGATTTGGTAATCTCTGACCATTTCAGGAGATTCCATGAGTTGATTAATGTGGACGAAGCTGGAGTTGCCTCCGGCCAAATTAAAAGCGTAACCAGTTTCTTGATCGCAATTAGTTCCGGGAGCTCGCAGGATGAGTACGTTCGGTTGAGTCATGGCGAAATCGCAATGGGTTAAATTATTATCGTTTGAAAAAATGACGGAGAGGCGTGGTAATGTCGCGCTGATTATTTCCAGTCAAGGGTGCCTAGCCAAGCATTCTTGAGCGTCTGTAAATCGCTTTGAATAACAGTGTTGTCGCCAACTTCAATGGTAAGCCGTGGATTTGAAATTACGGTTCCAAGTAATTGAACGTCGATGTCACCCATGGTGGATTTAAATTGCTCAACGTGGTCGGGCGCGACTTCAACGACGAAGCGTGAGTTGGATTCAGAGAATAACAATGCCGCAGTTGCATAGCTCAGTTCGATCTTGGAATCTGGGTCGCTTGGTAGAATTTCGACGCCGATTTCGTTGGTCGTGATTTCGGCGCCCAGTCCACCGGCGAAGGCCATTTCAGCGATAGCTACCGCTAGTCCACCTTCGCTCATGTCGTGGCAACTTCGCACCAAACCATTCTGGATCGCATGGTGAAGCTGGACGAAGGTTTGTTTGGCTCGCTGCGGATCGACGGTCGGCACTTTACCGCCGGTAAATCCATTGACCAAATTCCAGTGAGACCCTCCAAGATGGTCGCCGGTGACACCGACTTGAAACAGAACATTACCAGCATCTTTTAAGTCCATCGTAACACAGTTCGCAACGTCCGGAACTTGACCCATGGCACTGATCAACAGGGTGGAAGGGATGGAGATTGTCTGGCGATTACCTTCTTCATCGGTGTAGCTAAATTCGTTGTGGAGGCTGTCTTTTCCGCTAATAAACGGTGTTTGTAAAACTACGGAGAGATCTTGGCAGGCAATTGCGGCGCGTACCAGCGAACCGAGGGTTTCAGGACGATCGGTGTAGCCCCAGCAAAAATTATCGAGAATAGCGATTCGAGTTGGGTCGGCACCTACCGAGACACAATTTCGGATCGCCTCATCGATTGCGCTGGTGGCCATGTGGTATGTATCGAGGTCGCCATACAGCGGATTCATTCCGCAAGAAACAGCCAAGCCACGTCTTGAATCGAGAACGGGGCGTACCACGGCCGCATCACCGGGCCCATCATTTTGGATACCAACGAGTGGTTTGATGACGCTTCCGCCCTGAACTTCATGGTCGTATTGGCGGATGATCCAGTGCTTGCTCGCTACATTGGGTGATGCGAGAATTTTGCAAAGGTCGGCTGTCCATTGTTCGGTAGGTTTAAAATCGAACGCTGGTATTTCGCTGACTGGCGTTGGTTGATAGGTTGCTTCACGAATAATGGGAGGTCGGCCGTCGTGCAGCATGCTCATTGAGACATCGCCAACGATTTCATCACCATACTTGAGTACTAGTTGACCGGTCGGTTTAAATTGGCCGATCACGGTTGCTTCCACTGATTCGGAAGCGCACAGCGATTCGAACTCTTCCCAGTTGGATTCAGGAATCGCAAATACCATTCGCTCCTGAGCTTCAGAAATCCAAATTTCGGTATAAGAAAGTCCGTCGTATTTTAACGGGACTCGATCGAGCCATACTTCGGCACCAATGTCTTCCCCCATTTCTCCGACTGCGCTGGAGTAACCACCGGCTCCGCAATCGGTAACGGAAGAGTAGAGTTCCCGGTCCCGAGCGATCAGGAGAACGTCCATCAGCATTTTTTCGGTAATTGCATTTCCAATTTGAACTGCTCCACCCGACGTGATGTCGCTGGATTCGGTCAATTCAGCCGAACTAAAGGTTGCGCCGTGGATACCATCCCGTCCGGTTTTGCCACCAATTGAAACAATTAAATCGTTGGGTTGAACTTCTTTGAAGGATTTCTCTTTCGGAATTAAGCCGACGTTGCCGCAAAAGACTAATGGATTGCCGACGTAACGCTCGTCGAAAAATACAGCGCCGTTGACGGTTGGAATTCCCATTCGGTTTCCATAATCCCGGACGCCCGCAACAACGCCTTTCATGATTCGGCGGGGATGCATTACTCCGGGAGGCAGTTCTTCATACGGAGTGTCAGGTGATGCAAAACAAAAGACGTCTGTATTGCAAATTGGCTTGGCGCCTAAACCGGTGCCAAGCGTATCGCGGATGACGCCACCAATTCCTGTGTTCGCGCCACCGTAAGGTTCGAGTGCTGAAGGGCGATTATGGGTTTCAACTTTGAATGCAATGTTGTAATTGTCATCAAATTCAACGATACCGGCGTTGTCCTTAAATACGCTGACACACCAGTCGCTCTCTCCCAAGTCTGATCGGATCTGCATGGTTGCAGAAAAAATTGTTTCCTTGAGCATGTTCTCGAATTGACGTTCACCATTCTCGTCTTGGTAAGAGATGCGGCCGGCGAGAGTCTTGTGGCTGCAATGCTCGCTCCAAGTTTGGGCAATAGACTCGAGTTCGATATCGGATGGAGCCCGACCAAGTGTTTCAAAGTGATCGCGAATGGTGTGCATTTCGATCAGTGAAAGACTGAGTGTCCAGTCCTGACTGATTTTCAACAGAGCTTCATCGGAAAGATTCGTCAGCGGAATATCTCGTTTCGAAAACTCATAAGCTTGTCCGAGTTGAAGTTCATCGAGTTCGAGTTTGCCGACAACGATCATTTCGATTGAATCGTTGCACAAGATCTTACCGTGCAGCAAGCTTTGATCTTGTTCGGATAGATCCGATGTCCAGAATTTTTTAAAAGTCCTAACCACGTCGACTGGAAACCCAAGGTGCCTCATCGCCATCAGGGCACTTTCTGCCTGGGGGTCAGTGACGCCGGGAAGGGGAAGGACATGGAGCAAATTGGTCAATTGGCCCATTGGTTGTGATAGTGAATCAGAACCAACCAGCGCGAATTCGCAGCGTTCGACAACCGGCTCAACGAGCAATTCAGATGTCAGGCGGGCCATGTCCTCTTCAGTTAGCGAGCCCTGAATGAGAAAACCGTTGGCGGCAATTACTTCGAGGGATTCATCGACCCGTAAATCTCTCGCGTTGTCGAGAACCTCAGCGGAGAGACGATTGGGTTGACCATCGACGGGAAATATATCGACCTGCCATAGCGTGGTCGTTCCCTGGTCCAGAGTTGTAGGGGATTCATCGGAGGAAGTAGTGGTATTCGTCACGCTATCGACCATTTTGAAAGAACAAAGGACTTTCAGCGGGCGTTGCCCGCACTGAATAAACCTAATTCTATCTTAGAGAGCGTTCGCTGACAGGGGTTCTCTAATTTTACTCCAATAGCGAAGCCCCAAAAAAAAACGCCCACCTTAACCGGTGAGCGTTTGTTTTTTTGCAACTTATTGGGAAACCGCTCGAGTCGGGCGGTTTTCAATTCAGTTGTTTAGCCTTCTTCCGGTTTCTCTTCTTCAACCGGAGCTTCAGCCACAGGTTCTTCAGAGGCAGGAGCAGCTTCCTCGGTTGCAGCGGGGGCTTCCTCAGTCGCAGGAGCGGCTTCCTCTGCTGCAGGAGCGGCTTCCTCGGCTGCAGGAGCATCAGGCGACTCGATTAGTAATCCGCCACCACCAAGTCCACCTTTAAGATCTGCTTGGGCAATGTTCGGGCCACCGGCGGTTCCGGAAACTTCAGCTGCTTCTTTCTTAGCTTCAGCGGCTTCTTCTTCTGCCGTCCAATCAACCCGCCGTCGTGAAAGTCCGATTTTTCGCTCTTCGGTATCAACGCGGAGAACTTTGACCTCGAGTTCGTCACCGACTTTGACGACGTCTTCCGGGTTTTCGACTTTATGCTCGGCGAGTTCCGAGATATGAAGTAATCCTTCCAGTCCGTTTTCAAGTCCAACAAACACTCCAAAATTGGTGATTTTGGTGACCTTGCCAGTGATTTTCTGACCTGGTGAGTAGCGTTGTGGAATGTCGCTTGTCCATGGATCTTCGTTCATTTGCTTTAATCCAAGGGCGATTCGCCGACGATCGGTGTCGACGGCCAGAATCCGACAGGTCAATTCCTGACCTTTCTCGAGGACTTCATTTGGATGGCTAATCTTTCGCGTCCATGACATGTCAGAAACGTGGAGAAGTCCATCAATACCTTCTTCGAGTTCGATAAATGCTCCATAGTTGGTCAGGTTTCGAACGCGTCCGGAAATTTCTTTACCGATTGGGTATTTACCTTCGACTTTATCCCAAGGATTGTCCTGAGTTTGCTTCATGCCTAGTGACATTTGCTCACCCGACTTGTCGATTCCCAGAACCGAAACCTGAATCTCGTCGCCAATGTTCAACAATTCGCTTGGATGGTTGACTCGTTTCACCCACGACATTTCGGAGATGTGGACAAGACCTTCGATGCCGGGTTCAAGTTTTACGAATGCACCGTAGTTCATGACGTTGACAACTTCACCCGTTTGAACTGACGCAATTGGGTATTTCTCTTCGACCTGATCCCAAGGGTTGGGTAGCAATTGCTTGAGGCCTAGAGCGATCTTGATTTTCTCTCGATCAATATTCAATACCATAACGTCGAGCTCTTGGTCCATCGAAACCATTTGCGATGGGTGCGAAATGCGAGTATGCGACATGTCCGTGATGTGAAGCAAACCGTCAATTCCACCGAGATCAACAAACGCACCGAAGTCGGCGATGTTTTTCACAACACCTTTGCGGACCTGTCCAGTTTCGAGTTCGGCCATCAGTTTTTGCTGTGCGTAAGTTCGCTCTTTCTCAATCAGTGAGCGACGCGAGACAACGATGTTTCGACGAAGTTCATCAATTTTTAGCACTTCGCACTGAACCACGCGTCCGATGTAGTCGCCGATATCGCCAGGCCGTCGAATGTCGACTTGGCTGGCAGGTAGGAAGACAGGGACACCGATATCGACCAGAAGTCCACCTTTAATTTTCCGCGTGCAAGTACCGGTAACGATATCGCCTTCGGCGACCTTCGAAATGACGTCAATCCAGTGGATGATGTGGTCAGCCTTGCGTTTACTGACGGCGATCAGTCCCGATGGATCGTCGGCGCGACCTTGCTCGTCTTCAAGATCTTCAATCAACACCTTGATACTTTGCCCGACTTCAGGCTGGTCTTCGTGCTCTTCCCATTCGTTGCGGGGAATCGTACCTTCACTCTTAAAGCCGACATCGACAACAACGTGGTCACTGTCAACGCGAACAATCTTTCCTTCTACGATTTCGTTGAGTTCGTATTTTTGTTCAGCGCCTACGCCATCAGGATAATAAAGCTCTGTAAGATTGAGTTCTTCGAGATCTTCCTGGGCGGTTGTGGAGAACAATTCTCCCATTTCCAGTTCGATTGCGTCGTCTTCAAGGGAGTGAATGAGGTTACGATTTACCATTGTTTAGTTCTTTTGGGATCAGCGAGTAGTTCGCGGCTTACTTAGTTGAATCCGACAGCAGAGGTCAGGGTCAAAAACGGGGCGTTGAAGCGATGGCGCTGCCTGGGTTGCATGTTGAACGGATCAACACGTCAGTAGTGAAAAACAAACTGTGAAACTGTCCAAGCGTCAGAGTTTGAGAACAGCAACCGAGCCTAAACCCAGCTGTCGTTCGCAAAACATTCAATCTAGAAGGGACTGCGTCACAACGATCGGAATAAGCTAACAGAAGGAAATCTCACTTGCAACGGGCAAAATTGCCCGTTTAATACCATTTCGCCTATCCTGCACAGTCCGTTCTGGATCGGCAGGAAGGTATCCCATGGGGAGCTGCCTTGAATTAGCTAGGTTTCCGCAAGTTTAATCGGCAATTTTTGACAAAAATTCGTTTGTTTTCGGGGCTCGATGGCGATTTTCTTTACAGACTAATGGGTGATAGCACTTCTGGGAGTGGAACTGATAGCGTTTGGCGTTCGTGCAGAATAAGCTTCGCGATTAATCTTTGTCGCTGAATTGTCAGGCGGTTCCATTGCCTCCCCCCTTGGAGGCTCCTTTCCCAGTCGCCGCTTGGCTTATTTCAATTATCCATAATGCCGAGGCGCGCGTTGAGAGTCCGGCGGGAACTTCGACAGGGCGCCACTTAATGGTTGGGATTGGACTGCGATTGCTTCCGTTACATACTGAACTCATTGAGTTAATTACAGCCAGCATTGATTAAGTTCCCAACGGGCTAATTTGGTCATGAGGTGAGCAGGCTTTTCTTTGTAATAGTTATTAGACGGCGATGGACGATTTCTGTGAACGAATCGTATATTTTTCGAATTCATCTCAAAACTAGGTAGCAAAGTTACTCGAATAGGAAATAATGGGGCATCGGATCGCAGGTACGCACTGCGATGGTCAGAAGCCTGCTCCCACCGATCTTTACGGCTCTGGTAGGGAATGGGATGTCTTAAAGAAAGGAGGTGTTTTTGTGAATTATTTCTGTACTAGCCGACGAGGTGGCACCGCATAAACGGTTGCCGGCGGGTTGCCGTTGCAGCCACCCTTCGTTTAGGTCGTTTCACAACGAGCCTCATAACGATAAAAGGTCCGCCCTCAATTTTGGGGGCGGGCCGTTTTTTTTTGGAATTTTGGATTGTCGTTGTGCTATCGCCGGGCTGACAGCATGCCTTGCTCGCAATGTCAAACTTTGTCGGATAATTCAGCTGTAAGGATTAAACTATCGCGTGCTATGGTGCCGATTCCTTTCAACAGAGAGCAATTTCGCTCGACCTCGTATTTTCGAAGGACCGATTGAGTGTCAAATCAACCGAAACAAAAGGGAAGTATCATGCGTCGGCTACTGACTGCGGCGTTCTTGGCAGCTGTATTAACCAGTAATGTAGGCTGTTTTCTACCTGCATACGATGCGGATCCGGCGGTTCGTGCCAAGCAATTGATCTATACATCTGAGAACTTGCGGGCAATCCGAACAGAATGGGAGCGATTCTGGTTCCTGGATGCTCCTGATCACATGGCGCCAGTGAGAACCCACGGCGGCATTCTTTAGACCGCATCTGATCGTCGTCGATTCGAAACTGATTGGCGGCTTTCGTGACTTGAAACGAACAAAAAAACGCCGAACCTGCGACTCGCGGGTTCGGCGTGATTGCGTTGGACTTTTAGGTTCGTCGGAGGGGAATCACCTAAATAGTCGCGGCGTTTGATCGGTTGCCTGATTGTTCTAGCCTGTTATTTCGCAGAGTTCAGTACCACTGATGAATTCGATCCCGACAAGAAACATAGGATGGGTTTCTCCGATCGATGTGTTGTGGCGGACGCGACTGATGACCGACGCATTCTTATTCAGTAGACCTGTCCGGACGAACTCGTAGCCAAATGGTTCTGGGCAAATTAGCCCCATTCCCATTGGGCTGATATCTCGAGAAACAACCCAGAACTGTTCTCCCACTTCATTAAAGTCTTCGTCCAGGGGTTGGATCGAGACAGAAATACTTGTGGTTGATCGATGGTGGCGTCGGACGTTGCTAAGCGACGGTGGCTCTCGGTCCACCATTTGTTTCAGCTGTTGCGCGGCGAGAAAGAAATTGTATTTCTCGTCGTCGAGCGGTTGTTGTTGCGTTAAAAAGTTGTACTCGTGCATCACGACTCCCCCTTTGCCCGACCTGACGAAATCGAGACAAATGATTTGATAATAATTGATGCCAAATTGCGACTTGAACCAATGGGGGAGCAAAAATTAGTTCGAGCCGACCGAGTCAGCAATTGGGTCACTGCCACGTTCCGGTCATCACATCTGAAGCATAGATTACGTCTTATTATGTGTGAGCCCGAATTTCTAAAATTCATGGTTTCTATAATGAAACGTTCGAGCGGTTTTGTTCAGCCTCGGTAGAAATCGATATTTCCGAGAGTTTTGGAATAATCCTCACGATCAATCTCGTCGCTCCATCCCAATCGGGTATCGGAATGGAAGGGAGGTTTGGATCCCATGAATTCTGTAGAGTTATGTTGCAAGTTAGCAACATCAAATTTCGCAACGGTTCAAACGACGTTGGAAAATTTCAACCGAGGTTGTGCGGCTATCAAGCGGCAAGCAGTCGGCTAACGGGAACTCCTCCAAGGCCTCGATAGATCGCGGCGGTCAATTGAGATCGCGTGACCTGTCCAATGACTTTGCCAGATTCAACAATTTGACAGTGATCACGGCGTTGATTGGCAAGCCAAGCTGCGACGCTTTGGATCGAAAGACTGGAGGGAACGCCGCCGTCATTTCTAAATTTATTCTCACGACTCCAACGAAATCCCGGCGCACTCGATTGGGCTGGTTCGCTGGACCGCGGTGGCGGACTCGACGCATCTTGGTATTGAACCATTCTGTTTTCAGCTCGGGCGGCAAAGTAAACGAAAACGGCGACCAGGAACATCATCAACTGGCCTGTAAAGAGTCCAAGCAATCCGAAGCCGACGGCGCAGATTTGCCCCGTCCGCGCAGCGATTGAAGTGGCCGTCGCGTAGGGGATTCGGAATGCGAGTAGGCTGCGCAGAATACGACCACCGTCCATCGGGAATGCGGGGATCAAGTTGAACAAAACTAAAATTACATTCGCGATCATGAGTTGGGAAAAGAACTGGTGTGTGGCGAAGCTGCCTGGGCCAGTGATGGCTTGCACCGAAAAAATAATCATTGCGATGATAACGTTCACAAGCGGGCCAGCGGATGCGATCCAAAGCTCTTGGAGAGGAACACGCGGCATGCGTTCAAGTGCGGCGACTCCGCCAATGGGCAGCAGAGTGATGTCCCGGGTTCCGATTCCAAATTGCTGTGCAGCGAAAGCATGTCCTAGTTCGTGCAGGAGGACACAGCCAAAAATTGCAAAGACGAAAAGCACAGAAGCAAATGCCGACGTGAGGCCGGTTCCGGATGAAATGGCCGATGCAAAAATCCACAAAGGTAGTAATAAAAACGTCCAGTGAACGCGAAGATTAATTCCTCGGACCGAGCCGATATCCCATGAATTGATCATCGTTGGCCTCCTGTTCATGCGTCGAGAAAAACCCGTCAGTTGACGGAATGTCATGATGTCTGCTTAAGCAATTGATCGTTTGCAATTCGCGTGCCAAGCCTCCATATTGACGTAAATGAATCGGTTTTGAGCGATTTCTGGCAGAACTTTTTGAAGTATCTTATTTCACTGTTTCCAGAGCGAATCGTGCTGGGAGAGTTTTAAATTGTCTATTTATCATTACGAAAATGTTGAACGTTTGGTTCTCTTATTGGGGGTCGGTAGCGAGGGAATCAAAGGACAATTATGGCAGTTCAAAAGCGATTACATTTAAGTGATTACATTTGGGGGCCACTCGAACTTGAATTCGGCTGCGTTCGATAGGGGAGTTTGTCTTTTTTTTTGGATAGATAGCTTTATCCCTACCTTTCAGCATTGCTTTGGTGGAGAATCTGAACTGAGGCATAAAGCGAACGCTTAAGTTGAATTTAAAAGGGAGGCTTAACGTGGCTGATTTAAAAGATCCTAAGTGGATTTACTTGAAGGGAATTTTATTTCTGCTATCCGGCAGCCTTGCGTCTATTTTACTCATCGCGGAGGCACCTACTTTGAAAATTGGCTTGCTTCTAGGGTTAGCGATTTGGTGCTTTTGCAGATTCTACTACTTTGCTTTTTATGTGATCGAGCATTACGTCGATGGGGATTTTAAGTTTACGGGGATTCTTGATTTCACCAGCTATTGTTTTCGCTCGAAGAACTAGTCCGGTCAGGGATCCCTGTTGGCGTCCTGAAAATCGGTTGTGTCAATTGTGTTTCGTGCTGGCCAAGGGCCTGACGATTGTCTTCAAGGCAGTGGCCTTTATCTTGATGAAGTGATTTCAGCATCGTTCTAGCCGTTCCAGAGTCGCTTTGTTAAACTAGTCGTCTTAAAGTCGCAACCCTTTTTTATTGAATGCTTAATCATGAAGGTACTTTCCGGGATCCAGCCCACTGGACGACCTCATTGGGGGAATTATTTCGGCGCCATCCAACAGTACATTGCGCTCCAAAATGAAGAGCAGTCGTTCTATTTTATTGCCAATCTTCATGCGTTAACGACCATTCGTGACGGCGAAAAGTTACGGCAGAACTCGTTAGATACCGCGATGGACCTGTTGGCACTTGGACTTGATCCGGATCAGGCAACCCTGTTCATTCAATCAGACGTGCCGGAGATTTCCGAATTGTGCTGGCTTTTGATGTCTGGCACTCCAATGGGTTTGCTTGAAAGGTGTGTTTCTTACAAAGATAAAATTGGAAAAGGGTTGCCCGTTGTGACGGGGTTGTTTACTTATCCCGTTTTGCAGGCTGCCGACATTCTTGCTTACGATTCGGACGTCGTTCCTGTTGGGTCTGACCAAGTGCAGCACATTGAAGTTTGTCGCGATATTGCGCAGGCCTTTAATCATAATTTTGGCGAAGTCTTTACTCTGCCGAAACCGAAGGTTTTGGACAGTAGTGCCAAAGTTCCCGGAACGGACGGCGAGAAAATGTCAAAGAGTTACGGGAACTTCATTGAGATCTTTGAAGACGTCAAGCCAATGAAGAAGAAAATCATGCGAATCGCTACCGACTCTCGACCGATGGAGGATGCGAAGGATCCGGAGGCAGATCATCTCTATCAGTTGTTTTCCCTGTTTGCCGATGAGAAGGCGAAGTCTGAGATGGCTTCCATGTATCGAGCTGGTGGATTTGGTTATGGAGATGTCAAAAAAGCATTGGCCGAGGTTGCGGTTTCCTATTTCGCTGAGGCGAGAGAGAAGCGAGCTGAGTTGGAAAATAATATGGATAAGGTTTACCAAATCCTCGGTGACGGGGCAGCTCGCGCTCGAGCGAAAGCGGGTGAGGTGGTGAAGCGAGCAAAGGATGCTTGTGGTGTGTGAAACAAATGTTAGAAACTGCCTGAGCTTATGAAGTGCTTCCGCTCGCAAGTACAATAGTCAACGGTTTTCAAGCTTTGAAAATAAATATTCGAGTGTTGAAATGAATGTAGTTGGAATTGGTACTGACATCGTTGAGTGTTTGCGCGTCGCTAAGATGATCGACAAGCACGAGGCGATCTTCATTGAGCGAGTCTACACGCCTGATGAAATCGAGTATTGCGGCTCGCGAAAAGCGTCCACGCAACATTATGCGGGGCGATGGGCTGCCAAAGAGGCGATTCTTAAAGCCATGGGGACAGGATGGTCAAACGGTATTCAGTGGACCGATATTGAAATTGTCAATCACATGGGCGGAAAACCTTATGTGCGGCTGGGCGGGCAGGCCAAGGTCATTTGCGAATCTCGCGGCATCTCCGAAATCATGATCAGTATCTCTCATTGTGATAATTTTGCGACGGCCTTCGCGACGGCTTTAGGGGATTCAATCAGCGAGTCGCTTTGAAGTGTGTCATTGAATCATCAGGCTGAAAGTGGCGTTCCCGTTGGCCTGTTAATGGTTGAGTTTCGGAATCGGTGAATTTGGAATTACTTGATTCCCCGGCCATTGGATTCTCTTCAAAATCTTGGTAATCGTTTGTTTCAATCGCTGAGGCTTTAACTAAGCTGGTAACGCGTTAAACCACTTGGCGAATCTACCATTTGTCGATTGGTAAATTGAATGGTTTTCACCTGAATTGAAACGCGAGTTAAATATGTCTCTCTTTTCGCAAGCCAATGCCTTTGTTTGGATTTTAAAAGCGTTTGTTGTTCTTGTTTTTTTGCAAATTGCGGTTCCGGTCGAGGGGCAGTGTTTGCGAAGGCGGCGGGTCCCAGCGTTAGATTTTCCAACCGATGTTCCAATGTGGGAAATTTACGGACTGAACCCTTACGCTCCTGTCATCGTGGAGCCGATTTCGTTCACGCCACTCCAGACCTCCAACTACGCTGCGGCGCGTACAGTTAATGCCAAAGAAATATTCGGTGACGAGACGAAAGTGACCGATGATGCCGCCGTCATCGAAGAGCCCATGGCTGAAACTGTAATTGAATCGCTCAGGCAGAAGTTAGATGAAGTTAAGTCCTTGGCTGATAGAAATCTCAATCGTGCTGAACGGGCGGAGTCGAAAATTGCCAAGTTGGAAGCGGATTTCAGAGGTGTGTCGCCTCAAGGTCAGTCCTTGCCTGCTGGGAAGGAGGGAGCGAGAGGTCGGCGGTCTGCAAAACGGGGTACGGCTGCGCTGAAACAAGAGTTGGCCAAGCTTGAAAAATTGACCAATCAACAAGTGACGCGAGCGACTCAAAAGATTGAACGAGACTATAAAAAAAAGATAGACACGGTCTTAAAAACGGGCAAGTCAGCCAAGAGTCCAGCCGTTAAATCCTTGATTCGAGAACGGAACGAGACGAGGGAAAAGGCTGTGAAAAAGATTCAGGAGACGAGCAAAAAACGGATTTCTGAAATCCAAAATGAACTGGCCTCTCGCGCGAGAAGTTGAAAAGTTCTGTCTGATTGATTCGTAACTAAACCCATTAGGCAGCGGTGAGGGGCAAATTCCGACGGATACAACGGAAATCGAAGGGGAAACAGCCAACAAACATTGGTTTCGCATTGTGGGAAATGCTGCTGATTTTTATACTTTGCTTTTCCGATTTTCTTCCCTAAGAACATTTCAATGACACCTGATGATCAATTTGCCGCACCGCTGTTTGCCGGTGTCGATGTTGGCGGTACGAATGTCAAAGTAGGTTTGGTGGACGATCACGGCAAGATCGTGGCTGATACGAAATTTCCAACGGCACCAAATGAGACGCCTGATATTGCCATCCACCAGGCTCGCAAAGAGTTGGAAGCGCTCATCGAACCGACCGGCTTTCAATGGAGTGATGTTGCGGCGGCGGGCTTGGGCACGCCGGGACCGATGGATATTCATCGAGGCGTGATTTTGACGCCGACAAATTTACCGGGCTGGCATAATTTTCCGGTTCAAGGAAAATTGTCCGAGGCTTTGGGAAAACCTGTGACCTATGCGAACGATGCGGGTGCGGCCGCGTTTGGTGAGTTCTGGGTTGGAGGCGGTCAACAGCATTCAAGTATGGTGATGATAACCCTCGGGACCGGGGTTGGGGGAGGTATTATTATCGACGATATTTCGGTTGATGGGGCTAACAGCCATGGCGCCGAGATTGGACATATCGTGATCGATACTCGTGAGGATGCGAGGATCTGCGGGTGCGGTCAAGCGGGACATTTGGAAGCCTACTCCAGTGCGACGGCACTTGTTGAGAGAACCAGAGAAGCGATGGGTAATCCGGATGCGGTAACCGTGTTGAGAGATTTAATTGGAGAGACGTCGCCAC
>WTFU01000195.1 GCA_011523945.1 Mariniblastus sp. | reverse complement strand
GGTAGCCGTAGGGGAACCTGCGGCTGGATCACCTCCTTTCTAAGGATAATTAGAAACCTCATTTTGGTGACAAAATGAGAAATATCCGTGGGCATGATCTTATGAGAATCGTTGGAACGAAATGTTCTCTTCAAAGTAATTTGAAGGCTCAAATCAATAACAATTCCAAGAGGTAAGCTGTTCAATCGGCAATCTACTAGTTGATAGTTAAAACCCGTTGTTGGATCTCAGCCAGGATTCTTCAACGGGTTTTTTCATGCGCGGTCATCAACAAGCCAATCGAACATGGTTATCATGGCTGCCGACCACAATCCAAACGTCTTTCATTGGCCCCGTCCAAACACACCGAAACTCAATCCATTCCTGCCCGTTCCCCTTGAATCTCATGATAAATAATTTCCACATCGCAGTCGGTTCGAAAAATCCAGTCAAAATCGCGTCAGCGACCGCAGGGTTCCAAGCCATGTTTCCAGACAAGAGTTTTTCCGCCGAGGGCTTTGACGTTGCGTCGGGCGTAAGCGATCAGCCAATGACCTCACAAGAGACGCGCCAAGGAGCAACGAATCGAGCCCACGCGCTCAAAGAATTGTGCCCGTCCGCAGATTTTTTCGTTGGCATTGAAGGTGGAATTGAAACGATCAACGAGACCCTTTTCGCGAGTGCCTGGATCGTAGTCATCGATCGCAATGGAACCTCCACGCTTGGACGAAGCGGTGCGTTCCCACTGCCACCGAGCGTAAAACGACTGGTCGATTCGGGAGTTGAGTTGGGACATGCGAACGACCAAGTCTTCAAAGAACACAACTCCAAGCAACAGGGCGGGGCAGTTGCCTCACTGACAGGAGGCGTGATTACTCGGCATTCCCTTTATGAACATGCCATGGCCCTGGCTTTAGCAACTTTTAAGCACCCCGAATTATTTAGCAATTAACTCACATTTAGCAATTAACTCACTACGCGAGAATTTCTTTTACCACGCGCCCATAAACATCCGTCAATCTGAAATCGCGCCCAGCGTAGCGATAGGTAAGTTTTGTGTGGTCTAGCCCAAGAGTATGCAACATCGTTGCATGGAGGTCGTGAAAATTCATTTTATTTTCTACGGCAGCGATTCCATACTCGTCAGTGGCTCCCACTCGCTGACCACCTTGAACGCCTCCGCCAGCCATCCAGGTAGAAAATCCGGTGGCATTGTGATCGCGACCGTCTTTCCTCTTAACGTGCGGCGTTCTACCAAACTCACCTCCCCAAACCACCAAGGTATCCTTCAGCATCCCTCGCTGTTTTAAATCCGAAAGTAATGCAGCAATGGGCCGGTCGGTCGCGCGGCAATTCGATTCTAATTTTCCCTTTAAATTTCCGTGTTGATCCCAGTTCCCATGGCACAACTCAATAAACCGCACGCCAGACTCGGCAAACCGGCGAGCCAGTAAGCATTGTCGGCCAAAATTATCTGTCTCTCTTACGCCAATGCCATACATTTCCAGCGTCTCTTTTGACTCATTGGAAACATCCATCAATGTTGGAACTGCGTTTTGCATGCGAAAAGCCAGTTCGTAAGATTCAATCACTCCCTCGAGTTCCGAACTTACTTCCTTCTTTTTCAGCAACTCCTGATTCATTTCCTGAAGCAAATCGAGCTGCTGACGCTGAAGCGATTCGCTGAAGCGAGCGTTCTTAATATTTCCAAAGCGTGCATTTGCAAGGGACTGGTTGATTTGCCCGATAGCAGTCCCCTGATAATAGGCAGGTAGAAACGAGCTACCGTAATTCTGGGCGCCACCGACGCGCGTTTCCGGATTGAGCGTAATAAACCCGGGCAGGTCTTGATTCTCGGTACCTAAACCGTAGAGAGCCCAGGACCCAACTGATGGTCTTACAAACCGGAAGCTACCGGTATGAAGTTTGAGATACGCCTGAGGGTGATTTGGCACCTCACCAGCCATCCCATTAATCAAACAAAGGTCATCCGCATGCTTTCCAAGGTGCGGGAACAGGTCTGAAATTGGTAACCCACTCTCGCCATACTGTTGAAAACTCCACGGCGACCCCATCAACTTTCTACTTTTCTGGTTCGGCGCCTTCTTGCCTGAATCTTTTAATAACTGAGGTTTGTAATCAAAAGTATCCACGTGAGACGGGCCGCCCCGCATGCACAAAAAGATCACTCTCTTTGCCGTCGCTGGAAAATGGGGCGCCTTCGGAGTCAGCGGATTCTGCGAATCCTCCGCCGCCTCTGTCGTCAATCCAGCCAACGCCATGTAGCCAAAACCGCACGACAGTGTCTTTAGTACATTTCTTCTCGAAAATTCGAATGTCATTTCTAATTCCTATCTCAAGCTCATTGAGCGTTTGAGCACAAATTCAGTCAGTCAAAAGACCGATTTCATCTCAATAATAAATTTCTAATCAGTCCACGTACCTGAACTCTGCCGAACCGAACAAGATCTGGCAAAAGCCAGACCAAGCCATCAACTGACTACGATCTTCGTCTCCCACCGAAAGATCATCAGCAAGTTTATCGATATATTTCCTGGCACGTTTGACCTCCGAATCAGTCGCAGCGCGGGAAAGCACAGATTGGTACGCAAAATTTATCCGCTCCGCATCGTCCATCGATGTTTTTGCCAACAATCGCCGGGCAAGTCGGTCACATTGCGAAGTCACCAATTCACTGTTTAAAAAATACAGTGCCTGTGTCGGTACTGTTGTAACGGGCCGTTCCCCCACAAGGATACTCGGTTCGGCAAAATCAAATAATTTTAAAACATCCGGGACAGCATTTCTAACAATGGGAAGATAGATACTTCGATGTTGGCTCGCTGCTTTCGCGACAGCCGTCGAGTTCCCGCGTCCAAATTCACCTCGCAACTTTGAAACTGGAGACCCCTGAGCTGGACTGAGATCCAAGTCGCCGCTGGCCAACAACATTGCATCTCTCAATGCCTCAGCATCCAGTCGTTGGGATTTGTGTCGCCATAATAAAAAGTTGTCTGGGTCTATTTCATAGTTGACCTGAGAATAATCCGCCGCTAACTGATAGGTTCTCGAAAGCACAAGCCGACGAATCAGACGCTTGATCGACCATCCTTGCTCCTGAAAACCAATGGCCAGAAAATCGAGCAACTCAGGATGAGTCGGAGATTCTCCTGTCGCACCGAAATTATCGACCGTCCGAACGATTCCGTTACCGAATAAATGATGCCAAACTCGGTTTACCGCCACACGCGCAGTCATTGGATTCTCGCGAGCAATAATCCAATCGGCAAGCTCTTTTCTTCCACTTTGAGCATTCTCAATTAATCGCTGCTCTAAATCCGATTCGAGAATCGTCAAAAAACCGCGCGAGGCCGTTCCTTTTCGACCAGTTACCTCACCTCGAACGTAGATCGGTGAGTCTGCGACTTTTCCCTCTTGAACCCCCATCGCCATGAATTCAATATCATTTTCCCCGAGATTTTTGATTTGTTTCTGAAGGCCACTCGATTTCTTTCTCGCATTACTAAGTGATTTTCTTAGCGCCGCAGATTGTTTTGCATCGGGCTTGTACTGCTTGTCATTCGTTTTTCGATTGGCGAGTTCTCTCGTCTTCGCCTGTAACTTCACGATCGATTTTTGAACTGCTCGCAGCTCGTCTTTGAGTAATTCGGACTGTTTTTTTTGCTTTGCTGCAGCTGATTTCTTGGCTTCGGGAATTTCCAAAGCCACCAATGAACTTCCTTGCCGATTTCCCTGCTGTTTCTTCGTCCCATACAACGTGCGGGTGCTTCGAAAGATTCCCGCCATCGAATAATACTCAGCAGTTGGAATAGGATCAAACTTATGATCGTGGCAGCGGGCGCAACTAACGGTCAAGCCCATAAAAGCGCGCGTCGTCACATCAATCTGATCATCAACCAGATCCATCACGAACGCCTCGCGGTTCCCTTCGTTGAGTAGCTTGGGACCAATCGCCAGGAACCCCGTTGCAATTGCTTCATTGTCGCCGGCACCCGGGAGTAAATCACCAGCAAGTTGTTCTTGGATAAATCGATTAAACGGAGTGTCGTTATTAAAAGCATCAATCACATAGTCGCGATAACGCCAGGCCGTTGGATAAACAATATTCCGCTCACGTCCGTTGGACTCGGCATACCTGACAACATCAAGCCAATGTCTTCCCCAACGCTCACCAAACTGCGGGGAATCCAAAAGACGGTCGACTAAATTCTCAACGGCGTCGGGACTGTCATCTTCCATCGCGGCCTGCAACTGTTCTGAGGAGGGCGGCAAGCCAATCAGATCGTAATACAACCTTCGAATCAGTACTTGCCGAGACGCATCGCTAACCGGCCTCAGGCCCTTCGACTCTAACTTTGCAAGGATGAATTGGTCAACGGAATTTTTCGGCCAAGCCTCGTTCTCCACCGATGGTGGCTCTGTCCTTTGAATAGCCTGAAACGACCAGTGTTTTTTAGCGTCATGAAAATCAATTTCTCGCTTGATTAAACCTGCACCTTTACGGGGATCAGGAGCTCCCATCTCAATCCATTTTTGAAAATCATTGATCACAGCCTGTGATAGCTTCTGCTTAGGTGGCATTTCCATCGATTCATAGCGAATCGCTTCCATCAAAACACTACCTTCAACATCCCCCGGTACGACGGCATGACCGCTATCTCCGCCCTCCCGAATCCCCTCAAGCGTGTCGAGCGCCAAACCGCCTTTAAGCGATTTCGAATTTTTCGAGTGACACTGATAACAATGAGAAACCAATACCGGGCGGATTTTCTTTTCAAAAAATGCCAAATGATCTGCCGTGATTTCTTCTTGGCCGATTAATTGGCAAGGATTGAGCAAAACCGCACTCAAAAGCAGACCGAATTGAAAAAACAATAAGCGTGACATGGTCGGTTTTCCAAAGAAAAATAACTATCCGCAATAAAGGAGACCGGGACGCTTTCAGATGCGCCGGAAACGCCGTTTATTGTAAGCGAAAAAAACGTTACGATCCTAGTTGAACCAGGCCAAACCCCGAAATCCAATCAGGCCGTAATAAACACTAGGGGTCGTTTTCGTGCCACAATTGAACGCCTTTGTGATTTTACGGTATAGCACTTTCCCAATCGCAGCTTGCAACCGTTGTCACTTGGAATACTAGACGAGTCCACAGAGTAAAAAAATGAATCGAACACATATCTTGGCACTCCTTGTGCCACTGATTTTACTTTGTCTTCCCAGCTTGAGCCGGGGGCAAGATTTCGAACTTGCCGGGCAATGGAAGGGAAGCTGGAAAAGCTGTAAATCAGGACACCATGGAAAATTGAATGCTCAATTTTGTCGAATAGACGAAACTCATGTCCAGGCAAAATTCACTGGCTCTTTTGCAAAGGTCATTCCGTTTCGCTACCGCCCAGTGCTGACCATTGTTCAAGAAGAATCGGACTTCATGATTCTCGAAGGAAATAAAAAACTACCGCTGGTCGGAAACTTCTACTACTCGGCGACAGTATCAGAAGCTGGTTTTTCAGCAACCTATCGTTCGCGGCGGGATCAGGGCGTCTGGCAAATGAGTCGACGCTAAATCAAATTCGAAACCTACTCTACGAATTCCATTCCCACTCAAGCAACGATTCTTCCATCAAGCGAATCAATTTTTTTCGGCGCTTCTTTCATGCAACTGCTCCAATACACCCACCCTACAGCAGCTGGCAACATTGCAATGGACGAAGCCTTGCTAGATAATGCAGAAGCGAACGAAGATCACCCCGAGCTCTTGCGACTGTGGGAGCCCAAGCAAACGATGGTAGTGCTTGGACGCAGCTCTCCCGTCGACATTGAAACGAACCGAAACTTTTGCACGGTAAATCAAATCAAAATTATCAGACGGTGCAGTGGCGGCCAGACAATCGTGACCGGCCCCGGTTGTTTAATGTACGCCGTTCTACTTGACTACCGACGCAGACCTGAATTGCGAATGCTCGACCGCGCCCACGATTTTGTCATTGGAAAGCTGAAGGCCGCAATCCAACAACTAGGGATCCCAGTGGAAATGAACGGAACATCGGACCTTACCTTCCATGGTCGAAAATTTTCAGGGAACGCTTTGCGATGCAAAAAGAACTGGCTTATCTACCACGGGACTTTGTTATGCGATTTCGATCTAAACCTAATCGACCAATGCC
>WTFU01000002.1 GCA_011523945.1 Mariniblastus sp. | reverse complement strand
GGCGATTAAGGATCTGTTGCCTTGAGTTAATTTGCTTATTTCGTTTAACGAATACCACAGCAGTAAACCCGAGGGCAAGCAGCAGTGCGGCTGCAAATGTGATTGCGGCGGGCAGGAGTTTGCTTGCAGGTTTAGTTTCTGGGATGAATACGACGGATTGAATGTCACGGAATTGCTGTGGCTTAGTCGGTGATTCAAAATTGCTGATAACGGAGACTAATTTGGGAGGCGTAGATGCAATTCCCGCGGTCGGCGATTCTTTTCGACGATCGACGTATCCAATTTCGATCGCAGGAATTTCCAGTTCTCCGGGAGTTAAGCTCTCTAATCGTATTTCCCTTCGCCAACGACGACTGTCCGGGAGGGGGATGTTGTTGATGTCACGATGTCCGACTACCTCGAAAGGTCCGAGGCTTCCTTCGAGGGGAGGTAGGCTTACGTCAATGCCCGTCGGAGCCGTGATGGTAATGACCAACTCAATTGGTTCGGCCACGTGCGTTTGTGTGTCGCTTAATTCAAGTTGGATTTGGACGGGTGAATCAACAGAATCCGTGTTGTTTCCATTGGCAAGTCCAATCTGGCAAAACACCAGAAGGCTTAATCCAATCAGCGGGTGGATACCTCGGTTCATTCTTATGATTACTGTCGAGTATTGGGAGAAGAGTCTCATCGTTTTAGTCCTCGGCGGTGAAAGTAATCACGAAGCGGATCGATATAATTTTCGCCGGTGAAAATATGAAGTGGTTCCATTTTTAATCGTTGGAAAATTTGGTCTCGCGTAGCCTTTTGTTGGAGTGCCCGAGTTTTATACTGCTCTCGTTGCCGGCGACTGCTGGTGTCGAAACAAACGCTCTCCCCAGTTTCACTGTCTCTTAAGTTGACCAGGCCAATGTTAGGCATTTCAAATTCACGGTGGTCGCTAACGATAATTGGGATGATGTCATGTCGTTTACCGGCAATTCGCAGTGCTTTTTCAAAGTTTTGGTCGAGGAAGTCGCTGATAACGAACGTTACTGCTCTACGTTTCACCGTGCGGTTTAGATGGTTCAGTGCATGTTCAATATTTGTGCCCTGTCCCATGGGTTGGCAATGGAGGAGTTCGCGAATGCAACGAAGGACGTGTCGCGATCCTTTTTTGGGAGGAACAAACTTCTCAATGCCGTCTGTGAACATGATCAGTCCTGTTTTGTCGTTGTTTTTTATGGCTGAAAATGCGAGCGTTGAACTAAGTTCTGCGACTAAGTCGCGTTTGGTTTGGTGGTGAAAACCGGGACTCTGTGAGGCACTAACATCGACCAGTTGCATGACGGTGAGCTCACGTTCCTCACGGAACAATTTAACGAACGGCTCTCCTTGCCTCGCGGTGACATTCCAGTCAATTGTCCGGACATCGTCTCCGGGTTGGTAAGGCCGCACTTCTTCAAATTCGATTCCGCGGCCTTTGAATGCAGACAGGTATTCGCCAGCCAACATGCCATCCACTCGGTGGTTGGTGCGGATTTGGATTCGCTTGATTTGTTTTGCGATTTCGATCGGAATCATGGTTTAATCAACGTGTTATTAGGTTTGAATTAAACTTGGTAAATAGCCGGTCGGGCACGTCACGGCGGAGTGGTGCAAAGCCCCTGAGTAACGTGCTCGACCGACCGACGGTTTGGTTTCAAGTCGACGAGTTAGTCGTTCGTTCTTTTGACTTAAACAAAAACGGTTGGTCTGGTCAGTAAAACCAATGGTTTTACGGGACCGGGACATGAGCAAGAATGGTTGATACGACATCGTCCGAAGTTTTGTCTTCCGCTTCTGCTTCGTAAGTGATGATCAGTCGATGGCGGAGGACATCGAGTGCAAGATCTTTTACGTCCTGGGGAATGACATAACCGCGGCCTTGGAGGAAAGCGTTCGCCTTCGCAGCAAGCGTTAAACTGATGGTCGCACGGGGAGAGACGCCGTATTGAATTAAGCCGTTTACTGGTACACCGTATTTTTCGGGTTCCCGTGTAGCCATCACAAGGTCGACAATGTAATCCTGAACTTTGTTGTCGATGTAAATGTCGTCAAGTAATGTGCGTGCAGAAATAATATCTTCGGGCTTCATTACCGCATTTACATGATGGTCCTGTTTCGTTTTCGACATACGCTGAAGTATCAACTGCTCTTGTGCACGGTTCGGATAGCCAACCACTACTTTGAGCATAAAACGATCCATTTGTGCTTCCGGAAGTGGGTAGGTGCCTTCCTGCTCGACGGGATTCTGGGTCGCCATCACGAGAAATGGATCGTCCAGTGGGTATGTTTCAGCCCCAATCGTGACTTGCCGTTCTTGCATGGCCTCCAATAAAGCACTTTGGACCTTTGCGGGTGCTCGGTTGATTTCATCAGCCAGAATCAGATTGGAGAATATCGGACCCTTCTGAACAACAAACTCCTGCTGCTGCGGGCGATAGACCAGTGTTCCAACAACGTCTGCAGGAAGAAGGTCTGGAGTGAATTGAATTCGCTGGAAGTCCGTCGCTATCGCTTGCGCGAGGCAGGCAACGGCGGTTGTCTTTGCAAGTCCAGGCACGCCTTCGATTAAGAGGTGCCCATTGGCTAAAAGGCCTATTAGCATTCGCTGGATTAGCTTTTCCTGGCCCACGATGACCTGTCCGACCTCGCCGATGAGCGTCTGAAAAGGGATGCTGCTGTTTTGAATTTCCTCAGACAGTTCTGTGATTTGTCGATGTAACGGAACGTCTGATGGATTATTGACGGGATCTCGATTGGTTGGGTTGGAATTAATTTGCATAAGTCTTCTTTCAGTGCAGGTTTTATTTCAAATGCATGGCGGATTGATGAGCTTAGGCAGCAATTGCGAAAGGGGCTTAAGCAATCAATCGATTGGCGATTCACCTTTCAGCAATTGGTGTGCCAGTTAATCTTCGATACGGATCTTGATCAAAGGATGGGTCGCAAATTACAGTTTTACTACGAATAATCGGTCGGTTTTTTTGTTTAAATTTTACGACTGATTAAATTTTAAAAAATGCAAGGCCGGTTTGGCAATAAGGATTGGCAATAACTAGATGGGGCATTTTCCCCCGTCGGGGTAAAACGCCGCGAGGCAGGGACGCTGGAAACTGTTCCGACGTGCAGTCTTAGAGGGTGCCGCGTTGGCACCTCGAAAAGTTCAGAAAGGCTATTAATCTTCCATGGAATTGAAAACATCGAGGCGGCCTGCAAGTAAATCGGCGATGGGGCGAGTTGAACTACGTTGGTGTAGAACAATCTTGAGGATCGACACGATCGGAGTGGCGAGGAACATGCCAATGATGCCCCAGATCAGTCCAAAGAACATAAGTGCGAGCAACAACGTAATTGGACTGACATCAAATGATTTTCCCATGATTCGAGTTTCGATCACATTACCGCTGACGAATTGGATCGTGCTGATCAAAACGAAACAAATAATCCCGGCTGTGGGGGATATATTCGAGTTGAGAATGAGAAACGGAACGGGCAGTGCACAGCCGATTAGCGGGCCGATGTTCGGTATGAAGTTGAGTAAAAAGGCTAAGAACCCAAAAACGGTCGCCAGTGGAACACCAAAGAGCCATAGCACTAAGCCGAATGCCAAACCGGTAAACATCGAAATGACCGTTTTCATGAAAAGGTACTTTCGGATTTGCTCTTCAATTTCCCCCAAAATCCTTGGCTGATTTTCAGTTGTTTGGTCTGGATCCGGAATTTGCCCGGTATTTCCCATCAACAAGAAGAATACAAAAATCAAAATCAAGATCCCGTAGGAAAGCAGATTCGCCAGTGAACTAGCCAGTCGTACGAGTTGTTCCTGAATGAAGCTCGAGATGGACTGGAAGATTTCTTCGACAGCTGCTTTCGGATTTTTAGGCAGGTCGTTGTTACCCGACAGTGTCGTTGGAGCGGGCCCCAGGGTATCCTGCTCGGAATTCTCTTTCGAGATGTCGTTCGGTTCTGGAGTTGGGGGATCGCTTGGAAGTTTTTCGACTACCCAGGTGGCAATGATATTCATCCGCTTTTCGTAGACACTGGATTTATTTTGCAAATCCGTAATTGAGAACCACAACAAGAGCGCGAATCCGATCAGCAACAAGTTGCCAATTAAAAAAGATAGTCCGAATGCGATTGAGCGCGGAAGTTTTAATTGTTTCTCAACGAACTCTAGGATCGGGCGGCATCCGATCACCACAAACAAAGCGATCACAAAAGGGAGTAAAACCGATTTGAGATAAAAGAGGCTAAAGCTGACCGCAATCGTGGCTAGTAAGACCAGGCAAATGTTTTGTGTGCGTTGCATATTTTTGATTTAGTCTAAATGGATTATGGCTCGCCGGCTTCGGTTTTCCTGCGCTCTTCGCTCCAAAAACGCTGAACAAGATAAAATAGAATGGCGGTACTCCAACCAAAAAGTAAGACGCCGTTCATGGCTTGGATTCCACACAATAGTCGCCAGTTATCAGAGAGGGTTACATCGCCGTATCCAAGGGTGGTGTACGTTACTGATGAGAAATAGACGGCATCTTCGAAATTGGTGAAATGTTCAGCCCCGGCAAAAATCCAATAAGCAACCGCCCAAAGGATAATGTCGATGTAATGTTTGATCGACAAAAAGACACCGGTCACGCCGAGGATTAACGGTTTCGATCGAACACCTGCATTTTGCCCTCGTTTTTTTCCGTATTTTTTCAGCAGATAGATTGCCTGCGTCGTCGCGACGGCGTGCAAACCCACGGTAATGAGAATGACGGACAATCCCACTGTCAAAGGGAGGAGGAAATCCATTGGAATCTACTGTTCTTATTATCGACTGAAATAACCCAAGTCGCACGATTAGAACATGATTCCGGTTGGATCGGCAAGCGTGGTCAATATGGGCGACCTAGAGCACGTCCATATCAAAAGATTAGAGCGCGGGCTGAGAGGAGGAAATTAGCGTTATGAAATCGGGCGGAACGAAGTAAAAACCCAGTCTCATAAAGTCATAGCAGGGAGGTAGCAAGCGAGACTCAAAGGCCTAAAGAGATGGGAAATTCAAGTGCAGGGCCATTCGTTGTTAACTCCGGTTTCGTCGTCTTCTCGATGCAAACCCAATTCCAGCGAGAGAAAATAGCATGACACTCGATGGCTCAGGCGTGCTGAATGCGAGGATGTCCATTTCAAAGTCAACCGCTGTCGCGCCAACTTCCTGGCTAAGATGAGTCGTAACTCCCTTAATCTGTGTCAAATCGAGACTCGAGTTCACTGCGAGAAAATCGTCATAAGCAAATTGAACTTGCTGAGCACCGGCGACGGTTATGCTCTGGGAGAAAGTGGCTTCCTGATTATTAGCATCAATCAATGTAATGGTTGCGATGGCGTCTAGATCCACATTGGTTACGTCAAGAATGATGGAACCAACCGATGTCCCGTATTGCGGCGAAACAACATCCACGGGAGAGAACTGGTGGTTTAGGGTCGTTGTCGAAGCGGTGCCTGGATCATTTGCCCAAGAAAATCGATTGTTATTGATAGAAGCCGTTGAGCGCTGAAATGCGGTCGGATCTGTATTAGTTACTCGTGTTAAATCGACGTCCCGGCTAATCGGATTGCCATACACGTAACCGGAGGTTTGCGTACCTTGTTGCGCATTGGAAACGTAATAATTTACGGCAATTCCCGTCGTCTCCATGGGGGTTGTAAAATCGTCAATCACAATAATCTCACTCTTTGCAGCTTTTGTGAAGCTTGCCAAGGAAAGGATTAACAACGCGAATGCGAGCTTAGGACCTGGGAATTCGGTGTGTTTAAGTATATTCATAGGTCAATATCAAATTATAAGAATTTTCACATAAGTAGAAGAGTGAGAGAGCGTTAAAAAATTTAACCGGAAGCCCCCGCCTTACAAGTCGTTCAGGAAGTTAATTTTGTACTTTTTAAATCTTTAGTTTCCCCATCTGAAACGAGGGCAAATTCATTCCCTAGTTGGACCTTCGATAGAGGCTGGGGATCGAAATTTGAAATGCAGCTGTGAAAGCTAATGGTTGGGCAAATATGTCTTTGTTCACTTGGCAGAAAAACACTAAGGCCTAAGTTGTTGCAAAGCAAAAGCCTGCTAGTTAGAGAAATGTATAAGCTGGTTCCCAGGCTGCTTGTGGTTGCGGCGAGCGTTAAATGGACGCTGAAGGCATCGCGAGGAATTAGCAGTGGCGGGTGTCAAACGGCAAGAAGGCTAATAGAAGGAATCGCTATTCTTGCGGACGCGATTTGCCTGACACCGATTTAATTTCTTCAAGTTTTGCACGCATTCGAATGGCGACGCTTGGTTCTTGCAGGTAAAGGTTATTGGTTTCTCTGGGGTCGATTTCAAGGTTGTATAGCTGAGCATCGGCAGTGGATTCGGACTCGTCAAAGTAAGGGCGAAGCAGCGGTTGCTTTTGGTAGTTATTTCCGCCGGAGTCCCCGCAATTCAAATATTTCCAATGTTTCGAGCGTATAGCGAGTTTCTTATCGCCGGCAAACCCTTGATGAATGATGAATTCTCGATTCCCCGTTTGAGTTTTTCCTAAAAGCAGATTGGAAAAGTCGATACTATCCTCAGCGCAATTTTCTGGAAGCTGGGCATTTGTGATCCTTGCCAAAGTTGCCATGAGGTCGGTTTGGCAAACTAAAGCATCCGTCGTCGAGGCGGCTGGTACTTTGCCCGGCCATCTCACAATCATTGGAACGCGGTGTCCTCCTTCCCAGAGATCCCGTTTCATTCCTCGCCATGGGGCAGCGGCGTCGTGCTGATGGTCTTGCCGCATTCTAACGGTAGTTAATACTTCCGGCCCGTTGTCGCTTGTGAAAATTACAATTGTGTTTTTTTCGGCATTATGCTGCTTGAGTGTTTCCATAAGGCTGCCAACGATAAAGTCGAGTTCGACGATAAAGTCGCCATGGGGGCCAGAGTTGCTGGTTCCCTTGAACTTGTCGGCAGGAAACGAGGGGAGGTGCACCGACTGCATGGCGTGATAAAGGAAGAATGGTTTTTCAGGCGACGATTGATAATGTTGGTCGAGAAAGGATTTGCTTTTTTCCAGGAAAATGAGATCGACTTCTTCGAGGTCGAAGTCATCTGCCTGCCAGCCTCGCCGATTGTCCACAGAGTAAGGATGTTTGGGAAGTTTGGATTTGTCGAGCCGTTGTGTTGGGGGGATTGGAACTCGATTGCCCTCGACAAAGGCATACAGCCAATCCGTCGTGGGGCAGGCCGCTGTACCGAAAAAGTAATCGAACCCACGATCAATCGGCGAGCCTTCAATTGGTCTTTCGTAGTCGATTCGTGTGACTGGCTCCGGGCCTCCTTTGTTAATGGGGTTTCCCTGTTTGTCAAAAAAGGTCATCCCGATATGCCACTTTCCAACACACGCGGTTGCGTATCCGAGATTGGAGAACATCTGTCCCATTGAGAGGCGTTCGGGGGTGATTAAGTTGGGGCCACCGATACCGTCAAAAACTCTACCGTGATTCGGTAAACGAAACGCGTAGCGTCCTGTTAGCAGACTGTAGCGACTGGGGGTGCAGACGGTTGCCGCACTGTGTGCATCCGTAAAACGCATGCCCTCATTGGCTAAGCGGTCAATGTTAGGTGTCCGTACGGTGGAGTTTGCGTTGTAGCAGTGAACGTCACCGTAGCCGAGGTCGTCAGCGTAGATAACTAAGACATTGGGTTGCAGGGCTGTTGACGCTTTGTCGCTTGGTTGTGCGCTCGAATTCGCACTCAGGATCGCGAATAAAATGAACGGAATCCACATCAATGAAACTAGTTTGTTACGCTTGAGAAACGGGATGCGCTTGCAGGATATCATTTGGGTTCCAAGTCAATCTTAGGTTGAAGAATACCCGTATTTTAAAGTTGTATTTGCTTAAGCGAATACAATCGATCGTTTTTTTTGAATTTTAATACCGAAGTAGCACGAATTGTGTCTTAAGAGTGAGTTGAGAGTTCGAATTTTCATTGATTCGACGTTATAATTTCGAGCAGATCGTTGTACGATTGCCTGATCGCAATCGCTTCGATATTCCTGAAAAGTACTGGTAAATTGATGGTTCGTAAGCGCGAAGCTAAAAATTTTTTGAACGGCTTGTCGAGGGCATTTTTGGCCTTGCTGCAGTTCGTTCTGGTATTGAGTCTCTTAAACTCGCAAGGCTTAGCCCAGGAAGAAGGGGAGTCGGATCCGAAATCTTTTACGATTCGAGAGATTGAGTTTTTTGAAAATAAGGTACGTCCTCTCCTGTCTCAACATTGCCTTCCGTGTCATGGCGCAAGTGAAAAGAAGATACGCGGTGGTTTACGATTAACCTCTCAAGAGGAAATGGTGCTTGGTGGGGACTCCGGCCCGGCGATAGTGCTTGGGCATCCAGAAGAGAGTTTGTTAATTTCTTCCGTTCGCTATGAAGATTATGAGATGCCCCCCAAGGGAAAGTTGAAAGATTCTGAAATCGATATTTTGGTTCAATGGATCAAAATGGGCGCACCAGATCCTCGAAAGGCTCAGCCAACAAAAGAGGCTGGCCCTTTAAGTCTGGAGGAAGGTAGGAAATTTTGGGCGTTTTCACCTCTGAAGGAATCGCAGCCACCGACTACCGTTGATCGTCAGTGGCCCCGCAACGATATTGACCGTTACCTTCTTGCGAGGATGGAGTCTGCGGGAGTTGCTCCAGTAGAAGATGCTAGTCGTGAATCTTTGTTGCGCCGTGTTTATCTTGCGGTCATTGGATTGCCTCCAACGGTTAGCCAGATCAATGATTTCGTTAATGACAACCGTCCGACAGAAGAAATTTTACCCGAACTTGTTGATGAGTTGCTGGCTTCAAGTCATTTCGGAGAGCGATGGGGGCGACATTGGCTGGATGTAGCGCGGTTCGCCGAGTCGAGTGGGGGCGGCCGAAGCCTGATGTTTCCGGAAGCTTGGCGCTTTCGCGACTACGTTGTTGATGCCTACAACCAAGACAAGCCATTTGACGAATTTATTGTTGAACAGATTGCCGGTGATTTGCTAACTCACGAATCACAACAGCAAAAAACAGAGCATTTGATTGCAGCTGGATTACTTGCGCTGGGGCCGACGAATTACGAACAACAGGATAAAGAGCTGTTGCGTATGGAGGTGATCGATGAGCAAATCGATACCATTGGTCGGGCGTTTTTAGGGATGACTTTAGGGTGTGCCCGTTGTCACGATCATAAATTCGATCCCATTCCAATGTCGGATTACTATGCCATTGCAGGGATATTTGGAAGTACGGTTTCCTTAGTTGACGGGAATGTTTCTAGTTATGTCACCCAGCCCCTCGCTTCGGCCGAGGAAGTTGAGGCAGCGAATGAGTACTTGCGGGAAGTCAAAGCGTTAGGGAATCAGTTGACCAAGGCGAAAGCCGACTTGGCGAAGCTGACCAATTCGGAATCTGCCCGACGCATAGCGAGCAAGAAATCGGTGTCGGCTGATTCGTTGAAGAAGTTAGTGCTCGACGATACCACGGCTCAACTGATTGGCAGTTGGAAGGAGTCAACCTTTGCGGGGCAATTTGTAAATAAGCATTACTTACACGATGAAGGCACAGGTAAGGGGGAGAAAAGGGTGGTTTTCTCGCCGAAGTTTGAAACAGGCGGAAATTATGAAGTCCGCATCTCTTACAGTGCGGGTGGGAATCGAGCGTCGAATGCCTCCGTAACGGTAGATCACCAGGATGGAAAATCTAATTTTCTTGTCAATCAGTCGAAGCCCCCTCCGATTGACGATTTGTTTTACTCGCTTGGAACCTTTCGTTTTGAAGCTGACAATGTGGCTTCTGTGACCATTTCAAATGAGGGGGCCGATGGGCATGTCATCGTCGATGCGGTCCAATTTTTAAAACGGGCAAACGGTTCCGAAGTGCGTGGCAAGGACGCAGTGTCTTCTTCCAAGTCGCGTCGCGGAAAGCCCAAGTCGAAATCAAATCGTCCGGTAGTGAAAGCCAAAAAATCAGCAGAGATTGTTGCTCTCGAGCAGCGTGTTGACGAATTGGATCGTTCACTAAAAGAAATTAAAAAGAATCCTGTGCGTCCGGTAGCCGTCGCGATGTCGGTAAAGGACAGCGCAAAGCCAAAGGATGGTCATCTGCATATCCGCGGGTCGGTTCGCAATTTGGGGCCGGTCATTCCACGGGGGTTCTTATCCGTTTGCAGTGACAATCCGAGGCCAAAATTAGGTTCGGACGAGAGTGGGAGATTGCAACTGGCCGAATGGATCGCAAGTCCAGAACATCCGCTTACAGCCCGAGTTTATGTGAATCGAGTCTGGAGACATCTGTTTGGGAAAGGGCTTGTTGCCACTGTTGACAATTTTGGATCGGTAGGTGAAAAGCCGTCGCATCCGGAGTTGCTGGATTATTTGGCGATGAATTTTATTGACTCAGGTTGGTCGACAAAAAAATTGATCAGAAAAATTATCTTGTCCCACGCCTTTCAACTAAGTGTGTCATTCGATCCGGAAGCGATGGAGAAGGATACTGAAAACCGTTTGATTTGGCGGGCGAATCGTCGCCGTGTTGATGCTGAAGTTCTTCGGGATTCAATTCTGTTTGTCGCGGGTGAGCTTGATTTTACGCCGGGCGGGCGAACCATTCGTAAGATCACTCAGTATGATCTCGGCTATAAATTTGATACGGTGAAAAGAAGTGTTTACGTTCCTGCATTCCGTAATTCAATGCTGCCGCTTTTTGAGGTATTTGATTTCGCAAATCCAAATTTGGTTACGGGCGACCGGAATACGAGTACGCTTCCGACTCAGGCGCTGTTTCTAATGAATGATCCGGAAGTGATTCGGTCATCGAGGAAAATGGCTGATAAGCTTCTTGCTATGTCTGAAATTGATGATTTGGAGCGAGTGGAGGTTGCCTATTTGAGTGCGATTGGCAGAAAGCCAACGGCCAGTGAAATGCAATCGGTAGAGAGTTATCTCGGGCTGAACATCTCAGGGCCAAAGAGTAATGCAGCGGTTTCGGAAACTGAGGATCGGCGAGGTGCCTGGGCTAGATTCTGTCACGCTTTGTTTGCGAGTTTAGATTTTCGATATATCGAATGAGTTAAAGATTGAGTGAAATTAAGTTTAGTTGGGGTTGTTGGTGAAAGAGCCTTGTGAATTTTATCGATCGGTTTCCCGGCGGGAGATGATTCGTCGTAGCGCTTGTGGTTTTGGAGCCTTGGCACTGTCTGGAATTTGTGCGGATCAATCGCGTGGTGATGATCGGCGAAATACTCTGTTGCCGCGTCCACCGATGTTTCCGGCGCGGGCCAAACGAGTGATCTTTATCTTTATGCAGGGTGGGCCAAGTCACGTTGACAGTTTTGATTACAAACCGGAACTGATCAAGCGAGATGGTCAAGGGATAGATTTTACAGGAGTGCGTTTTGGTACTTTTGGCAGTAAAAGTACTCGTAATCTTTTGAAACCGCTCTGGTCATTTAAGCAGTATGGCGAATGCGGCCAGCATGTGTCTGAGTTGTTTCCTGAGATGGCAAACCATGTAGATAAAATGTGCATGATTCATTCGATGCATACCGAGGGTGTTGCGCACGGACCAAGCACACTTTTCTTGCATACCGGTGCCACGAATCTTATTCGCCCTTCGATTGGAAGCTGGATTACGTATGGTTTGGGAACAGAGAATCAGAATGTTCCAGGGTTCGTCACTATTAATCCATCGGCAAGTAAAGGTGGCCCGCGAAATTATTCGAATGCCTTTTTGCCAACGATGTTTCAAGGTACGGCCGTCGGGCGTGCTGGACAGGCTGTTGCTGATGCAAAAATTAGAAATATTTCGAACTTAGATTTGCCGCCGGATGTTCAGAAAAGGCAATTTGAATTCCTTCAGCAAATGAATCGTTCTCAGTTAGAACGGCATCCCGAGGATGAGCGACTGGAAGCGACTATTGAGTCCTATGAGTTGGCGTACCGGATGCAGCTGAATGCTCCGGAAATTATGGATCTGTCTGATGAAACGCAGGAAACGCTGGATAGTTACGGTATTAATAAAAAAGAGACTGATGATTTTGGTAGGCAGTGTTTATTGGCTCGGCGCATGGCCGAAGCAGATGTGCGATACATCCAGGTTAACTACTCGGATGAATCCGCGAACCCTCGCTGGGATCAGCACTCCAACATGCCTAAACATGCAGTGCACGCGAAGGCGGTTGATAAACCGGTAGCGGGTTTACTGGCTGATTTGGAACGGCGTGGGTTGCTTGAAGATACTTTGGTTTGGTGGGGTGGTGAATTTGGTCGAACTCCATTTGCCCAGGGAAAAAATGGTCGGGATCACAATCCGCGAGGTTTTACGGTGTGGCTTGCCGGAGGGGGAACCAAAGCAGGTTATGTGCATGGTAAGACGGATGAAATTGGCCATCACGCCGTGGATAACAAGGTGCATATGCATGATTTGCATGCAACGATATTGCACCTCATGGGGCTGGATCACGAAAAATTGACCTATCAATACGCGGGCAGAGACTTTCGGCTGACCGACGTCGCTGGAAATGTGGTGAAAGAAATCATTGCTTAACCGATGGGCGAAAAGATGAGCCGATTAATTGTGACCGCTTGCTTGCTCATCGGGATGTTGAGCTTTGTTGCTAAGACTGGTTGGACGCAACAGCAAGGCCAGTCGCTGGATCGGTCTCTCAATTGGCTCGAAAATGCAGAGGGCGTTTTAGTCTCTGAGAAACAAACGCCGGTTCTTCAGTATCAAGCGAATCCAAAATCGCGAAAGGGTTCTCATCGCCGTGCAAATTATGTTCACCCACTTTATGGAATGAATGGACAAGTGCTTACCCAAGATTTTCCTTCTGATCATTTGCATCATCGAGGTGTGTTTTGGGCTTGGCATCAACTTTATGTACATGAGACTGCTGTTGGTGACGGGTGGATGGCCGATTCCTTTGACTGGGACGTTCGATCGACCGCGATGGTCGGGAAGGCTGAATCGATTCAAATTAAGAATGAAGTTATTTGGAGTTCTTCAAAGCTGACCAATTCAGATGCCCAGCCTATGCCGCTGGTGAAGGAATTGAATGTAATCGAAGTTCATCGTGCCGCCGGTGAGTTACGGAATATCGATTTTGAAATAAAGCTACTGGCTCTCCAGCCCAAATTGTCAATTGGTGGTTCCGATGATGCGAAAGGCTACGGTGGGTTTTCGGTCCGCGTTAAACAACCACCGGATCTCAAGTTTCTGACGAGTCGTGGATTTGTGAAAGCGACCAAGCTGCCAATGGTCTGTGGAGATTGGGTGGATTTGGTAGGCCAATTTGGGGATTCAGAAACAACTTGCGGGATCGCTATCTTGGTTCACCCCGAAACGGCTGGCTATCCGCAGAATTGGATTTTGCGAGACAAGGTCAAAAGTATGCAAAACCCTGTTTATCCGGGGCGCAGTCCAGTTGAATTGTCGACGAAAGATTTTACGAGCTTACGCTACCGTCTAATCGTCCACAAGAAACAGTTGACGGAAACTGAATTGGATCGTGCGCACCGGAAGTACGCTTCGGAATAATGCGTTGCACAATTGGTGTGCGTTATTCTACCCGAAAAGAAACTGCGTTAGGCTTTTTTCAAGCTTCAAATGCTTCAATGCGAGATTTAACTTCGCTCATGAAATTCGCAGCTCCTACACCGTTAGCAATTCGGTGGTCAAAGCATAGCGTGGCAGTCACCGTAGTTTGGAACCGGAATGAATCACCGTCGGGAACGGGGTGTGCAAACGACTCGCCGATGGCAAGCGTTGCGACCGCGGGAGCGACGATTGCCGGGATACCGATCTTCATGCCCGCTTTTCCAATATTCGAGACCGTAACGGTTGTTGATTCGTCAGCTTGGTCACCCGTATCTCTGGCAGCTGATATTTGTTCGGTGAAAGCTCGGTAGAATTCAGTCTCACTCATTTCATCGGAGTCGCGAATGACGGCGGTTACCATTTCATCTCCCGGGAGAGCGACGGCGACGCCAAGATTAACGCGGTGGAAAACTTTTAGCGAGTTGCCGTCAGAGTTCATCACGCTGCGAAACTTTGCGTGGTTTTTCAGCGATTGAACTACTGCCCAGCACGCCATCGCAAAACCTGTGGGACCCCCTGATTCCCGTGCCGACTTTCGGGCTTCAGCCACCTGCGTCCAATTTATATCCGTCATGACGGTCACGGGAATACAGGCTTTTGCCCCGCGTCCCAGACGATAATTCAAAATAATTTGCGATTTTGGTAACGGCTCGACGGTATATTGATCTGACGAAATTTCCGCGTTGCCTCCACCAGAGGCGATAAACGCATCGACGTCCTCTGGCATCATTTTTTTGCCGCTGCAGGTAATCTGATCGACGGCGTCAAGGAGGTTAAGCTCCTTCAAATACTTCCGTGTCTTGGGAGGAATCATTACACGAGTTGAGCGAACCGGTTCCGCGGTGGAAGTGGGAATAGGTTCAGTGGCTGCAGGCTCGGGCGTTTCATTGTCCGAAGGACCGTGACCAACCGGCATTTCTTTGACGCCTTCTGCGACTTCCATCTTGCCGATCTCGGAACCGATCTCTAAGACGGTTCCCGGTTCGACGGTCCATTCAACGAGGGTGCCGTCATACGGGGATTCGACGTCCGTTGTTGCCTTGTCCGTTTCCATGACATAGATCGGATCGTCTCGACCGATGGTGTCACCGGGGTTCTTGAGGAATTCAACTAGTAACGCTTCTTGTAGGCCTTCGCCCAATTGCGGGATTCGTACTGAAATGACGGGCATGGCCGGTCAGTCCTCCATTGTAATTCGGATTGCGTCAATGACTTGGTTCGTATCGGGCAGTGCGGCGTACTCGTACACTGGGTTGTAGCCAATATGGATGTCGGGTTTGGCAACCAGTTGTGGAGCACTCACAAAGTAACAAAAACTTTCAGGGTCGCCCATTATTTCACTGATAATCATCTGTCCGACGCTGCACGATCGACCGTCTTCCTGAACGACAACAAGGCGTCCAGTTTTTTCAACCGAATTAAGGATCGTCTCTTTGTCCCAAGGTTGAATCGATCTGAGGTCAATGATTTCAGCTGAAACTTCGTCAGCGAGTGCGTCGGCAGCAGCAAAAGCCTGCTCCATGCAATTTCCCCACGAGACGATGGTTACATCATCTCCTTCGCGCCGCACCCTTGCTTCTCCGAACCCAACCGCCGGAATGTCGTTTGAAACCGCCATTTGCTGGCGGAAGAGATGTTTGGGAATTAGGAAGAGCGTCGGGTCATCGGTGTGCATAGATGTCCACATGAGAGCAGTCGCATCTTCGGGAGTGCTTGGGATCACCACACGCAACCCGGGGCAGTGTGCGAAAATGGATTCGTTCGCCTGTGAATGCCAAAGTGAACCACCCGGAAGATACGCTCCATACGGAGCGTACATAACCATGGGGCAATTCCAGTCCCCATTCGTCCGCCAGCGAAGAGTAGCCAAATTCTGTGTAATTTGGTTCATGGCGGGGCCGACAAAGTCAATGAATTGAATTTCAAAGACTGGGCGTTTCCCATAGCAGGCCATGCCTATTCCAACGCCAGCAATTGTTGCTTCGGCAAGTGGAGAATTAAAGACTCGGTCAGGGTGTTCGTGAGAGAGGTCAGCGGTGAGTCCGAAAACGCCACCTTTGGGCGCTTCAATATCTTCTCCAAAGAAGAAATAGGAGTCATCGTTATCAAGCCCGTACTTGAATACTTGGTTGATCGCATCGACCATTCGCCAGTTTCGCCCACCCTCGATCGGTGGCGGTTCAGGTGTCGACAAAGGCGCGAAAAGCTGCTTCATCAGGTCATCCGGTGTTGGATCCTGTTCGGATTCGGCAGCAATATACTCTTCATCAACTCGCGTGTTGATTTCAGATTTAATGTCTTCCCATTCGTCGCTCGACAATTCACCTGATTCGATTAATTCATTAGAGAGCACAATGATCGGGTCGCGGTCTGCCATTGCCTCAATTTCATCAAGTGGTCGATAGACTCGATGGTCATCGGAACTCGTATGCGAACAAAGCCGGTCAAGTTCTGCAATAATGACGGTTGGTCCGCCACCCGAGCGGGCTTTATCAAGCGCGGGCGCCGCAACATCGAAAACTCGATCCGGGTGACGTGCATCCACATGAACTAAGTGGCTCTCGTTGAAAACTTCTAGCTTGAATGGATTGAACTTTTCTGTGTTGGTACTGATTCCATAGTTGTTGTCTTCAACAATGAATACGATTGGAAGTTGGCGTTCGATGGCAAACGCAATCGCTTCGTAAAATTCACCTTGACGCGATGCAGCATCGCCAACGGTGGCAACGACGACATTGGGTTGCTCGTCAAGTTGCATAGCCCACGCCACGCCGCAGCCGGGAAGTGCGTTGGCTCCCGTCGGCGTCGGGACGCTCCAGATGTTTCGATTGCGGTCGCTGTAGTGCCCCGGCATTTGGCGACCTCCGCTCGATGACCCGAGTTTCGCAAAATACGCACTCGCTAGTTCCGCGTTGGAGACGCCTTTCGCGAGAACCATGGCTCGATCACGGTAATAAGGGAATAGGTAATCCCCGTCTTCCATCAAAAATGAAAATACCGCAAGCGTTTCATGGCCCATGCCCGCTACTTGGAACCATCCCTTACTCTGTCGGTGGAGAACGCCCTCGCGACGATCGCCTTCACGACTGAGGTACATCAATTTTAAAAGTTCGAGTCGGTTGTATGTCATGGTTTGTGTTTGAGAATTCATGAAGTTGACCTGCTCCACACGTATTCTAGGTTCGTTGACGCAAAATTTAAGACGCCTGACGGACGCTTGGTACGGCGTACAAACCGGACAAGCAACGAAAAATACTGATTTTATCGTTCGAAATCATTGCCCAGCGTTTCAGCCGAAATTGCTCAAGCGGGATTTTATCTTCCTGAAAACAGGCTGCAAGAGCGTATTATTAGCCCTTGGTGGTTTTGACGGCATATTTGCGAATTCAAACGATTTTGGTGGACGGATTTCCACATTTTAAAATAGTTGTTCCAGATTGTGGAACGCGGTGGTCGTTTTGCCTGCTGGAAAGGCTACCGTGTCGAGCTTCGGGTTTCGGCGGTGAAGGCACGGTTCGCTGCTTTGGACGGCCTATAAAAACTCAGGAACTCTATGATTGGCGAGCGGTTTACTGCATTGCCTGAGCAGAATTTTTCGGTAGCTCGTTTGAGTTGCAAGCGGACGTGCTTGGCTGGCGGTGAATTACCATCACACAAATTGGTGGTTAGCAACTGCATATTAATAATATTTGTCGGAATCGTGTGAATGAATGCCTGCCGATTGCTGACGCTGCTGACGTCAGATGGTAGATTGTGGATTACCCGCGGAGCTGGGCGTGCCTTGGAATTACTAGGCATGTCGCGGGGCTAATCTTGGATGATTGGGTCTACCCTCCGCCGCGCGAAAATATTCAACCTCTCAAAGCAGGAGAAACTGAGTGAGGCACAAACACGTATTCAAAATGGCTTTTACCGCTTGCATCTTAGGTTATTCCCTGTCGATGTTGGTGACTTCCGATAACGTTATTGCTCAAGAGGCGTCTGAAAAGGCGGCGGTGAAAAAAGAAGTTTCGATTGATCAAGATGCGTTGAAGCAGGTGACTTATGACATCAAGTATATGTCGTCTGACGAAATGGGAGGTCGGCAACCTGGGACTCCGGGGATCAAGCTCTGTGAAGATTATATCGTCGCTGAATATAAAAAAGCTGGGCTTAAGCCTCTTGCGAATGGAACTTACTTCCAGGAGATGGAAGTCGGTAACACGCGGGTGGTTGATAAGGCGGCAACAGCGCTGTCACTAAAAGGGCCGAACGATGCCAAGGTGGATTTGAAGTTAGGAAAAGATTTTCAACAGCTCTTGGGCAGGCGGGATTTTGATTTGAGTAGTGATCTTGTTTTTGTGGGCTATGGGATTACTGCTCCTGAGCACAATTACGATGACTATAAAGGCATTGATGTTGAAGGCAAAATTGTGGTGATGATTCGTTACGAACCACAATCAGAGGACGAGAGCAGCGTTTTTGACGGTGCGGATACATCTCGCCATTCGTCCGGGAGTCAGAAGGTTACGGCAGCTCGGCGGGCAAAGGCTGCTGGAATTATCATGGTAAACGATTCCGTTAATGCTGCTTCGGCTGACGAGCTAATTCAGTCGGATCGATTTAGAACCAATGGTCTTCCGTTTGCACAAATCAAACGTTCGGTGTTGGATGATCTTTTAAAGAGCTCGCCTCTCAATACGCCTACCGGTAAAAAACTTTCCAGTGTGAAAGCAATTGAAGAGCAAATTGATAGTAATTTGGAGCCGATTTCCCAGGCGATGGATGGCTGGTCTGCCGATTTTAAGTCAGCATTTAACATTAAGAAAACCAAGACCAGCAACATTATCGGGATCATTGAAGGTGAGGGCCCTAATGCTGATGAAACTATCGTGATTGGAGCGCATTACGATCACCTTGGGATGGGAGAGTACGGTTCTCGTGCGCCAGGCCGCCGAGAGATTCATAACGGTGCCGATGATAATGCTACCGGAACAGCGGCAGTGATCGAATTGGCGCGGCGTTTCAATAAACGCGACAAGAAGCCCGGTCGTCGATTGGTGTTTGTTTGTTTTACTGCGGAAGAAATGGGGCTGCTGGGGGCGATTCATTATTGTGAAAATCCTCTTTTCCCGTTGGAAACCACAGCCGCAATGATCAACTTCGATATGATCGGTTGGTTGAGAGATAACAAACTTACTTTGTATAACTGGAATTCTTCTCCGCAACTTGATCCCGTATTCGACTCGGCTAACGCAGATTTTGGATTTGATCTCAACAAACCGCCACGCGCCTTTGCGGGAAGTGATCACCTGCCGTTCAATCAGCGTGATGTGCCGAATGTATTTATTCATACGGGGCAAACTGCGGTTTACCACACTCCCGAAGATGACTTTGAAACGCTGGACTGTGAAGGCGCTCTGAAGGTGATTGACTATTCGGAGAAGGTCGTAGACGGGCTCGCTTCGCTGGAGAAGAAACCGGTTTTTGGTGCACCTAAGCCGTTTCGATTGGGGGTGATGCTCGACGATGAAAACGGCGTTGTTACGGTCGAAAGTGTGACACCAGGGTCTGCTGCTGAAAAAGCGGGGCTACAGAAAGGAGATGTCATTGTGGAAATGAGTGGTGAGGCAATGACAAAACGGCGAGATATTTCTCGCTTAATTCGACGTGATGCCGGGAAGACCGCAAAATTTAAATTGAAGCGGGGCGGGGCTGAAGTTACGTTGAATATCAAGCTCAAAAATGACTAGTGTTTGAAAGCGATGGGGATTTATTTTTCCCATTGAAAAAATAGGACCTGCCGCAATCATGCGGCAGGTTTTTTTATTGTCCATTTTCATCAAAATACAATCGTCGGCGCTGAATCAGTGTTCTTCGCTATTTTTCAATCGAGATAATTGGTAAAGATAATTGGTAAGAAACTAAGATTGCAGAGAACTCGACGAAACACTGTCGAACATTTATTCGCAAATCTGATCGGCAATTGCGTTCGGTTTCCGATTGGCAGTGAATTGTATTCTTATTTGAAAACTCATAACTGGCTTACAATCTATGTCTCATAAAAATCGAGAAGAACAGACCGTGCAAGAGAAGATGCACGAGATAATTTTCGGCGCCCACACCACGCAAGGTTGGCTGTTTGATATGGGACTGTTAATTGTAATTGTCCTAAGCGTTATCTCGAATAGTTTAGAAACAGTAAACGGATTTGAAAAAGTAGATGGGCTTGAGAATCCCTGGAACGACGCGCTATTCTGGGCGAGTTGGGTTTTCACTGGGTTGTTTACGATTGAATACGCACTCCGAATTTATTGCGTAAAAAAACCTTGGCGATTTATTTTTAGTTTTTGGGGAATTGTCGATCTGCTGGCAATTCTTCCCGAATATCTCTTGTTGCTGTTTTCCAGCGCAAGTGGGCATGCGAGTGCGTTTGCGGCAATTCGTTCGCTGAGGTTGTTGAGGGTCTTTCGTATTCTCAATCTATCCTGGTTTCAGCGAGAGGGTGAGGATTTGGGGAATGCCATCTGGCGTGCCCGCGGGAAAATTGTAGTTTTCATCATGGTGGTGCTAATCATTGTCACGATTGCTGGCACGATCATGTATGACGTTGAAAGTACCTTTGATTCGGAATCAAAATTTACGTCGATTCCGTTGGGGATTTATTGGGCAATTGTTACGATGACCACGGTTGGTTTTGGTGATATTGTTCCGAAGACGACTGCCGGTCAGTTTATCTCAGCCATTCTTATTTTGGTGGGTTATAGCTTGATCATTGTGCCTACTGGGTTTGTGTCGGCGGAGGTTTTGGATCGAAAAAGGCGACGTGTGATTTCAACAGTTTCATGTCCTTCGTGTCTGACAGAGGATCATGATGATGATGCGGTCTTTTGCAAGTATTGTGGTGGTGAAATGTAGTTGCTCGTTGCGGAGGCATGGCGTTCGAACGCGGGTGTCCAGCTGTTGAGGTGTTGAACTGTTGAGGGTTTGAAGAGGGCGTTACAATTTGGACTTTGGAGAACTGTCGCTAAGCTAATGTTCTGTCATTCCGTAATAATGGCGATTCAAAATTTATGACAAACTATGCAATAGAATTGAATCAAGTGACCAAACGGTTTGGGAAGCAGACGGCTGTTGACCAGATTGATCTGGCTGTTCCAGAGGGCGCAATTTACGGATTTATTGGACCAAATGGGTCGGGCAAGACAACAACCTTACGGATGATTTTGAGAATCTTTCAGCCGGACGAGGGATCCGTGACGGTGCTTGGGGAGTCGCAAGGTAGGACGGCAGACAACCGGCTCGGCTATCTTCCGGAAGAGCGTGGCCTCTACAAACGAATGAAGGTTCGAAATGTTCTTAAGTACTATGCGAGGCTCAAGGGTTTTTATGATTGCCAGCCAGAGATAGATTTTTGGTTAGATCGCCTCGGTGCTTCCGAGTGGGCGAATAAACGGGTGGACGCGTTGTCCAAAGGAATGGCTCAGAAGATTCAGTTTATTTCGGCGGTTGTTGCCAAGCCGCGGTTAGTGATTCTTGACGAGCCTTTTAGCGGACTGGATCCGGTCAATCTAGATTCATTAAGAGCTGCCGTGCTAAGTTTGCGAGAGAATGGAACAACGATTGTGTTCTCGACGCATGACATGGAAATGGCTGAAAAAATGTGCGATACCATTTTTATGATTTTCCGTGGGAGGAAGGTGCTCGACGGAACGCTTCGTTCGATTCAGGCAGATTACCCAGCAGATGAAGTGCGTATTCAAATCGATAAGTTTCCAGAAGACGGTGGAGCTAACGAGCTTGGGGAAGCCCCTGTACCCACGATAGAAGGAATTTCTGAAGTCCGTTTTGATGGACGCTTTCATCGATTTCGGCTGGATCATCCGGAGAGTGTTCAGGGTGTGTTGTGTCGACTTTCAACGCTGCGGGCAATCAAGCACTTTGAGGTAGTGAAGCCATCATTGCATGACATCTTTGTGAAGATCGCCAGGCCGGAGTCTGGCGGTTCGTCGGGAACTGGCAGTGCGTAATTAATTCCAGGTGAGTTGAGCGCGGGAGTGCCAGTAATCAGTCGGGGCTTCAACAAATTTGGAAGTTTGGCATTCGAGCTTTTCGTCCCACTGAAGCGTGTTTGCCATAATATTGGATTCGACTTGTGCGGTGGTTGTTGCACCGCTTAGGACGACGTCTGCCCACGGACGGTTCATTGCGGCAGCGATACTGATTGCGTCAATGGTGGATTGGTGGTTGCGAGCAAGTTGCCTAAGTTGTTGTTTCTTTGAATGAAAATTGGGACATTGGTTACGGGAAGTGAGCCTGCCGTTGGCGACTGACTCCTTGATAATGACTTTTAGTCCATGGTCGTGAGCTTTTTGAAGAGCGGGTTCAGCGGATCGTTCAAGCAGATTCCACGTTGCCTGGATCGATTGGAATAATCGTTCACCATTAACCTCAAGGGTAAGTGCTTCTTCGATGGTTTCGGATTGGGTTGGTCCCGAAACTGACAGTCCAATCAACATTCCAGTTTGACGAATTCGCCCAAGGAATTCGAGGACGGCCTGGTTTTTAAGAACGCCACTTTCACTGGTGGCGGAGTGAATCTGGTAAATTTTTAAGTGATCCCCAAGGTGCCTGAGGGAGGTGGCGTATTGTCTTTGAAGAACTGGCAGTTCGTGCCTTTTAACTTCATGTGCTACTCCTTCAGGGGTTTGGACTTTCCACGCGGCGGTGTAAGTATAGCCCCATTTGGAACTGACAGTTATGTCATGCGGGGTGATGGACTTGTCGCTAATCCATTGAGAAACAAACTCCTCTGCGCGGCCGTAAGATCGTGCAACGTCGAAGTGGCGAATGCCTGATTGCCAAGCCTTGTTGAGCACCTTGAATGCATTGCGTCGAACGGATTCGATTGAGTAGTCGTGCTTTAAATCTTGGCCGTGCCCGAGATTGATGTATCCGGGGCGGCCGAGAGATGCCATGCCAAGCCCAAGCTGCGCCATTGAATGGTTTCCTGATCGAGGAAAAACGGGGTTTTATCCGGTGTGGAAGAACGTCTGTTTTGTCGAGAGTTTCATGGTACAAAAAAAGCCGAGCCTGAAATCAGGCTCGGCTTGCTTTTTGCAATTTTAAACTTGCGAATTAGCAAGGGTTTGGATTGCAGCACTTGCGAGCTTTAAGCTTTGCAACAACGCCAACGCGCTTCTTGCAGCATGCAGTTGCGACTGGCTCAACAGGAGCAGTTTCGCAGCATGGATCTGGCTTGCAGCACTTACGTGCGCGAAGTCGTTCCATGATTCCAACACGCTTCTTGCAGCATGGATCAGCTTCGCAGCAAGCAGTTGCGACTTCAGCAACTGGCTCGGCTGGAACTGGCTCAGCAGCTTCTACTGGAGCGCAGCAAGGATCAGGCTTGCAGCATTTGCGTGCTTTTAGGCGAGCCATAAGACCAACGCGAGTTTTGCAGCAAGGATCTGCAACTTCTGCACAGCAAGGAGCTGGTGCAGGCTGGCAGCATTTACGCGCCTTGAGGCGGTCCATGAGGCCAACGCGAGTTTTGCAGCAAGGATCAGCGTCACAGCAAGTTGCTGGTGCTGGAGTGCAGCAAGAAGGTGCAGGAGCGCAACAGCGCTTCTTAAAAAGTGGACCAGCAGCGTCAGCCGAGTTGGCCACCAAGAACAGGCTGAATACGATCAGCGAACAAATAACGCGATTCATGAAATGGGTCTCCTATCTCTTAGAATCGAAAACGATGTGAAAGGGTTGATTTAACAGCTGAAAAGTTATGTTGAATTTTAAGGTCTGTCAACAAGATGGGGTGTTTTTGCGGGCTAAACAAATCAAAAAAAAGGGGTAAGCGATACGGGTTGATGGCGATATTGGTTTAGTGGTTGAAAAAATGCCTTTGAGGCCGCTTTGGTGGTGTTTTTATTCTTTTTATGGGGTTTCTACCGCTTGTATGCGTTGGAAATGAATTCAAGTTTTTTTTGAAATTCTTAAAGTCAACGGCAGAATAGACTTGTTCGCGCGTGGTGTATCGCACCTTAGGAGGAACGCGGTTTTTGATTCGGTAGAAAGTAGAGCATTAGAACTGGTAATAACCTGCTAAACACCGGCCTCTTTCGATATTTCAGTTCAGTGGTCTGGTTTCTTTGCGTCCCCCGTTTTACCGGGTTATTGGGATGGGTTTGAACAACAGAGTCTTTTGCGATGGTGGCAAATGGTCAGTCATGCTAATCGAAGCAGGGCGTTTTTATTGCCGCTACATTGCCAATACGCAGGATGTCGTCGTGAATTGGTCGGCCGCGAATTGAAGCGAATGACGGAAGAATTGTTTTCGGGCTTGGCTGCAAACGTGGAAGGGATAGCCAAAGTAAAAATAGTGCGAAGTTTACACTGTTAACCAGAAACCGGTTTGGAGTGGGAGCGGCGATTTAGAGTCTAGGACCGTTCAAATCTATAATCGCTTTCACGGTTCAGAATTGAGAGTCCGGGGGCTAAACCTCAAAATCGTTCAGTAATCGATTAATCCTGCCACGATTTGCAATAAAGGGCACCCGAAGCGGCATGTCCAGCGTAATATAGTAGAGTCTTTGATTAGATTTAATTTTCTATGAGTTCAATGCTGTGATTTGTCAAGGTTTTCAAATGAGATATCAATCGGTTCGGGTTTTGGGGTTCGCTTTCTTTGTGGCGTTTTGTGTCGGACTTTTGTTCGTTCCAGGTTTGCATGGCCAGGAATCAAAGATTCAAAAATTCAACCAAGAAGATAAGTTCCGTCAGTTGGAGGAGATCCTTCCCACTCCCAATCGAGAGCGTGCTGCGTCTGGAGCGCCCGGTAGTGATTACTGGCAGCAGAAGGTTGATTACGAAATTGACATTCGTCTGAACGATGAAACGCAAGAATTGTTTGGTAAAGAAGTCATTACTTATACCAACAACAGTAAAGATCGTCTTTCCTATCTGTGGTTACAGCTCGATGCCAATATTCACCGACCGAACTCGGATGCTAATCTGACAACGACGACGGACAACATTGCTGGATTAGGATTTGGCAGTTTAAAAACGATGTTGGCGAAAGAAGTGTTTGATGGCGGGTTCCACATCACTCGATGTGAAGATGCGAGCACAAAAAAAGGGCTCAAGCATACGATCGTGAAAACAATGATGCGTGTTGATCTGCCGGAGGTTTTGGAGCCTGGGCAGACGTTTCAGTTTCAGGTCGATTGGAATTATGAAATCAATAATTCACGCATTCTCCGCGGGCGAAGTGGTTGCGAGTTCTTTGAAGAAGATGGGAATTACATTTACGAGGTCGCTCAGTGGTTTCCTCGTCTGTGTGCCTACACGGATACAACGGGTTGGCAGCATAAGCAATTTCTTGGACGTGGAGAATTTACACTCGAGATGGGAGATTACGTCGTCCGTATTACCGCTCCCAATGATCATGTGGTCGCTTCAACAGGTACGCTTTTGAATCCTGAGCAGGTTCTCACAGAATCACAGCGGGAGAGGCTGGAGCAGGCAAAATCGACCAAAAAGCCGATTTTCATTATCACTCCCGAAGAAGCAAAAAAGAACGAGTCGAGTAAGCCGGATGGCACGAAGACCTGGATTTTCAAAGCTGATCAAGTTCGTGATTTTGCATTCGCCTCTTCCCGAAAGTTCATTTGGGATGCAATGCAGCACAACGTTGGTGACTATCCTGTGATGGCGATGTCGTTTTATCCAAATGAAGGCGAGCCATTGTGGAGCAAGTATTCGACACACGCGATTATTCATACGTTAGAAGTTTATTCGCGTTATACGTTTGACTACCCCTACCCCGTCGCGATTTCGGTAAACGGACCGGTCGGTGGAATGGAGTATCCCATGATCTGTTTCAACGGCCCTCGGCCGGAGAAAGATGGGACCTACTCGGCGAGTACCAAATACGGATTGATTTCCGTGATTATTCACGAGGTGGGGCATAATTATTTTCCAATGATCGTGAATACCGACGAGAGGCAGTGGACCTGGATGGATGAGGGGATCAATACGTTTTTGCAATATCTGTCAGAGCAGGAGTGGGAAGAAGGTTATCCGTCGCGCCGGGGAGAGCCTCGTGATATTGTGGGCTATATGCGAAGTCCGAATCAGGTACCGATCATGACCAACTCGGAGTCAATTCTTCAGTTTGGTCCTAATGGTTATTCAAAGCCGGCGACTGCTCTCAACGTATTGCGGGAAACGGTGCTTGGCCGCGAACTGTTTGACTATGCTTTCAAAGAATATGCGAAGAGGTGGAAGTTTAAACGACCGATGCCGGCCGACTTTTTTCGGACGATGGAGGATGCGTCAGGAATTGACTTAGATTGGTTCTGGAGAGGTTGGTTTTATTCGAATGAACACGTAGACCTCGCAATCACCGATGTTCGGCAGTTAAATATCAACACGAAGAATCCTGTAGTAGAAAAGAAGATCCGTCGGGCAGAACGGGACGGGATACCTGAATCGAATTCAGAAGCGTTGAATAAAGACTTGGTGAAACGAGCGGATCGATATCCTGAGTTGAAGGACTTTTATAACAGTTATGATTCTCTGGATGTTACACCGGAAGAGCGAAGGAGTTATGAGAGTTTTATAAAGTCGCTTACCGAGGAGGAGAGGGAGTTGATCGGGATGAAAAGAAATTTTTATCTCATCACGATTGAAAATATTGGCGGTTTGGTCATGCCCGTGATTATCGATGCGGAATTCGAAGACGGCACAAAGCAGCACGTGCGAATTCCGGCTGAGATTTGGAGAAAAGACAATCTGAAAGTCACAAAGTTGCTGATGACGCAAAAGCCGATTAAATCACTCGTACTCGATCCGCGGTTGGAAACTGCCGACGTTGAATTGGAGAATAACTATTTTCCGCGCCGAATCATGAAGTCTCGATTTGATGTCTACAAGAGTTCACGCTGGGGAAGTGGCGGTAATCCAATGAAAACCGATTTGAATCGGAAAAAGGCCGCTAAAAAACCTGCGAAGCTTGGTCAGGTTTCTGAAGAAGCGAAGAAGGCTGGGGCTGGAAAATCTGGTGAAAGAAAATTAGACGCAAAGAAACCTCCTGCCAAGAAACCGGCAGCCAAGAAACCGGCGGGGAAGAAAGGGAAAAGCAATGAGTGAGATGAAACGCCAGCGAATCAATCGGCAAAGGCTTTTTCTAGGTGTGGCTTTGGTTGCAGCGGTGGTCTCATCGCCTGCTGACTGTCAAGCGTCTCACCCTTATCATGTGAGCCATGCGGAGGTTAATTGGAATGCAAACTCCGGCAACTTTGAAGTTGCTCTGTGTGTTTGGCCAGCGGATCTAGAGAAAGCCCTGAAGGGGGATACTGGAAAGAGTGTCGATCTGGATAAGGTTGAAGATTTGGATCAGCTGCTTGAGACTTACATTACTAAGAAATTTCGGATCACCAGTTCTGAAGGGCAAAACGAATCCAATGCTGATAAAAACGTCGCTAAATCCTTGCGTTGGGTTGGTCACGAGCGCGATTTGAAGAAGGCATGGCTCTATTTTGAGATTTCCGGCGACAAAGCGGTGCACCAATGGAAAATTGAGAATCAAGTTTTCTTTGAACTCAATGAAGATCAGCTAAATCACGTCGATTTCAAATACGGCAAATCCGCTCAAGTGGTGATCAGTCGCCTGGGGCAAGCTTCGCATTCCGTTGATGTTTCTGACAGAAGTGAATCAGGGAACGCGTTGGGTAAATAAAGTGCTCTATGAGTAGATGTCTCTGTTGGATCTGATGGACGAGTCGTGCGCAAAGCTTATTGGGCAAGGAATGGGATACCTGATAAGTTCATCGTGGCGATGAAATCCTGCTGTACCTTTAAAAACGCATTGAGCAGATCTTGAGGGGAAATTTCTTTCCGGCTGACGAGTTGCAAAGAGCGAGGTTTAATCACAATGGTCATCCCACTTTGGGCAGGCTCGATTTCGCACCAGGTCAAATCCTTGTCGTAATCAATGCTTAGGTTGGCGGGCTCGCATTCTTCGATGTGATCAACAATGGATTCAAGATCGAGTTCGTCTTTGATGGAAATTTCCATTTCGTTGAATCGCTGACCAAAGACTTCTTCGAATGGGCCGGCAAAAATGCGGGCTGGTTCCATAATGGAGGTTATCAGACGCTGCCAAATGACCACTCCGGGGTCGTCTTCTGATTGACTTGCGTGATATTCATAATTAAAGAATGGAGTCGTGATGACCCCCATGCCATCATCGGGCCCGTGAACCTGGATTTCTTTTCTCTTCAGTCCGTAGGCTTGTCGAAGTGAGCGAAAAGTTGTTTGTAGATCATTATCAATTTCATCGAAAGTCAAATCAACGACAAATCTTTGGTCGCCAGCATTGTGAGTTGTGGGGACGCGGTGATGCTTTGCAAATCCCGTGATTTGTTTGATCGGCTCCATCGATTGATCAACTAATCGTAAAGCATCGACGTTTTCAGAGTCGGAATTCGACATGGGAAGCCTGTTGAGGTTGGAGAGATTGAAGTCGTATTAAACGCTGGGTAGGCCCTGGATTCGTCGCCAAGCGCTGACTTGGCCGAGGTGTCCGTTTTCGTGATTAAACATAAGGTAGGGAAGTGCGATTGCGGCAGTGGGCATTATTTCTTGCCAGCGAGGCAGCGTTACCTTTTTCTCAAACACGCGGTCGTCCTCATTACCGAGAAGTTCAGCGATCGCGAGATGTCCATTGGTGAACTCTGCAATCAATTCTTCTTTGGGTTGGTATGCAGAAGGATCTGAAGTTGGCTGGGAGAGCATGCCAAACCGGTGGGATTTGGGATCGTCAAACGACTCGCCTTTGATGATTGAGCTTATGACCGGGATGTATGCATTCAAATGGCTGAGAACCCAGGCGGGGTGGTTGGCTGGAGCGGAAGGGTCAGCAGCTGGTTGTAAAATCATCTGTTCCTCAGTGAGGTCGGCGACCAATTTAGGAGCGTACTCCTCGTTTTTTTTCCAAGCAAACAAAAAGCCATCAATTAGAGGCGTTGCCATTTTTTCACCGTTTAAAATGATAAGAACGCGAACGAAATAAAAACCTTCGGTTTTATACCCTGAGATCGTGATTTTGGAAGTAGAGGGGCGTAGGTTGACACTTATTTTGTAAACTCGAACAAGGTGCGAGCGGGCGCTCTTCGTTGTGAAACAACTTTGTCTTTCGTTGCGTCATCGTCTAAACTCTAAAGCATATAGGGAGTAATCAGCGGGATATTGGAGGGTTTATGGCGTTAACACGAAGAACGTTTTTGCAATCAGCGGCGGCGGTAACGTCTGGTGTGGAGGCCGTGGATTTGTTTACTTCGGTGGGCAGGGTGGTTCCCAGCGACCGCCTTAACGTCGCAATGATCGGTTGCGGGAAGATGGGAAACGACTATCACATTCCTCAGTTGCTGCAGCAGCCGGATGTGCAGTTGGTTGCGGTTTGCGACGTGGATACGACTCGCCGTGAGTGGGCGGCCGCGAGAGTGAATAAGAAGTATTCAAGTTCCAAGCAAGATTTTAAAGGCTGTTCCACCTATGTGGATTTTCGCGACGTCATTGCGAGAGAGGATATAGATGCAGTCTGCATTGCAACGCCCGACCATTGGCATGCCATTCCGTTGATTGAGGCCTGCAAGGCGGGGAAGGATGTTTATTGCGAGAAGCCATTGACTCTCACGATAGCGGAATCAAAAGCGTGTATCGATGCAACGCGAAAATTTAAACGTATCGTTCAGACTGGAAGTCAGCAGCGTTCAGGAGTGTTTGGGCCATTTCGTGAGGCTATCGAACTGATTCATAGTGGGCGGCTAGGAAGAATACACCGGGTCACTGTCGGTGTTGGCGATCCAAGTATCGAATGCGGTTTGCCGGAAGAAGCAATGGAACCGGGGCTGGATTGGGATATGTGGCTTGGGTGTGCCCCAGAGCGAGCCTATAACTCAGTTCTAAGTCCTCGAGGGGTTCACAATCATTTTCCGGCGTGGAGAAGTTATCGTGAGTATTCCGGCGGGGGGCATACTGACATGGGAGCGCACCATTATGACATTGCTCAATGGGCCTTGAAGATGGATCAAAGTGGTCCCGTTGAAATCATCCCTCCGGAAGATCCCAATGCCAAACGTGGTGTTCGGTTTTTATTTGAAAATGGAATCGAAATGGTCCACGGTGGCCCAAGCGGTTGTGTCTTCCATGGCGAAAATGGGACCCTTCATATTGATCGTGGTCGCTTAACAAGTGATCCAGAAGGAATCGTAAAAACGCCACTTGGAGAGAATGAGGTTCATCTGCCAAAATCTCCGGGGCATCACAGGAATTGGCTGGATTGCATTAAAACACGAGAGATGCCGATTGCCGAGGTTGAAAAGGGGGCAAGGACCGCAGCGATCATTCACTTGGGTAATCTGGCCTATCAGAATCACAAGACCCTCAAGTGGAACCCGGAGACCTGGGAGTTCGGTGATCCGGTCAATCGCCCTTTGCTTGACCGTGAACGTCGGGATCCTTGGCAGTTGCCCAAGGTTTGATTCACCATTTTTGAAATTCTTTTTGTAGATGAAATATGAAAGCGTTCGTCAAAATTGTCGGGTTATTTCTGTGGTTGGCGGCATCCGGTTTTGCTCAAGAGCGTGAGTCGGTTGACTTTGCGCGTGAGATTCTTCCGATTCTTTCAAACAAGTGTTTTGTATGTCACGGACCGGATGCCAAAGATGAGGATCTTGTTAGACTTGACTCGTTTGTCGGGGCAACGTCAGAGCTAGGGGACTATCGGGCAATAGACCCGAATCATCCGGAAAAAAGTGAATTGCTCACTCGTATTGATTCGGTCGATGATCCCATGCCACCGGTCGACTTTGATAAGAAATTAACAGACCAAGAGCGAGCGTTGCTGAGACGGTGGGTGGAGGCTGGAGGAAAGTACAGTAAGCACTGGGCATTTGTGCCGCCCGTAAAAGCCGAGGGTGTGAAACTGGCGGCGAACAGTAATCCCATTGATTACTGGGTAGGCTCGCAATTGAAAGCGAAGGGGATTGATTTTGCACCGGCCGCCAGCAAGTCAACTCTTGCCCGGCGGGCTGCGTTGGTGCTTACGGGGCTACCGCCGGAACCCAAGTTGTTGGATGCCTTTCTTGCCGATAAGAGTGATCGCGCGTACGAGAGCCTGATCGATGAGTTACTCTCAGATCCTCGATTTGGTGAGCATCAGGCTCGTTATTGGCTCGACGCTGTTCGTTATGGGGATACCCATGGCTTGCATCTGGACAATCGGAGAGGTATCTACCCTTATCGAGACTGGGTCGTCAAAGCTTTTAATGAAAACCTTCCTCTTAATGATTTCATTACGTGGCAGTTGGCGGGGGATTTGCTACCGGACCCAACCTTAGCTCAACGGGTGGCTACCGGGTTTGTCCGAATGAACCCGACAACCGGGGAGGGGGGAGCGATCCCGCTGGAATTTCAGGCAAAAAATAACTTCGACCGTGTTGAAACCTTTGGGACGGTATTTTTGGGCATGTCCTTAAATTGTGCCCGTTGTCACACACACAAGTATGATCCCATCAAGCAGCGCGAATACTATCAACTCATGGCGTTCTTCAATAGTACCGCTGAACCGTCAATGGATCGTAACGCCTATGAATATGGAACGATCGCGCGGGCTCCTGAGGATCAGGACGCTTGGGCGAATTGGCAGTTGTTAGAGTACGCTCAGAGGAATCTGTTGTCTGATGCGGACCAACAAATTCTCATGGGCGATTTTGATTCGGCATTGGTTACAGTTTGGAACGAGAGTTCAGATGATGAGAAACTAGAGCTGTTAGCTGGTTCAACGGCTCCGTGGTCGCGGATGGAGGGGAATGAGAATGCAAAGTTGGTTCAGTCTCGCAAATTGAAAGCGAAAGAAAAATTCACGACCACGTTGGTGGCAAAAGACTTGAAAGAGCCACGGGAAACGCATGTTCTGAGACGTGGTGAATACGACCTTCCTGTGGGTAAGCCTGTGTCTCCCGGAGTTATCGAAGTCATGGGGGGATTGCCGGAGGCAGCGCCTAGAAACCGTTTGGGGCTTGCTCAATGGTTAACTTCGCGATCGCATCCGCTAACCTCGCGAGTCATGGTTAACCAAAGTTGGCAGCGAGTTTTTGGTTTGGGACTGGTGAGAACTCCTGAGGATTTTGGGGTTCAGGGTAGTCAACCGACCCACCCCGAATTACTTGACTGGCTCGCTGTGGGATTTCAAGAACAAGGCTGGGATCACAAGCAGCTTCTTCGGACGATGGTGACCAGTCGAACGTTTTGTCAGAGCTCAGCAAGACGCGAAGGGCTCGCCGATCCGGAAAACTTGTTTTACGCCCGCGGCCCAAGTTTTCGGCTTGATGCGGAAGTACTGCGGGATGTCGGTTTGTGGGCGAGTGGTTTACTGGATCCGACCATGGGTGGAGAGGGAGTAAAGCCGTACCAGCCCCCGGGGATGTGGCTGGCGATGGCTCATCCCGGGAGTAATACCAAGAATTATGTTGCTGACAAAGGACCGCGGCTGTACAGGCGAAGCCTTTATGTTTACTGGAAGCGGACAAGCCCGCATCCAATGATGACTCTTTTTGATGCGCCTAGCCGAGAGGCCAGCTGCGTTCGCCGTTCAACGACCAATACCTCCTTGCAAGCATTGGCTTTGCTAAATGAGACTCAGCGAATCGAAATGGCGAGGACGCTGGCGGCACGATTGATGACAGGGGCGGACGAAGATGCTTCTCGTCTCGATCGTTTATTTCAAATGCTTGCTTGTCGGTCACCAACCGAGGCGGAAAGAAAAGCTTGTGATCAATTGTTAGTCAAGATGTTGGCTAGATTTGAAAAAGATAAGAAAGCGGCAAGCGAACTGGTGAGCTACGGGGATGCTCCCGGGAACGAAAAACTGGATGTTGTGAAACAGGCTGCCTGGACTCAAGTGGCGGCGACGGTCTTGGCGAGCGATGTGGCGATTTTACTTTATTGATGAAACGAAACGCGACTATGAGTGAAAATCCAATTCGGGAATTTGAGTTGTTGACAACGCGTCGCCAGTTATTTGGGCGGGCGGCGCTGGGCTTGGGAACAGCAGCGATGGCTGGTTTGTGGCAGCCCCAGCGAGTTACTGCCGGAGCGATTGAAAGTGCCACCGGGATTGGGATGCACCATCCCGCCAAAGCGAAGCGAGTGATCTATTTGTTCATGAGTGGTGGCCCAAGTCATCATGATCTCTGGGACTACAAGCCAAAGCTAAAAGAAATGGCTGGTAAACAATTGCCAGACCATGTGCGAGATGGACAGCGAATAACAGGGATGACCTCCAATCAAAAGAGTGGATTGCCCGTCTGCCCCAGTAAATATAAATTCAAAAAATACGACAATCAGGACAAGGGAGTGTACGTAAGCGAGCTGCTTCCTCATACCTCGACGGTTGTGAAAGATTTGTGCGTTATTAAAAGCACGTTTACTGAAGCAATTAATCATGATCCAGCTATTACATACATTCAAACTGGAAGTCAGATTCCTGGGCGACCAAGTCTCGGTGCCTGGTTAAGTTATGGTCTGGGGAGCATGAATGAAAACCTGCCCAGCTATATCGTGATGCACGCTAAAACACGATTCCCCGAACAAAGTTTGTTTAACCGTCTGTGGGGTACAGGGTTTATGCCGTCTCAGCATCAGGGAATGTTGATGCAGAGTCAAGGAGACCCTGTCCTGTATTTGAGTAATCCCAAAGGGGTCAGCCGCAACGACCGCCGAGCCCAGCTCGATACGCTGACTGCGCTGAATCAGGAGGTGCATAAGAAATTTGCCGACCCTGAAGTGTTAGCGCGGATCAAACAACATGAGATGGCATTCCGAATGCAAGCCTCGGTACCTGAATTGATGGATCTTTCTTCCGAGGACGAGAAAACGTTTGAGCTGTATGGTGAGAATGCGAAACAGCCGGGCAGTTTTGCGGCCTGCTGTTTGAATGCCAGACGACTGGCTGAGCGAGGTGTGCGTAACATCCAGATTTTTCACCGAGGTTGGGACGCTCATGGGAATTTACCGAGAGAACACGAGTCTCAGTGTAAAGACATTGATCAAGGCTGTGCTGCGTTGATTAAAGACCTAAAGCAGCGAGGAATGTTGGAAGATACACTGGTTGTCTGGGGAGGAGAGTTTGGCAGGACGGTTTACTGTCAGGGGAATATGACGGAAGCGAATTATGGACGTGATCATCATCCAAGATGTTTCACCGTTTGGATGGCCGGTGGCGGTGTTAAACCGGGGATTACCTACGGTCAAACGGATGAGTATGGTTACAATATTGCGGATGCCGATGGAGTTGCATTGTCACCACAGCCAACCAAAGAGGCTTGGACGCCGGGGACTATGCACATCCACGATCTAAATGCGACAATCCTGCACTTGTTGGGAATCGACCACACTAAATTGACTTATCGGTATCAGGGGCGTGATTTTCGATTGACCGATGTTCATGGGCACGTCATCCATGATCTCATCTCCTGAATATCTTTTGTCTTCCCGCCGCAACGTAATCTAAAAAGGAGCCTCGGTGACATCCAAGGTATTCAAGAACGCGAAGGCTGCATTGTTCGACATGAGGGATGGAGCCTCTGTGATGAGCGGCGGATTCGGTTTATGTGGAATCCCCGAAAACAGTATTTTAGAAATTCGTCGACTGGGGATTAAGAACCTTCATGCAATTTCAAACAATATCGGGAACTCGGGGCGCGGATTGGCGTGGCTATTAAAAGAAAAACAGATTAGCCAGGCGACTTGCAGTTACGTTGGTGGCAATCCTGATTTGGAAGAACAAATGCTGGCTAACGAAATCGAGGTTACTCTGGTTCCGCAGGGAACGTTCAGTGAGCGAATTCGAGCTGCGGGAATGGGGGTCCGTGGTTTTTATACCCCGGCCGGATCTGGGACTGAAATTGCTGAAGGAAAAGAGTCGCGGACTTTTGATGTGCCGTGTTTGCTTGAGCTGCCGTTGACCGCCGATTTTGCGATCATAAAAGCTCAAAAGGGTGATCCCTATGGCAACTTGTGGTTTAAAGAAACGGCAAGGAACTTTTCTCCATTGATGGCGATGGCTGCCAAAGTAACCATTGTCGAAGTTGAGGAGTTGGTCGAGCTCGGCGAGATCTTGCCGGAAAATGTCCACCTTCCTGGTGTATTTGTGCAACGTATTTACCAAGGAATTGACTACGAGAATACTATCGAGATTCCAATTTTTGAGGATGAAAAATAAGAGGGGTTGGGAAGTCGATTTGCAGAGATTTGAAAGAGGGAGGTAGGTTTGTCTGGCTTGCAGAATCAATGGTCGAAGAATGAGATGGTTGATCAAGTGGTCGATATGTTGAGTGACGGTTCGAGTTTGAATCTTGGGATTGGAATTCCAACGCTGGTCGCTCAACGAATCCCGAAGGAGAAGGGGATTTGGATTCATTCAGAAAACGGAGTTTTGGGGGTCGCTGGACGTCCCACGCCTCAGTCGGTATCTGCTACGTTGATCAATGCTGGCAAAGAGACGATTTCGGTAAAAAAAGGAGCCAGTTTTTTTGACAGTGCGATGAGTTTTGGCATGATTCGAGGAGGACACATTGATGTTTGTGTGCTGGGTGGAATGCAGGTCGATGCGGAAGGAAGTCTTGCAAACTGGATGATCCCCGGGAAAAAGGTGACGGGGATGGGAGGCGCGATGGATCTTGTTCATGGTGCTAAGTTGGTAATTGTTATGTTGACTCATTTTTCAAAACGCGGGGAGGTGAAATTGATGCACCGGTGTACGCTTCCGCTGACTGGCAAACGAGTGGTTCATAAGGTTGTCACTGATTTAGGAGTCTTCACGCCGAAAGGTGAATTTTTCCAAGTCGAAAAGCTTGCCCCCGGCGTAACAGAAACACAACTCGGAATGCCAGACGGTTTGCTGTTATCGTCGTAGTGACCCAGGTGCCGTTATTCCTTGTCAGGGCTTAGCTCGGAAATGGCTGATTGCAAAATAGCGTTAGCCAGTTTGTTCAGCTTCAATTTGTTTTTAATTGTGATAATACGATGCCCAAAGCGATTTTTACTTCGGGACTAAGGACTCCTTTTGGACGCTCATTCAAAGGTGCATACCGAGATATCCGAGCAGATGACCTATTGGTCGAGATGTTGAATGCTCAGGCGAGTCGCTTTCCGGAGTTATGGAATTCTGGGCCAGAGGATTTGATTGTTGGTTGTGCCTACCCGGAACATGAGCAGGGGTATAACCTCGGTCGCCTAGCTGCGCTTGGGGCTGGCTTGGAAGTGCCGGGTATGGTGGTAAATCGTCTTTGCGCGAGTAGTCTGGAAGCGGTCGCGGTGGCGGCAGCGCGCGTAAAAGCTTCATTGGGTACAAAGTTCTTGACCGCGGGCATTGAATCGATGAGTCGGATTCCACGACGCGGAGCAAATTTTTCCGAGTCTGCGCGGATTAAGGCCGTCAATCAGCACGCCTACATCCCGAACGGTCAAACCGCAGAGGAAGTGGTTTTGAAATATCCTCAGTTTGACCGCGTTGCACAGGAAGATTTTGCAGAACGGAGTCATACCCTCGCGCACCAGGCGCATCAACGTGGAGCTTACTCGGAACAATTGCATCCCTACCTAATTCGCGAAGATGAATTCGTTAGGTATCCAGTGAATCGCGAAAAAATTGCGAGTTTACCTCCGGCCTTTGGTGAGGGAGGTACCGTTACCGCAGCGACGTCTTCTCCGCTGACCGATGGGGCAACCAGTGGATGGGTATTGGAGGCAGCGTATGCAAAGTCGCTTGGGATTGCGGCTGGGCTGGAGATTGTGGACGTCCAATACGGTCATGTGTCACCAGAACTAATGGGACTAGGGCCTGTGCCGGCAACACAGAAGTTGTTCGAGCGTAATTGCGTTACGGCGAAAGAAATTTCGGCGTTTGAAATTAATGAGGCTTTTTCGATTCAGGTCTTGGCTTCCGCCGCGGATCTCGAGATTCCAATGGAGCGGGTCAATACGTGGGGAGGTGCGTTGGCGCTAGGGCATCCTTTGGGAGCGAGTGGGTTGAGATTGGTAATGACACTTCATGACCGGTTGAAGCAGCGAGGCGAAGTGGGGGCACTGGGCGTGGCCACATTATGTGTCGGTGGTGGTCAGGGTATGTCGATTTTATTTCGGTGGATTGAGGCTTAGTAGGCTACCGGATTTTCCGATGCGGCTAAGTGGGGATTTAGCGTCGTTGCTGATCAAGAAGACTGCCGGTACGCATGTTAAACTTGCGTGGCGAACATTTCGGGTAACTTAAAACCTCGTGTTTGGTGTAGTAAACCTGTCTCCGAAGCGGCGAAGAGCGTTCCTCACGGTATTTGACGGGTTTAACCGCAGTGCTATACTTGACCGGTCGCGGTAATTTGCCTGCGACTTGCTTTTAAATCTCTTCTTCCAGGAGTCTTTAAATGGGCTTGTTTGACAAGCTGCGAAATGAACTCGTCGACATTATTGAATGGATTGACGATTCGCGGCACACAATTGCTTGGCGTTTTCCACGGTACCAAAACGAAATTAAGAATGGTGCCGAGCTTATTGTTCGGCCTGGCCAGATGGCAGTTCTTGTCCATCGAGGCGAAATTGCTGATGTATTCGAGCCCGGTAACTATAAATTAACCACCGACAATATTCCAATTCTCAGTACGATCATGGGTTGGAAGCATGGTTTTAATAGTCCTTTCCGTTCGGAGGTCTACTTTGTTAGCACGCGTCAGATCACTGATTTAAAATGGGGGACGCCGAATCCAATAATGTTCCGTGATCCGGATTTTGGTCCGATTCGACTGCGTGCTTTTGGAACTTATTCTCTGCGAGCGGAGGATCCGAAGGCGTTGTTGAAAGAGTTGATTGGCACGGATTCGTCATTTGAAGCTGATGAAATCAGTGAGCTGATGCGATCGATTTTAATCACCGCTTTGGCAGATTTGTTAGGTGAGTCGAAAGTCGCGGCGCTTGATTTGGCAAGTCGATATGGTGAGTTCTCGGAGCAACTCCGCAAGGCGGTTCTTGAGCGAGTTGACGACGAGTATGGCCTTGATGTCCCTCAGCTTAACATTGTTAATATCTCCTTACCGGAGGAAGTTGAGAAAGCCATCGATACCCGCAGTAGTATGGGGGTGATTGGCGACATGAATCGATTCCAGCAGTTCCAGATGGGTAATGCAATGATGGCAGCGGCAGATAATCCCGCTGGCGGTGGTGCTGCCGACGGCATGGGGTTGGGGATGGGGTTTGCGATGGCCAACCAAATGGTCCAATCTCCAGGATTGTCAGCGCCTCCTGCGCCGCCTCAGGCAACTTGGCACATCTCGGTGAATGGTCAGGCGCAAGGCCCTTACAATGACGCTCAACTAATTCAAATGATTCAAAGCGGTGGCGTCCTTGCGACAACTAACGTTTGGTCACCGTCGCTGGGGCAGTGGATGACGGCGGGACAAGTTCCCCAACTGTCTGGCCACTTTGGTGCTGTTCCCCCTCCCCCACCGCCTGGTTAGTGGATCGGGAGGCATAGTTCGCTGTGCGGGAAATTTGTAAACGCGAGTTTGCTGTGACCAAAATACGGTTTTGTGGGTAACGATTGACTTCTTAAAAGCTCGTTTCGGGGCTAGTTAAGGCGAGCGAAAGGGATATGGAATCTCCGGAATCTGAAATGCAAGAGGTCCTTGGTCGCAGCGATGTTGTCGGCGCGACCACGGACGAAGGCAAAGGACGAATTTTTCCATGCGAAAGCTGTGGAGCGGATTTTGAGTTCAATATCGGCCAGCAAAAACTGAAGTGCCCGTATTGCGGTTTTGAGAAGGACGTTGAGCTTTCTACCGACAGCGAGGTAGTGGAGCAGGACTTTCACGCCATGCTCGAGCGGATCGTTGAGTTTCGTGAGTTAGATGAAGAAGCAAAGGCAAATGAAGCGGAAGGGGTATCCGGCTGCAGTGAAGTTCGCTGTGAATCTTGTAGCGGTGTCGTTGTTTTCTCGGGGACATTAACCAGCACGGATTGTCCCTACTGCGGCTCACCGATCCAACGCGAAAATGTGCACACTGCGACAAAACGAGTTCCGGTGGACGGCGTATTGCCATTTATGGTAGAGCGTAGCACCGTCCAAGGAAAGCTGAAAGAGTGGGTGAAATCGAGATGGTTTGCGCCGGGGGATTTTAAAAAGCGAGGTGCGCAAGGGAAGTTTAACGGGGTATATCTTCCTTATTGGACTTTCGACTCCCTCACGTTTAACGTTTACTCGGGAGAGCGCGGAGAAAACTATACGGTTCGTGTCGGCACGGGAAAAAATAAGCGAACGGAGACTCGCACACGTTGGTATCCTGCGTCAGGGAGATTTCAACGTTTTTTTGATGATGTCTTGGTTGTTGCCAGTCAGGGGCTTCCCGAACACTATATCATTGCTTTGGAACCGTGGCCGCTGACCCAATGCGTTCCCTTTACTCAGCAATATCTCGCCGGTTATCTTGCTCGAACCTATGATATTGAGCTGGATCGGGGATTCGAAAATGGAAAGAAGCGGATAGACGCGGAAATTTTATCTGATGTTCGTGGGCGTATTGGTGGAGATAAGCAACGTGTTCATTCTGTCAAATCGCGGTACGATGCCGTGACTTACAAACACTTGTTGCTGCCAGTCTATCTAATGACTTATCGGTTTAAAAATAAACCTTATCAGATTTTTGTAAACGCGGTGACTGGTGAGATTCAAGGTCAGCGTCCCTACAGTTGGGTGAAAATTTTAATGGCCGTTCTGGCAGGAGTTGCGGCGGTTGTTACTGCTGTCGTCATTTTCAATTCGGCAAATTAGATGATCCTCGTCTGCTTACTTTTGCTGCCGCTATCGTCTCGCCCCCTTTTGGCATCGGTGAGTCAGTTAAATGGGATTGCAAATTCGGGTTGATAATCGGTTTGTCGAAAGACAACGTCTACAATTTGGATTGTTCTCAAGAATACTTTGGAGTGGTGGATAATTCACTTTTCGAAAAAGCATCAAAATCCTTGCTCTTTTGAGTGATTTTGTGAACGACTTCGAAATTGACCATTTCGAGCATCCTATTGAATCGAAGGTTAGAAGGGGTTCGGGTTGATTGTGGCGGGCCGATGGCTAACATGACGGAACCGGGAGTTAGTGTGCGGCCACTCCAGTTTTTTAATCCGAGATTTGAATTCTTATTTCGATGGAACCCTGCCATGTCAACGATATCCAGTTTCACCGCGTCAGAAAAAGCTCAGTCTTTTGTGAGTTCGATCGAGAAGGGGAAGTACGATCGCCAGATTACAGCGGGTTTAAAGAAGTTTATCGATAAATCTGTTCCTACGGAGATGCAGAGCTTCTATAGCGAGGACGAGTTGGCGGCTTTGGTAGAAATCAAGGGGACCGAAAGAGATATTGAGTCTCGCATGCCTGTTAAGATTACTCGGCACTATTTTGAGCAGGCTAAGAACAGTGCAGCGATTCAACAGTTGATCAAGGCGAGTCCTGCTGAGACCTTTGACCTTGCCGGTTCACAAGATCCAGGCAAGCAGATGGATTACAGTCCAGTAGAAGGCTTGTTACATAAGTATGAGATTGGCCTCATTTATGTTGCGTCAACCTGCTCGGCTCATTGTCGATTTTGTTACCGCGAGGAACTCATTGCCAAGAAGGATGTGTCGCGGCCGGATGGAGCGATGGCGCCTAAGGGATTGGCAAAGGTTGATGAAATCTGTAGCTACATTATTGCCCATAACCAAGAAGTGGAAGCGAATGGAGGCAAGCATCCTGAGACGGGTCGCGAGAAGCTTAGAGAGATCCTGATGTCCGGTGGCGATCCAATGGTCCTTAGCAATAAGATTATTGGCAACTGGTGGGCATCTTTAGCGGACGCTGGGATTGAGAATATTCGCCTTGGAACCAAAGAGCTGGCCTTTTATCCAGACCGGTTCGATGATGCGTTTTTCAAAATGTTGGATGGGTTTCATGAAGCCTATCCTCGCGTCAATCTTCGATTTGTCGTTCATTTTAATCATCCGGATGAGTTTCTTAAGAAAGACTCGGAAGGGCAGTATCTTACTGATCCAGGGGGAGGATTGGTATGGTTGGACAATACGCTTCGTTCGGTAAGACAATTAAAAAGCCGTAACTGGGTGAATATTGATAATCAGTCGCCCATCATCAAAGGAATCAATGATAATCCGGAGGCACTCCGCATTTTGCAGCGTGAGCTAAAACGTAATGGAATAGAAAATTCTAGATTTTATTGCGGACGTGACATTGTCGGTCATCGCGCCTTTAACTTATCGATTGAAGAAGCTTGGAGAATTCTCAATGAATCGCAGAAAGGGCTTTCAGGCATCGAAGCTCACGCGAGACTATCGATCACTCATTATAAAGGCAAGACAGAAGTCTGTGCGGTGACCGGTGAACCCATGGACGTTCCTCATGGTGAAAATGGTGTCTTGATTTTCAAGCTCTATCGAAATGCGGCTGACGCAAGAGATCGCGGGAAAATTGCAATTGTAGGGCGGAATCCTGAAGCGATTTGGTTTAATGATTACGAAGATCGTATTATCTTTGATGAGGCGGGGTTGTTTGCCAGCGCCACAGGGAAGCCGGTTTATTAGCAGTGAAGTTGAGTGATCTTGGATTTAAGTTGTTTCTCGATTGAAAAGAAGAATGAGACCGCAAACAAAAAGCCAGTCGTTGTACAAAGAAGCTCTTCAGGTACTCCCCGGCGGTATCAGTAGGAATACAATTTTTCGCAGGCCCAATCCGGATTACGTTGATTTTGGCAAGGGAAGCCGAGTCACTGACATTGATGGTGTGACTCGAGTTGATTTTGCCAACAACATGGCCTCTTTAATTCACGGTCACGCCCATCCTGCAATCGTTGACGCGATTACTCGTCAGCTTCGGCAAGGTACCGCATTTACAATGGCTACGGAAGCTGAACTGCGATTTGCTCAACATATCTGTGATCGAAACCAGGGCTTTGAGAAAATCCGATTCATGAATTCGGGAACCGAAGCGGTGATGGCGGGAATTAAGGCAGCCAGAGCAATTACGGGACGCCCTAAAATCGCGAAGTCAGAAGGGGCTTATCACGGAACCTATGACTATGCTGAAGTCAGCCAGAAATCCAATCCAGCGAATTGGGGTAACGTTTCAGCGCCGCAAAGTGTTCCAGTGGTCGAAGGGACACCCCAGGCGGCGCTGGATGATGTTATCGTGTTTCCATTTAATAATATTAGTCAAACGCTCGAGTTATTGGATCGACATGCAAGCGAATTGGCCTGTGTGTTAATTGATCCTCTGCCCCATCGCGTTGGATTGATCCCCGCAAGTCAGGAGTATATGGAAGCAATTCGAAAATGGACACTTGATCACGATTGCATTTTCTTGCTCGATGAAGTGATTACTTTTCGAATGGGTTGGGGTGGCGCTCAAGACTGGTACGATGTTGAACCAGATTTAACAGCCTTGGGTAAGATAATTGGTGGTGGTTTTCCAGTAGGCGGGTTGGCTGGGAAAGATGAATTCATGTCTGTCTTGGACCCCACAAGGGATCGACTGCCGTTTCCATTTTCTGGCACATTCTCGGCAAATCCCGTGACGATGACGGCAGGTCGGGTGGCAATGGAATTGTTTGACCGTGAGGCGGTAGATCGGCTCAACCAACTTGGCGATTATTCACGTTTAAAAATTTCGCAGGCAATCGAGTCTGTGGGAGCGAATGCTTGCGTGACAGGCGCCGGTTCGATGTTTCGCGTTCACTTAAAATCCGATCCTCCGACAGGATATAGAGAGACGTATTCGGACGCATCAGAAAATAAGCAAATTGAATTCCTTGTGAATTTTCTTTATGAGCGTGGTTTTATGATGATCAATACATGTTCGGCGGCGCTTTCGACTGTGTTGAATGCGTCGGACGTCGACTCGATGGTGGACGCTCTCTCGGAGGGGTTGGAAGTGCTTGAGCAAGGTCAATAGCCGAGTTATCTAATCATCTTGAGCGGTTTTGATTAAGTGATTTCTCTACTTTTGTCGGTCAGCGCCTGAATGGCTAGCGCGAGAGTTCCGCAAAAAAAAGAGACCTCACCGTTGAGGTCTCGAATCGAGCTATTCGAATAAGCCAGGCGTTTACTTAGCGGGAGTTGCAGGAAGCCCGGCGTCAGAGGGCAGGCTCATTTGCTTTAATGCAGCGTCAAGCGAATCTAGCGAACTGGCACGCGAATTATTGGGAGCGGCTGGCTTTCCAACGAGCTTATCCAAATTGGCTGGTCCCGGACCGGGCATGTCTGGAAACGGGACGCTTGGGTTGTAGGCCGGGTAGTACGGCGCGACGGGTACTGGAGCTGGATAGCGTGGGTAACCGTAGCGTCGGTAAGGGGCCGCGGCTACGCCAATATTGATGCCACGACTGACTCTCGCAGCCCTGTTTACGGCAGCCGCCCGAACAGCTGCGTTGTGGTATCCGCCAAAACCATGTGCAACACATTCATTGTGCTGTAGAAATGCAAAGGCGGAAAGAAGAGCGGTCAGTGTAAAGATATGTTTGCTCATGTTTATTCCAGTTCATGAATCGTGTGTAGTTGTTGTTATTTTAAGACGACGGAAATTATTTGATTCGCTTGAGGGTTAATTCGGCGGTTTCCGCAAGCGGTTCATTTCCCATGATTCGATTGGTTGACTTCCACGTAATTGTATCGTCGTCCAGGAAATTCCAATAATTGGTTGCTGCCGTTACGGTGCCGTCTTCGGTGACGCCACTGGATTGAATCATCCATCCATTGGCGGTGGGAGACCATGTAGCTACTCCATTGCCGCCTGTAGAGTCAAATAACCACGACGTGATTTGTTGGCTGGACGGCTCCCAACCGATGATCTGAGTACCTGACAACGTTGTTTTTCCGTCAATCGAAACTGAAAAGTCTCTTTCGATAAACTTTTTATTGGCAATCCAGCGATAGGTTGTTTCAATTTTTCCTGCATCGGTTTCGTGGCTCCACGTACCAATCAGCTTTTCAAGTTCGCCGAAACGTTCGAAATTTGATTTTGCTTCAATTCGCATATCACGTGCCGAGGCGATCAGCCATTTGCCGTTCTTTTTTACATGAATCAAAACGTAATGGCATTCGACGGGAGCGAGTTCACCGAGAGTAGCGGTGCCTTCTTCAATCGCGCTTGTTTCCGAAAGCATCTTAATTTCATCAATATCGATCTTGATTTTGACGCCGGGAAACTGCTTGAAGAAATTTTCGTATTCCTTCTCGATCGCTTCGCGTCCATTGAACTCAATCCCTGCTTCGTTGGTGTAGTCACCATCCTTTGTCCATTGAGCAGCGATCGCTTTGGCGTTACCCGCGTTAAATGCGTTGGCAAAAACTTTTGCACATTCACGAATTTCAGCTTCGTTGACTTTCATTGGGGCGCGCGTTTCCTCAGCGCACAGCCTTCGAGGAGCAAGGGGCGTCCCCGCGATCAATCCGATCAATAGGAGGCCGATGATGAATTGAGTGAATTTCATAAGAGGGCTTTCAGTAGGTGGTTTCAGGTTAACCAAGTTCGTTGTTAATTGATTGAATTATAGTAAATCTAATTAAGAAACTAGGTGAAAAAAAGTCGGTTTTGAGAATGAGTTTATCGGAGTCGATGTGCCGTTTAAAGTCGGGAGGCACAATAGCGGGACCACTGGTGAGAGACGGCTTTTGAAACGCTCCCGACTCCCAGCAAATGGGGGATTCAGCTTGGAGATTGGCAGTATCTACTTTGAGGGAACGGTCAGAGGCAATGCTTTAATGATTAGATTTTGCGCAAAAAAAAAGGCTCCCAAATATGGGAGCCAGCAGAGAAAAATCAAGTGACTAACTGTCAATCACAACGAATCGTGATCCATTTTGACTCACCGTCAAGAAAAGCAAGCTTTCATCTAGATTGAGTTCGCTCATCAATTGATTGAATTGACTTAGCGATTCGATCTTTTTGTGATTGACCTCAGTCAAGATCATGCCGGGTACGAGACCAGCACGGTGTGCCTCTCCGCCTGGTTGAATGGCTAGAATCAGGACACCTTCTGTCGCATCAATTCCCATTTTTCTGGCAACGGTTGCATCGAAATCACCGACTCGAATTCCCAATCTTCCTGAGGAAGTTCGGTTTGAGAGACTTGTGTTCTTTAGTTTCCCAGCGTCCTCATCCGGACCGTCGGGTTGTGATTGAGGAACACAGTCTAGGATTTGAAGGCTTCCATTTCGATTAACAGTTAATTCATAGATTTGCCCGATTTTGGCTCTTTCTACGAA
>WTFU01000081.1 GCA_011523945.1 Mariniblastus sp. | reverse complement strand
GGCAAAATGTTTTAAGAGATGTTTTACCAACGCGTCCGGGAGGGATATTGAAGAATCCTCCACCGCCCCCCATTCCACCGCCGCCCATTCCGCCGCCGCCCATGCCGCCGCCGCCGAATCCACCGCCGCCCATGCCGCCGCCGAATCCACCTCCAACACCTTGGTTTCCGCCGCCCATGCCGCCGCCGCCGAATCCGCCGCCGCCGAATCCGCCGCCGCCGAATCCTCCACCGCCCATGCCGCCACCCATTCCGGGTGCTCCAGCACCACCTTGACGCATCACTGGGACGCATGAGAAGGCAGCTGGCATTCTAATGGCCAGTGGTTTATCGGTTTTGTTTTCGACAATCAAGTTCGCATTGGCTGCGTCTTTGTTGCGAATGATAACTTCGATTTCACCGTGATCCATAGCCTGGAATAAATCAACTGAAGAGAAACCCTCAACAGGTGATTGAGTCTTGGCGATTGTGTTCAATCGCTTTTGAGTGACTAGTTTTTGCCGTGGCGATTCTTCTTTCGTAGGTTCATCTGTCTGATCCTGAGCGAAAGAGGAACTTGCGAGCGAAATCGCCGCAACGAAGGCTATTGAAAATTTGATCCAGTTATTCATCATTGTTCTCATTAAAGAACTCCTCGTTATTTAGAACCGAAGCTTGCCCGCATCGGTCAGTGCTACCAATAAGGTACATCGGTTGCGTGGATGCTAACAGCTCTGTTCCGCCGGCCGACTGTTCAAGGATAGTCGCAGATTTAGTAAAATCCAAGTAATTTCCCAGTTTTTAAACGGTTTCCGATCAGAAAAAGACTGCATGCAAACGATTAAACGCTTGGTGTCAGTTCGAAATCGAGCCATTTCATTGGTATCACTTATTGTTTTTGACATATCGGTCAATTAGAACGCTGGCAGCAGTTTGGTCGGACGGTGTCCAGTTGGAGAGATTGGTCGGGGTCGTGCCGGTGGTTCGGTTCAATCGGTCGCAGAGGGTAGCAACGAACAGACCGAAAATGCCGCCCCGATAACCGCTATGACCGAAATAAATTAGCAGGCGAATTCGGTCGGGGGGCTAAGCTGGCATTGCATGGTTGGCTGTCTTGTCTAATTCTCTGGCTGACTTGCCAGAGTTTTTTCTGTTGGTTGTTTTCTGTTGATTGATCTAAGTGCCGCGGTGGATTTGGCCGGCTGAGTTTGGCTGCCTGAGAGACATAAAAAAACGTTCCGCAGCAACCGGCTGTGGAACGTTGTTGAATGAATTGAAGCTCGTGAGGTGCTCAAATCAGAGTTGCGATCACCAGTGCAACCACACTCATCAATTTGAGTAAAATATTGAGCGATGGTCCCGACGTATCCTTAAACGGGTCACCGACAGTATCTCCCACGACAGAGGCTTTGTGAGCTTCGCTCCCTTTGGCGAGTTTAATGTCGTCAAACTCGAACCCTTCTTCGATCATCTTCTTGGCGTTATCCCAAGCACCACCTGCGTTTGACTGGAATAGAGCCATGAGGACACCACTGACGGTGACACCCGCGAGAAGCCCGCCGAGCATCATGGCATTCGTGTTATTACCTTCACCAAAATACAACAAGGGAAGGAATCCAAAAGCGACCGGGACAAGTACCGCGACCAATCCAGGTACGATCATTTCTCGAATCGATGCTTTGGTTGAGATAGCAACACACTTTCCATACTCTGCTTTTCCATCGGCTGCATCAAACGTGGCTTGATCCTCTTTTGACCAATCGGCGTAGCTCTTTCCCTCATTGCTGTTCATGACTTTTAAAGCAGCACCGAGTTCCGGAATATCACGGAACTGCCGACGAACTTCTTCAATCATGGCATTGGCGGCACGTCCCACGGCGTTCATTGACATGGCCGAGAACAGGAAGGGTAACATTGCTCCGATGAATAGAGATGCCATTACAAACGGGTTGGTGATGTCGATCCCGACCAGTGGTGTATCGGCATGGGTCAGGTTGTAGGAGGTCATGAAGGCAGCGAACAAGGCAAGTGCTGTCAAAGCTGCCGAACCAATTGCGAATCCTTTTCCGATCGCCGCGGTTGTGTTTCCAACGGCGTCAAGTTTATCGGTCCGCTCGCGAACTTCATCGGGTAATTCCGCCATCTGTGCGATTCCACCGGCGTTGTCCGAAATAGGGCCATAGGCATCGACGGCAAGCTGAATGCCGGTATTGGATAGCATTCCGACCGCTGCAATCGCGATTCCATACAGTCCAGCAAATTGGAATGCGAAGATAATCGCGAAGGCAATAATGATAATTGGAATGGCAGTCGACATCATGCCGACACCAAGACCTGCGATGATGTTGGTTGCGGAACCTGTAACCGACTGTTTAACAATGGATTTGACGGGACCCGTGCCGGTACCTGTGTAGTGCTCGGTGATCTTTCCGATCGCTAAGCCAGCAGACAGTCCGATCAAAATCGCAGCGAATACGCCTAAGCTGGAGTATTCAGTGGTTACTCCATTGGCAACCACTACCCACTGCGCGGGGAGCATCCACTGAATTACGAGGTAGGTTAGAACGAGTAAGATTCCAGCGGAGCCAAACTCACCTAAATTCAATGCGTGATGAGGGTTGCCCCCTTCTTTCACTTTCACAAAAAAAGTACCGACGATGGAGGTCACAATCCCAACGCCGGCGAGTGCGAGAGGTAGGAGGACGGCCGACAAGCCTAAAAATCCATCACCTTGATCTCCGGTGAATTCCGGAAGGCTAAAGAATGCGGCTCCAAGCACCATCGTACCAATGATTGACCCCACATAGGATTCAAATAGATCAGCGCCCATTCCGGCGACGTCGCCCACGTTGTCGCCAACATTATCGGCAATCGTCGCAGGGTTTAGAGGATGGTCTTCGGGAATTCCCGCTTCGACCTTACCGACGAGGTCGGCTCCAACATCAGCCGCTTTCGTATAAATACCACCGCCGACACGGGCAAACAACGCGATTGAAGATGCTCCGAATGAGAATCCGGTGAGAACGGTAATGACACGGGTCAAATTTTCAGTTGACTCGATACCAAAGAGCTGGCTGTAAACGAGGAACAGTACACTGAGGCCTAGCACACCCAGTCCAACCACACCCATTCCCATAACGCTTCCGCCGGCAAAGGCGACTTCGAGTGCTTTACCGAGGCTTCCACGAGCGGCCTGGGTTGTCCGAACGTTGGCTTTCGTTGCGACTCTCATGCCAATGAACCCGGCCAATGCCGAACAGAAGGCTCCCAGCACAAACGACAGCGAAATTAGTGGTGAAGACAAATCTCCCTGCTGGCTTCCGGCAAAGCCGAGCAATGCGGCGACCGCGAGCACGAAGACAAACAGAATGCTGTATTCAGCTTGCAGGAATGACATGGCACCGTCGTTAATATTGCCAGCAATTCTGGCCATGCGATCCGTGCCTACGTCCTGCTGACCGACCCAACGAGATTTCCATAGCGTGAACAAAAGCCCGAGGACTCCCAAAGCAGGCACGATATAGGTAATGAGTTGAAATTTATTGCGACTCTTTGCACCAGCAGGCGGTTGGGATTCACTGACGGTCGAAGAACCGATGTCAGCGGCAGTGGATGCTGAACTTAAGGTACCAGTTGGTTCCGTCGACAGAGCTGAGTCGATAAAAAACATGCTCGAGACGGAAAAAACCAAGAAAATAAGCACGGGAATGGTACTCCAGCGGAGTATTTTTGACATTCTAAATCGCCTTTATAGTGTTGTTACGGGGGAGTTATTTGGGATTAACACGTTTAGCCCTATTAAACTTGGAAGAGGTGATCTCGAAAAGTCCTCTAACGAAATTAAAAGACAAGAAGTTTCGATAAACTCGAACTAATCCATACGATCGGAATTTTTGATATTTATCCCCATTCTCCGCCAAAGATCGAAGCCGCGTAGTTTACTGCTCTGCAACTCAATTTTTAACGTCGAAGATCGAAGGAATATCAACGGCTCTTCATTTTTAAAAATGTCATGGTAAAGAATGGTGGGGAGACTGTCTGCGAGGCGAATCCGTGGCTTCTCTCACTTTGCTACATTCAGGCTAAGAAAAAAGTTTGAAAAGTGGTCAACGGATGGTTCTTAAACGCGTTTGCTTGTTCACCCGCAGGGCAAAATCCCATAGAATCCACCAAGCTACTTTCATGATACGGCGGCCCCTATTTCTGGTCCGTTAATCTGCTGTTTTTACCTGGGGTTTTTATGTTACCCAATTTGTTACGGGAGCCTGTAATGCGAGCCAATATCCGGATCTCTGTCCCACGCGTCTTTTTGTTAATCGTTGTTCTGCCCGCTGCTTCGATTTTGCTAAACGGCAGTTCCGTGTTCGCTCAGGAAACAGATGGAAGTGCTGAGCTAGAGCAGGCTTTTCAACAGAAAATCGATGCCACGTCTTCGCGTGATTTGGATAAAGTTGTCAAGCTTTGTGAATCTGCGATTAAAAAAGGCCTGGACGAAAGTAGTTTAGCGCAGGCACAGCAACTCGCGTCGTCAGTTCTTTTTCAACAGGCGGACCAGTTGGGTCAGAAGATATTTGCATCGGGTGCTCAAGACCCACGATGGCGCGTTTATCGTTCTCAGGCGCTCAATAAATTAAAGAAGGCCGTGAAATTTACTCCCGATATGGGCGATGCCTTTTTGTTAATTGCGAAGCTCAATGCCTTGCCGGGCGGTGATAAAAAACAATCGAAAGTAGCTATTGAGAAAGCAGTCGAGTTGGCGGGGGATGATCAGGAAGCCCTGTCATCAGCATTGTTTTATCGCGCGACAGTTGCCGAGGATGACGAAGCCCGGCTGGCGGATTTGAATCAAGCAATCAAGATCAATCCTAAGAATATGGATGCGATTCGTGTCCGAGGACTCTATTACATTCGTAATCAAGAGCCAGAGAAGGCATTGAAGGATCTGGGCAAGTGGCTCGAATCGGATGAGCCGAATGCAGATAATTATAATCTGGTCGCCCAGCAGTTGATGATGACTGGCGAAAAGTTCGACGAAGCGATGCAAAAAGAGGCAATTCAAATTCTCGACAAAGCAATTGAAATCGCCCCTGACAATCCGGCAACGATGGTGATGCGTGCACGCATCAATTTGATCGGCGAAAATCTCGAGGAGGCGGTGAAGGATACCAGTCGAGCTATCGAAATAGACTCCAAAAATATTGAAGCATTGCTCTTGAGGGGCTCTACGTTATCTGAGCTGGAAAGGTATTCCGATGCTCTTGCAGACATCAACAAAGCGATTGGTATTTCGCCAACCTTTGGTGCCTTTCAATTGCGAAGTATGATTTACTCGCAGCAACAGGAGTTTGAAAAAGCGATCGCCGACATCGCTTTATTGCTCAATAGTGATCCTGAAAATACGATGTTCCTCCGGCAGATAGCCATCTTGTTCAATGCCAATGATGAACCTTCTAAAGCGATTAAGATCTATGAAAGGCTGCTGAAAAAAGACCCCAAAGGTTCGTGGGATAAGAAAGGGAACCAAGAAAAAATCGCGATTATGCAGAGACGTGCTGCCTCGCTTCGGGGGCTAGGCGATGCCCATCTTTCTACGGGTGAGCACACAAAAGCTGTGGAGGATTTCCAGGAGGCACTGGATTTAGGAATCAAAATTCAGGAATTGGAAGTGGAAGAAGACGTCGAAGAGCCAAGTTCCCTAGACGATGGAGTCCTCAATAATCTGGCATGGGTTTTGGCGACTTCACCCGATGATAAGGTTAGGAACGGGAAGCTTGCGATCGACTATGCAACGCAAGCCGCGGAGCTAACGGAATTTAAAGAGGCTCACATCCTGAGTACTTTGGCCTCGGGATACGCAGAGGTTGGAGACTTTGAAAATGCTATCAAGTACATCAAAGATGCCATTGAACTTAATAAAGCGGCGGGCGAGGAGGCAGTGGATAAAACGAGGACTGATGCACAACGTGAGAGTTTAGGAAAAGAATACGAGAGTTACAAACAGAAGAAGCCGTGGCGCGAACTCCAAAACGTTGAGAAAGAAAAAGAAGAAAGTAAAGCCAAGTCGGAGTCAAAAGACAAGAAAGAAGACAAGAAAGAAGACAAGAAAGAAGACAAGAAAGAAGACAAGAAAGGTGGGCTTTAATTGACCTGGGTTCCTGATCGCGCCGCTGCCTATCAATTGATGTGCGAGTATACGCAGCAGGAAGGTTTGCAGCGGCATATGCAGAGTGTAGAAATCGCGATGCGCGCCTATGCTCAAAAGCTGGGATTAGGAGAAGAAGTTGAGAAATGGGGGATCGTGGGTTTATTGCACGATTTTGATTACGAACGATGGCCGACCGTGCCGGACCATCCCTTGCAGGGCGCGGCGATTCTCACCGAGATGGGGTATCCATCAGATGTCATTTACGCGATCAAGTCACATGTCGATGGTATTCCCGATTGCCCTCGCCGCTCTGTTCTCGATAAGACCTTGTTTGCCTGTGACGAGCTTTGTGGATTCATTACGGCCGTTGCTTTGGTGCGGCCAACGGGAATCGAGGGAATGAAGGCCAAGAGTGTTCGCAAAAAAATGAAGCAAAAGAGTTTTGCCGAGAAAGTGATTCGAGAGGATATCACCTCGGGTGCCGAGGCGATCGGTGTTGACCTAAATGAGCACATTCAATTTGTAATTGACGCACTTGCAGAGCATGCAACGTTGCTGAAACTAACCCCATCGGTTTAGCTTAAGCGGTCCCCACCCCCCGCTTTGGTTTGCTAACGCTGACGGTGAATTAAATGCGGAACGTTACGGTTCTTAGATGACATTAACCCATTCTCACTGGAAGGCACATCAATGGAAATTCAAGATTCTGAACAACTTACCGTACGAAAGTGTGTCCCCTGCGAAGGCGGTGTTGACCCCTGTCCCCTTCCATTTGTAACGGAGCAATTGGAAAGGCTGCCCGGCTGGTATTTGACGCACGAGAACCAGCGGATTCGCAAGGATTGGGAAGTGAAGGATTTTGTTTCAGGTCTGGCCTTTTTTGAACGCGTCGGTCAGATCGCGGAGGCGGAAGCACACCATCCAGATCTCCACCTCGTCGGATACAAAAACGTATCGATTGAGATTTGGACTCATGCAATCGGTGGTCTCAGCGAAAACGACTTCATCCTCGCGGCAAAAATTGATCAACTTGGGCTTTAAGCCGTCAAGGCTGACTCAGTTTGCCTAATCGGAATGCGGGTTGTGCGTACTGTGCCGGTCAACCTGCCCACGAGGATTGTTCGAATCCTCGGTCTCAATCGGATTGAGGAAGGTCTTTCTCTGTAAACAGAAAGGCCGACCGTTTCGGTTGTAACTGTCGATATCTTCATGAAGAAATAGAGTTATCTGCCGGTTAGTGCCGCCACAAGGGTTGGTCGGGTGAGCAGAGTTGTGTTTTTCATGGATGAGGCTGAGATGCGTTTTCAACACGTAGTCGTTGTCGGACTCGGATGGTTGCTTGCCGTCGTTGTTGGCTGCACATCGGGGGAGCCTAAGCGGACTTCCGGAATTTCGAACTTCGTTCCCAGCTTTGTTTTCGATTCAAAATCTGAGTCGCCGGGAGTGGTTGAGCAGGAGTCAGTTGCGGAACCAACCGAAATCGTTGGTTCTACGACGGAAGATCCGGAGGTTCGTAACCGGACGTCTCTTCAGGAAATGCTTCCAAAATTTTCAAGGAAACGTATGACAGCGGAACCGCTCGCTGAGCTTCACGGCCCCGACGTGACGGCTCCACTTACCGAGAAAGAGAAGGCCGAGCGTGGGGGGGCAGAAAGGCCAAAGGCTGCTCCACTAAAGTCGTGGTTTCGGATTGGTAAGCCACGAATTGCGAAGGTTGCCAAGTTTCGGACACGCTCCGTCCAGGCGAATGAAGAAGGGGCGGATGAGTTTCGCTCAATAGATGCTGAGCTAGAGGGACTATACGCATCGGATACGGCGATTCGCGGGCTTGATGCTTTACTGGCCGACGCGGATGCGATGTCAGAATTAGATTCGTTTGCCGACGATTCTGCCCCTGGGGAGATGATTGTTCTCCGGGCAACGCCCGATGCGAGTGCTTTTCAGCCGTCTGACCAAACCGCTCAAGCTTCGTTGAGTTTGATCCAGCCCCGCGATCGTGGATTCGAGGTTAGTAATGATGTCTCGATTCGCTCTTTACCCTTTGCTGTCGGCGAGCAGGAGCCCGAAGCGATTGAACCAAACAATGGACTGCCAGCAAGCTCGCTGAGTTGGCGAGAGCAGCTGCAAAAATATCCGGTAACGCAGGATCAAAAGTCACATTCTGTCGCGACATTGATCCAACCAAAGCAAACCGAACTGCGTGTTCTGCGAATGACGGCGGTAACTCCACAGGATCGTTCTGTGCAGGTTTCTCCTCAGGTGAGTATTCGTAGTATCGGCAGTCCGGCTGTTGTTCGAGGAGTTCATCCCGATGTTCCGCCAAGCGATGGCTCGGCCGCCACGGAGTTCTCAGGACAGCTTCCATTGAACCGCCGTGTTTATTCGACAAAGCAGAATTCTCAGGAAAAGACGTTGAACCGGTAAAAGTTGAGCCGATACTTATTCCTTGCGTCCACATGCAAGGCGTTTTTGAGCCATTGTACCTCCCGAGTATTTCATTTTCAGAATCCTTTTACTGTCGCGAGTTTGATGTGAAACCTTGCCACGCGATTGTTTTATTTGATGCTGTCGGGACGGTGATTGAACCGGTTGAGCCCATAGTAAATATTTATCACCGCCTTGGTTTGAAGCACGGCAGCAAGTTAACTCGCCCCGTCTTGGGTGGGCGGATTGCTTCGGCCCGGCGCAACTTCTTCAATGTGGGGGAATCTGCACAAACGCGATTTGCAGATTCAGAAAATTCAGCCCCAATGCTTGCGGAGCTGGAATCTTCGGATGAAATCGAGCGTGAACTGTGGAAGCAACTAGTCTTTCACGTGTTTGAGGATCTTGATTCTCCCAATTTATTATTTGATGAATTGTGGAGCTATTTTGAAAAGCCAGAGAACTGGCGTTTGTTTACCGATGTAGAGGCTTGTTGGTCGGAACTACAAATGCATGGAATCGAAATTGGAATCGCATCCAATTTCGATTCTCGCTTAAGCTTAGTTGTTGACCAATTGGTTCCAATCTCGAATGCAGATTATCTATTTTGCTCCTCGCAAGTTGGCTTTCGAAAGCCCAGTCCTTTGTTTTTCCAGCAGGTTCACTCGGCAATCGAATGTATCAACCCTCAATCAAAAAACGATCTGTCTATTTTTATGGTTGGCGATGATTTTCAAAATGACTGCATTGCTCCACGCTTGGCGGGTTGGGATGCAGTTTGGTTGAATCGGCGCATGCCCATTGGCTCGGAAACCAATTTTGGCGCGACCAAGAAACGGGAAGTTACATCGCTCTACGAGTTCACTCAGTGGGTTCTGGCTCACTTGGATTGCACGCGTTAGGCATGTCGGCGCGTAAAAAAACCCGACCTCTTGAGGCCGGGTTGGGTTTGGTTGGGTTGCTGCAACATTACCGTTGCTCGACAAACTACTGAGCTTTCATGTCGCCGCGACGGTCGATTGGTTCAACCAACGACGCTTTCAGGAAATCTGAATTGAGTCTGCCGATGAACGCGATACTGATTCCCTTGGGGCACTGAGCCTCGCATTCAGCATAGTTCCTGCAGGATCCAAACCCTTCGGATTCCATTTGCGAAACCATTGACTTAGCTCGATCAAACCTCTCGGGTTGGCCCTGCGGCAACAATCCGAGGTGCGAGGCTTTGGCTGAAGTGAACAGCATCGCTGAACCGTTAGGGCAAGCAGCAACACAAGCTCCGCAACCAATGCAAGTGGCCGCGTCGAGAGCCGTCTCCGCAATGTCGGGTTCAATCGGGATCGAGTTGGGGTCCGGCTTGGGGCCGGAGTGGTTGCTGACGAAGCCGCCCGCCTGAATGATGCGATCAAACGCGGATCGATCAACGACGAGGTCGCGAACGACCGGGAACGCGCTGGCCCGCCATGGTTCGATGAAAATCTCCGCACCATCGTCAAAGTGACGCATGTATAGCTGGCAAGTCGTCGTTTCGGACTTAGGACCGTGGGCTTCACCGTTGATTACCATCGAGCACATGCCACAAACACCTTCTCGGCAGTCGTGGTCAAACGCGACCGGTTCTTTTCCCTCAACGGTAAGTTTTTCATTAAGCGTGTCCATCATCTCAAGGAACGACATGTCCTCGATAACATTGTCGAGTTCATAGGTCTCCATTTGCCCCTTATCGGAGCGAGAAGATTGACGCCAAACGTGCAGTTTAATTCTCATGTTTTGTAATTCCTAGCTGCCAACGGCAAGGCGTCGAAGGACAGCGGTTCTTTGTTCAACTCGGGTTCAATTCCTTCACCTTTGTATTCAAATACAGAGACAAAAGCATATTCTTCATCGTTTCGTTCGGCTTCACCTTCGGGAGTCTGATGTTCTTCCCGGAAATGGCAACCACAAGACTCATCTCGCAGCAATGCATCGCGACACATTAATTCCCCAAAATCGAGGAAGTCGAGAACACGGCCGGCATGTTCGAGCGACTGGTTCAGTTCGCTAGGGTTGCCGGGCAGTTTTAGATCACGCCAAAATTCCTCTCGAAGGGCTGGGATCTTTCGAAGTCCTTCTTCGAGTGATTCTTTGTTTCTTGAGATACCACAGTGCTCCCACATTATCTTTCCAAGTTCCCGATGGAATGACTGGGCGCTTCGCGTTCCCTTAACTGACAGTAGTTTGTTAATTCGTTCTTTGACTGCTGTCTCAGTCTCTTGAAACGCCGGGTGATCTGTTGTGATTTCCCCGGATTCGTGGCGGCTAAGGAAATCACCGATCGTGACGGGGATGATGAAATAGCCGTCGGCTAGGCACTGCATCAGCGAACTTGCACCGAGGCGGTTGGCTCCGTGATCGGCAAAGTTAGATTCGCCGACCGCGTACAGGCCGGGGATATTCGTCATTAAGTTGTAATCAACCCAAAGCCCGCCCATGGTGTAATGTACAGCTGGATAAATTCTCATCGGCGTTTCGACTGGGTCGTCGTCGGTGATTCGTTGGTACATCTCAAACAAGTTGGCGTATTTTGATTTGACGGCGTCGATCCCTTTTTCCTCGATCGCAGCGGCAAAATCGAGATAGACACCGTAACCAGTTGGCCCGACTCCCAATCCCTGGTCGCATACGTCTTTCGCATTTCGAGCGGCGACGTCGCGGGGCACCAGATTACCAAAACGAGGGTAGCGTTCTTCCAGATAGTAAAATCTGTCTTCCTCGGGGATGTCCCTCGGTGCTCGTTTTTCATCGGGGTCACGTGGAACCCAGATTCGCCCGTCGTTGCGAAGTGATTCGCTCATGAGCGTTAGCTTTGACTGGTAGTCGCCGGAGGCTGGGATGGAGGTCGGATGAATCTGGGTAAAGCAAGGATTCGCAAAACCGGCACCTTTGCGATAGGCCCGGAAGTTTGCCGTGACATTACAGCCTTTGGCGTTAGTAGAGAGATAAAACACGTTGCCGTAACCGCCGGTTGCAAGGACAACCGCGTCGGCAGCGTGGGAGGTGATCTCGCCCGTTTCCAAATTGCGAACGACGATCCCACGTGAGCGTCCATCGACGACAACGAGGTCAAGCATCTCATGTCGGGTGTGCATCTTTACTTTTTTCGCGGCGATTTGCTCTTCCAGTGCCGAGTAGGCACCGAGCAGTAATTGTTGGCCTGTTTCTCCGCGACAATAAAAGGTTCGCTCGACGAGCACGCCCCCGAAAGAACGGTTGGCAAGCTTTCCACCGTACTCACGAGCAAACGGAACGCCCTGAGAAACCGCCTGATCGATAATCGAGGTACTTAATTCAGCCAACCGGTAGACGTTCTGTTCCCGAGCACGATAATCACCACCTTTTTGGGTGTCGTAGAAGAGCCGCCAAGTGGAGTCGCCGTCATTCCGATAGTTTTTCGATGCGTTAATGCCGCCTTGAGCGGCGATGCTGTGTGCTCGACGCGGGGAATCTTGAAAGCAGAAACATTCTACGTTGTAGCCCATCGCGCCCATCGAAGCGGCCGCCGATGCGCCGGCAAGACCACTGCCCACAACAATGATTTTGTATTTTGGGCGATTCTTTGGACCAACTAATCTCAGATTGTTGTTCTTATGGAAGGTCCAAGCATCTTCGATTGGGGCATCCGGGATTTTTGAGTCGAGCGTCAGCATATTATTTACTTTTAAAAACGGTTTGATTCGGTGTCGGTTTTTGAACGCGTATCGAAACAGATAATGGGTAGAATTAGTGGCCGGTTAACAAGTCGTGGGCATAATCTGCCGCCTCCGGCATCAGGCCAAACAAAAAGGAGGCGGGGACGGCAATGAAACCGAGGATGATCGCGGTCGTGACCGCGGTTGAAGCCGTTCGGAGGAATTTATTGCGATCTGGGTTGTCGATACCAAGCGTTTGGAACATGCTCCAAACTCCATGATTCAAGTGAATTCCGATGACAACCATGACGAATATGTAGCCCCCAGCAACAAACGGGTTGGAAAAGGAACTCCTTAGGTTGTTGTAGACGTAACCGTGTTCAAACTCTCCAAGCTGGATAGTTCCCGTTGTGAAGTGCAAGATATGAAACACGATAAAACCGGCAATCAGTGAACCTGAAAACATCATCCAGAGCGCCGGTAGCGAAGCGGCCTTCTTTTTGCTTTTGACGTAGGAAACCGGCCGAGCCTCTGCACTAAGCATCGCAAGTTGGACGACAACCGTTATGTGTAAAATCACCGCGGTAAGAAGAACCAGGCGTGCTCCCCAGAGCAAAGCGCCGGCGGGAAGCAATGGCTCCCCCGCGACCTTCAGAAATTGCCCATATTCATCAATATGGGGAATCCCTTGTTCGTTGGAACCGGTAAAAACCTTGAGGTTGCCAGCGACGTGTCCCAAGAGGAAGCCAAAAAGGATCAGGCCGGTGACAGCGGCGATGACTTTCTTGCCAATATTACTTTTATACAGCGTTTGAATACGATTCATGTTTTCGGTTCACGCGCGGCCGATGCAAATTTCATGGCCTTGGCTGAAGGTTGTGCTTTCGATCAAATATCCGAGGATTCCGAGTTTGATCGACTCTGCTTTAAGTATATCTGTAGATAGACTTGCGCTAAATAACGGTATTGGCCGTTTTTCGGTAATTATTCACTCTAGGCGGTCTACGGCAAAACTCGGCTATAAAATTAACTGATTTGTCCTCCGATTGTTAACGCTCAAAAAATCGGCTAGGAGCGGGTGTGAATTTGTGGTCAATACTTCCGAATTGACCGAATTGCAGGGCTTAAGTCAGATTCTTTCAGTTACGTTGGCGTTGTGATTATTGAGTTGGCTGATCGAAACGAAGCGTAAGCCGCTGGATTGGGGTTGTTTTCGGGCACAAGGGATTCAATGCGACTGAAACGAAGTGGTGTGCGGGAGTGGTAATCTGATCGGAGAAAGTTAACATCAGGTCACACTGTCTAGGAGATTTTTAATGGCGAAGTCCGCGATTGTCATTCCGGCGAGATTGGCGTCCACGCGATTACCACGCAAATTGTTGCTCAACGAGACCGGTAAAACGGTTTTGCAGCACACCTATGAATCCGCTGCCAAGAGCGCTTTAGCGGATCGAATCATCGTCGCGGCCGATGATCCTGAGATTGTCGACGCAGTGAAGCAATTTGGGGGGGAGGTTATTTTGACTGACCCTGACCATGTTTGCGGAACTGATCGCGTTGCCGAGGTTGCCGCAACGCTCACCGAATTTGAGGTAATTGTCAATGTTCAGGGAGATGAGCCTGAAATTTCGGCGGAGGCGATTGATCAGGCGATTGAGCTGCTCGGGCAAAACCCTGAAATCCCAATGGCGACCTTAGCGACTCCTATTCGCGATCGACAAATGCTTGAGGATCCCAATTGCGTGAAGATTGTATTCGACAAACAAATGCATGCGATTTACTTTAGCCGGAGTGTCATTCCGCACCCAAGAGATTGGACTGACCAATATTTGACATCAGAACCAGCTTTGTTTTTCCAGCATGTGGGGCTTTATTGTTACCGAAGCGGATTTTTGCAGAACATCCCAAATTTGTCGCCGACCGCGATTGAAAAGGCGGAGTCGCTCGAACAACTGCGGATTTTGTCGAATGGTCATAAGATATTGGTGGGTGAAATAGATCATCCGATCGCGGGAATCGATACGCTTGAGGACTACCAGTCGTTTGTCAGACGGCATACAAATTGCTAAGATAACGCCCGACAGCGAGGATGGTTTCTCAAATCTTCATATTGCGCATTTCCCTTGGAAATTGCGCTATTTTTGTTGGCTGGGATTGGATCAATTGCGGATGCGGGCGTGATGAATCGCCGCAAAACAGAGGAAACTTGATGACGAAACATATTTTTGTTACCGGCGGCGTGGTCAGTTCGCTCGGCAAGGGCCTTACCAGCGCATCGGTGGGGATGGTGCTTGAGCAGCGAGGCCTCAGTGTACGGATGCAGAAGTTGGATCCGTATATTAACGTTGACCCGGGAACGATGAGCCCCTATCAGCATGGCGAAGTTTACGTGCTGGACGATGGAAGTGAAACAGATCTTGATCTGGGGCACTACGAGCGATTTACCAATGCTCCGTTGACCCGCCAATCAAATTATACAACAGGTCAGATCTATCTTAGTGTGATCGAGAAGGAGCGACGTGGTGAGTTCCTCGGAAAAACTGTTCAGGTCATCCCGCACATAACCAATGAAATTAAAAACTGCATTGGAAAACTCGGTGGCGAAGATGTCGATGTGGTCATCACCGAGATTGGTGGAACGGTGGGTGACATTGAGAGTCAGCCATTCCTTGAAGCAATTCGACAGTTCTCGCTAGATGTCGGAAAAGAGAATTGCCTCTACATTCACCTGACCCTGGTCCCTTACCTCAAAGCCGCTGCTGAATTAAAAACAAAGCCAACCCAGCATTCCGTGGGGCAACTCCGCCAGATTGGTATTCAACCGGACATCCTAATTTGTCGAACCGAGCGAGAGATGGCGACTTCGGATCGGGAAAAGATTGCATTGTTTTGTAACGTACCGGTCAAAGCGGTTATCGAAGAACGCGACAAAGATTTTTCAATTTATGAAGTGCCGTTAAGTCTGGTCGAACATGGTCTCGATGAATTGATCGTGAACAAGTTAGGGCTTCCTAAACAGACGCTGGATCTTGATAACTGGCGGGAGCTGCTTCATCGGTTGCGGAATCCCGAAACAGAGATCAGTATCGCGGTTGTCGGAAAATATGCGGAGCATAAAGATGCCTATAAATCGATTTACGAATCGATTGACCATGCAGGAATTGATAACCATGCTCAAATTCGAATTGGTCGCATCCAGAGTGAAGATATTGAACACGAAGGCCCCGAGCGGTTGTTGAGCGGTTACGACGGAATTTTGGTGCCCGGTGGATTTGGTGAGCGTGGAACCGAAGGAAAGGTGGAGGCCATTCGCTGGGCGCGCGAACGAAAAATTCCGTTTCTTGGGATCTGTTTAGGGATGCAGTGTGCCGCCATCGAATTCGCCCGTAACGTTGTCGGATTAGAGGGAGCGAATTCCACGGAATTTGATAAAGATACGCCCTACCCTGTGATCTGTTTGCTCGATGAGCAAAACAATATCACCGATAAAGGGGGAACGATGAGACTCGGCGCTCAAGTTTCGACGGTGAACGACGCGAGTAAGTCACTGGAGTGTTACGGAACGAAAGAAATCTCAGAGCGTCATCGTCATCGCTATGAATTCAACAATGTCTTCCGCAAGCAACTTGAAGCGCACGGGTTGAGATTTGCCGCAACCAGTGAGAACGATACACTCGTTGAAATTATTGAGGTGGTCGATCATCCGTGGTTCGTTGCGGTTCAGTTCCATCCGGAATTTAAATCCAAGCCAACCGCCTCTCATCCGCTATTTTCAGGGTTCATTCAAGCGGCTGTGAGACGTTCGAGTAACGGCGCCAAGAAAGAAGTAGAAGTCTAAACGCGTTTGTAAACAAAAATTCTGAGTTAAATCAAAGGAACCATCGATGTCGGAAGAAACCGGTTCGGGCGAAGAGCCCAAGATCATTGTCGATGATGATTGGAAATCTCAAGTTGAGAAAGAGAAAGAGGAACTAAAGAAGTCCGCGAATGAGCCCAAAGGCGAAGCGGAAGAGCACGCCCTACCTCCGGCTTCCTTCATGGTGTTGATGTCTACCTTGGCTACCCAGGCGATGGCGGCGATGGGATTGATTCCGGATCCCGTGACGGGGCAACCGAGTGTTAATCTGCCAATGGCGAAGCATTTTATTGATCTCCTGGGAATGTTGCAGGAAAAAACACAAGGTAATCTCACGGAGGAAGAGGCCAATCATTTGCGGGATGGCTTGCATCAATTGCGAATGATCTATGTTTCAACCGAACAATCCTCGGCTGGAACCGCAGATGAGGCGGCCCCGAAGTCATCGATTGAGTTGCCCTGAGCCAACCCCTGCTGCTCTGTGTACAAAAGGGGCAATTTAAACGAATACGGCGTTAAGCAATCGTTTTTCGCCAACTTCGTCCAGGGAAGCCGGTTGTTTTCTATCTCGCGATTTTGATTGAATGTTTCCTGTATTTTAAGCATACTGACTCCGAATGTCAGTCGGAACCGCCGCTCGCCTCCTGTGCGAGAGATCAACGGGGGCGACTTGGGGATATATTTCAGATGGCTTGGGAATCAGAATGAAACGGGGCAAGCGAAAAGGTCGCTCGAAGAATGGTTTTGCTGGTTTTTCAGATGAAAGAACTGTAGCCGAAGCAGGCGTACACTTCCCCTCCTTTATTTTTGGCCTCGTGACTACGCTTCTTCTGGGGTTGTTAGCTGTCAGTCAATTTTTCCCAACGCTACCGCAAGCGCCAGTTGTCAAACCAGCGAAAGCGATCGACGCTAGGGTATCTACGAAAAAGAGCAATCGCTTCGGCCGTCTAGTGGAACTAAGTTCGATCAAAGAGTTAACGGCTATGTTGGTCGAGCTTGGTCGGACGGAAATTCAAACGCCGTCTAAGTTTGAAATCGAGACGAAATGTCGTCAAAAAATTGCGGTCGCCGACGAGTTGTTGACTAGAAAACTTTCCGAAAAAGACCGCGCGTTTGCAATCGAAACCAAAATTGGTGCACTGTCCGTGATCTACGGTCTTGGATTTTCTAAGGAATTAAGTGGTCCTGATGCAACCGAGGATCTTAAGGTTTTTGCAAGTACTTTTCTTGTTGATGCAAATCCCCGCGTCGCAAGAGTTGCCGCTCTGGCCCAGTTTAAACAACTGGCATTCGAGCGATTAAAACCGGAGCAATCCACCAGTGTTGATGCTGTTTGTGAAACGATGCTGAATTTGCTGAAGAAGTTTCCAGATGACCCTTTGGTGATTGCGACAATTCAACAGGTCGTTAATTATTATATCGAAAAAGAAATTGACGATGCAGTTTTAGTAGTTGGGCAACTCGACGAATGGATGCAAACGCTTGATTCAGAACCAGTGAGCAAAATGCTGAATTTCCTTCAGGGGAATTTGATGATCTCGGTTTCAGGTTACCAAGAGGCTTTTAATAATCGCTGGATTAACGGAGTTGAGGGAAATGAAAATCTCGTTCGTTTGTCTCAGCAATTATTGCAGGACGACCGTTGTAACTCATGGGTTGTAAAAGATGTCGATCAAGTTGCCCGTTGGCTCGAGCAGCAAGCTTACTATGAAGCTGCAGCGGCAATCTATCAGTCGCTCTCTGAAACGAATTCTTCGTTGGACGGTCCAGACGGTGAGACGCGGTTGGGGAACGCAAATCGCCTGGGCCAAAACGGGCTTGCTCGATTAGACTTGGTCGACAAGAAAATTAATTTGGAGCAAATTGAATATAATAAGAATCCAGTAGATCTATCGAGTTTGACCAATCGCGTTGTCGTTTTGGTGCTCTGGTCAAAAGAAAACAAGGATTCCATCAATGGCCTGCTTCAAGCTTGCGAAACCACAAAATCATGGCGGCGACGTGGAGGTAAATTACTGGCAATTTCAATTGATGATTCAATTGATGAGAAAGCGGACAGTAGCTTGCTGGTGGACATTGCTGCGTCTAACGGTGTGATTTTTGGGAACGGCGATATTCAGAAGAAGGGAGCCAATCGAGTTTGGGAACAATGCCCCACGGATGTACTTCCCCGGGCAATGTTAATAAATCGGGACGGCGTCGTCGTGGACATTGATGTGCCTATTTCCCAAATTCAAACGCAAGCGAACTTTTTGATTTCCGACGACTGAATCTGGATGGTCTTCGAAAGCGTAAGGGTTTCCAAACGGGGGCCTGGCGACAGTGACCTAGATGTTGGCATTTGCGAATGGCTCGGCAACCGTGGTGTCGACAGGCTTAAGCCGGTCTCCGGCATATTCAATAAGAGCTTTCAGGAAATTAGAGAGTAATTCACTTTGGTAGCGTTTCGAGTTCCAGCACAAAGCAATTTCGCGGCGAGGTTGCTCGCCACTGAGCGAGCGATACACAATTTCATGAAAGTTGTCATGCGTGGCCATCCGGGGAACCAGCGAAACGCCATAGCCTGAGGCGATCATGGCTTGGAGTGTTGCGAGTTGCTCGACACGTGTGATGGATTGAGGAAGAAATTTCTTGCGGTGAAAAAAACTATCTATTGTTGCACTTAAACTGGAATTCGACGGCAACATCAGGAAATTACTTTGGACTAAGTCTTTTAGGTAAATTCTCGCTTTCTTGCAGAGAAGATGGTTAGCGGGGATTGCCAGAACGATCTCTTCTTCGATTAGAGACTCAAATGAGAGATAGCTCGCAGATTGTTTTACCAAGGGTGAGAGAGCGAGTATGCCGACATCCAATTCGCCTTTTAAGCAGGCTTGGATCAATGAATCAGAACTCGTTTCAATCAGCGAAAAATCTGCCTTGGGGAATTGCGTCGTAACCCGTTTGAGCAGCTCAGGAAAAAAATAAGGTGCGATAGTAGGTGTGGCTGAAACGCAGATTTGTCCAGACTGGCCGTCGTCAGTAATCTGGCGCTTCGCATCCTCGACAAGCTGGAGAATTTTTTGAGCATGATTTTGAAGAATCTGTCCGGCCGGCGTCATTCGAATGGTGCGACCCTGCCGTTCGAACAGTGGTTGCCCGAGTTCTTTTTCCAGTTTTGCAATTTGTTGACTTAGCGCGGGTTGTGAAACGAAACAGTCTTTCGCAGCGCGCGTAAAACTCCGATGTTCTACAATTTTATTAAAATATCGGAGTTGGCCTAAGTCCATGTCGGTCGCCGTATGATCGATAATCTAAAAATTCATTATGGGGGCGATTTCAGCGGGATGCAAACCAAAGGGCTCGCAATTTTAAATTTTTTGATCTCGCGTTCTTAGGCATCTTTTCCTCGGTTTTAAGGTGAACAAAACGGAGGGGTGGGCATGGCAAGTTTGGCCAGATCAAACTGCGGAGACTGCCCAGACTGTATAAAAAAATCGCCTGCGTTCATTGGAACGCAAACGATTTAGGACGTCGTATTGGTTGAGGAGTCTGATAGAGACTGTTCGTCAAAGGAGAGAGCTTCGACTGGGCGAATATTCTCTAGGTTCCTCAATTTTTTAGGATCCGAATTACTAGAACCTCGTATTGTTATCGATGTCGAAAACGGCTTGTTGAGGATAAATGCTGTACACCGTGTTGGTCAGGTAGAGTTCTACAAATTCTGATACACGCTGGATCGGTTTCTTTGGAATTAAGACAATGTCGGAATCTCGAAGCCAAATTTCGTCAGACGGATGAGGGCGTTTACCGAGTAAAGCGCCGTTGAGGTCCAATCGAGTCGCTGTGAGGCGCCAATCTTGATCGCGGCGGAATACAACCACTTCTCTGACATTCCCGCCTGGGTTGAATCCACCTGCGAGTGCGATCGCCTGGATTACGGTGGTAGGTCCCACCATCTCAAATCGACCGGAGTTCGGAACTTCTCCGGCAACGTAGATATAGCTGGGAGCCCTCTGGGTCAGGATTGGCGTGACTTCGATTCCCCCCTGGCGTCCCTGGTAGCGGGCATTGATCTCTCTTCCCATTTCTTCGAGTGTCAATCCAATCGCCGGAATGCTGCCGATTCCCGGAAGCTGAATTGTGCCGTCGGGGGAGACGGTTGCGGAACGACCCGTGCCGCCCTGCCCTGCTCGAGCATCGACCGAATTGATGATGTCCTCTAACGGAGTTTCCCCTTTAATGAGCTGGACTAACATTTCAGGATTAATCACCCAGGCTTCGTAGCGCTTGTCGAGTTCTTTTTGCAATTGTTCAACCGTTTTTCCGGCAACGGCTACCTGCCCAATTAAGGAAAGCGAGACCATCCCGTCAGAGCGAATCACAAGGCTCTCTGCATTGAGTGAGGGGTCGATCGCAGATGAAATGCGGATCGTGTCACCTACAAATAATTGGTAGGGTTTGACTGATTTCTGACGGGTGCGTAAATACACCAGTTCTAATTCATCATTGACGCGCAAACGGTACTCACCCATTGCAGGGCGTCGGTAAGGACCGATGTACTCTCCGTAAGCCATGGACTCCCAAGGTACACAGCCACTGTCGCGCCATTTCGCCTCTGCTCCATTGCGTCCGGGAGTAAATTGATCCACTCCCTGAAGTGATTTCGTCGGCATACCGTGGGCAGTTGCAGGGGCGACAAATCCGAACTGGCCTTGGTTAATCCCGGCTACGATACCGGGATTGCTAACCGTTCCGGAATTGTTGGTGTCATAACCTTGGCAGAGTTGGATTTGTCCGGAATCAACTGCGAACGAGTCCGTAACAGCGGGAGTTATCTGTGATTGGCTGAAGTTCGCTTCCGAGGTTGAACTTTGACCGTTGACGCTCAACCCTACCGCGGCAACCGCCAAACACCCTAGCACGCTCGATTTGATTGATGTCGTGAGTCTCATGATTCACTGGTTCCTGTGTGTTCTGAAATTCTTTCAGCGGGGTAAAACGAATATCAAAAGAGATGATTAAAAGAATTCTTTAAGACGTTCGGTTAGTGTTTTTCCGGGAATGGCGTCGCGTTGATCAGCGGTGACCGCGGAAGGCTGACTAGCGTTGGTTCTGTCTCGGCTAAACGCGTTTGGAGTAGGGTTCATTTGATTGAATTCGCTGGTTTGGTTTTGATTAAACAGCCCCCGGTCCATCCAGCGGATCGACGATTGGTTCTCGGTAAGAGGAGCCTGCATGAGGGCCTGATATTGATCTTCCGCGGCTTTGGACAATTCGAATTCACCTTTTTGTTGATGCGTTTTTGCGAGGTTTCTCCAGGTTTGAGGCGTTTGCTGCTTCATTAAACTCTGTTGGAAAAGTGAAATCGCTGATTCGAGCTGTCCAATTTTGGCCATTAGAACACCTAGCTCATTTGCACTTTTCGAATTGTCCGGATCACTGAGGAGTGCTGCTCGGTGAAATGCGATCGCTTTCGCAACTTCCATTGCTTGGGGGGAAGATTCAGATGGTCTCATCGAGGTGTGCAATTTTCCAAGGCAGCAAAATGCCTCTGCCGAAACTACATTTCGTCCTCCCGCTTGATCGAGTCGATTTTGAGCGAACTGGAAATACTGCTGGACGGCCTGCCTAGGTGACGTCTGCTCTAGCTCAGTTGGTTTGATGATCTTGCTTTGATGGGTTTCTACCGTTGACGCGACACTTAGAAAGGCCTCTGATTCGAGTTCGGCACCAACAAAATCTCGCGCTTCTTTCATAGCCACGACAGCTTCGGCAAGCGATTTACTGTAGTGGTTCGTGCTGGTTTGCGAATCATTAGAGATCGCAATAATTCGAAGCGCGGCATAAAACTCTTGTTGGGCTGAGTAAAAAGAGCCGCGACGTGAAAGTGACTTACCGTATTCAATGTGATGCACAGCTTGGTGAGCGATCTGCTCGGGCAGCGGAAGACTCAGTGGTAAGGCAGCGGGAGCCTTCGGTGCGGCTACTTCATTGCTGGCTTGACGAATGATGGTTTGCCGTTGATCTGTGCCATACTTATTGAACGCTGTACTGTTTGGATTGGCGAGCGCGACGATGGCTTGAGTTGCTTCTTGCGATGGTTTTTTTAGCGGTGTTTTTGCAATGGACTCCATCAAGGACGCGTTGTTTACCGCGGTAGTTACTTGCAGAGGAACTTCAGCGGAGGGGGTCGTGATTTGAGGAACGGCGGTTACTGTCGGTAGCGACGAGAATGTCTCAGTGGAAGGCTCCGGTTGGGAAACTGGCTTTGGCTTGGCTTCGATTGCTGCTTTGGCGATTTTCGCCTTTTCAAGTGCAGACGGTTGACTACCGGAGTTGGGATTGTCTTTTTTAAGTTCCGCAAGCGGGCTTGCTGCGATTGGCTGATCTCCGAGCGGTATTGGGGGGGCAAAACTTGAGATTGACTTAAAACTATCGTTTTTTAACTGAAATGTAACGGAGGTTTTCGTTTGAGGTGAGAACGAATGAATTGTGAAACTGGTCACAACAGCGGCACCGATGCCAATGCCAATGTATTTCTTAAGCTCTTGCAACATTTCCAACCCCAGGAGAACAGTTCATTTTTCGAGCGAATTGGGATGGCGAGGGTAGTTGCCCGAACCTCGCAACTCGAATGCACTCGATGCTGTGTTTCTCTCAGAGGCATCGTCAATTCTCTTTCTGCCTCTTGCTCGCGTTGTGCAGATAAGACGTTTTTTTGCGAATGTGCGGGCAGATTGATCCTTATATTTGTTACAGCTTAACGGCATTTCAGACTGGCGAGGAGGAATAGCTGCCTAGTCGTTAAACTTTGACTTCACCACTGCAGGCGTCTGGGCGTTTAGAGATTTCGAATTGGTAGAGAAGTGCTGTCGTCGTTATTTCCGTTCCTGAGATGATTGGGAAGTCGAGGTTTGGTTGTCAGATACCATGGCTTGGTCACCGCGTTCGAGCGTTGCGGTCTCGCGTGATCGTGGGTGCTTAAATCCATAATCTGGTGGCGAAAACGTGTTTAGCGGGCGGGGGAAGGAGATCTGAGCCGATTTGTCGCGGCTTAGTGGCGCGAGGCCCCTTATTTTTCAGGGGAAATCCACTGAAACGCGTAGCCCTATGATAATTTAGGCGAATCTGTCATAATCTGCCGCAAGGGGCAGTTGAATTCGGCCTCTTTCGCAGATTTGACTTAGATAGCTCAATTCCCCGCGGACGAATGGTTCCCGACTTCGGGTAGGTTACCGACGGGTTGTCTTTGGGAAGTTCTGATGGAATTCACCTTAGCAGTAATTCGATGGGGTGATCGTACGTTGAGCTTTGACAGATATTTGAAAACAAAAGTTAATGACCAAGTTGGTTTGTTTTGTCCGCCAGCAAAGGTCCTTTGGGAGAAATTTTGCAAGTGTATAAAATTCTGAACAGTGGCGGTCTTGGAGTTGCTGGAAAACAAAATGAACTGATTGAATTAGCGTTGACCCACGGTTTCAACGGTGTCGAAGTCGACATGGTTGATCTCGTTGGACGCCATGACACTCTCGGTAAGCAATTTGCGTGTCAATTCTTGCAGAGTGCCAAAATTGATATGGGTACCTTTGAGTTGCCGTTGGATCTCGGTGCCTCGGACGACGATTACAAAGCCGCGATGGAAAAGCTGGATACGATTCTCGATTTAGCGACGACGCTTAATGCCAAAGGTTGCTATGTCAACGTGGCCACCAGTAACGGCCTTTATTCATTCCAAGAGTGTTTTGAAAAATATCAGCAACGGCTTCAGGAATTGAGTGAGAAGTGCAGTGAGTCTTCATTGAACATCGGTCTGTGGCTTCGTGGCACTGACTCTGAAGTACCTGACGGCGAATTTAAATTCATTCAAACGGCTGAGGAGTTGTTGACGCTTGTTAAAGCAGTGGGGCAACCCAATGTCGGAATTTGCGTCGACGCATTTCAGTGGGTCGCTGGTGGTGGTACCGTAGAACACCTCGTCGCAGCCGGTTTGTCGGATGTGGTATCCGAAGTGCGTTTGGCGGATGTCGCCGAAGGTGCTGATATAGCCGCCTTGAAAGATTCCGATCGCTCATCGTTACCTGGCGACAGTTTGGATTCGTTCTCTGTAAAACTTTGCAGAGCACTCTCCGAAGCTGGTGTTGAAGTGCCGGTTTCCATCTCAACTGATCTTGGGACATTCTCTTCCGGGACTCGAGACGCGATCGTCGGAAGCATTACGAAGCAAATCGATTTGTTGGTCGCTGGCGAACATCCTGCCGAAATTAAAGCGGCAGAAGCCAAGGCCGCGGAAGACGCCGCTGCGGAAGCCGATTCAGAGGCGAGCGATTCTGATGAATCCGCTTCGTCAGCCCCGGTAGCTACCTCTTAAGATGGCTTCCGGTTAATTCTAGATTTAATAACCTCAGGTTTTATAGCTTGGGGTTTTTTTTGTAGGTATCGGGAGGCGGGGCACCATTGGGGCGAGCTAAGCAGTGTGTTTATGCCGTTGAATTAAATCGTATCTTAATTTTGTAAAATCGTCCGTTATTCGATTGAAAACCCGTGCTCATTTGCGATGCTGTTAGCCTTAACAAAAACCACTTTCGTTGAAATTATTTATGTCGAGCCAACTCAATAAATACAGTAGTCGAATTACTCAGCCCAAAGTTCAAGGCGCCTCGCAGGCAATGCTTTATGGGACGGGGATGACCTCCGAAGATATGAACAAACCCCAGATTGGAATTGGGAGTGTTTGGTATGAGGGTAACACCTGTAATATGCATCTCAATAAACTCGCTGCCGAAGTGAAGCAGGGAGTGGTTGAATCGGGCATGGTGGGGATGCGATTCAACACCATTGGTGTGAGCGACGGCATTTCGATGGGAACCGATGGGATGAGTTACTCATTACAGTCCCGCGACGTCATTGCTGATTCGATTGAGACCATCATGAGTGCGCAGTGGTATGACGCGTGCATCGCGCTACCCGGGTGTGACAAGAATATGCCCGGGTGTTTGATTGCCATGGGGCGGCTAAATCGTCCTTCTCTGATGGTTTATGGAGGAACGATTCGTGCGGGTGTGATGGGGAAGCGAAAGCTCGATATTGTCTCCGCATTTCAGTGCTTTGGCGAGTATGTGGCCGGAACCATCGATGATGAAACCCGTCAGGAAATCGTAAAAAAATCATGTCCCGGAGCAGGTGCCTGTGGTGGCATGTATACGGCTAACACAATGGCCAGTGCGATTGAGGCACTTGGAATGTCGTTGCCATTTAGCGCTTCCATTCCCGCCGAGGATACTGACAAAATCAACGAATGCCATGCGGCGGGTCCAGCAATCTTGAAGTTGCTGGAGCGGGATATCAAACCAAGAGATATTATGACGCGGGAAGCATTCGAAAATGCAATGGTCGTCATCATGGCCCTGGGCGGGTCGACCAATGCTGTACTGCACTTGATCGCCATGGCGCGATCAGTAGATGTGCCGTTGACGCTGGATGACTTTCAGACGATCAGCGATCGAGTCCCGTTTATCGCAGATTTGAAACCGAGTGGTCGATTCGTTCAGGAGGACCTGCACGCCGTCGGAGGTACGCCGGCGGTCATGAAGTTCTTATTAGGTGAAGGAATGTTGCATGGAGATTGCCTGACGGTTACCGGTCAGACACTTGCGGAAAATGTCGCTGAGCTATCTGGTTTGGAGGCGGGGCAGGAAGTGATCCGTCCTTTGAGTGATCCGATTAAAGCAACCGGCCACATTCAGATTCTCCGAGGCAATTTGGCCCCAGATGGAGCGGTCGCAAAAATTACCGGAAAAGAGGGTTCTGTTTTTCAGGGCACGGCGAATGTCTTTGATTCAGAAGAAGCGATGGTCGCGGCGCTGGAAGCCAAGCAGATCAATCGCGGTGATGTTGTCATCATTCGCTTCGAAGGTCCCAAAGGAGGTCCGGGGATGCCGGAGATGTTGACTCCTACCTCGGCAATCATGGGAGCCGGTTTGGGAGCCGATGTTGCACTTCTCACCGATGGTCGATTTTCAGGAGGCTCTCACGGGTTCATTGTTGGTCATATCACCCCGGAGGCTCAGGATGGCGGTCCACTGGCGCTTGTTAAAAATGGGGATTCAATTACGATTGACGCTGACCGAAATAGTATCGAAGTCGCGATTAGCGATGAAGAAATGGAAGCACGGCGAGCCCAGTGGTCGGCGCCGCCCCTCAAGGCCACTAAAGGGACACTTTATAAATACATTAAAAATGTCAAATCAGCGTCCGAGGGTTGTGTGACCGACGAGTAGCCTCAAGTATTGGCTGGAATGAACCGTTTGGCCAATCGGGCCGTAAATGATAAGGTGAAGCGTGGTTCGCTCATGGGGATTGGTTGGATTTTTTGGTTTCCGATCGTCGATGAGAGGACGCAACCACCAGAATATTTGAATTGTTGTGATGATTTGATTCCGGCAGTTCGATGAATGTTGGAGAAGTGCTTTTTTGAGAGTTGTAAATAAATTTTGCTGAATAGGGGGCGAATTGGAATCGACCGGATTGCTTGAAGTTGTGTTGGCGTGTCGTAGCTGGTCAGAGGGCTACGTAAAAATCTGACCAAAACTTTTATTTGCAGAAGATAACTCTTTCGCAATGGCTGCCTAGAAATAGGCTGCCCCGGCTGATAGGTTTCGCTGGAGAGCCTAGACTGCTGGTCACCAATTCCAGATCGCAATCAGTCATGTTTGACACGCGGATTGTTAAATGAAGTTTCAGACTAGTTTGAATTTCAGGGTGTCGTTGCCCGGTGGTTCGAACGAAAATTAAATCGACGACTACACACGTAGAGGATATAGCGGATTCATCGCGGGACGCGGGTTCGATCCCCGCCGCCTCCACTCACGTCGGAGTCACAACCCGGCTCAAAACAAAAAGGCTCGTCAGTTCATTCTGGCGAGCCTTTCTTTTTTGCCCTAAGTATCGCCGGTTTTTGGTGCTTTGCTTGTTCCGTACCATTTCCAATCGCGGGACTCGCTTTAATAACTCGATCAACACATTGAGAACAAAAAATTCTCCAAGCTCTACGGAGATGAACATCTTCAGCGTACCGTCGAATGGTTCCGTCGTGCAGCAAACGAACGAACGTAGAAAATATTTGAGCTTATCGACCTGCGATGCGAAAAGCCACCAATCCTGAGCCGATCTATCACGTATTTGAATCGCCGGAAACATGGCCATCCTCGACAAAAAGCTCGCCAAACCGGTTATAGGAACTCGGGGGCGAGGATCAACTGTAACTCGCGCGATGCCTCCAACTGCGTCTTGCCCGGGAAACCTCCCAGACGACCTTCGGAACATCATGCTTAACAGAAGCTTGTCAGTCTAAGAACCATTCCATCATCCCCGAAACTAGAGACAACGTGCACAGCCAGCTCAATATTCCTATGCACAGGTTGAATAAACGAAAGCGGAGAAAGATGACCGAAAGTAAAGTTGTCAGCATGCCTCCGAAAAGCCAGAGAGGAAAAGTCGAGTATGCAAATCTGTGAAAGCCACTTGCAAGCGGTGAAATAAACTTTGGATCGTCCAACATCGCACGCGGCATATGTCCAAGTTCACCCCAAGCAAGGAGCCATGTCCCTCGCATGACTAAAAGTAAAGGAATCGAATTTGCTGCGGTTATGCAGGCGTTCCTTTTCCAAGGGATCGTCTTTTTTTTACGCGAAACTTGCTTTTTTCCTACAGTCGCAGCGTAAGGATTTGTCGTGCTTGAATTCATTGATGGATGGTTGGTGCTAGTTTCGTTCATAACGTCAGTATAACAATTGACGATTCTAAAAAAGAAAACAGCACTTTTCGACTATGGATTAAATCTGGACGCCGTGGGGCTATTCCGTCGACCGCGAGCAGTAGTGACTTTAGTCTAGTTGCTGGTCATAATAGCGCCGCTGGAGTCGAATCTTTGCAGGATAAACGGGCTTAGAGAATACGGGAAATGTTGCGCAACAAGAGAAATGCGATTTGCAGATCGATATCAGCAAAACAGGTGGCGACTGCGACGAGAATTAAGGATGTCATTATCAAACGCAAGTGGTATCAGCTAAGTCTAAAATCAATCTTTACCCTGGTAACGCTGAGCAGCATATGCTTCTGCTATTTCGGTATTAAAATGCAGCAAGCAAACCGACAGCGGCAAGCAGTAAAAGTGATTTTGAAATCAGGAGGAAGAGTTGAGTACGATTACCAGGCAAAGAACAGCGGGCAAACAGCTTCGCCGCGGTGGCTAAGGGATCTATTGGGAGATGACTTTTTTCAAGAGGTAAGCGTTGTGTCTCTAGATTGGAACGGCAGTCTGGGGGACCGGCAATGGCAACAAATTGAGGTTTTGAAAAAACTAAAACAGCTCGATCTCAGCTACAGTAGCATTCCGGAGAACCGGCTTATCCACCTTGCCGGACTGAGAGACTTGGAGAATCTTTCACTCGCAGGTAGCACGATAGGCGATTTTGGGCTTGAGCAACTGAGTCGGTTGCGGCATCTCCGTCGGCTCGATCTCACGAACACTGAAATCACCAATGGGAAGCTCGTTCGTTTACGCCAACTTGGCGGACCGGCAGCACTTCAGGAACTGCACCTTGACAATAACATATTAACTTCGCTTCAAGGGCTAGAAGATTTCACGCAGTTGAAAGAGCTCTCCTTGTACGGGAATCAAATTACATCCGCTCATGGGATTGGGCGGATAAAAAACCTCGAAAAACTGAACTTGTTCGGTAATGCCTTGACCTCGGCAAAAGATCTGCAAAATCTTACGAACCTGACGGATCTAGTCCTATCAGGCAACCAACTATCATCGATTGAAGGCCTTGAGAAGCTGTACCAGCTCGAGAGTCTGAGCCTTGAGGGCAATCAACTGACGACACTCCAAGGTTTAGAGGAGCTTGAGGATTTGCGACAGCTGTACTTAGGCGGCAATCGGTTAAATTCGGTGGCTGCTTTATTCTCTCTCACAAAGCTAGAGGTGATCGATCTCGGGTGGAATCCGACACTTCCTGCCGAACAGATCGAGGAATTGCGTACCAGTTTGCCAAACTGCAAAATCAAATGGACCGATCCTGCCGGAGTGAAGAGTGCGATGTCCGCGAACCGATGATAATCAGTATGATGCCCGCGTCCCTTAGGCAGAGTGATGAATACCTGAACCCGGAGAAAACAATGAAGGTACTTCCTTCTTATTCTGCGATTTTTGTTCGTTTAAACCCGAGCATCCAATCCACCAACTCCGCAGTACTAAACACAGCTTTTCCCCCTGCGCGATGATCTGCCCCCTCAAACTCGGTGTGTTTTACATTCACATCCCCAGACTCCGTCGGTTGAGCCGGCGCGGTCTACCGCCTATTCATTTGTCTGGATTTGAGGAACTGTTGAGCCTTCTCCTCCGTCAGTTTTTCATCCTTGTCGGTGTCCGCTTGGGGGAAACGTCTAAGTACTCTCCCCAGTTGTTTCTCAGACGGCTGTTGGTCTTGCGCATTGCATAATCGCGTTGTTGCCAGCAGATTAAGGATCACGAAACATAGAATGAGACGTTGTTTATTCATGGTTTACGGTTCCTTATGAAGCAGACCGACGGCGATTAACGGTTACCTTGGAAACCCGCCCAGAGGCGGCAACGCGGAAAGTATTATGGAATGCTTGTCGCCGTTCTGTTTTTTTAGTCCCAAGTCGAACAGGCCGCCAAGTGTTATTTCTGTTTCACCCATTCCATCACCTGTTCGATCACCAACGTCTGGGTTTCGTTCCAGGTCATAGATGGTGCAGCATTGCTGCCTTTGACTGGTTTGAATCCATGTCCGGCGTTGGTGACTTCGACAAGTTTCACGTCACCGCCTGACGTCTTCGCCTTTTGATAGAGGTGTTTGGAAAGTTCAATCGGTACGGTGGGGTCCGTATCGCCATGAACCAACAGAATGGGTGGGCTATCCGCTTTTAAATGTTGATCAGCGCTGACCAGATTTTTGATCTCCTCAGAGCTCAAGCCATCAAATGGTTTGAACATCATTTCACCTTTGGATTGGCTCCTCGCCGGAAATCGCTCGAGCCGCTTATTCCAAAGTTCGGGCACGAGGTAAGTGGTGGCGCCAAAGAACGAGATCGCGCCGATCACCGTGTGTTCGGTGCCCGGACCAGTAACTTCCCCGGGAAGGAGATCGTTCGCCGTGAGGGCGCAGATTAACGCTTTCGATCCACCTGCGGACGTCCCCCAAGTGACTATTTTGTGCGGGTCGATACCAAAGCGTTCTGAGTTTTTTGCCAGAAATCGAATTGCATCCTTGCAGTCCTGAAACAGCTGGTGGAAACCAAGCTCTTCGCCCTGGCCAAATAGCCGGTAATCAATAGTCGCGACGGCGATCCCTGCATCGGTAAGTTCTTTCAGAACCAAATCGCCTTTCGTGTAGATGGCGTTTTTTGTACCACCGGTGTTACCGCCTCCGTGGATGTAGATAAAGAGCGGTGCTTTTTCATAAACTTTCTTTTTTGGGTAAATGAAATCCAGCTTATTTCTTTGTTGGGAAGTGTTCTTTTTGTACTCGATGTCGAGTTCGCTTTTCACGCCCAGCGAATTTAAGATTGCCTCTGCGCCTGGATTCTTTTTTGCATTGTTTATTCGCGAGTTACCCGTACTCGGTGTGTTCCGATTCCCTCGCTTAGCCGCCTGTCGAAATATCGCTTTCATTTCAGAATCGGAAAGAACGCTGTCTCCGTCTTTGTCGGCTCGTGAAAACCGCTTGAGAATTTGTTGGCGAACTGTCGACTCTTCCGCATCAGATATGACACCATCTTTATCAGTGTCGGCCTGCGGAAAGAGCTTAAGAATCTGTTGCTTGATCGAATCATCCGCGTTTGTGCGTGCTACAAAAGTCAGTGAAACAAGCAGGCACAAAAATGTTAGTCCAGTGGTTTTCTTCATGATTTTGTTTTTTCGCAGCATAGGTTGTGCTGAAAGCGAGTGATTAAAATTATCGGTCCAAAATGGGGAACGGTAGGAGATTTTTGCGTCCCTGAAAAACAAATCTCCCCAATTACTAGTTCACGTAACCACGGAGAAAAGTGGACAAGAATTGACAATTAAAATGTAAAATTGCAATTTCTCAGCCATTTCGTACCCGGCAGCTTAGATCGTTGCAAGCAACGTTGGAGCATTGGGGAATGGAGCTGAACGATTCAGTTTTATGTCAATCCTGTCAGTGTTCCTGTACTGCTAGAAAAATGATCTAATTCGATTTGCATCCTTTGCAGCATACTGACAAAGACATTGCACAGGGGTGTGTTGTTATGCGGGTTAAAAGCCAGGTGTTGTCCGTGGCGGAACCCACCGCCTGCGAGGATGATGGGGAGGTTGAGGTTGTTGTGGATGTTGGCATCTCCCATGTGGCAGCCATAGAGCACCATCGTGTTATCCAACAGGCTGCCGTCAGCTTCCTCAACTTGCTGGAGCTCCCGAAGCAGTTCCCCAAATAATTCCATCTGTGCGATTTCGATCTCTTCCAGTTGTTTTAACTTCGTCTCGTCTTTGCCGTGATGGGAGAGATTATGGTAACCGCCGAGCGACCGGCCGTCGTCAAAATTCACGCCCGGCGTGCGTACACTGCCTAGAAACAGAGTGATTATCCGGGTGGAATCCGTTTGAAAGGCGAGCCGTGACATATCATTCATCATGCGGATCATTCCAAAGAACTCCTTTTTGTCACTTGGGTATTCCGGCATAGCATCGCTGACCTTGGGCTTGGGGCGGGTTTCCCAGGCTTTTGCTTCGGCCAGTCGCTGTTCGAGGCTTCGGACTGCGGTTTGAAACTGGTCGATCCGCCTGCGGTCAGAAGCACTCACGCGTTTACTCAGATTCGAGCTTTGCCCCAATACGACGTCGAGAATGCTACCCTTCTCGCGCAGCCGTACGAGTTGCGCTTCCATTGCCTTACGATCGCCCTGAAGAAACATCTTCTTGTACATCTCCGCGGCGCTTCGAATCGTAGGGATTTCAACCCCGGCTTGAGTGTAGGACAGACTCCGCACATCGTTGATAGCCAGGGAAAGCGATCGAAAGCGGGTCTCGTGTCCCACTTCATTGGCCATCACCTGATCCAGAGAAATGCTGTTGCGAAAACTCGCCCGCCCCGGATGTGGCGCCGCGGTCAGAAATGTTTTGTCGGCTCGGTGCCCTCCATCGACGCCGGGATGAGAAAGTCCGCTGAATACGGTGAATTGCTCTCGGTGCGCGGCGATCTTCTCAAGGTAAGGCGATAAGCGATATTCTTTTCCAGATGTCTTCGGAAAAAAGTTTTTAGGAATAAAACCGAGATCCTGGTTGATGGCGATCATACGCTTGGGAGAAGTCCTCCCGGAGGCGGCTCCGAAGGATTCGAGCACAGGCAGACTCAGGCTGACTCCGGTAGCCTGAAGGAATTTTCTACGGGAGGTTTCCATGGGCTTATTTCCGCAGGAACAAAGGACTTTGAACAATTTCATGAATGAGGGTGCGAACGCCGAATTCTGATTCTCGACTCTTTGCGAGAATCGCAGAAACGGCCTCGCGATCCGCGAAATCAACCGGAGCACCCGTAGCATACACTAGGAGCTGTTCGGTCAGATTACGTGCAATGGTCTCCTCATCCTGCAACAAGAGCTTTTTGAATTCGAGGATGTCGACAAAAGATTCGCCCCTAGACGTTACCCCGGAGGCGTCGACTTCGTTTCCGATGTAGTGTACAAACTCGTTCCCACTTCGCCCCAGGCCCTCAACTCGTTCCGATCCGCCACCAAGCGAGCGGTAGCTTTCCCGCCAGCGCCCCATGACGTCAAAATTCTCCAGCGCGAAGCCCGGAGGATCGATCTTCTGGTGGCAGCTCGCGCAGGATGAATTTTTCCGATGCTTCTTCAGCAACTCACGGATGGTCGACGCACCGCGGATATCAGGTTCCACTGCAGGGACGGACGGAGGCGGCGGAGAGGGCGGATCGCCCAGGATTTTTTCCATTACATAAACTCCGCGCAAGACCGGAGAGGTAACGGTTCCGTTCGCCGTGACCTTCATTACGGCTGCCTGAGTCAGAATTCCACCGTAAGGACTCTTTTCTGAAAGCGTGACGCGCTGAAACGCTGGACCTGACACTCCGTGAATATTGTAGTGCCGGGCAAGGCGTTCATCGGCAAAAGTATGATCGGCGTCGATTACATTTCGCGCCGGTAGATCGCCGGCAATGAGATCCGCAAAGAAGAGACGTGACTCTTTGATCATTGAGTTCACTAACCACCAGTCTCCGGCGTATTCAGGATAGAGTTCTCTATCGGGATCGGTGTCGTTGATCTCGTCGAGTTTGAGCCACGCATTCAGGAATTCCTTTACGAATCGTTCGGCTTCTGGCTTTTCTAAAAGGCGATCAACTTCGGTTCGCAACGTAGCAGGATCCCGAAGTCTTCCCTGCCGCGCCAGCTTGCGGAGTTGTTTGTCCGGCATGGATTCCCCTAGGAAAAAAGCAAGACGCTCGGCCAGCGCAAATGAATCCAGCTCACCAGGTTGACTGCAGTGGAAGAGGAACTCGGGCGAAGCCAGCACCGCCGAATAGGTCGCAATCATCGTCTTCGTAAAGGATTTTCCTTCCTTTAGCAGCTGCTTCGCATATCCAAGGAAGCGATTGAATTCGGCTTCCGCAACCGGGCGCCGGTACACCCGATCCATGAAAGCTGCCAACAGCTTACCCGCGTCCTTCATTGGTTGCTCCGAAATCGCCTCGACATGACGACCTGCCTGCTTAAAAGGAACATCACCAAACAGCGCTCGGTAGGACGCGGGCGGCCAATCCTGAACAATGGGTCCTTCGACCTCGAGCCAATGGAAGGCGACTCCGGGGTATCCGCCATCAGTCTTCCGGATGGTATGCGGCATTGCCGGCACCATCGGGCTGGGCAGTCGCATGCAATCGAGTTTTACCATCGCTCCTTTCTCCAGAAAGGCCGCAAGTTCAAAAATCCCCGGGGCTTCGGGGGGGGCTTCGAATATCCCGATCGGAAGCATGCTTTGGGTATTGGGTTCAGACAGGGTGGAAGAATAGACTTTGACTGGTTCACTGCGGTCTCCAGGAAAAATGCGATCATTCACCGGAGTTGGATAACGCCGCGTTGCATCGAGTACCAGGTTCGGATAGTGGCGTGGCTTTTTTTCCCCCTCCCAATCGACGTAATCTGTCTGGCGAAGCACGGATCGTGCCTTCAGGCGAATCTTGTAGTTTCCGCGGACCGGAGCTTTAAATTTGTCAAAACCGTAGTAAAACGGAGTATAAGCTCCGCGAAAAATAGCGGTGGATGCCTCTTCCTGAGGCTCAGTCTTCTCGCCCTTTTTATTAAGATCGTCGACGTGTACGAACTGAACTGCATCCGCGATTACCCAGCCCTTGACGTCCTTATTACTTAGCGACACCTCGGCCACTACCGGTTTGGTCTTCGAATCAGTGTCGCTTGAACCGAAGTTGAAACGGCCGAGGGAAAACCAGAGATCTTGGATGTTCGGCTTCTGACTTTGATCGATGGTCAGGAGGGTTTCGCCCCCGGTGTGGCGAACTCGATAAGGTACCTTTCTGGCCAATCCCTCTCCCCCACCAAAACTGACCCGTACTTCGTAAGTCCCAGGTTTAGGTAACGAGGCCTTCCAAGTAATTTCGTAGCGTCCATTGCCTTTGTCGGTAGCCAGATAGTGCGACCCTATATGGTTGGAACGACGGGTGGACTTGCGCCAGTTTCCGGTGCGTTCCGCCTCGGTATCGTCTACGGTGGTGCCCGGGAACTGGATGCTCCGAGCCTTCTTGGATGGATCAAAGCCTTTTTGATCGAAGGAGTATTTCTCATTGATATTAAGCCCCTCCAGCGCGAGGGAAAATCTCGCCCAGCCGCCATTTCCATTACCCGCCCACATCCGGTTCTCCTCGCGGGCATAGTAGCGGTGAGTCGTCGGCTTGGGTTGTTTCGCGGGAAACTCAAGCGCGCGACGAAGGGCAAACTCGGCTACATCGAGGTAGGCATCGACCTGCACATGGGAAACATCAAGGGCTTCGCCCACTTTGGCGAAGCCATGGACTTCACCGTCCAATGGTAACTGATCCGCGATTTTGAGCTGAGGGTCGTGTAGGAGATCGCGAAGGATATTCTCGTATTCGAAACGATTCACTCGCCGAGAAACCGCGCGTCCGTTTTGATTGTATTTCTGCTTTTGATATTGGGCGATTCGACTCGCCAGATCCTTCAATGCCGCACTTCGATCGACTTCGTTTAAATGGCTGTCTTCCTTTGGCGGCATTTCGTTGGACTCGATCCGGTCGTGAATCTTGACCCAGATACTGCTGTTATGCGGATCCTCAAGTTTCCATTCCAGTGACAGTAGATTTAATCCACCCTCCCCTGCATTGCCGTGACAATCTACACAGTGGTTTTCGAAGAATGCGGTCAAAGTATCTGGCAAGTCCTCAGCTTGGCAGACGGGAGCAAGCAACTCTAAACCAAGCGCAATGATTAAGGTAAATTGTACCGAAATAGAAGTTAAGGTTGTTGCTCTCATTCCTCGTCTCCTTTCTTGTCTTTCTTAAAACTGAACTCATCGTCAAGAAAAACGACGTAGCCGATTTAAATAGCCGAAGGAAAGCGTCTTCGATTCGGTGCAAAATTGTCTCATGAAAAATACTGTCTGTATTCGGTAAGCCTTGTGACGAGGGAGGTTTCCCGTATTGTGCTGATATGCTTACAACGTTCAGTAAGGCGTCGGATCAACTAACGCCCAGTTATATCAGATACACGGTCAGCGGTATCTTTAAAAAAAAGATACCGCGCAAGTTTGGCCAACACAGTCGTGGCTTTTTGTGTGTGAAACGAGAAGTGAATTAGTTCGTTAGTCTTTTGTCAGATTTTCTGGTTATAAGGCGTTTAGTTGAGTTTCTTTCCAGTCGTTTTAATTCAGGGATACTCGATCCCGAGTTGCCTTTTAAAGGTTAGGATATCGGTATCGCTCAAAAATTTACCTGAAGCTTCCAAGTCTATTTATGGCCGTACTGAATGATGCAGCCAACCGGTGTTGTAGTCGGTGTCGAGATTGGTTGCAAAGCGAGCGCAGAATTGATAGCGTCACGGAGGTCATGACTGGTTGGCTTTTGACGTTTTTTTCCAAAGCCAACGTACAGGTCGTCGATCCGTCCCCGATAAACAACTTCTCCAGACGGTGAAATCAAAAACGTCTCTGGGGTTACTTTTGCGCCAAGGCGATCAGCAATTGCCTGATTCGAATCAAGAATCATCGGAGAGGTGATTTCAAAATCAGAGGAGTGCAGTTTGGCCTCTTCGATCGTGGCGGACCGGGTTGGGTTTACCTGGAAAAAGTCAATCTTCGCCTCAGAAAAATCTTCGGCGAGTTCTCTTAGTATTGGCTGATAGACATTCGCGATTGGGCAGTCAGTCGTTACGAACGTGATGACTCGAAATCGATTAGAATTGTGATCGAACAACCGATGCTGATTCCCCTCAATATCGGATACATCGTCGTGTGTACTTCCACGATCAAGTCTTTCCTGTTTTAAGGTATCCACAGCGACAGGAACTTCGTCGGCGGGGCGGCAGCCAACCATTGCGGTTATCCAAAGTAAGGTAATAAGTAACAACTGAGGCTGTAAGCTCATCGCGATTGAGCGGATCATTCTCTCTCCTTTCCTCCAAAGCCCTGAGTTCGTTTTCGAAGATTTAGGACTTGGGTTATTGGTTGGCGAGCCGCATCCAATTCCGATTTATCAAGCTCATCGTCGTTATTAATGTCGAAACGATTGAATAGCCTTTCGGCACGCGGGAATTGCTTTTTAAATTCAACAAGTTGAATCCGACCGTCTTGGTTGCTATCCATTTTTTTTACCAGTACTTGGGCTGGAGGTTGGGATTCACGTTTGGGTTGGGATCGTCCAAGCTGGATAGAGGCCATCATCGATTCACGTGTTTTTCCCTGTAAAGCTCTATTCAGGGTTGCCTGTTCACTAGCGTTTTGTGCAATCATTTGAATTGTTACGTTTCCCATTTCGTCGTTCGATTCGCGTCCCCACGTTACGCGTTGAGGTGGACTGTTCGGGTTTGAAGGATTTGCAGAGGAATTGTCATAGACGATCTTTGATTCAAGTAACGTCCCAGCAGGTAGTGTGACAGGACTGGCGAATTGATACGTGTCCTGCCAATCCAGATCCCAGTCATCAACTTGAAAAAGGTTGATCTTTTTGCCATCGGGGAGAGTAGCGACCAACGACATTTCTGTGGCTAAATAATGGGCGTGTCCCGATGTCCGTATCGCGTTCACTCCAACCGGTAGTGTAAAGGAGTCGGTTATGGTGTAGTCCTTTTGTCCGGCGGGAATATCGATATTTGCGAATCGACCGAATACAGGTGGAATCATGAGTGTGGTAAGTTGTCTCGACGGTGGTTTATCCGCAAAGTAGAGGGCCATCCGCGCGTGCTCAACTTCTTTCTTTCCGCTGGGGTGAAAGTGGGTTTGCATGATCAGGTCGGAACCCTTAGGAAGCAGCATGGCATTGTCACCCGGGAGAAGCATTGGCGTCGTCCCGGGTACGTATCCGCCCAGAGAAATCGATGTCTTGGTTGAGTTTTTATTATCAGTAGAAACTCCGGTAAACGCATTTCGACCTAGGAAGCTCATTCCTGAAATGCCGGCTCGCCCATCCTTACCATCTACGGTCCGGCCTGCCTTGGCAATGTCAAGAAAAAACAACGCATGATGCAAAGCTGATTTAGCCTGTGGCTTGATCTCGATTGCTTTGATCCACTTGTCTTCCGGTAGATCCATCGGAAACACAAAGGAACGGTAGGTGTCTGGTCCGCTTGCAGGAATTGTGAAGTTTCCATTCATCTCTACTTCCATGTCTGGTTTCCCCAGCAGCCAATCAGAAGGGAATTCTGGTTGGCGGGGAGCTTTCTTTGGGTCGCCCAGAGGCGCACCATCCTCCACCCAACGTTGGATGAGCTCAAGCTCTTGCTTGGTTAGTCGTCGATCATGTTCGAAACGAACGTCATTCGTCACATTTTTCCATGGAGGCATATAGCCGTCGTCAATGACTGCCTGGATTGTGCTGGCCCGATCTGCAACATCGTTGTAAGTCAACAAGCTAAACGGACCAGATTGCCCCGGTCGATGGCATGAGCTGCATTTTGAATAAACAATTTTTGCAATGTGACTGGAAAATGTGATCGTTTCTGCACTTGTTTGCTGCAACCCCAAAATGACGCTAGTTAACATCATCGCTGCTGTAAGAAATGTCTTGCCGGTGCTCATAATTTCCTTTCCGGTGAATTGCATCCTTAGCTGCCTTCAGGCTCGTTAGAGCGGTCGATGGCCATTCCGCGTTTGAAGAATGCAAATCTCGTTTGGTTTTTCGTGAACTCGATTTTCCAAATTGTGATTCGAAGATCTATCTACTAGTTGTTGTCAGAGAAGTTCCAGGTGTGACAAAACCACTGTGCAACATTCATCGCAAGATTATTCGTTGACATGGACAGCGATTGTAGGAGACTGTTATCTCTTATTTCACTGTTTCGGACTCATGATAATTTGCTTTGAACATCGAATCCGGAACATTGACCTCCTCACGCAACGTTAATCTGACACGACTAGCTGCAACCTGTTTGAATTTCTCGTGTACCAACTCCATTTGCACCACGACACCCGTTACTGGGTGAGCCCAAATCCTCACCGTCGAAGCTAAGCGACGGTTGGCTCCCGTCCTTGTTGCCTCAATCGGGTGGCAAGTTACTGTTGGTTCACCCGGCAACGGCTCCGCTTCGAGCAACCGTATCTCGTATTGTTCTGGCAACTCGATCAAAAGTGAGTTAATTTGCAACTGCAAGCTGGTTAAAAGGCTGATAACTGCATCGCGAGGTGTCTCGATTCCGTTACCGGAATTCCATTGTTCATCCCCCTGCAACCACCAACGATATTCGCCGTCAAATCCGAGAGCGGTTGGGCCTTTGGGGGTTTCAGGGAATTTGGCAACAAAACGATCAGTTCCACGCGTATGTAAGGTCCCGTCGAGTCGTCTCTCGCGGAAAAGTAGTCCCGAGCGATCAATCGTTATGTCGTAGATTCGGGTGTTGGAAGCTCGGCATGATTCAATTACTCGACTCATGGCTGCAGAGGCTTGGGAGGGTGAAAGCGACAATCCAATTACCGTGATAATCGCAATTGAGGCCGCCGTTGCTATCGCGACGGACCACCATGGCGCAAACCACAATTTGGGTGTTGGACGCGTAGGAATATTGGGTTTCGGGCCGGGTGCCTTCAGGGAATGATTTGCTTTTGTCGAAACCGAGACGGTTGAGGTTTGAATCAAGTCTGTTGAGTCAAGACTTCGGATTGTTTTTTCTATTCGCTTTTCCCGATCTGCAGGCGACTCAAAACACTCCGCGAGCATCGCGTGCGTCAGTAATTGTTGGAATTCAGTATTGGTCAATTCATCAAAATCGTTTGAGTTCTTTGCATCATCGTTTGCGTCCACGGAATTTCTGTCCACTGAACATTGGCCATCAAGGTTGGGCTCGTCCAACCAAATTTCGACCGAATCAGCATGCTGTATCTTGGGTTCCGGTTTGTGGTTGTAATCAGTCATCACGATTTTCTAATTTAACAATGTAAATGGTTCTATCAGCATTTTTTCGTCCCGTATTCATTTGATTGCTTTTTGGGCCGCAACCTTCATTCCGCAATCGATCGCAATTGCGAATGGTGTTTCGTCTTCTAACGCATTCTTATACGAGTCACGTTCTCGTAGGGTTGCTTCTAAATCGAACATAAGATATTTCATGTCCATTCGAGGTTGGTCGTTGTTTGTATTGCGATCGGTTTTAGTTTTCATCTTGGTAACCAACTTTTAAAAAAATAGTGCTGCTGTCCTGCGGAGGAAACACCGGATGACTGAATCTGTATTTGAATTTAGTGCTGACATCATCATTTCTGTTTCTTCTGATTCGGTCACGTATCCATGTTTATGCGTGCCTAAAAATAACACTAGATTTGACTTGGCTGAATCTTGCCCATCACGCATTCAGCGAGGAGCTGTCTTATACGCTGCAACTTTTTGCGGATTGCTGACGGAGAGCTCGAGACCTTTTGAGCGATTTCAGCGGCGTTGACTCTTTTTTCATATCGGAGCTCGACAATTCTTCTGGATTTTTCCGGCAGCGCCTCCACACAAGCCCGCAACGCATCTACTTGCTCCTCCCACTTTCCCTGATCCCCGTCAAAATTGTTAAATAGTGATTCGATCGCCTCGGTAGCCGCTGCCCCAAAAACCAGGCAGTCTCGTTTGCGTGAACGAGCCGCGTTTCGTACTAAATTAAAAGCGATTCCTCGCAGCCAAGGCCCTAGGGATCGGCTGGGATCAAATTCATCAAATTTGTTCCAGGCCGTAATGAGCGTTTCCTGAAACAGGTCATCCACAAATCCAGGATCACGAACCATTGTTCGTAAAAACGCGGTGACAGTTCGCTCGTTTTCGCGCACCAAAGTTTCGAATAAGACTTCAGATCGATCCCGTTTGTGTGGCAATTTGTTAACTTTCTCGCGATTCAATTTTCAAGCCTAAACGAATTTAAAATACTGCTATTAATGGTTGTCTCTAACCGTCCACGTGTGACGAACTAAAATTAGCATAACCGAGAAATATTCAATAATTGCATTGTCAGTCTGTGCGAACGCCTTCACTAGCGTCGGGGTACAAGACCTAGCCAATCATTTTGAGCCGGCGAGTCTTCCGTTTTACCTCGTCATCGCGGGGCTTGGGTGATGGAGTAAGACGTAGCTGGCTTGGTTTTACGTATCGAACCAAAAAACGGTTCCGGTGGTAGGCGTTATCCGTTCAAGCGAATTACAATTTGGGTAAATGCACGCATCAGGAGAAGGCTATGCTGACAATACTGGGAATGGGGTTTGAGTTTGAACTGGTCGCGGACCACTCAGAAATCTATGGATTTCTATCACAGGATGAACCTGAACGCCTGCCAACCTGGTCCATCGGGGTCCGCTGTGGTCCCGCCCGACTGCTGCCGCTAGAAGGAGAATCGGCAGAGGATCTAAGTTTCCGGCGTGAGGAATTCGAGTTTGTGTCTGGAGAGGGGTGCCACGCCAGCATTAGTGGTCTTGATATCCCCGTCAAATCCTGGCACGACCTTGCCGGACAATGTATATCGGTAGAATTCGAAGCTTCTTCCCCGATCATGCCGAGTGATCCGGGTGAGTTTTATTATGAGGCGCATCACTGGCATACCAATCGAAACCAGATTGAGTTCGGAACGCGAAGCAACAATGTCTTTCCGGTTCGCTGGAAATTTATGGCTGAGGATGATGAAGAGAACATGACGGAGGTTCAGGTGGAAGCCATCATCCCGTTTCGCTACTTCAAGGTTTGGTTCAAAAATTCCAGTGATTTAAGCATTCCCGCAGCTGTCCGGGCCGTGAGCCGATATGCAGAGGAAGACGAACTGGGAGAACCGTACGAGCATCACGGCCATTACGTTGTGATTCCGCTACGCAGCGATGGTTAAACGTACGACGGAATAGTTGGGGTAAAAACTGAAACCAGTAACTTGCCTACTGGAATTCGATTTTGGATTTTTGTGGCCTTTTGGAGGCGGGGGCGGTATTGTAGACATATCGTTTTATTTCAAATTTATCTCGTAATAACATCCACGGCTCACTGAAAGGCTTGACCATGCCGTCACCTATGTTTCGATTACCTAATATGCGTTTGTGGTTAGCGCTGATTTTTCCGTCGGTAATTTTGGCCGTGTTGTCGACTGCCCATGCAAACGAAAAACCAAATATCATCGTCTTTCTCGTTGACGATATGGGGCCGATGGACACCTCCGTTCCGTTTATGACTGATGAGCAAAGCAACCCCAAACGCTATCCGCTCAATGACTACTATCGAACCCCGGGCATGGAACGATTAGCGGCCCAAGGGACACGGCTCAACAACTTCTACGCCATGAGTGTCTGTTCGCCGACTCGCACTTCCATTCTCACCGGACAGAACGCGACTCGCCATGGCGTTACCCAGTGGATTCGTTCGGAAGGTAACAACAAGGGGCCGTTTGGCCCGCCCGATTGGAACTGGACTGGATTTCAGGATGCTACGCGAACCTTGCCAGGCCGACTCAAGACCGCAGGCTATCGCACGATCTTCATCGGCAAAGCGCATTTTGGACCGAACGATGAGCCTTCGGAGTTCCCTGAAAATCTCGGCTTTGACATCAACATCGCCGGCTGTTCCTGGGGGCAACCTGGCAGTTACTACGGGGAAGATGGATACGGACATCTCAAAGGCAACAAGAAACGTGCGGTTCCGCATCTTGAAAAGTATCACGGTTCCGAGAAATTCCTCACAGAGGCACTCACGATCGAGGCCAAACAGCAAATCGATAACGCGGTAAAGGACGACAAGCCGTTCTTTCTCGACCTCGCACTCTACGCGTTGCATGCGCCCTTCCACAGCAATCCACGTTACGCGGCTAACTACGCCGATTCGGGCAAGGGTAAGTCCGCGCAAGCCTACGCGACGCTGGTGGAAAGCATGGACACGTGTCTCAACGACGTCATGGATCACCTCGAAGCTAAGGGGATTGCCGAGGACACGCTGATCATCTTTTTGGGAGACAATGGCAGCGACGCACCGTTGGGCCCGACTCACGAGCACAACAGCTCGTTCCCGTTGCGGGCCAAGAAAGGCACGCACTACGAAGGGGGAATGCGGGCACCTTTTATCGCCGCCTGGGCCAAACCGAACACCAGCAATCCGTGGCAGCAGAAACTGCCCATCGCTCAGGGCGCGATCCAGCAACAGCTCGGCTGTGTGATGGACCTGTACCCTACGATCCTCAACCTCGCAGGTGTTGCAGTGCCCAAGGGACATGCGATTGATGGCACTGACCTGGCCAAACAACTTAGCGGCAAGCGAAATCCCGACCGCGAAGAGCGGTTTCTGATGCACTTCCCCCATAGCCACCGCAGTAATTACTACACTGTCCTCCGTCTGGGGCAATGGAAGGTCATCTATCACTACCTGCCGAGCATGAATCCCGCCAAGACGCAGTACGAATTGTTCAATCTTAAGGACGATCCTTTTGAGAAATCAAATGTCGCCGGAGAACAGCCACAGGTACTTAAGCGGATGATGGGTGAAATGATCGAGCAGCTCCAAGCCGAAGGAGCGCTGTACCCGGTAGATCAGGAGGGCAAAGAACTCCGCCCCCGGATTCCACAATAGAATTCTCTGGAAAGATTTTTCCAGTTTGATTGTCAGATCTGGACGGGATTCCAAAAAGGAATCCCGTGGGCACTCATGGTGTCCAAATAGTTGCGGCGATATGGTGAAGACAGTCTTTGGTCGAATAATAATAGACTGCCACCATTTTTCCGTCTGACCGTCGAAGTAACCGAGGGTAACCCAGGTCATTGGTCTCGTTATCTTCGGAACCGAATTCATTGCGAAGGACAATCGGATCCGACCATGTTTTTCCCTCGTCCGCACTATAGGCTGCCAGTATTCTGCCTTGGTCACGCTCCCCGAAAACTGCGCAAAGTCTACCGTCCGCCGTTTCGGCGATTGCAGGTGGATTGCCGTTGCTGGTTCCTGAGTCACCGATTTTTGCGGTGAAATTCCATGATTGGCCGCTATCAGTTGAAGTGTAGGCATCGACCCAATTCAATTCGCCGATATCTTTATCTTTTCTTTTTCGCCTCATTGCTGTAATAAGAACACCGGAGTCAGTACGAAATGTTTCTGGCATAACAGCGCGAGCTTTGTCATCGACAGGAACAACCCAGTTCAGAAATTCAAAGCTCTTTCCGCCGTCTTTTGTGCGGGCGGTGAAGATTCGATCGGTACCAAATTTACCTTTTTGGCGACTGGAAAGTAAAAGCACAGCTTCCTGTTTCCCCGTCACGACGTAATCGGTTCGCGGTGTCAACTCAGTAAGCTTTGCTTGCTTAAGCTCTGGTGCTTGATGAAGTTTGCCAAACCGATGAGGTCCGTTCCAGGTTGCGCCGCCATCGTAGGTGTAATAAAAATGTCCTCGCCCGTCTTTGGCTCCGTGATACCCGGCGCCAACCATCCGCATTGCGAACTTGGAGTGCTCAAAATTGATAGGTTTTTTGAGCGGTAGGCATTTGGGTTTGTCTCCCGCATCTCCAACGTAGTTTTTTGGATTGTAGGCCTTCCAGTTTTCTCCCCCGTCAGTACTTCGGGCAAGCCAACATTCTTGAAGGCCTTTTCCAATGTTATGACCTCTTTCCTTGAGTTCGTATTTACCGCGAGTAAAACCAACAAGCAGTTCGTCACCATCAAAAATCCACGCTCCATTGTTGGCCGGCCAGCCAGCAAACTTACCGTCTTCTTGGTAGACGACGACATGCTTGATGTCTTTGGGGGGTTGAGCGAATGAGAAGGAAGGAGATAACAAAGCTACAACGATGAAAAGACTAAACTTCATAAATGAACCTTTCTTAAGGGAACCTCTCGACCTGCGACGAACTTGAAATATAACTCGTGAAACTATCAAACACCAATTGCTTGCCTTGTACCAATGTGTACCCCAAAACTTTTTCTCCATCAGCGAAAGCAAGATATAACTTAGCCCATTCAAGCCCACAGTCCCCCGTTAGCGTGTCCGCTTGCAATGCGGTCGACGGAATACCGAATGAGCCTTTATTGATTGCCATGCGTTAATTAATCAAGTTTCCATCGATTTAGGGCGCTTGCTGTTGGGGTGAAAACGTTTTGGGTGTTGACCGAGAATTTCCTAAAAGCGATACTGTTATAAATCGCGGGGGTGTCCCATTTTGGCTGAGAGTTTCGGACATTACGATTCGAAACAACCCTTCGAACCTGATACGGGTCATACCGGCGAAGGGAGCGAAACGGCA
>WTFU01000078.1 GCA_011523945.1 Mariniblastus sp. | reverse complement strand
GCTCCCGGAGCACTCACTGCAGCTCCAGCAGGAAACGCATCTTCAAACCAGACATGCGTCGTCTCTTGAATCCCCGGCCGAGGTTGTATCTCCGCAGGATCGGTATAAGCGACCGTCGCTGCTTTTTCATCAATCGCTTTTAGCAGCGCCGCCTCTCGTTCGACAAACTCTTTCATCTTCGCGTCGTAATCGTCCGGCTTCACCTTTACCACAGGCTGTGTCAGTAAAGCGTTTCCATCCATAGCAGGGTCCGCATTCGAATTAAAAAATGCGTAAAGTGAATAGAACTCTTTTTGCGAAATGGGATCGTATTTATGATCGTGGCAGACCGCACATCCCGCCGTCAGACCGAGCCAGGCCTGAGCAGTGGTACTCGCTCGGTCAACGGCATAACGAAAGATGAACTCTTTTTGAATACTGCCGCCTTCACCCGTCGTCACATTGCAACGATTGAATCCAGTGGCAATCATTTGATCCTGCGTCGGGTTCTCCCTTAAATCACCGGCAAGCTGGTCAATCGTGAACTGATCATAAGGAAGGTTGCGGTTGAACGCTGAAACTACCCAATCTCGATACGCCCATGTTTGACGTTCGTTGTCCAAGTGCATGCCATGGGTATCACCGTAACGTGCAACGTCGAGCCAGTACCTCGCCATCTCTTCGCCGTAGCGAGGCGAGGCAAGATAGCGATCGACCATTGCTTCATAGGCTCCCGATGATTGATCGTTGAGAAAACGGTCGACCTCCTCAATGGTTGGCGGAAGCCCGGTTAACGCTAGACTGACACGGCGAATCAATGTCGGGCGGTCAGCCTCAGGAGAAAAACTGAGTCCGTCACGTTTCAGTGACTTCGCCACTAATTCATCAATTCCAGATTCAGAAGATTTGACTGGACGCTCGAACGCCCAATGTTTTTGATACTCGGCTCCTTGCTCGATCCAGCGGCGGAGCATCTGTTTCTGCTCGTCGGTCAACTTCTTCTTTGATTCCGGTGGCGGCATCACCACATCGGGATCCGTTTCAATAATCCGCTGCCACATGAGACTCTCATCCGGCTGGCCAACGACGATGGCAGCCCCATCCTCCTCTTTGCCAACGGCTGTCTCGGAGAGGTCGAGTCGCAGATCCGCTTCTCGATTACCAGCATCCGTCCCGTGACAAGCAAAGCAATTCTCCGAGAGGATCGGTCGTATGTCTCGATTATAAGAAATGGGCGCGTCAGTTTTGGCATCCTGCGGGTCGTCAAACCCGTGCGCGTGACCTGCCAAAACAAGGATGAGAAATCCAACCACACTAAAGGCAGCCACCGCCTGCGTTGTCCTTGGGAATGATTTCAATTCTGTGAAATGACAATTCTTGGTAAGCGTTTTATTTTGCATCTGCATTCGATTCAACTAAATCATCAAGAGAACCTTACACGGGCATCCTATCTCAGGAGACGTTGGACAGCTTGCAAAACAACCGCGTCACCGTGTAAAAATTCATCGCAACAAGTACAAGCGACTAGTTTACCACAACCAGCGTCTTCGTTTCAAAATCGAACGTTTCGCGGCTCATCTCGTAAAAATTCGTACGGTAGATTATTTCTCTTTGGCTAATTCGGCCTCAAGTGCAGCACGTTCTTTCTCGTACCTTTCCTGATTTTGCTCGATAAAAGCTCGAGCTTCGTCAAGGCGTCGCTTTGTATCATCCAAACGTAGCGCCTTTTGAACTTGGCCACGGAAACGACGTTTATTCTCCATCGCCTTTCCCTCAAGGCTACCGATAAACTGAGCGGGCACCTCTTCCATCTTCCAACTGTCACTCCGCTGAGTCGCAAAAGGAAGATCATTGTGATCGGTCGTTTGGAGATTGCCCATCGGATTGCGTCCCCAAGCATAGCGATAGTGAACTGGTTTTGGCACGTGCGGACTGGTCAACACAATTGTCCTTCGGTCCGTTTGAGGGCGATTGTTTTTGTCTTTTCCGGTCACTAACCAGTTCGCTTCGGCAGGCTGGAAATTACGATCTTCTCCGGCGATAGAAAATCCAACGATATCACCATCGTCCACTGCTTTTACCTGAGTATCCATCTTGAGCACAATCTGATCGCCATCCACTGTCATCTCAACCAGCATCGGCGGCTTCCATTTGATGGCTCGATCCATCCCGTACTGAGTCGCCAGCGCCCAGCGGGCAATTCGCTCACCGACTGGAATCTTCAATTGTGGGTGATACCAAGATCGCCGCTTATCGAAACTACTCGCAAAGCCAATATTCTTATCGCCTGACTCATAAAGGTCGAGAAAGGTTTTGTACTGGGCTTCGCGTATATAGATTCCATCGTTAAAGGTCTTCTCAAGATAATTGTCGCGGTTTTGCGGAAAGCCCTCGGTGCATAGCGAGATAATTCCAAATGGCAAATCATTATCATCAAATGCCTTACGCCACGCGGCAATCATCTCGCCAAAAATCTGCGAGTACATCGCTGCACCCGCTGATCCAGAACCAAGTGCGTTATTGAATCCCTGATGGAAAATCACTCCTTTCACATTTAATCCAGAGATCGGATAGATCATGCTATTGAAGCAGGTTGATGGACGATTGTGATCCATCGCAGGACCTGGACGAAGATCGGTGGGTACTGTTCGATCTTTTGGAACCTCCCTGCCCTGCTTCTCCATATTCTTGACCCAACTGTAATGATTCTTAACGCGGTTCTCTAAATCCTTTTCAGAATCCCAGTCGGAAATTTTCTGATCCCATTCAGAGAGAAGGTTGTTCACTTCTGGCGTGTCGATTTGCTTAAGCACTTCCATCGGCGTCCAAGTTTCGACGGTCGTACCTCCCCGTGAGGCATCGATCACACCAATGGGAACTTGAGAAGCCATGTGTATACGGCGAACAAACGTATATCCAATTGCCGAAAGATCTCGAACGGTTTCGGGAGAGCAAACATCCCAATCACCTTTCCGAAAATGGCGACCAAACCAGGAACTCCATTCGTGCAGCCGAGGAAATCCAGCTTTTTCAGTCGGACCATTTTGAGCGGGAACGGTCAGAATCCTGATGTTGGGAAAATTAGCTGAGACGATTTCGAGCTGGCCGTTGTCCACCCGGTCAATTGGATGCTCCATGTTGCTTTGGCCACCAAGCACCCAAATATCACCAATCAAAATATTGTCCAGAGTCAAAGTGCTTGAATCTCCTTTGACCATTAGCGATTGCGGCTGGGCAGTTGCCGGCATTGCGGAGAGAGTGACCTTCCACTTTCGATCCGAACCCGCAGTGGTAGTTTGATTTTGCCCCGCAAATGAGACCGTCACCTTTTCGCTTGGTTTCGCCCAACCCCAAATCACAATCGGTTTATCCCGCTGGATCACCATATTGGTTTGAAACAAATTATGGAGGCATAAGCCTTCGCCAACCGCGGGAACATCAATCACATCTTCCTTCGGCATTTTCTGAGCGTAGCCAACGGTAGTGGAGAAAAGACAAGCTAAGAGGACAAAGGCGAAAGATCGGTGCATAGGATTAACCACTTACCATGAATTACGATGACTAATTTGTTTTCAATAAAAGAGATGAGCGACTGCCAGATCCACGAATGATCCGACGCGGTGGACTCACTAAGTAGCAACCCACACTGGCAAACACGGTTTTACTTACCGACCTCATCTTTAAGGCCATCCATTTTACTGGCGACCGCACCTTTGGGTGCCTTGGGCCAAGGCGTCTCGCCCGGCTTCCATTCGGTTGGCTGTTTTGCGCGAACTTTATTCACGGCGGTGATTAGCCAATCGGGAATATTCGCTTGCTCTTGCTGTCCATAGACATACGGCAAAGGCGGATCCATCAACAGCGGCTTATCTCCAAGGGGAGGACGCTCATTGCCTACTGCATTGACGCGAGCCTTCAATTCTTTAACAAGTTTAGGATGTTTGGCAGCGACGTCGGTTTGCTCGGATGGGTCTTGCTTAAGGTTGTAAAGCACATCGCCCATCAGCTTAAAATCGCCACTTCTAATCGTCGGAAGTCTTACACTGCCCGACACGTCAAAAACGATTTCGTTTCGTTTACTTGCTGCTCCCTCAAACAACATGGACGTCATATCAATACCGTCGATTGGCTTCTCCTGTTTGTGATTTCCACCGGCGAGCGCAATAAAGGTCGGATAAAAATCAGATACAAACATTAGGCCATCTTTTGTCGTCCCGGGCTTGGTGTGTCCCGGCCAGCGCAAAATCGCGGGTTGCCGAACACCACCTTCAAACGTCGTATTCTTAGTCCCCCGAAACGGTTTACTAAACTCCTCCAGAACCGGCCCGTTGTCGTTGGTAAAGATAAACAGCGTGTTGTCACGAAATCCATTGTCGTCGATCGCTTTACTGATGCGGCCAACCGCTTTATCCAGATTGGCCAACATTGCGCGGCGGATCGCAAGCGGATCATCCACATCACCCTCAAGCCCCGGAAACCCAGGTGGAGGATTAAGCGGGCCGTGCACGGCATTGAAAGCGACATACATAAAGAAGGGGCGATCGTCATTCTTGCGTGCTTCAATCACACGTTCGGCTTCCGCCGCAATCAGATCGGTCGCATAACCCTCTTCTTGAATCGGCTTTTGGTTTCGGTGCCAGTCATAAACGGCAAATCGCGCCGGCGCATTGTGAACAATGGTTTTCGTGTAGTAGTCGATTCCCCAGCCATAGTGTCCATACTGATGCTCGAACCCCTGTCCCATCGGAAGGTGTTCGGGCAGCCACTCGCCAAGATGCCACTTACCTAAGAGCGAGGTAAAATACCCAGCCTCCTGAAGTGCTTCGGCCAGCGTACGCTCATTTGTATCGAGCGCGTGAATTCGCCTCGTCGGTTCGCCCCGTTCGTTGTGGGCGAGCTCCAATCCCAATTTGGCAAGGTAACTCGGCTTACCAAAATCTTCTGAACGCCAGTCACTCCAGGTTCGAAACGCGTATCGGCCAGTGAGAAATGCCGCGCGGGTCGGAGCACAGACGCTGTGCGTATAAAACTCATTGAGTCGCATTCCCTCAACCGCTAGTCGGCCAATATTGGGAGTCAGATCAGGATCCCCACCATTGAAACTTGGCTGATTCCACCCCATATCATCGGCCAGAATAAAAACGATGTTGGGACGCTCTGCTTTTTCATTTTCTGTTGCGCTGGCATTAACGCCAAAGCAAACAGAAATGGAAGTAACCACTAAACAATAGACGGCTAGTTTCATTATGGTCTCGTTCAATCTACAAACTGCAATGGAAGGTATTTGCTCACGGGTTCTTCGTTTCAGCGAACCACAAAGACCCTTTGAACCAAGGTTCAAACCTCACGAACTGCAAAACATGATACCATCACAAGGCTCGAGATGTTGCAGGGAAAAATCATCCCTCACGGACGTTAATTAGCTTGTTAAGCCGGATCGATTTAGCGATCTCATTAACGTCACCAACTTCGCAGACTCTTAAAAACTCACCGTTCAGGCAGACGACCGTCGCATCGATCGCCGTACGTTCGTTATTCGAATTGAAATAGGTCACCATCAGGCGTTGCCCGCCATCGCCAATCAAGCGTTTGACTTCATCTTTGTTGACAGACTGCTTACGCAATTGCTGAACTAATGCTTTGGTCGAACCAGGTTTTGTCGCATACTTCGACACCATCTGCTCCAACGCCGCCTTCAACTGAACCTCTAGCTGAAGCGCAAACGACTCTCGATAGCCATCCATATCTTCGGGAGCCGCCCCTCGGAAATCACCAAACTCCTTTAGGATGGACTCCTCAATCTTTTTGGCGATTTCATCGCTCGGCAAAGACCACTTTTGCACAACATCCATCTCGGCCGATTCATACCGAGTGACTACTTTTAAATAATTTTGGTCTGCATGCCGCAACTTAACCAAATAAAGATCTCCAGTTTTCAAGGGTTGAGCATAAGTCTTTGCGGGTGTCGCATGCTGAGCGGGAGCACGCTCTTGGACAACTTCACTGGACCGATCGATTGGTTGGCTAGATCTCACGGGAGTCGTTTGAGAATCAGAATCACTTTCCTCTGAAGATTCGTCTTGGGCAAAATTGGTAAAGAGTCCAGTCACCAGTTTTGGCATTTTCTTTAACCGTTCTCCCCAAGCCTTGGTCTTCTTCTTACGTTTCAGTGAAACAAGTGCTTCGCGCACGGCGAGGAGTTCCTTTAGCTCCGCGAACTCAGAGGCATGCAGCCAAGCGGTAGCCCCTTTCTTAAGAACTAGCGTATTGTCTTTGAACTCCCCCTCCATGATTTGTTTCTTCACCAACTCATACTCAA
>WTFU01000080.1 GCA_011523945.1 Mariniblastus sp. | reverse complement strand
GTCTAAGATAGAGAACGCCTTCCCCACCTCCGCCGCCAACCGGCAGCACGACTTTGATAGACTTTTCTTGAACTGAATGGTTATTGTGCGAATTCTCTCAATCAGCTACTTGCTATGCATCGGTCTTTGGATGAATCCGCATTCGCTTTGCGCAGACGAATACGTAATCGACGGAGAAAACAACGATACTCAGGTGATTGGAAATTTCACCTGCTCTAACTGTCTATCTCCATCAAGATCGTCTCTTGAACTGATTCGAATCGGCGGTGAAGTAACTGCCGGCGACATCTGGCAGTTTTACCACGACCAGGGAATCGATTCACTCGAACATTTACCCATTTGCTTAAATGTAAAAACAGGCAGCGGCAATGGAGCGGCCGGTATTTCTAGCTTGAGACTAACCATTCAAGCTCCGGACTCGAAAGAGCTCTTCTTGACCGATGCCAGCCTGGGAGAAAATTCGCTCACGATTCCTAAATACGAAATTGTTGGTTTTAAACCAGAAGCCTATCTTGAGCTCGAGCTTGGGTATGATTTCATGAAGCGATTTACAGCCGACAGCCAAGAAACAGTTTCAGTGGACGTCGCCACCCAAAACGGCAGCCAATTAAGTGTCATGGTAATTGGCCATCCCAGTTTATTTACAACAAATTTAGAACCGATTTTGCTCGGAGTCTTCGCCCTCTTCTGGGTACTCGTCTTTCTAGGACTTCATACTCTAACCCAACCTGAGATTAAGCGGTCTCACTCCATTGACATGATGGGTAGATTGCCGTCGAGACGACAAAAGGTTTCGCCACAATAATCAGGCTCCACCTTTTTTTGATACCCGCCTGATTACTGACCTCTTTGCCTCATCGCCTCGTACATCATAACCGAAGCAGTCACAGAAACATTTAAACTGTCTGCCTGGCCTCGCATCGGCAACTTGACAGGCGAATAGTCTCGACCACGCCAATTTTCTTCCAGTCCATTCGCTTCATTTCCCAGCACAAGAGCAACTCTCCCGGTCAGGTCCGTTTCGTAAAAACAGGAAGCGTTTTCAAGCATTGCGGTGAAAACGCCAAACTCTTGCTTCGCCAGCCATTCTTGGATTTCAGGAGTGTCTCCAGAAACGAGCGGCATTTTAAATACAACCCCCGTACTCGAGCGAATCGCATTGGGATGAAAAAAATCAGTCAATGAATCTGCACAAAAAACCGCATCTATACCGCAGGCATCGGCAGATCTTAAAATGGCCCCCAAATTCCCGGGCTTCTCAATTGACTGTAACACCAATACAAGTGAGATCTCCTCTTTCGGTGCGAGTTGCTCACTAAGCGTATCCAAGGATGTCTTAGGACGTTCGGCGGTGCCAATCAATGTGCTCGTCCGAGAACCGTAGGCTAGTTTCTCCAAGACCTCGGGCACTACGAAAAACACTTTCGCCTGCGACTTAGATACGCAACTCTGTTCCGCTGGAGCCAAGTCATGCCAGAGAGTTTCAGTACAAAAGATTTCTTCGAACCGGATTCCCGCTTCAATCGCCCGAGAAACTTCACGATTACCAAACACGATGATGCGATTTTGAATTTGACGCCCACGCGAACTGTGTAGGCGAATGGCTTTTTTGATCCGCTGATTCTGCAAACTTGTAATTTTCTCAATCAATTGATCAACTCATCCATAGCAAGATTAATCTACAACCCATCGAAAACAATTCCCACTCGGGAGGGATTTTTTCTTTGGAGTATGCAACTCAAGAGCAAAACTACTACCGACACCAGAATCAAACTTAAACTGATTCTCAACTTCTCTTCTCAATTGCAGATGGCCTACTCCGGGGGTGTGGCAGCTCAACAACACCATTTTACACCTTCCCCGCGACAATTCTGAGAGCGATTCAATAAGATGAAATAAATCTCTCTGCAATTTCCACCGCTCTCCATTCGGGCCGCGCCCAAAGGAAGGCGGATCTGCGACGATGATGTCGTATTTATTCCCCCTCTTTAACTCACGCTTTACAAAAGTTAACGCATCTTCGACTATCCATCGAATTGGGGAGTCCGCTAATTCCGATGACTGAGCATTTGCTCTGGCCCAACTTACCACGCTCTTGGCGGCATCAACGTGTACGACCTGAGCACCTCGACTCGCCAGGGATAGCGTGGTTGCTCCGGTATAGCCAAACAGATTAATAGCTTTTAATCCCGTCAAGTCTACCGGGCATTGGTTAATCCAGTGCCAGTTTACCGATTGTTCAGGGAAAACACCAACTTGCCCGCTGGGTGTTGGTTTCAGTTGCAATTGGAAGTCACCGACATCAAAACGCCAATCAGCGGGAGCTACTCCATCCCAACGGTACTTGTCGCCGACTTCCCTTCCGCGAAGTTCCGCTTGCCCCCAATCCACGCCACTCGCTTTGCCTCCCGGAGCAGACGGAGTTTCCCGGCGTACTACCACACCGCCGATGCACTCCAACTTTTCGTGACGTCCAAAATCCAGCAGTTCGTACGGATAATTCAACATAACATTCTTGACACCGCTGTTTGCTAACAACGTTTGTCTTTAATACCAAATCCAGAGGCGGGGAAATGTCTGCTGAAACCGGAACACTGCTTCCGGTGAAACTTTGGTTCCTCGTAACACAACACACTGTAAATGCTTCAAGTCATAAAGATTCAGCAAGCCGTGATCCGTTAGGTTGGTTCCTTGAATATCAAGAACCTGAACATTCTTAATTCCCTTGTGTTCCATAACATCGTTGTCTCCGAACATACGATCCCGGATTGTTATCACCCGCCGCCCCTTCAGAGCACCGTCATAATGCTCCCACTTCATGAATCGCGAAAGGAATAACATCAAGCGCCAGAATGGCTTTTGAAACCAAGCCAACTGAGCAGCCGGTTTGTGCATAAATTGGTGACTCTTATAAACCACACCAATATAAAACAACGCCGAGACAATGGTAAAAAACAATAACACGCCACCCACGACAGGCCCCAAACCTAATCCACTCAAAAACAGAATCGAGATTCCCAGCAAGATCACCGCCATTGCTGCAACCAAAAGATTCCCAGCCACGGCGATAAACTTTACTGAAACGCCCTCGCTCATCGTCTGTTGAAGCCATCGCTGGCAGCCAGCAACTTGAATCTCGATATCCGGCAGCGGGCAATGAAGTTTTTCAAATTTTGAGTCAACATGGAAACAAACAACACAGCGGGCATTTTCCACCAGGTTCCCACACTTCTTGCACCGTTCCTGCTGGTCTTCAACGAGTCCGCTGGAAACTTCTTCGGACTGAAAATCGACCGCCATAATATCTCTCCGCCCGGAAATGGCATCAACCGATTTTCTGCGTTGTTGTTTTCGTCGGTCTGTAGTTGCAGACGTCCTCGCCACTGGGCTCCCCTTACCGACTCCTCCGTTCTCAACTCTTCCCGTTGACGACCGTGAAGTTGCCTTGGATGCGACGCCCCTGCCTGCGCTCTTGCCAGCCGCTCGGCGATCTACGTTGCGTTTTGCACAAGGCTCGTTCTCCGCATTCCTCGGGCGTTGCCCAGACTTTGTTGCCCCCGCCTTGGCAGGCCGTGATTTCCTTGCCAATTCAACGGATGATCGCCCTGCTTCACTTTGCCGACGCGGCCTGGGAGACCGCCGCTGTTGGCCAGACCTCTGCTCTATTGCATTCGGCCTGGTTCTTGGTGGAGTGCTCCGCTTTGATTGGCTCTGCCCTTTCGATCTGTTCGCAGTCTGTGCCGAACGAGCTTCGCCTGGCAAAGGAATTTCAACAGGCTGGTTACACTTCGGGCATTCGACGGTTTCGCCAGACTCATCGCCAGACACGATGATTTTCTCACCACACTCGACATATTTTCCAACAGTGGCGTCGAAGCTGGAAACATTTTCACACTGAATTTCGATGAGCATCGATGAATGGGGTCTCAAACAAGAGTCGCATCAAAGCAGGGGGACGATTTTCTCTAAAGGTAATTTATACCATCTAAAAATGCCTTATTGATGTCGAAATGCAATTCCGAAAACGAATTTTCGAAAAATACAACATGCAGTTGAATGATCACCCCGTGACGATACAAAAACGCTAACGAAACAAGAAAAGGCACGCTTTGCAAGCGTGCCTTTTGAGTCGAAGCTTTTAAAATAAATTCGTATCGACGATTCGAAACTAGGCGTAACGCCAAGCACCGGTGTAATGGTCTACTTTGACCGACCGACGGTTGTGGCTTCGATAATCTGAGCAGAAAACCCTACCTTGGCCTCCGGCTGGTCCGGATCACTGGTGACGATCGTCAAATTTTCATCGATCTGCCCCAATTTGGAGGTATCCAGCGTATAGGTCAAAACATGTAGATTCTTTTCCCCATCGACCGTTTCAAACTTAATTCGTGGATCTCCCGACTTTACCTCTTTAATCGAAAATGGTTTCGATGACTTAAGGATTAGCTTCTTCTTGACCGTTTGTCCTTGATTAATTGTCCCTAACTGAATCGGAGAAACTTCAATTCGAGATTTGACGATTCCCTTAACTGCGATCGGCATTCCATTGGTGTTCGCATCGTTGGTGACGATGGTTAGGAATTCGTTAAAAGAGCCTGTATCCTGATCGCCCGAAAGCTTTACTACCAACTCATATGTCACGCGTCCCCGCGACTGATCCCGCGAAACCTCACGTGCTTCCGCAATCAAGTTGGGATTTGTTGATTTAACCTCCAGGATCTGCCATTTTGCATTGCCGGCATACAAAACCTTAGCAACCCGATCTGCCTCCTGGGAAACCATGACGTTATCAAAGCTGAACTCACCGGGCGTCAGAACGACATCCCGACGAATTGAACCTTTTACCGAAAATTGAATTTCACCGTTTTGGGCTCCCGGCGCCGCCTTACGGACGCTCACGGTCAGAGTCGCTCCGCGATTCCCGTAAAAGTTAACGGTATCAAATACAGCAGACAGTTTCCCTGTTTCGCCGGGCTTTACCTCGGGGGTTAAAATCTTTGGCTTGGTGCAACCACAACTCGTTTTGACGCCCGTCAACGTCAGATTACTGCCAGTCGTGTTAACAAATTCAAACACTTTCTCTTGCCGAGAACCACGAGCGACGATTCCGAAATCATGAGACCGCTCTTTAGCCAGTCCCTGGAAACTCGCTCGCGGAGTCGATGGCTGACTCGATCGCCGGTATCGCCGTCCCTGCTGAAGAGTATTGGAAGCCAGGCGAACAGAAACAAACTGATTGGAAATTTGCCCGGCCTTCACTAACTCGGGGGAGTCGAATCCTACAATTGGAGGTAGTTGGCCAGTAGTTTCTGCGTTCTGAGCCGGTAAAACCGCGCCGCTGAAAACGCAAACACATCCAACTAGACCGGCTGAAATTGACTTGAAAGTTATCATAATGCTCTCCGACTCACTTGTTTCGCGGACAGTAGATTGAAGTAGGGACGATTAAGCTTGCCCAGCCAATTCAATACCATCTCCACGTAATTTGATATGACAGTCCGTTAGCTTACGCGGTGAACTTGACTGAGTCTTGAATTCTACCCTGTTTTCGACATCATTTGCTCGAATTTACGACAGCAAATGAATGTTAGCGAAACTTTACCAATTATGGAAAATTTGACTTACCGTTATCTGGGGTCGTCAAAGAGAATAACCGTTGAACTCGACGTTAAACCGGAAAGAGACCGGATTCAGAAACAACGAATTACCCGACTAGGACTCGAACCTAGAATGTCTGGACCAAAACCAGATGTGTTGCCATTACACCATCGGGCATCATTCGTTAGTCCTGTTTTAACAAAATTAGCCAGTTATAAAAATAGGGTTTATCAGCTTTCTTGCGGCTATTTTGAGGAGTTTGTCTGCTGAACCACCGCAAAGGCTAGTTGCTCTAACTCCATCGCCAGATCCACTCCAACCACACTAACGGACTTCGGGAGCGTCAGGGTGACCGGTGCAAAATTCAAGATTCCTGTGATTCCAGCCTCAATTAGTCGCTCGACTGCTTCATTGGCCGCCCTTGCCGGAACCGCTAAAATCGCCAGTCGAATCTCATTTTCGCGAACCAATTCCGGCATTCGATCCAGATGATCCACCACCAAACCTTCGAAAGATTGCCCCACCAATTCAGGCGAAATGTCGAATGCCAACTTCACCTGAAAGCCTTGCCTACTAAATCCGCGATACCCAAGCAGTGCCTGCCCCAAATTCCCACAACCAATTAAGGCCGCTGGCCAAGTGTGGTCAGTCCCAAGAATCTGTTTTATTTCCCCGACCAGTTCTTCACAACGGTACCCGATCCCCGGATAGCCAAATTGACCAAAATACGCAAAGTCCTTTCTCACCTGCGCGTCGGTAACACCCAATCGACTACCTAATTTAGATGAACTTATTGTCTTTCTGCCCACACGTAACAATTGTTGCAACTCGCGCAGGTAGAGACTGAGGCGACTTACGACCGCCTTAGGAACGCTGGGCTCAGAATCTTGCTTTTGATTAGTCACGTGATCTAGTGGTTGAACTCTACTTAGGATCCCTGAAAACGCACCTTTTTTAGTTTGCAAAGCCAACGCCACGAAAACCGCAGCTTCAGTCTTAAAAGCACGCCGCAGTTTTTAGCTGCACTTTTTATAACTCAATTATACAAACCGGCTACGGCAACTTGCAAAGAACCTCGCCAAACTTACCGAACCGACATAATCCACCTAAATAAATCTATTCCACAACCGGGGAAACGGCACCGCCCCATCCGCCTTGGTCCAATAAACTAAAATTGCCTCGGATTTAAATTCAAGCCAACCAGATTCTTTAAATCGATACACACCATTTCAACGACCTAACTACGCGGGTTAGTCCAATTAGTACGGCTTGACGTTAGACTTACCGCAACACCTAAGCCTTCTCACCGATCCCTTACGCGACCCCTCGTGCATTGATTTTCTGCGCATTCAACATAACCCGTAAATGATAGCTGCTTTTTCTTATTTCGGCGACCAACAAAGACAACCCAGTTAACCCCTCCATCCTAGACTGCCGAATAAGGGAAGGTCAGGAGGAGCCTTTCGCACTTCACAGATCGGGAACTGTGTCGTTGTCCACCTCTGAATCAACACGTTCGAAACAAGCTGTTTCGGGCTCAGAGTGGCGAAAAGAAAGACCGGCATGGTGAGTGTTTCACCAGACCAGATGCCACCTCTAGGTTTTGAAACGTCAGTTTTTTGGAGAAGTTACGATGAAATTGGTAAGAAGTCTGCTGACCTCTGCAGCATTTGCCGCAGCCATGGTGTCAGCCAGCTTCAGCTGGGGCCAATGTTGTGGTGGCGCGAGCTACAACACAGTTGCCGCAGCTGCACCAGCGAACGGTTGCGGATGCAACTACACAGTGATGAAAACTGTGAAACGCATGGTCAACGAAAAGCAAGAAGTCACTCGTTACCGAACAGTCAATGAGACTGTTTACGACGAAGTGCAAGTTCCGGTAACACGATGTGTTAAAGAGCAGAAAATGCGCACCGAAACTTACACTGTCAAGCGACCTGTTCGCGAGACAACTTACAAGACAGTTAACTACACAGTTAGACGTCCTGTAACTGAGCAGCGTCAGCGCACGGTAAATTACACCGTCAAGCGTCCTGTTACAGAAAAGCACTCGAAGGAAGTCACGACTTACGTGCGTCGTGCTGTCAAGGAAAACAAGCAGCGAACTATTCATTACACAGTACGCAAGCCTGTTACTGAGACAACAATGAAGACCGTTACTTCTTACGTTCGCAAAAAAGTTGCTGAAACTAAAATGCGAACAGTCACATGCATCAAGCGTGTTCCTTACACCGAGATGAAGACTGTAAAAGTTCGTGGTGGACACTTCGAAACTCGTACGGAAGTTATCCCCGGTCGATCTTATACAAAGATCCACCGAACTCGCGGTTCATTCACTACAGATCCTTGCACTGGTTGCCGCACCTATACTCCTGGATGCTGCACCAAAGTTTGCTGCAAGCGACCTGATCGTACGGTTTGCCGTAAGGTCTGGGTTCCTGAGTGCACAACAAAGCAAGTTCCTGTCTGCAAGTACCGTTGCGAAAAAGTCTGCAAGGAAGTTCCTTACACTGTTTGCAAAACTGTTTGCGAAAAAGTAACGAAGCAGGTTCCATGCACCACAACTCGCTACGTTTGCGAGAAGAAATCTCGAGTAGTTAATTACTGCTGCACAAAAATTGTTTGTGAGCCAGTAACAAAAACTGTTCACTACTGCACCACTAAGATGGTTTGTGAGCCAAAGACACGCGTAGAGAACTACTGCGTTCGTAAAATGGTTTGCGAAACAAAGACTAAGAAAGTTCCTGTTTGCACCACCAAGATGGTTTGCGAAACAAAAACTCGCGAAGTCCCTTACTGCGTGACTAAAAAAGTTACAGAAATGAAGACTGTTAAGAAAGCACGTTGCGTTTCAAAGAAAGTTCCTTACACAGTAACGATCTGCGTTCCAAAGTGCGTCACAGAAGAAGTTCCTGTAACTGTACGCTGTGCACCTCGTCGCTGCTGCAACAGCTGCGACAGCTGCGACAACGACGGCGGTTGCGATGCAGCAGCGTCTTGTGGCTGCGGTTGCAAGCTATTCAACGGCAGAATTCGTAGCCGCCTTCACGGCATGTGCGCACGAATTCGCGGCTTGTTCGCCGGTTGCGGATGCAAAATGGCTTGCGGTTGCGAAGAAGCAGCTGAGCCTTGCTGCAGCTAAACAAGAGAACTGAACTTGACGAGTGAATTCGTTCACACGCGTTTAGAACAGAATTAATAGAGACGACTCGTTCCTTACGGAACGGGTCGTTTTTTATTTGCTTTGTGCCAATGTCTAAAAACACTCATTAAAAGTGCTCCTCGTTTTGAACTCAGATTTCCAAGAATATAAACAAAATGTAGCCGAGTCTTTGCAGATCGCAATTATAATTGAGGCTCGTTTCTGAAGTGACTGACTTCCTCACGCACCATTAAATTGACTTTTGAATTAGTTTGACGTGTTGGTTGTTTTTGTTAAAAAAGGAGCTTTCCCCAGCTCCGTCCATCCTAGATAGGCGACCATGCACCCTGTTCCTCGTGTCTTCCGGCGATACCTAGTTTTTGCGGCAGCAATTGTATTCGTCGCAGTTTGTGGCTTAGAAGGACTGAAAGCCTGGAATGGTCGTGTCACCCCCGAAAAAGTTGCTGCTGGAAAAATACTGTTTGAACACCAGTGGAGAATTGCGGACAGTCTTTGTGGTGGCGGCGATGGACTCGGCCCGGTCTTTAACGCACGATCATGTGCCGCCTGCCATTTCCAGGGAGGACTCGGTGGAAGCAGCGGTAACGAATTCAATGTTACTTCATTCGAAGTAATCTCCGAGGGTGAGAGAATCCAAGCCGGTGTCGTTCATGCGAGTGCCACTTCTCCACGCGAGCAAGAACGAAAAAGTCAGGTCACCGCGATCTTTCCCAAAACAGTTCGACGCTCGATCATCCAAAACACCTCAACCATGTCAGATTGTGCGCCTGGTCGCAGTCAAAGTACCATTCGCGAATCCATCGAAATCGATGACCCCGTTATTTTTCAAGAACTTAATTCCCCAGCTCTTTTTGGAGTTGGGCTGATTGATGAACTCTCCAACCTATCAATTAGCCTTCACGGGCAAAAACGTTTCGCGAATGTTATGGCCAGTGAACTCACTGGTGATCTTAGCGGCAATCGGCTCGGAATCGTAAATACCGTCAACCGAAATATCGGGAAATTCGGCTGGAAAGGTCAGTTCTCCACGCTGGAAGAATTCGTCGCTTCGGCCTGTGCAATGGAGATTGGTTTGACAAACCAACTGCACGCGCAACAAAAGCCCAAGCAATACGAGGCTGACCCCAATGCCGCCATGGATATGACGCGAGAACAACTACATGATTTAGTTTGTTTCGTTCGCAGCATTCCAAGACCCGTACAAATTCTGCCCAAGGAACCTGTGGGACAGTTCCGAGCCGAAAGAGGAGAAGCCATTTTTGGGCAAATTGGTTGTACCGATTGCCACGTTGAAAGTCTCGGCGGCATCGAACAGATCTACAGCGATTTCCATTTATACAATCTTGAGCCAATCCAGCCGAGCGTGTCTCAAGGGGGTGGATATAGCGACGGTGAGGCCGAAAAACAATTTGAATTCGATCGCTCACATCCCCACCCCGATCAATGGCAAACTCCGCCGCTCTGGGGGGTCGCTGATTCCGCCCCATACTTTCACGACGGTCAATCGCCGACCCTACGCTCAGCCATTCTGCGCCACCAAGGCCAAGCAAAATCGTCATCCAAGCAATTCTCAAAGTTATCGACCTACGATCAGGCTTGCCTCCTTGCTTTCCTCAAGACACTGCGAGCACCGCAGTTTAGCGCTAAGTCGTTTCCCCAACCTTGACGCCTAATAAAAACATTTATTGATTAAAATAGCGGGCGGGTGGAACGAGTTCCTCTTTTCCATTCCATTAGAAAATAGAACCGGCAAGATTCTCCCAGGCATCAATCAGTAAATTCGCGGCGCGGTCGACCTCCTCTTCGGACGAATACCACCCCACACAAAACCGGACGGCACCGCTCATCTCCTCAGCAGACATCCCCATTGCAGATAGTGTCGGCGAAGAAACGAGACCACTACTGTGGCACGCGGATCCGGTCGACGCACAAATTTCAGGAACCCGTTTCAAGATATCCTGCCCACTGACACCCGGAAAGACAACGCTCAACGTGTTTGGCAGCCTCGCTGCTTTCAAGCCATTTACCTGGAGTCCTGGAATACCATTGGCCAATCGATCGTTCAATCGATTCCTCAACTTTGTCATCGATTCTGATGATTCATCAATACAATTGGCAGCCAAATGGGCCGCTTGCCCCATGCCAACAATATATGGCGTATTCTCCGTGCCACCTCGCATACCGCGTTCATGCGAAGCTCCGTGCAGGAGCGGCTCAACTGTCACTCCCTCTCGTACAAACAGCGCCCCAACACCTTTGGGCCCGTAAAATTTATGACAAGCAACAGTCAAGAGATCAACATCGAGCTGATCTACATAGGTCGGAATTTTACCCACGCTCTGCGACGCATCGGTGTGAAGAAGCGCTCCCCTGCCGTGGCAAATCTCTGCGATTTGACGAATGGGCTGGATCGTTCCGATCTCGTTATTGGCATGCATCACACTGACGAGCTTGGTCTGCGGCTGGAGTGCAGACTCAATTGAACTCGGGTGCACGAAACCGTGGGCATCACACCCTACGATAGTTACGCTGTAGCCGAGTCTCTCCAAAAATCTTGCAGGTTCAACCACAGCGGGATGCTCGATCGCAGTAATCACTAAATGCGCATCCTTCGGTGCCCACTGCAACATGGTTCCTTTAATAGCGAGATTATTACTTTCGGTGCCACCACCGGTAAATACAATTTCATCGCGGTCGCAGCCCAACAATCCCGCCACTTTTACTCGCGAGTCCTCAATTGCCTCTTTCGCAGCGCGCCCCATTGAGTGGGAGCTCGATGGATTACCGTAATGCCCGGACAAAAAAGGGGTCATTGCTTCCACCACACTGGGAGCAATCGGGGTCGTCGCGTTGTAATCCAAATAAATCTGTCGCACCATCTGCTCCGAGTAAACTTCCCGCCTTAATCAACATCCCATCTCTTTACGATCCGAATCGATCGCACTCAACTTGAAATAGTATTCAGTCCACTGAGTTCTTTATGAGGCCAAAACTCCAACCTGGATCTCCCCAACCTCAATTGGTGGGCATCAATACTTGTCTCATACCGACTCACGTTTCCAACCCTTTCAAGGAGTGAAGTCTAATTAAAATGGACTTCCCTTGCATCCAATCAGTCCAAGAATCAGCCACTGAATCAACGAAATACCCCAAACTAGAACTCCGATTTTAATATCCATTCGGATCCTAGGTGTCGTCGCTGTTATAACTCTGCAGCATTTCAGTATGGCCTCGACAACAGATTCTCCGCATCGGTCAATTTAGTAATTTCAAAAAGTGACAATCAGTTACCCTTGCGACACACAATAACCATTACAATTGGTTATAATTCGATCTGGCTGAGAATTGAGCCAAATACGAAACGCTAGGACTGGGAATCCCTCTTGGATTCCTTGTAATCTGAGGCGAAATCAACAAATCCCCCACTTTTTTGTTCCAGGATCCCAACATGAAGACGGTTGAGTTAGTCGCGATTATCACCTCGTTGAGCGGCGCCTTATTGTTTAGCAACGCTACCAACACCGATCAACCACAACCCCACGTCGCGCCTAGGGCAGCTCAAACGCCTCCGACTACCGACGACTTCGAACCGATCGATAACATGCATCATTTTATGGAATACATATGCGAGCCCAGCTACAAGGGACTAAAACAAGTACTGGCTAGCGAGCCCACTGACCGCAAAGCTTGGAAAGCTTTTAAAAATCACGCGTTGGTGCTCGCCGAGAGCTCGGCCTTGGTCGCCGCTCGCGGGCCCGACGATGCAGCGAAGAACAAGGAATGGAAAGCAATTTCTGCTGAGGTTTACCGATCTGGGAAGTCGCTTTACAAATCAGCCGGTGACTACGCGGAGGCGAAAAAACACTTTGGCACCATGCTCGACGCTTGTAATCGTTGCCACACGGTTTTTGCCAAAGGGAAATATCAACTCTCAAAACAATGACCAGTTGAAATAAAGCCAGTTTCAACAACCTATCGGCAAGAGTCAGAAATCACAGGTATAAAATGCGCATTAAGTTACTCGGACTACTCCTTTTTATTCTGGCCAACCCGACCACTGCAACCTATGCGGAGCTTCCTAACGTTGTCATCATTTTAGTCGACGACATGGGATACGGTGATGCCGGGTGTTACAATGCCAACTCTAAAATCCCAACGCCGAACATCGATTCACTGGCTGAACAAGGGCTTCGATTTACTGACGCCCATGCGCCAGGACCACTCTGCCACCTCTCGCGTTATGGTCTGATGACGGGAGTCTATCCATTTCGCGCCGACACAAATCAATGGCGTAACCGACCTTCAATTAAAGAAGGGCAAATGACCATAGCCTCTTTGTTAAAACAAAAAGGATACGAAACCGCCATGGTCGGCAAGTGGCATCTTGGATTCCATGAGCAAGGCTATGACAAACCGATGAATGGCGGCCCAGTCGACGTAGGCTTCAATTCGTTTTTTGGAATTCGCGCGTCTACCGACATCCCACCTTACTACTACATTCGCGACAGGACGGTAGTCTCGGCCCCCACAAATGTCATCCCCGCGAATCGGTCAGACGGATGGTCGCCCATCCAAGGTGCATTTTGGCGTGAGGGAGGCATCGCACCGAATCTGCAACTCAAAGATGTGCTTCCTGATTTTACAAAGGAAGCCGTTGCAGTGATTGAAAATCATGCCATGCGAAAACGAGCTGGAAAATCAAACAATCCGCTGATGCTTTATTTGGCCTATCCTGCACCGCATACACCTTGGTTGCCAAGCCCTGAATTTTCCGGAAGTAGCAAGGCTTCAATGTATGGAGATTTTACCAATATGGTAGATGCCAATGTCGGTGTTGTTTTAAAAACACTCGATAGACATAACATGTCTGATGACACCCTGTTGATCTTTACCTCGGATAACGGCCCGGTCTGGTACGAAGAGGACGTCGAACGTTTTCAGCATGATTCTTCAGGTGGACTCCGCGGAATGAAAGCGGATGCGTGGGAGTGTGGACACCGCATGCCTTTCATAGTCCGCTGGCCCGGCACAGTTGCTCCAGGGATGGTCTCCCACCAGACTATCAGCTTCACTGACCTGCTTGCGACATTCGCCGAATTAACCAAACAGGAATTGCCCAATGAAGCGGGCGCCGATAGCTTCAGTTTTCTTTCCGTCTTGCGCGGCGAACAACCTGAAAACCAACCCGTTCACCCCAACTTAGTCGTGGCGGCAGGTCGCAAGGCGTTCACGATCCGTGACGGTGACTGGAAATACATCAATATGCTTGGCTCCGGAGGGTTTACTAAACCAAATCGAATTAAACCCGCACCGGAGGGCCCTCAGGACCAGCTTTACAACTTAAAAAGCGACCCGGGAGAAGTATACAACCTGACGCTAAAGCACCCTGATATTTCTTTACGACTTAGAAAAAGACTTACAGAAATCATCGAATCGGGAAGAAGCCGGCCTCTTGCTAATTCCCAAACCGACTAGCCATTTTAAAGTCAGAGAACCTCCTGACGTCTTTCCAAAATTTTCACCGCGCCGGTCATCATCGCTGCCGCGAATAAGCAATAAGCCGCCATTACCAATAGCTGGAAATCGAAACCGATCCCTCGATCGATACACCACCCTGTGATTCCCGGGCCAATTGCCGAGGCAAATACCATCGCCGCAACAGCCACCGCTCGAATCGCTCCAAGGTGTGCTATGCCGTAGGTTTCCGGCCAGATCGTCCCGAAGATGGCACTCGAAAATCCGTAGGAGATCGCCAGTAAAAACATAAATCCGTGAATTGCCAGAGGTTCTTGTCCCAACCCTAAAACCAAACAAGCGGCTCCCAACGGAAGTAAAAATAACGGCAAAATTCGCCGCGCGTGATATCGGTCGACCAGTTGACCAGCGATCAGTGTAAACAATACAGTTGTTACTGATAAAATCAAAAAGGACAGTGCAAAGACGCTTGATGACCACCCCTTCGATTCAACGATTCTGACCTGATGAAAAAAAACGGAAGTTCCGATAAAAGCCGGTGCGAGTATTCCAAGACAAAGAATCCAAAAAACAACATCTCGAAGGACTTCTGTTCGCGTCCAGTCACGAGTTTTCCTGACTACTTTTAAGTGCTGGTCAACGTCCGGTTGATGCTCCACTCTCATCAGCAAGACGATCGACGGCAGTGCCACAACGACTAATACCAAGGCACAAATTTGCCAAGCCACTCTCCAGTCGTACCACCCGAGCAATACCAAGACGATCGCAGGAAATAACGCTTCACCAATTTGATGCCCCATAGACGTTAGCGAAATCGCCCGCCCGCGGTCCGCGTCGTACCACCGACCAATCGCAGTTTGAGAGATGTGAGTCATCATTCCCTGCCCAAATAAACGCAGTGCATAAATTACGACCAACAATAAAATCCACGTGTTTACGAATGACATTCCAAGACAGGCAAGGGCTAAGGCGGATATAACACAAAGCGAAACGACCGCAATTGAGAAACGATCCAGTGTTTTCCCAAGTCCAATCAATGTGACCGCACTGGCCAATGTCCCCGCCATATAGATCGCACCAAACTCACCATCGGACAACTGAAACGACTCCCGAATCTCACCGGAAAAAAGGGAAATAAAGAAGGTCTGCCCAAAGCTTGAAAAAAAAGTGAGCAACAAACCACCGAGAAGCCAGCGCGCGTTTCGAAAGGCGAATAAGAAAATACCTTGCATTAATTGAGTCTCTACTGAATCTCACGGTAGGAAGCCAAGTAAAAACAACCGTAGGGCAACTAAAATTGTGGCCCGGTCGTCAAATATAAACTCTGCTTGATGTGGTTTAAATTGGCCCAACCTTTAATGGGAGCCTTTCGACTCCACTGATAAAACTCAATCATTAAATGAGGCAAAACACTCGCTCAAGGCTAACACCGTAAGCTAACCCGCGAGAATCGTTCTATGTTAGCCCAATCGCCGAATTAAGATATACCGGTTATATTTGCCAACCTTCAAATTGATTCAAACCAGCAATCCCCCAAGCCATCAACTGACGAGCAGAGCCTTGTACCGTAAGGAAGTAAAAGAACTCGTCATCGTTGCAGTACCCCTAGTGCTCGCACAAGTCGCCCAAAATACAATCTCGTTTGTCGACACGATCATGGTCGGTCGTTTAGGTAAAGAGGCGCTAGCCGGCATCGCGATTGGAAGCACACTTTTTCAGTTTATATTGATCGTCTTGTCCGGTGTCATTATCGGCGTTAGCCCGATCGTCTCCCAAGCGACCGGCGCAAAAGATGATGATTTGTGTGGTCGGGCAACGCGGCAGGGACTTTGGATCGGGGTACTTCTCTTTACCCCAGCATTTATACTCTACCGCAATGCATACCCATTGCTGATCTGGTTTAATCAAAGCCCGGAAACGGCCTTGGCGAGTAGTGAATACTTAAAGGCAATCTCGTGGGGCCTGCTACCGGCGCTGTGGATCATGGGGCTCCGGGGGCTACTCGAGGGTAAATCCAATACCAAACCCATTATGGTTATCAGCCTTATCGGCGTTGTTCTGAATGTGTTCGCCAATGATGCATTCATGTTCGGACATTACGGACTACCAAAATTGGGGCTCGTTGGAACCGGGTATGCCAGCAGCCTCGTTTACGGCATGGTCTTCCTCGCGTTTTCACTTTACGTATCACACCAATACTCGGATCTTCAGATATTCTCAAAATTGCGTCGCCCCGATTTTGCCACGCTTAGAGAAGTTGCTCGTATTGGGGGTCCGATTGGAATGACCCTGGCCTTCGAAGCTGGCATGTTTGGAGCGGCTGCCTTTGCAATGGGAACGCTGGGGGAGACTCAGTTAGCAGCCCATCAAATCGCTTTGCAAACAGCTTCCATTTCGTTCATGATTCCCCTCGGTCTGGCGATTGCCACCTCAGTAAGGGTCGGCCAGGCGATCGGAGCAGGCGCCCCGCAACAGGCAGAAACCGCCGGACATGCCGGAATGTTACTATGTATTGGAGTCATGAGTATCAGCGGTTTAATTTTTTGGCTGCTGCCGCTACCGATCATTGGAATGTACATTGACATCGATGTCGAAGCCAACGCTCCCGTCGTCGCCTATGCCGTTTCTTTTCTCGCTTTGGCCGCTCTGTTTCAAGTCGTTGACGGAATTCAAGTCGCTGCCTCCGGATCACTTCGAGGCATTAAAGATACCAAGGCCGCAATGGCGCTTACACTTGTTTCTTACTGGCTCGTAGGTTGCGTGGTGGGAGCCTATCTCTGCTTTGGTGCTGAACTCGAGGGGACAGGGCTTTGGATTGGAATGACAACCGGACTGGCGACTGCAGCCGTCCTCTTAACTCTCCGGTTCCAATTCAAAATTAGAAGGCTTCGTCTGGAGGAACGATTAAAATCGCAAACTGAAACTGAAGTCAATCAGCTATAAACAGCCCTAAAATCGAAGCGACTTCTCTTCCGCTCTCAATCAACCTTGATATCGTACATGAAATACGGCAACCGCTTCATCCCGAGTGATTCGTAAACTTTTTGGGCCCGCTCGTTATCAGTTTCAACATACAGCCTGACATGGCCTGCCTTTTCCACTCGCGCCTGCTCAATTACTGTCTGATACAGATTCTTAAAAACGCCGCGACCGCGAAACTGTTCTTGCACGTAAACTGATTGAATGTACCAAAGATTACTATTCCGCCAGTCCGACCATTCATAAGTAACCATTAAGCTACCCGCCACTTCCCCCGCAATTTCACCTATTAAGTAAAACCCCCGACTTGGATTGGCGAACACTTCTTCGACTGCCGGCATGACGACCCCCAGCTCAAGCTCCTTCTCTTCGGTCTCCAAAGCCATGGCCAACTGAAACGAAGCGATGGTTGCCGCATCGTTTGGGACTGCATTACGAATAGTAACTGTCATATACTTTTGATACTTCAAGAAAAAGAAAGCTGCGAGTCGGACCCAGTCGAAGTTACTGGATCGAGTCCTTCAACGCAACATACGGTCAAAAGCGGGTGACCTAGCCCCACCCAGAACTTAACCTCTGTCACCACAGTGAAAACTCTAAAGGTACCGGCCGGTTAACGAGCTGGGATTTCCGGCAATCTGCTCCGGAGTTCCAAATGCCACAATTTCACCACCCGCTACGCCACCTCCAGGCCCCATATCGATAATCCAGTCGGCACATCGCAAAACATCAATATTGTGTTCAATCACCACCATTGAATTACCTCGATCAACAAGTCGATTGATGGCTACCATCAGCAACCGGATATCCTCAAAATGCAATCCCGTGGTTGGTTCATCAAGCACATACAACTGCCCATCCGAACTCGACTTTGCAAGCTCCGCAGCCAGTTTGACCCGCTGAGCCTCCCCCCCTGACAAAGTGCTAGATGCCTGGCCAAGCTTCAGATATCCCAAGCCAACATCGGAAAGGCATTCCAAAATCATCGATAACTTTGAAAACCCTTCGAATCTCAATTTCGCTTGATCAACCGTCAAATCTAAAACATCAGCGATCGTAAGTTCCCCAAACCTGACCTGCAAAGTCTGCACATTAAATCGCCGTCCTTCACAAGCGTCGCAGGTAACGAATATATCGGGCATGAAATTCATATTCATTCGGCGAACCCCCTGCCCTTGGCAATCCGGACACCAGCCGACTCGCGTGTTAAAACTAAACCTCCCGGGGCCGTAACCCAGTCGCTTTGCCGATTTGGTTGCAGCAAACAATCGACGCAATTCATTCATCAGTCCGGTAAATGTTGCGGGGCATGCACGAGGCGTCTTACCGATCGGTTTTTGATCGACCATTACGATTCGGTGGATCTGGGCAATTCCCTCTAGCCGCTCATGTGGTAAAGGCATAACTCCACCCTGGTCTAATTCACGGGAAACCGCGGGCGCGAATGTCTGGTTGATGAGTGTGCTTTTTCCGCTGCCACTGACTCCGGAAATGCAACACAAGACGCCAAGTGGAATGCTTAAATCCACCGATCTCAAATTATGACCTGTCGCCTTCAATACGCGAATGCATCTTCCAGCATCGATTTTTCGGCGAATCGATCTATTACCAATCTGACGCGCCCCCGAAAGGTACTGAGCCGTTAACCCATCACCTTTGTTGATAACGTCCCGAGCGCTGCCGGCTGCCACGACCCGACCGCCTCCTGGTCCCGCGCCAGGTCCCATATCAATCACATAATCAGCGGCACGAATCATCGCTTCATCATGTTCGACGACGACAATTGAATTCCCCGAATCTTTGAGCTTTTTAATCGCACTAATTAAGCGATCGTTATCGTGTTGATGGAGCCCAATCGATGGTTCGTCTAAAATAAAACAGGCATTTGTAATTCCGGTACCGATAGAACTGGCAAGCCGGACTCGTTGATGCTCCCCCCCGCTCAACGAGACCGCCGACCTGCCGAGTGTCAAATAGCCAATCCCTACTTTTTCCAGAAAATCCAGGCGATGCACGATTTCGGGAATTAGCACCGCGGCAGTGACTTTTCGCTCGTCTTCAAAATCGAGCCCACTAAAAAAATCCTTTAATACCCCGAGCGGCAGATCTACCAAATCTCCAATATGCTGGTCCTTAATCAGCACCGACCTCGCTTGTTTAGAAACTCGTGAACCGAGGCATTGATGACACTCAACGTCCGATATGTACGACTCCAACTCAAGCTGGCGCTCTTCAGAAGAAGTCGTCGCAAGCTCTTTACGGAGAAGTGCCTGCATTCCAAGTTTTTCCTTATCAACGGAATAAAAAAACTGTTCGAATTGCACGGGGGTCAACAATTCCAATTCCGTTTTCAGGTCACTACCGATGGAATCTAAAATCGGTTTAAGAGCAGACTGAAATTTCTTCGCTTTCACCTTCGTCAATTCCGACCACGGGAGAATCCCACCGTTAAGAATTGATAATCTTCTATCAATTACGAGTTTCGGATCAAACTGAAGCAGATGCCCAAGACCAGAGCACTCTTCACAAGCCCCCAAGGGACTGTTGAAGCTGAAACTACTCGGCTGGACTTCGGAATAACAAATCTCGCAGTCTGGACATGAATACCTCGTACTGAAACTAACGTCTTCCCAGGTATCGGTGTTGGACGAACCATCGTCCGGTTTCAAATAGGAGCAAACTAAATTTCCGTCGCCGTTAATACGTATTGCATTATCAAGCGATTCGAGTAACCGGGACTCAATTCCCTCTCGAATAATAATTCGGTCAGTTACCGCTTCGATTGTCCGTGGCTGATCTTCATGCCAAGTTGGAAGCTGGTCAATATCGTGCACTGCGCCATCGACCCGGGCACGCACCAGTCTTTCACGACGAATCTTTTTAATCGCCTCTGCGATTCCACCCTTCTGTTCTTTCACCAGCGGGGCGAGAATGATGACCTTCGTCCGCTCCGGCAATTCAAGCAATCGATCTCGAATCTGCTGAGGAGTTTGCTGCTTAATTTTCTGACCACATTGGTAACAATGGATCTCGCCGACACGAGCGAACAAAAGTCTTAAATAGTCATAGATCTCGGTAATCGTTCCGACAGTGCTTCGTCGGTTGGATGAATGATGAGACTGGTCAAGGCAGAGCGTGGGTTGGAGGCCAACCACCTGATCGACATCGGCCTTCGGAATCTGATTAAAGAACTGACGTGAATAAATTGATAAACTCTCGACGTACTGGCGTTGACCTTCGGCGTAGAGAGTATCAAAGGCCAGCGAGCTCTTTCCACTTCCACTCAACCCGGTAATAACGACAACTTGATCGCGGGGAATTTCAACATTGATATTTTTAAGATTATGCGTTCGAGCACCGATAATTTGAATCGATTTATCTGTCACCGCTTAATCCGATTTCGCTATGTGAAAGTTTAAATGTTGAATGTTCTATCGACGGAGACACTCTATGATCCCCGTCCCGCAAAACGCTACAGGAATTTGAACAGGACCACTGGATAATCAATCCGTTGGCCGCAAATCAGTCCTGCGAGGCCGAACCAACAAAAACGCAAGCACCGCACCTGCGGCAATCGAGACCCAAACAAAGAAACCAAAGTTCGGCAGGTCGATCAAGAACTCAAAAAATGTTGGCGAGTTACTATAAACCAGCCATTGGACCAGCAAACCAGCAATCAATCCCATTCCACCAGAGACTCCTGCGTGCAACCAGCTACCCGACTTGCAGGCCGCGCTAAATGCCAGACCAACGGCCGCGCCCGGCATGACCCCACTGTACATGGCATAGCTCAAGAGAAGTTTACATAACATTCCGCCAATGACGCCACCGACGCAGCCAGCAAGGACACCTGTGATCAACCCTTTAAGCCAGACATTATTCATTTCAATATTCCCTGAAGTGTAACCACCAGCTGTCGCGCCCCTCCATTATTGCGATGCTCGCAAAGATAGATGCCCTGCCATACTCCCATTTTCAAGCGACCAGATTGGATTGGCACTGTCACACTTGCTCCGAACAATGATGCCTTGACATGTGCCGGCATGTCATCCGGCCCCTCACAAGTGTGTACAAATGGACTTCCTTCGGGGCATAACTGATTCGCAGCCGTTTCCATGTCAATCCGAACGTCAGGATCGGCATTTTCGTTGATTGTTAAACCCGCGGAAGTGTGCTGAATAAAGACGTGGCAAAGTCCAACGTCAAAGCGCTGAATTTCAGGAACCGCATCCAAAATCTCCGCAGTGATTAAATGAAAACCTCGAGACCGAGGCGAAAGGGAGACGCAAGTTTGGTGATAATCCGACATATTCGTCAATTGCCTCCTTTTCCAACAAGGACAACGGGACACTCCGAACAACTAGCCCTGACTTTTGTCCATCTAGTGGAAACCTATCTTTTTTCCAAAGCCCTATATGACGTCAAAAAACCACTCAAATGAAATGACAATGACAACATCCGCGGGGAACTTAACGGCTTAGATTAACCTGTTCGGCGTTATAGCCAAAGCCAAGAAGATACTTAAAACCGTTCATTTTTAACTTCTCGACGAAGATTGCACCATTAAATTGATTTAAAGTCAGCAAGCGACCCTTTGCCTTGCCCCATTTTCACCCCCAGAAAAACCAACCCCTTCAACCCTCAGTCGCCCACCCCCCAACCCGATCTGAAAGCCCGGGATGCCGAAACGGTTTTCCGATTACGAACGTTTTTGACATTAAAAAACATTTTGAAAAATCGAACACAAATTTCTTGACTTTGATTCCGCCTCATCAATAATGCTTCCGTAATTGGTTGCGACCACCTCGAATTTACGAGCGGTTCAGGCCAGTATTTTTCGGAGCCCACCTCTAAGCGAAACACATTTCTTTACGCCGAATTTTTGGCTAACCGTATTGATCGCAATCTGTGGCTCGTTTCCCTTGAAAAGATTTTGCCCAACTACAGGTACATACCCATGTCCAACGGTAACAAGAAAGTAAAAAACGTCTTCGAAGCAATCCTTGAGTACGGACACGACGAAGATTTTGTGCCATCCCACGACGAGCAATTCATGGCGACAGATGCTCCAGCGGGATCAGAAGAGAAAATCGAAGCACTTCGACGACGAGTACTTGAAGGGCAACCCCTATGGCACCGCGAAGATCGTGAAGATTACTCCGGCCTGACCGGCGCTGTTCGCCCACGCGAGTGATCCAACGATATAGCCCGATTATATTGAACTCCAGTCCTTAGCGACTGGAGTTTTTTTTTGGCTGGCCCCCTCAACAGCCTTTCGCTTTGATACTTTCATCGATGGCATGAAATCTCCGATTCTCCTTGCGTAATTGCTTCGATTAACTCAATTCACCTTGTAATTTACGTGGCTTTCGACAACGGCTTGGCTTTTCGGCAACGGTTAAGGCTATACTTAGTATGACAGTCGAGCTTACCCGTCGGTTGAACTATGTTGGTACGCGCTCAAACAACAACAGGGATTTCACGACCACCATCATTCTGAATTTGGATTTGGCTTTCTAACCAAGGACTATCGTGAACGCGTTTATTATTTCACGCTGCATCTTGTTCTTGATGTCGGCTGCAATTCTCTCCACTTTCCAGGTCAATACCGATTCGCCCAACCTGACATCCCCGCTGCCATCGGGCGACCTTGCGGCAATCAATCAGATTTCAACCATAGCTCAAGCAAGCGAGTGGCTTGGGCCGCTTGCTCCCATCGCCATCTCCCCATTTTTTGGGATCACGATACTAGCCGGCGTAACACAGTTTGGTGGAAATGGGCACCTACCTCATTCCTTGATTAGCGACAATCCGGTTCTTGGTAATCCATACCTATTCTGGACATTTCTATTTTTAACAATCCTCACTTCGGTGCCCAGATTTACAAAAGTCAGCAAACCGTTCGCACAGGCAATTGATCAGGTTGAGACCTATGCTGCGATCATAACCATCGTTCTGATTCGCATAGTGACAGTGTTTCCGAGTGAACCCTCAGGCATCGATGAAGTCGCGGTTGTGCATGCTTCGATATTCACATTCTCAGCAAGTGTCCTGTTTTGCTTCTTCGCAGCTTTTAACATTGTCATCATCAACACGATTAAGTTTTTCTTTGAGATCATGGTTTGGCTAATCCCGGTGCCGTTTATCGACGGCATTTTAGAAATTACTAATAAATTGATCTGCGCGATACTATTAGCCGTTTACGTTTGGAGCCCGACGGTCGCTTTAGTCTTTGATCTAGTACTGTTAGCAGTAGGTTTGGTCGTATTCCGATGGATTAACAGAAGAGTTCACTACATTAGGAATATAATTTGGGATCAGATCTGGTGCCTCATCCGCCCCGCGTATCGGACCCCTGAAATCGCCGAATTAATGGTCTTTCCCGACCGACCACTTGGCCCGTTTCCCACCAAATCCCGGTTACATCTACGCCCACATCCAGAGGGGTGGGAATTAACCCAAAAACGCCTAATTCTAGGCGACAAAACATTGCTTCTGCCCAGCAACGTTCACCATCTGAAAATGTTCAACGCTATCTTAGTTAACCGGATCGAAATAGAAGGAGCGCGAACAGCCCAACTCTTCTTTTCCAAACGGTATGCTAGAAATCTCGAAAAGCTGTCCCACTTACTAGGCGTACATCTTTCCAAACCACCTTCGCAAATCAATAGGACGACCCATCCATCGAAATCCAAGCGAAGGCTCAATCTCCTGTAGAAATTGCTTCGTCAAGCACGTTCTCGGCGACGAAAATAGGCAAACGAGGCGAACAAGTCACAGCAATTGCAATCGCATCCGACGGGCGGGCATCTATTTCGATGATCTCCCCATCACGTTTAATACGGAGACTTGCGTAGTAAGTCGCTTCGCGCAATTCCGTTATTACGACGCTATCCAATTCACCCCCCAGTGAATCTACAACTTCGACGATTAAATCGTGAGTTAACGGGCGAGGTCGAGCGATATTCTTCACTCGACGATCGATACTCGTTGCCTCAAAAATACCGATTAAAATCGGAAACTCTCGATCCCCATCGACTTCCCTCAGGAAAACGATTTGGTTTTCATTAATTTCGCTGATGATAATTTTCGCAAGTTGCATCTCAATCGGCATTTCATATCCTTTCAGAACATCACTCTCCGCAATGACGAAACGGCGGTGACACAGATACTGCAAAACGCAGCCCCCCGAAAACAAACCTACTCATCGGGCGTTTACCTGTTATAACAAAGATTGGCTGCTAGGTAACATCCCTGCAAATCGCCATCTCGCAAACCATTTATTGAACTCTAGACATTGGGATTGGAAAGTAAATGACGAAAGTCGGAATTGCCGGAATCGGTTTCATGGGCTGGATCCACTGGCTCGCCTATCAAGAACTTGCCGATGTCGAAGTCGTTGCGATTGCAACCCCGGAAACAGAGCGAAGAGCGGGAGATTGGACTGCGATACAAGGTAACTTTGGGCCGCCGGGGACTGAGGTTGACCTAACGGGCATTCGAACATACGAAAATCTTGAAGCCATGCTCGCAGATCCCGATCTAGAGATTGATTGTGTCGACATTTGTCTACCGCCCGCAATGCACTGCGAGGCAATTCAAGCCGCCGCCAAGGCAGGGAAACACGTATTCTGTGAAAAGCCTCTCGCACTTAACCTTAAAGATTGTGACACCGCAGTTGCGGTATGCAAAGAAAACAATCGTCAATTAATGGTCGGCCAAGTACTCCCTTACTTCACCGAATTCCAATATGTCCGTGAACTCATTGCGTCGAAGGAATACGGAGATTTACTGGGAGGATCATTCAAACGAGTCATTTCCGACCCACAGTGGCTTACTCGATTTTATGATCCCAATGTAATTGGTGGTCCGCTCTTTGACCTTCATGTACACGACGCACATTTCATCCGTTTACTTTTTGGCATGCCAACCGGAGTTTACAGCTGCGGTCGCATTCGTGGAGAAGTCGTAGATTACTGCAATTCAATTTTTCGATTCACTGACACTAACCTCGCAGTCACCTGCACCTGCGGAGTGATTAATCAGCAAGGACGCCCGTTTACTCACGGCTTTGAAATTCATCTTGAGAAAGCCACTATCCAATTTGATTTCCAAGCATTTGCCGACGCGCCTGAGTGCATGCCGCTCAAAGTCTTAACCGAAGACGGCAATGTGCTTCGCCCCGAACTAGGTGACGGAGATCCAGTTCTTGCCTTTAAAAGAGAAATCAGGGAAGTAACGCAAGCAATCGCAGAAAATCGCTCATCAGACATCCTGAATGGAGCGCTTGCACGAGATGGAATCCAAATCTGCCAAATGCAGTCGGAAGCAGTTAAGTCCGGCCAGTATGTCTCTGCAACGGATGTCGCAGGCGATGATTAAGGCAACTCCCCAATCAAGCGATTAATAGAACTTGCGTAATTAAAAAGCCCCTAGGATTCGCATCATCACTCAACCGCATGCCTACAAGGCAAGGGGACTAACTTTCATTCAACCGAACCTCTCGCAGCCAAGCGTGATCTTGACTTCGATTGCTTCGCTGTTTGCCACATACACGTTCAATCGACTCGCCGACGCTGCAGGGGTACTCAACAAACACACCACCAAGAAACGACTCACCCTGACTGATACCGAGCCTATCAAACATTGCCGAGGTTCGGAATTGACCGCCACTGGACCAGTAAGTCCCCATTGAACTAGCCGTCAACAAAAGTAATAAATTCTGAACCATCGCAGCGCTGGCCGCGAGATGCTCATCGTCAATCGTCGTCTGTTTAGGTAGACCGATGGAGTTTTGAAAGCCTTCTAACTGTTGATCCTTACCGCGGAATTGCGGCAACCAAGTTACAATAACTAGTGCCCCGCATGCCGACAACATCGCGGGAAGCTTGTTCGATGCTTTCACATCCGGAAACCAATCATGAAAATGGCCGGCGATGATTCGGCAATCTTCGTGCCAGATCACATGGGCTCGCCAGGGTTCAGCCAAACCATTGTGACCTCGGTTATAATGAAAGGGTGCCCACCCCGCCGTTTCGATTGATTCGATCACCTTTCGGTTATATCGGCTCGCATTCTCCTCCGAGATTTCAACGGCATGTTCAACATCCCCGAGTACTTTGAGTGTTTTGCGGGCTTTAATGACCCTTGATAATGCTTGCAGATCGTCTTCGGATTGCATCTCACCCCCACAGCTTTTTGAACGACTATTCTAAAAATGTTTCAAATTTCACATCAGCAAACTCGTTCCGTTCCCAGAAATAGATAACTCGATGCGAATAAAAACTAATCTTCGACGCGAGACAAACAAGCCCCCCTCGTTTACGATTATTAACAACAAATGGTAGAATTAGCAGCGACGGGTTGTCAGATCAAAAACGTTCGCAAATGAAACCGGCTTAACTCTCCAAATTAGGAAAGTACTCGGCCCACTTAAGGAATGTTTGCGGATTCCGTTTTATTCATTCAATGATACTTTTGGTTAAGGATTTCAAGTGAACAAACATTCCAAACTTCCTCGTTCTTGTCAGTTCGCTTGGCGCGCAGCTGTTGCCTTGACGACCGTGGTAATGATCAGTCAAACGACTGAGGCACAAGCGCCCAAAAAGATGTACGAAGTCGAAGGAATCACAGAGTACCGCCTCGACAATGGCGTCAAGCTATTACTGTTCCCCGACAACTCCAAACCGCAGTTTACGATGAACATGACTGTAAACGTTGGATCTCGACATGAGGGCTACGGGGAATCCGGAATGGCTCACCTACTAGAGCACATGCTATTCCGAGGAACCGACCGGCATCCTGACATTCCAGAATTGCTGAAGAACCGTGGTGTATTAAATATGAACGGTACTACATCAATCGACCGCACAAATTACTTCGAAACGCTACCTGCTCCAGACGGCGATCCAAAGGTTGCTAATGACAACCTAAAATTTGCTATCGAGATGGAGTCAGATCGCTTGATCAACAGCTGGATCAAACCCGAACATCTTGAGAAAGAAATGACCATTGTTCGGAGTGAATTTGAGCGAGGAGAAAATAATCCGCAAGGCATTTTGATTCAGCGAATCATGACCGCTGCATTTCAATGGCACAATTATGGAAAATCAACCATCGGTAATCGCAGCGACATCATGCGTGTCCCGGCGACTAATCTACGTGTGTTTTACCGCAAGTATTATCAGCCGGATAATATTACACTGGTCATTGCCGGCAAATTCGACAAAGAACTAGCCCTGGAGTTAGTTGAAAAGAACTTTGGCTCAATCCCCCGTCCCGAGCGTAAACTTCCCAAAACCTACACGGAAGAACCTGCTCAAGACGGTGAGAGGACGGTTATCCTCCGACGTTCAGGCGACGTTCAGTTTGTCGGATTGGGCTATCACATCCCGTCGGCTTCCAGTGAAGAGTACGCATCGGCACAAGTTCTTGCTCGTATTCTTTCCAACCAACCGTCGGGCCCGCTCTACAAGGCTTTAGTCGAAACCAAAATGGCAACTGGCGCCGGTGCCTTCGCTCGTGTCGGTTATGACCCTGGAGTCATGCTCGCTTACGCGGAAGTCCCTCTCGATAAAGATCTCGTTCAGGCCAAAGACGTTCTGGTCGATCAAATGGAGACGATCGGCTCGACCGGAGTTTCTGAAGATGACGTTAAACGAGCAGTGGTTGCGATTGCAAAAGGGAGAGAGCAACAGTTTGCCAATACAGAACGCTTTGCGACGGCGCTGAGCGAATGGGAATCTTACGGCGATTGGCGATTGTACTTTCTCCACCGCGACCGCCTCGAAAAGGTCACCAAGGAAGACGTACAAGAATTCGCTAATAAATACATGATTCAATCCAATCGAACGGTCGGTCTTTTCTTCCCGTCCGAAGAAACAGAACGCATTGCCATCGATGCTCAAAACAATGTCAAAAAAATGGTGGCCAACTACAAAGGCCGCGAGGCAATGGCGGCCGGCGAAGCGTTCGATCCTTCTCCAATGAACATTCAAAAGCGAACGACCTTTGGCGAACTGAATTCGGGATTGAAATTTGCATTACTCCCGAAGGAAACCCGTGGCGATCGCGTTACACTCCGTGGCACCATCCATTATGGCGATGAAAATAGCCTTAAAGGGAAACGGGCAGCAGCAGATATCCTGCCACAACTGCTATCCCGTGGTACTAAGGAACTCGGCTTTCAAGAGTACCAGGACGCTTTAAATAATCTTAAGGCAAGCCTTGGGTTCAGCGGATCTTTAGGAACATTAAATTTCAGTCTCGAAACCGAACGGAACAACCTTGTCCCAGCTCTTGCGATCATGCGTCAGGCACTCCGGGAACCCAAACTGGACTCAAGCGACATGGAAATCATTCAAAGTGAGATGGTAACCGGGATTGAGTCGGGCATGTCCGATCCGATGAGCCTAGCCGTGAATGAATTCTCTCGCCGCATGGACCCTCAACCTGCTGACAATGTTCGGTACACGCCGACGCTGCAAGAAGAAGTGAAGAACTTAAAAGATGTGACCATTGACGATGTGCGTAACCTTCAGAAAAACTTTCTTAATGGACAGTTCGGCGAAGTTGCAGTAGTGGGCGATTTCGAGCCAACCTCAACCCTGGCAGAATTAAACAAGGTCTTTGATGACTGGAAAACTGAAATTCCTTACCAGCGAATTAAAGAACCAGCCAATCTTGATATCAAAGCAGAACGTGTCAATTTAGACACTCCCGATAAAGCCAATGCTATTTACATTGCAGGGGTCGCGACGGATATCAACGAAAACCACCCTGATTATGAAGCAATGCTGATCGGCAACTACATTATGGGCGGCGGACCGTTGTCTTCACGAATCGCGGATAGAGTGCGTAAACAAGATGGACTCTCCTATACCGCGATGACTCGCTTCCAGGCCGACGATCAGGACGAACGGGGAATGTACATGATGTTCTGCATTTCCAATCCAATGAATACTGAAAAAGTTGTTGAAACGGTTAAGGAAGAAGTCGACCGAATGCTCGAAAGCGGTGTAACTGGCGACGAATTGCAAAAAGCAAAGGATAGCTTTCTCATTAATCGTCGCGGCAGTCGAGCTCGTGATGGTCAACTGGCCAGCGAACTACTGTCCAACATGAAAACTGGACGAACCATGGAATTTCAAAATGCAAGCGATGAGAAGATCTCTACGCTCACCAAAGAGCAAGTCGATGCGGCCATCAAAAAGGTAATTGCACCAGACCGCCTTTTGATAATTACCGCCGGCGATTTTAAAAAGGCGAATTCAGAAGCTGACGACAAATAGCTCCTTAAAAACGTATTCTTGTGAAAGCGCCTCTCGCGAGATTCCAAAAACAAAAACAAGCCGCTCACATGAGCGGCTTGTTTCGTTTGGTACTAAATCAACCAAATAATTCGTAAAACTGACCCTTGGGGGTCTCACCCCAAGGATCAACTTTACATGGAAACGCTCGGTAATCGAAGAGAACCGTCGTTATCCAACCATCGGAGTATCCAGATAAAAGTAACGCTATTTACCCGCGGACGTTTCCCGTCAACGAAAACATAGCTCACAAATCAGGGGGAAGTCTTAGTTGAAAAGCAAATTTTACGGTTTGCCCAAGAGATTGGCTGAGTGAAAAACGATGAAGAAACTTTGAAAAAATCGCAATCCCTGTGGTTCCACCCCCAAATTAATGGGGCACAAACCGCGCAAACGTTAATTCGTATTTTTCATGTATTCCGCTGTACGAAGCAGTCTTACCCTTGAAACTCGACATTGGATTCCACTCCCTCTTTTGCTACCCTTCCGACAAGTTCAGTGCGTCGGCGTTAGTTGCCTACCGCGTTTAAGCTCCACAACACTTGACGAGTGACGGAAATGAATTGCAAACAACAGTTGTCAGTCTCACTATTTTTGACCTTGATAATCGGTTTGTCATTCTTTCAATCTGGCTGTCTAACTAGCGATCGTGCAAAAAAACTGGATCTATTAGCACTAAATCCTAAAGCGATTGAGAGCACTTCCACAGCGCGCAACCCAGCACTATTAAAACCAGAGCTTGCAACGGAAACAGCACCTGAAACCTTTGACGCAAAATTTGAGACCACCAAAGGAGATTTCACGGTCACCGTTCATCGTGACTGGGCGCCTCACGCTGCAGACCGTTTTTATAATATGATCCGAGTTGGATATTTCGAGAGCGATATTGCAATCTTTCGAGCCATTGACGGATTCATGTTTCAGTTTGGAATCCATGGCGACCCTACTGTTAATTCAGCCTGGAGCGATTCCACAATTCCAGATGATCCCCCCAAAGGAATAAAGAATATTCCGGGTACACTCTCATTCGCACAAACTGGAACCCCTAACAGTCGCTGCGTCCAGATGTTCTGCAACCTCGGGCTGAACACTAATCTCGACAGTGCCCAACCAAATGGCGGAGTCGCCTTTGTACCCTTTGCTGAGATCAAGACAGGAAAGTCGACAATTCAGAAAATCAATACTGAATACGGGGAAAACCCACGAAATGAAAATGTTCAGGCTAAGTTCAAAAAACGTGGAAACGAATACATTTTAGATAAGTTTAGGAATATTGATCTCATCAAGTCAGTTACGATACTTGAATCCAACTGAGAACTGGCGAAGAATCAGGAACTTTGCAACTTAATCGGTATCGAAAAATCAATCGACCATCGAACCAGGGTCACCCGTCGGCAAAGTCTTGCCATGCGGATTGTAGTCGTCAATATTTGAAACATCGAGCTGTTCGCTAAATCCGTCGCTAGGAACAATCTGAATCTCGCTATGCAAATCGGATTGTTGAGCCAGCACATTGTGATGTCGTGTTAATTCCAGAACGGCTAGGAAAATACCTACCATCGCTGACTTGTGCATCCCCGCCTCAAAAAGATCAGTGAACGATACTCTTTTGTGGGATACAATTCTCGCGTGAATCCGTTGCATATAAATATGGATAGGAGTCTCGTCGTAGGTAATATTCGCCTGAGGGACTGGGCGATTATCTCTCAACACGCGCCCAAAAGCACTCACCAGATCCCACAATTCGACCTCGTGAATCGGCTGGTCAGCCATATCGACTTTTTGCGTTGGCAAATCATCCGCCATTCGCACATACCGTTTCTGCCAAGCAACGCCCTGATCTTCTAATAGCGAACTGGCATCTTTGAAACGCTTAAACAGCAACAATCTCTGCACGAGATCTTTGCGAGGGTCCACTATTTCTGCCTCTTGATCTTCCTCTGCTTCAGGGCGTGGAAGCAGAGCTCTCGCCTTAAGCTCAATTAAAATGCTCGCAACTTCGAGGAAGTCTCCAACCGTATCGATCGAAATTTCTTTCAGGACATCGATGTATTCCAGATATTTTTCAGTAACGTCCGCCAGCGCAATTTCTGAAACCTCTACCTCGTGCCGACGCACCAAATAAAGCAGGAGATCAACGGGGCCCCGAAAAATATCGCTTTCAATACTAAAATTCAATCAACGGTTCCTGAAAATCATTTACTTGAAGCATTCACATTAACCAACTCGATATGGGGTCCGAGTTGCGTCAACGACTTCGCACCTCGTAAAGCTTATCGCAATGGAATTAACTCGTGACCAACGGGCAAAAAAAAAAGACTTTAGGCAGCTTATATTTTTTCTAACGGAAATCATATCGGGTGTTCGTTTACAACGACCATGCCAAAATTAATTCAGCCTCAAAAAAGAGGAACGTCCAGTTTGTATTGTGGTACCGAATGGAACGAGCGTCCGGTAAAGCTTGCTTGATCGGATTATATTGGTTGTTTTTCCAAAGCTACCCTATCAAAATAAGCTACTAAAAATACGCATTTTTACATCCCGCAAACCACCTAAACTGCCGATACTTCCAACTGTCAACCTGATTTGTAAACAGGTGGCACCATTCGAAGTTTATTTCGCCGCTCAAGATCAAGTAGGGAGGAGAAGTGCCGAGAATGCAACAAGATCCAATTCAGATCAAGAACATTCAGCAATTACGACAATTTGTATCTCATACGTTGTGTCAACAAAACGATTTCGAAGAAGGTATTTTTCAGGTCACCGAGAGAATTCTCACCAGAGGCAACCGACCATGTGGCATTTTCTTTTGCCTTCATGGACCGAGAAGCGTCAAACTAACGGCCGTTTGGGAAACCGACAAAAATTCGATTCTGTTTTACGGCTCCACCGGTGAGCGATTCAAAAGAACGGTGCTCGCGATGGCACCTAAAATCCTGTCGCAATAGACTACGCAATTATATTTAATCATATTAACACTTAATACCAAGGATACTCGATATGCTCGTTCTTTCCAGGAAGGAAAGTGAAAAGATCATGTTGGGCGACTCGATTGTTTTGACAATCGTCCGGGTCTCGGGAGACCGAGTCCGATTGGGAATTCAAGCACCATCTGACATGTTAATCCTCAGAAAAGAGCTTGATCCCATGAAGACTAGTGAACCTGAATGCTCGAACGAAGGAAATGATTCGGATCAAAAGAAGGCGGCATGACGCCAGACTCTTATGATTTTTTTGACTCATCTCTGTCAAAACCCCTCGTTTAGCCACAGGATTTTCCATTATAGAAAACGGTAGTTGTGATCCCGCACAACTACCTTTTTTTATGCGCAAACTCAATACTGCTGCTGACTTCCACTCAACCTTTACAAACCTCTTCAATAATTTGTTACATTTATTTTTTGTTATGCCACAGCAGCACCAACAGAGAACTAAAAATGCGACTTGTAATTTCTACCGTCACCGGCATCTTTGGCTTGGCTTTGCTATTCCCTGTTGCAGCGCCATTGCATGGCCAAGATCAATCTAACGCAACCAACCTGCCAAACACTCAACCGCTTTTGATCCCGCAAACACCGCCTCAGGAAGCGCTCAAAATGCTGTCGCTACCAAGCGGTTTTCAGGCAACGTTATTTGCGTCTGAACCAGATATTAATCAACCCATTGCAATGACAACCGACGCCCGAGGTCGCCTTTGGGTCGCAGAATGCAATACGTATTCAGATCGGGGAGAAAATTTCAATACGGAATTGAATGACCGGATTCTCATTCTCGAGGACACCAATGCAGATGGAACCTTTGATAAAAAAACGGTGTTCTGGAACCAGGCAAAAAAGCTTACGAGTATCGAGGTTGGATTTGGGGGTGTTTGGCTGACCGCCGCTCCCAATCTGCTATTCATCCCCGATGCTAATCAAGACGATGTTCCCGATGGCGAACCCGTCGTTCTATTAGATGGTTTTGAGGGAAATGTTATTCGGCACAATATCGTCAACGGCCTCCGTTGGGGACCTGACGGATGGCTCTATGGACGACATGGCATCCAGGCAACCTCGTTTGTTGGTTCTCCAGGAGCTACCGAATCCCAACGCACCCCCATGAATTGTGCGATCTGGCGGTTTCACCCAACCGATCGAACCTTTGAAATAGTCGCTCAAGGCGGAACAAATCCGTGGGGTTTTGATTTTGATGAACACGGTGAGATGTTCATGATTAATACCGTCATTGGCCATCTATTTCACATCGTCCCGAACGCGCGTTACCAACGCATGTACGGAGCCCACTTCAATCCGCACCTTTACCAATTGATCGACCAGACTGCTGATCACTTTCACTGGGACGTCGGCGAAGAACATTGGGCAGCCGGACGCAACGAACAGATTTCTGATGGCACCGACAAGGCGGGTGGCGGCCATGCTCACACTGGGCTGATGATCTATCAAGGTAACCAATGGCCAAAAGAATTTCACAACCAACTTTTTACAGCAAATTTCCATGGGCGGCGAATTAACTCCGACTCCATTCACCGCGAAGGAAATTCATATGTCGCCCACCACGGACAAGACTATTTTAAATCGGCCGACCCATGGTTTCGAGGGATCGAACTAATTTACGGACGCTACGGTGAGGTTTATCTCGCTGATTGGTCTGACATTGGCGAATGCCATGAGAACGATGGGATCCATCGCACATCTGGCCGGATATTTAAAATATCTTACGGCAACCCCAGCCCTTCTATCCCTGAAAAAATTAACGAGGCTTCTGTTGACCAACTGATAGAAAATTTGTCGCACCCGAACGAATGGGTCGTTCGCAAATCGCGTAGACGCCTGCAAGAACTGACTGCTGCATTAATTAAAAAGTCACCTGCTCCTGATTTCACTTTAGAAGTCGCTCATCCAATTCTTAAAGATCATCCGTGGATTCATAAATTCCAGAAGGCATTTGACTTAGCGGGCGACACGAAAACCAAATTGAGAGTGATGTGGGCTTATTATTCATGTTTCCCAGAGCAGGAACCCTGGCTTCTTCAACGACTCACCGATTCAAACGAGCATATTCGAGCATGGGCAGTTCGCTTACTCACTGATGGTCGAATCTTTATTTCTGATCCCGGCCTCGAGCACATTCTACAAACGGCAAAGCAAGATCCCTCGGGACTCGTCAGACTCTATCTGGCCAGTTCAATTCCGCGATTTGCCCCCGATTTTGGGCATCGCCTGACCGCAGAACTCGCCAAGAAAACCGAAGATGCCGAAGATCGGGTTCAACCAAAGCTGGTTTGGTTTGGCTATGAACCGATCGCTACCCTGCTTCCTAACCGAGCCATCGAACTGGCCTTCGATTCAAACATTCCTTTGTTGACTCAAAATATTGCAAGACGGCTCACTTTCAATATCCAATCGAATCCTCAGAATGTTGACAAACTAACGAGTCAATTGGTCAATCAAAAACCGGTAAAAATTCAGACCATTTTACGGGGCATGACACAAGCCTTAAAAGGATGGATCCAAGCCCCCATGCCGAAAGGCTGGCCTGCTACTAAATTGGAATTGGCTAAACTTAACAACTCCGACATCAACCGTATGGTTGATGAGCTGGATATCGTGTTTGGCACCGGACGAAGCATCGAGGAATTAAAGAACATTGCCAATGACGAAACATATGATATCCCGGCGCGACGCCAAGCCATCCTAACACTTGCTAATTCATCAAAGGCTACTGGGCTTTTTCAAATCCTGCGTCCACATCTTAACAACAAAGCCCTTACAACTGCGGTCATTAAAGCGATGGCCAAGTGTGATACGCCAACCGCTGCCAAGGCGATTCTAAACCGATTCCCCCATATGGATCCGGAAGGAAAATCGACGGCCATTGATGCGTTGGTCACGCGTGAAGCGTGGGCTGAACAGCTATTGCAGGCTGTCGCATCAAACACGATTCCAAAGTCATTTATTTCGGCCTCCCACGCAAGGCAAGTAAGCAACTTTGATAATCCAGTGCTAGTTAATTTGTTAGAAGCAAGCTGGGGATCAATTCGCTCTACTACGTTAGAGAGTCAAAAACAAATGACCCAACTTAATAACAAGCTAACCCCGACCCGACTAGAAAATGGAAACCGGGACCGGGGAATGAAAATCTTTGAGAAGAATTGCGCATCCTGCCATATCATGTTTGGTCGCGGAGGAAAAATTGGTCCGGACCTAACTGGATCCGACCGAAAAAACATTAACTATCTCCTGGAAAACATCCTGGCGCCCAGTGCCTCCGTCGCGCAAAACTACCAAGTCAGCGTGATCGTCCTTAATGATGGTCGATTTCTCAGCGGTGTGATTGTTAATGAAAATCAACGCACACTTTCTCTTCAAACGAAAGACTCGCTCCTGACCATTGATCTAACTACAGTCGAAGAGCGTCGAAAAACAAAAGACTCATTAATGCCAAATGGAATCCTAAATCCACTCACAGACGAAGAAGTGATCGACCTATTTTCTTTCCTTAGTCAATAAACCGAGCAACTGCCAGGGCGAGCCAACCTAGAGTTCACAATACGATGTATCGTCGGTAAGCCGACGACATGGGCTTCTCCATTCGTGCTCACTCTCAATTAAATCGTCGGCTATTTCCGGCCCCCACGTACCGGCAGGGTATCCGTAAATGGGAATCGAAGAGTCATGCTGCCATGCATTGAGAATAGGTTCTACGAATTCCCACGTATATTCAACGCTGTCACCGTGGGCGTACAGCGTTGCGTCCCCCCGCATGCAATCCAAAAGAAGACGTTCGTAGGCCTCGGGAACATCGTTATCCGCTAAGTCTGAATAGTGAAAATCCATCCCGACGTTTTTAACTTTGAATCCGTCGCCCGGCACCTTCATTCCGAAACTAAGCAACACTCCTTCATCAGGCTGAATTCTAATGATCAATTGATTGTGCTCAGAATGCAGCACCTCTTCCTGTCTTCGAAACAGCGTCTGCGGTGGTTTATTAAAGGTGATACAAACCTCAGTCACTTTGGTAGGCAATCTTTTGCCTGTCCGAGCATAAAATGGCACACCTGACCACCGCCAGTTATCGATATAGAATTTGAGAGCCGCATACGTTTCCGTCTTAGAATCGTCTGGCACTCCCAACTCCTCACGATATCCTTTCACTGGCTCACCTCTCATCATGGAAGCCGTATACTGACCGCGAATGCTGTATTTGGATACATCTGATTCAGCAATTGGCCTCAACGACTGAAACAATTTGGTTTTTTCGTTTCGGATTGCGACCGCGTCAGGAGAGATCGGTGGCTCCATGGCAACATGTGCGACGACTTGCATCAAATGGTTCTGCAACATGTCCCGCAGCGCACCGGAGGTATCGTAATAACCACCGCGCGAGCCCACTCCAATGGGTTCAGCATTGGTGATTTCAACATGATGAATATAGTTACGATTCCAAAGTGGCTCAAAAACCCCATTAGCAAAACGTGTTACCAAAAGATTCTGGACCGTTTCCTTGCCCAAATAATGATCAATACGGTATATATCCTCTTCATCGAAATACTGTTTCAAACTTTTATTAAGCGCCTTTGCCGACGCCAGATCAGTACCAAACGGTTTCTCAATAACAAGACGGCGATAACTCCCGTCATGTCGATTCAGTCCATAGTGGGCAAGAAATTTAGGGATTTTGTCATAGAGAACCGGAGGGGTTGAAAGATAAAACATAACATTCCCAGAAGTTTGAAATGTTTCATCGAGATCCTCCAACCTCTCCTTTACCAACGCGTAATCCTCAACTGAATTCGTATCAATTGGTTGATAGAATAGTCGATCCCGAAATTCTGCCGCTAACACGTCGCTATCTGAATGGAGCTCCAGAAATTCATTTTCAAATAACACCTGCTCTCGAAATGAATTATCGTCCAGCTTGCTACGACTGACACCAAGCACAGCAAATTTTTTTGGTAGATAATTCCGCTTATACAAGTCGTATATTGCCGGAATCAGTTTCCGCTTGGCTAAATCGCCAGACGCGCCGAAAATAACAAAGACTAGGGGTTCTATCGTTTCACTTGTTTCCGACATCCAACAATATCCAAAAATGGTTTGACTCAAAAAGATCTGACTTAAAAAGATCTGAAGTGTTCATCAAGACACTAAGCGATTGCCCAACATTCAATTTACGCAGCAAAGCTGTCTATCCCGGTAAATTTTTCGGCTTCAATGTAACTAACCACTGCAGCCACCGAATCGACATTCACGCACTCCGTAAACGAGAGCTAAACGATTAGGCGTTGTAGGTTGACGAGGCTGTTGTACCGCCTCGACCAGTCCAGTTCGTATGAAAATACTCACCTCGCGGACGGTCCGTTCGTTCGTAGGTGTGGGCGCCAAAATAGTCCCTTTGAGCCTGCAATAAATTTGCCGGTAAACGCTCGGTTCGGTAACCATCAAAATAGGCTAACGCCGAGCTAATTGCGGGCATCGGAATTCCAAGTGTCGCGGCAGTTGCCACTACTCTTCGCCATGATGATTGAGCATTCTCGACCGCCGATTCAAAAAATGGATCAAGAAGCAGATTCGTTAACCCGGCATCTTTTTCAAACGCATCCCGGATGTTCCCTAAAAAAGCAGAACGGATAATGCAACCACCACGCCACATCAACGCAATTGCACCGTAATTCAGTTCCCAATCTTTCTCATCAGAAATTGCCCGCATTAATTGGTAGCCTTGGGCATAGGAAACAATTTTCGAAGCGTAAAGCGCCTGCTCAAGATCATGTACCAACGCTTCGGCGTCGCCATCAAATTTTGAATCCGGTCCTTTCAGAACTTTGGAAGCACTCACTCGCTCTTCTTTTAATGCAGAAAGGCAACGAGCGAAAACCGCCTCACCAATCAACGTTAACGGCTGCCCCACATCAAGTGCTGAAATTGCGGTCCATTTTCCAGTCCCCTTTTGCCCAGCTTTGTCAAGAATCACATCGACGGTTGACGTGCCGTCTTCATCGACAAATCCAAGAATGTCGCGTGTGATTTCAATCAAATAACTATCCAGCACCCCCCCATTCCATTTTGAAAAGACATCGTGCATCTGTTGATTTGACATGCCGAGACCATCCTTCATCATCTGATAGGTCTCGCAAATCATTTGCATATCGCCGTATTCGATTCCGTTGTGAACCATTTTCACGAAATGCCCAGCACCTCCCCGGCCAACCCACTCACAACATGGCTCGCCGGCGTCTGTCTTGGCCGCGATTGATTGAAATATGGGCTTGACGTGCGGCCATGCTTCGGGATTGCCACCCGGCATAATACTTGGCCCCTTCAACGCACCTTCCTCTCCTCCGGAAACGCCCGTTCCGATAAAGAGAATGCCACGTGCCGCTAGATCATCCGTCCGGCGGATGCTATCGGGAAATTCACTATTTCCACCATCGATTACGATATCCCCTTCATCGAGATACGGCAGCAACCCATCGATCACTTTGTCGACCGCTGCGCCCGCTTTCACCATGATCATCAATCGACGCGGTCTCGCCAATTTTGAACAGAGCTCTTCTAGCGAGTGAGCGCCCCCAATCGTTTTTCCTGCCGCCCGTCCCGCCAGAAACTCATCGACTTTCGAAGTCGTTCGATTGTAAACTACAACGTTGTATCCATTGCTCGCCATGTTGAGAACTAAATTTTCTCCCATGACCGCAAGACCGATCAAACCAATATCCGCGTCAGACAATCGAATTCTCCTTGTTTTACGTTAAGTGGAACCCCAACCGTCAAACTCACAGTTGAGACTATTTCCAATCTACGTATTTCTGAATTAATTAGGGGACAGAACCGTCGACATTTTAGCCCATCTGGACGTTTTCTAACAGCGAGTTGATGGAATTGCCCTTTAAGCCAACATCATTTTGAATGGTGAAGCATTCCCGCGTCCCCGGCAAGCGACTGAAATTCGGCCCGCCCGAATATGCCAAACACGGCACTCCTTGGCCACACTAAACAAGCCTTAAAGTCCTCAAGATTTCCAACACGAGCCGCGGGCAATATATAAATTAGATTTCATCAGACTATGACAGGCTATGAATCGATCCAGCGAACTCGATTGCTTTGAACCGACCAGCATTACTTCCATACGACCGGCAAGGCTTCTTGGACAAGTCTCGCCCGCGCCCACTTTCGGTAGGCGATTACCCCGAAAGGCAGGCGGCAACGCAATGATTCAGCGAATTGCCTTGCCATTACAAACAAAAAGGGGACTCACTCAAGCCCCCTTTTTAAGAGTCTTCTTGATTCAACCGGAGAGAGCCTATTTTCCAGTCTGGGTCTTCATCTCAAACGGACCGTGCTCGCTGGCGAGATTGACAGCCAAATAGTACAGCTTCGCAGCGGACACTAATTTCTTAAAATTAATATCCCCCACCTTGTCCGATGGACGGTGATAATCAGGGTGAAATCCGCCAAACAAAAAGGAGACGGGAACACCTTTTTGGAAAAAGTTGATTTGATCACTTCGGTTCCAAACATCCTCCTGATCCAACTCGAAACGAAAACCGACTGACTCATTGGCTTTAAGAACGATGTCATGAATGTCCGTCTCGCCCTTTTGACTACCAACAAGGTGGATACTACCCTCGTTTTCTTCTGAGGTTTCGTCTTTGGTTTCCTCGTTCCTCCCAACCATGTCGATATTGAACATACAGATCATGTCTTCAAGCGGCTTGGTTGGGTTATCGCAATAGTGCTTAGAGCCAACTAAGCCAATTTCTTCCGCAGCAAACCAAATAAACAGAACACTCCGTTTGGGCCGCACTGGATTCATCGCAAACGCCTTGGCAATACTCAAAACCGCCGTCGATCCTGATCCATTATCATCAGCCCCCGGGTAAACCTGCCCACCCCGAATCCCTAGATGATCAAGATGAGATCCGAGAACAACGTACTCATTCTTTAATTCTGGATCGGACCCCTCCAGCCAGGCAACAACATTGGGAACGGCCGCCTGCTCTTCTCGATACCTCATGCGGATCGTAATCTCTTGAGGAACTCCATCCTTCGTCTCTTCGGGTTGATAGACCGTAACCCCAGGCGCATCTACCGGGTTGATCCAGCGTGGCTTTCCCCCCAGTCCTCTAATTAATGACTTCGCTGCTTCAACTTTGATGGTGCCCGAAATCCCTGAAACGCGATTAGGAACCCCTTCTCGCACCAACTGCGAAATGGACTTGGGTTCGTCCTTAATAACACGTATCGCCCCCAAGGGCCTCTGACGCGCAATTTGCATTGCAGCCGATCGCGATGCCGCGGCATCGGCAAAATAAAATACGATCTTATCCCGCAACTGGGTTCCCTGTGGAATTCCCGTATTGGGACCGGAGAAATTAATAAATACAACAGGACCCGTTAGCTCCTGGTCATCAGAGTATCGTTCGAACCCCATATTTCCAACGGCTTCAATCTTCAGTCCTTCCGGACCGGAAATAAAACACTCCTCCAGCATTGGCATCCGACGTTTCATTGGCAACATTTGAAAATACGTTCCGTTATTTCCAATCGGCTCAAGGCCAAATTCGGCAAGCTTCCCGGCAACCCAGTGAGCGGCTTTCGCGTACCCGGGTTGACCTGTACCTCTCCCTTCAAATTTCGGACCTGCCAGAATCCCTAACCATTCTTTTGCCTGCTCGATCGTCATCGAGTCATACCCTGCTTTTAAATCAGCAGGCGGAGGTGAAGGTGGGGAATATTGCCCCCAAACCGACGTACAGAACATTCCCGCGGAAACAAAAATTCCCAGTGCAAACAAACACAATTTGCCCGCCAGTCCAACATGAGAAACCATATCATCACCCTATGTTTTTATTGAAACCGCAACAAAATATATCGAACGCCCTGCCATTAGACCTACTACGACGACCTTCATAGGTTAGTGATTTGATACTAAATTTTCCAGCACCGCGCTGAGGGCGTCTCGATTTGCCAACTTTTGAGCAATCCCCCGATTCGATTGTTAGCAGTTTTACGAGTTGAATATAGACAATCGAATGACAAAGTCTCAAAACAAATTTGAATAAACCGCCTAGATGAGTCACGAGCTCAATAGTGCAACTGATCCCCCATCGGCTACAATCGTGTTTTGCAAGGTGGGTTGGTTGCGACCGATCCGTCAGGCATTCAATTGCTCAACCAATCCACGACCCGGAGCGATCTCATCGACGCCATTAAATACAATCAAACTGCCTGGAATAAAATGGCGGCTGCAGGAGACAAGTACTACCGCGGCATGACACCGGAGCAAATAGAAAAGGCTCGCAACTCAGAATTCAGAATCAGGGTAACACCAACTCGTCCAGTTCCCGACCCGTGGCTCGCGTCAATTAAAGGGCAATCAGTCCTCTGCCTTGCGGGCGGGGGAGGACAACAGGGGCCAATCCTTGCTGCTGCGGGCGCGAAAGTGACAGTGTTTGACTTAAGTGAAATTCAATTGCAACGCGATCTTGAGATTGCCGAGCGCGAAAATCTGACTCTGAACACCGCGCAAGGTGACATGCGCGATCTCAGCTGTTTTGAGAATGAAAAATTCGACCTAATTATTAGCCCGTGCGCCACCTGCTTTTGCCCCACCGTCGAAGAGATTTGGAATGAGTGCTTTCGCGTCCTCAAACCAGGCGGATCGCTGATTGTTGGATTCATCAACCCAGTTTATTACATTTTTGATGCGGCAAAACTAGATCGTGGGAAATTTGAAGTTCGACATCAAATTCCGTATTGCGATTTTGACTTACCGGAAGAAACACGAAAAAAACTACTTGGCCCCGACCGTCCCGTTGAATTTGGCCATAGCCTCGAGGATTTGATCGGCCTGCAACTAAAAGCCGGATTTGAAATGACTGGATTTTTTGAAGACGGATGGGGAGACAACGATAAACTTAGCTCGATGATCAATGTGTTTATTGGAACCAGAGCAACGAAACCAAAGTCCTAACCCCAACTTGCACCGTTAGCTAAATAAATCCGGCTAAACAACTCCCAGCACATGATCGATAGTTTCTCGGTTTACAGGATTGATCACCCCTTTCTCAGTAATGATCGCGTGGATGTAGTCAGCGGGCGTTACATCAAAAGCCGGGTTATAAACTTCGACGCCGTCCGGGGCAGTCTGGCGACCAAACCCATGCGTAATTTCTTTTGAGCCCCGTTCCTCGATAGGAATCTGCTCGCCGGACTCAAGCATTAGATCGAAGGTAGAACTCGGCGCCGCAATATAAAACGGAATGCCGTGAGCCCGAGCCAAAACCGCCAAGGAATAAGTTCCAATTTTATTCGCAGAATCTCCGTTGGCGGCGATACGGTCAGCACCTGTGACGATTGCTTGCACCCGCCCCTCCCGCATTACCTGCGCGGCCATTGAGTCACATATTAACGTCGCCCTAATTCCTCGCTGCATCAACTCCCACGACGTCAATCTAGCCCCCTGAAGAAGAGGTCGAGTTTCATCGACGTATACATGGAGAGGTTGCCCTCGATCCTGGGCTGTAAAAAACACAGACAGCGCCGTTCCGTATTCCGCCGTTGCCAACCCTCCGGCATTGCAGTGAGTCAAAACTCCTTCTACGCCTTTTAACAAATCAGCGCCATGCCCGCCGATCGCGTGGCACATTTGCCGATCCTCGTCATGAATGGCCTTTGCCTCTGTCAGCAAAGACTCACGAAGCTGTTCGCCGCCGGCAAAGTTCGCTCGCTCCTGCTCAGCCAAACGACGCATTCGATCTAACGCCCAAAACAGATTCACCGCCGTTGGGCGACTGGTCGCAAGATAATCAACCACCTCGTTCAATCGCGAGAAGAAGGCCTCTTCACCTTCTTCCGCTGATTGAAGCCCCAAGACCACTCCGTAAGCTGCCGCGATTCCGATTGCAGGGGCACCACGAACGCGCAGCATTTTGATTGCTTCCCAAACCGTTTCCACGTCCTCACACTCGACCCGAACCATCTCCGTCGGAAGCTTCGTCTGGTCGATCATGTCAAGGCAACCCGATACGTCGCCCTGCCAGATCATCGTTTCAACGTTTGTCGTCTCGGTCATTTTTCACCCGTCCTGTCGCAAACAAGATCCAACCGGTCAGCCCATACAAAGCGAAAGCTGACAAGGAAGATTTATCCGTTTGATTCACTTAAAGAAGCCTTAAAGTTGGCATTCTTCGTTTCAATTTTGCCAACGAGTTCCTTTTTGAACGTATGGAAAGCTGCCCGCAACTCAGGGTCACCCGTTGCTAGAATCTGCACGGCAAATAGACCGGCATTGCGTGGACCGCCCATGCCAACTGCCATCGAAGCTACAGGTACATCCCCAGGCATTTGAACCGTTGCCAACAGCGAATCCATACCACCGAGATCTGCCGTAGGCACAGGAATTCCGATCACGGGCAAAACGGTGTGAGCCGCGACAACACCGGCGAGGTGAGCTGCACCGCCCGCCGCCGCAATAATAACACCAATCCCTCGCTCTTCAGCACCGGTTGCATACTCCGCCACTGCATGAGGAGTGCGATGAGCGCTCATAACATTGACTTCGTACTCGATTCCGAATTCTTCAAGTGCTACCGCAACCTTCTTAATTTTTGGCCAGTCACTGTCGCTGCCCATTAAAATACCAACTCTTGGAGTTCCCATCTTATCTCTCGCCTGTAATTGTAGAAATTAAGCCAGTTTCAAAGCAGCCATTTTATCGAGTTTCGGCGAGATGTTAAGTCGGCGTAAGAGCCAAAAAATCACGCGACCAAGATCCCGTGACACCCCCGTTTTACCGAAGCGATTCCTCGATTGACTCATGCGGGTCGGAAGAAGATCTTTTTTCAAGAACCATGCGAATCGGGACTTCGCCAAACTCCAGTGAATCTCGCAGAACCCCTAGTAAGTACCTGCGGTATGTTTTTGAAAATGCTTCAGGATTGTTGCATTTCAACATGATCGTCGGAGGTTCGATTCCGATTTGTGCAGCATAATAAATCTTCGGCCGTTTCTTATTAGACGCCATTGGCGGCGGATGTTTAATTAAGGCTTCCTTAACAATTCGGTTGAGCTGGGGAGTACCGACCCGCGCCCGTGATTGCTTATACAGCATCTGGGCGTGATTCATTAAACGTTTACAGTTTTGCCCCGTTTTGCCCGTGACGAAGGCGATCGGAGCATTCCACAGCGTTGAAAAATTGTCGTGGATATAATCTGCCCAACGCTCCGTTACCATGTGTTCCGCCATTAGGTCCCATTTATTGACAACAAAAATAACCGGCTTGTAGGCAGCCTCAATGTAACTGCACAACTGGCGGTCTACTTTGCTGATACGCTTGCTGGAATCGAACATCATCAATATCACATCAGCGTGACGAATCGTTCGGTGCGCCCGATGGGTTCCGTACCAATCAATATCCGTTCGCACACTTTTCCCGCGTCTTAGTCCCGGTGTGTCGATCGCCACCATCGTTTTACCATCCAACTCAAAACGCACATCGACACTGTCTCGCGTTGTCCCAGCAACCTCACTGACAATCATTCGCTCGGATTGCACCAAACTGTTGACGAAAGTACTCTTCCCGACATTCCGCCGCCCAACCAGTGCGAACTTCATTTCGGGGCGACGGGTTTCTCGTTTATCGACCTCCTCTTGCGTCGGCAACCGGTTCACAATTGCAGCAATTAAATCCTTTTTGTGACGATTATTTTTAGCACTGCAACAAACCGGTTTCCCAAATCCGAGTGAGAAAAAATCATTCGCTTCTAATTCCCAATTATCGCCATCGCATTTGTTAGCAACGATCAAAACGGGCTTGTCTAACCCCCGAAGCCGCCGAGTTACTTTTTCGTCCAACGCAACCTTACCGTCGCGAACATCAACGACGAACATCAGCAAATCGGCACCTTGTATTCCGATCTCAATTTGTGTCTCAATTTCCTCATCGAGGTGGTCAACATCATTAATACCAATTCCACCCGTATCGACGATCTCAAAATAGCGACCGTCCTCTTCAAGCATGAAAGTCATGCGATCGCGAGTCACACCCGCCATGTCGTCAACAATGGCCAAGCGGCGGCCGGCCAGCCAATTGAAAATGCTGGACTTGCCCACATTTGGGCGACCAATGATCGAAACTTGAGGAAGTGCCATGGATTGCTCAGGGTTACTCAGACGAAATCGCCTGGACAGGGAAAATAATGAACCGTGAAGATTAGTGCGGTTTTGCCTTAAGCAAGAAGACTCAAGAAACGCAAACTTTGAGTTGCGGCTACAAAACAGGTGAAATCGCAATATTTTGTCGACAAATCGCAAAAAAAAGCCCCAATCTCCGGAGGCTACTTTTCATCTGACCAGTGATTCTTTCCAATAATGTCGTTTTGTCAATTGTTAAAGCAGTTTCAGACGGTCAATCAATGCCAGAAGTTGGAAATCCTTCTAATAATCAGGGTGAAACGGACAGTTCGCCACTTAACCAGGCTTACTTGGCGAAGCTGTTAGGGCAACACCTGCGTAGCCTGCAGGTCGCGGGATTAACGCACTTGCCCAAAAATTTCGATGAGTCGAATCTCGATTTGAGTCAACTGCCTACCAGCGCTGACACTACCGCTTCCCTTCCAGCCACGGCGACCAGCCCCGATAACTCCTCGACCAAAAACTACGCGGCTCCTCAACACACCCGCTCCGCCAACGAAATCAATGAGGCTCCGCGTCCAGGCTACAACGAGACGAAGAACAACACGCCAACAACGCCATCAACCATTCCCCCGACAGACTTTAGCGAATCGAGTCGCCTGCCGCTCGAGGAACGGCAAGCAGCCTTGAACGTTCTACAAAGTGAAATTTCACAATGCACAAAGTGTAGCGATCTGGCGGTCCAAAGAACTCAAACCGTCTTTGGAGTCGGCTCTCCCAACGCGCGACTTGTCTTTGTTGGCGAAGCTCCCGGGGCCGATGAGGACCGGGTCGGGGAACCTTTCGTGGGTGAAGCTGGAAAGCTGCTCGATAAAATCCTTACAGCCTGCAAATTAGAACGTGAAAATATTTTCATTTTGAACACAATCAAGTGT
>WTFU01000125.1 GCA_011523945.1 Mariniblastus sp. | reverse complement strand
GCTTTTTCCATCGCTTTTTGTTGCTCTCTGGCCTGAGCGGCTCGTTTAGCTTCCGCGATCTTTTGCTGAGTTGCAGCGCGACTTCGTTCCCGCTCAGCATTCGCTTGGGCTTCACGTAGCTGTTTTTTTCGCTCGTTTTCTAGGTTTGCAATTCTCATTTTTTCGTCGCGTTCAGCTCGTTGCTGTGCGAGGATTCGTTGTTGCTGAGCACGCTTAAGTTCATCAGCTTGTTTTTTTGCAGCCTTTTCAGTTTCTCTCTGTTGAGCGCGAGAGGTACTGTTCGTTGGAGGTCGGCCATTTGAGGACGCAGTTTGCGAAGGTGTCAATTTCTTTTGCGACCTTGCTTGTCTTTCCAACTCTTGTTGTCGTTTGGATTCGGCAAGACGGGTCTCACGCTCTAGCTTGTTTTGCGCAGCTTTCTGCCGAATTTCAGCGAGCTTCTGTTCGCGTTCGAGATCTCGATTTTGTTTTTCCAAATCCCGCTCTTGCTGTTTTTGCGCAGCTTTTGCTCTTGCTTCCTCAGCTGCGAGTCGATTGGCAGCTGATCTGGCTTCTGCATTTTTTCGGCGATCTGATTTTTCTTTCGCGATTTGATTGGCTTCGATATGATGCTGTTGATCGCGGTCATTCACACGGATGGGTTTGGACGAACGAGTGTCTCTGTCTCGTGTTCGCTGTGATTGATTTCCAGAATGACTTCGGTCAGGACCGTGTTCATGCCCATCATGGTAGTCCCGGTCATCGTAACGATTGGCTAGTTTCGAACGGCGAAAATAATCGTCGTGAGCACGGTCGTGGTGATTAGGCCTACCGGTCAAGTTTATATGCGCGCTCAAGGAAATTTGTGGGCGCAAGTTCCGATAGGTTTCATAGTAGCGATGTTGGGTATCAATCCAATTTAAAAGTGGAAAGTCGTTATAGCGATGACTACGTCCGCAATAGTGAGCCATGAGTGGGTCATATTGGTCGTGAAGATTTCGCCGGTTTACCCATGAATGATAGTGGTTGTTGTGGCGTTGGTTATCGTAGTAATCGCCAAAATAATATTGACTGCAGTTGTCTCGAAAAAATAGGTGCACGAAAAAGTTTGCACCGGTGTCAATGCAGTAGTTGGGACGGTAGCGATACGTATCGTGAAAGTGCCAGTTGTCAGCAAACGCGACGGGGGCGAAGACAGTGCCTCGTTTTTCAAATTCATAATCCCAATAGCCTCGCCGATAAACGCAACCACGAGGTGTCCATACGTAACGAGCCGGAATCCAGATCCAATTTTTTTGACGAGGGTGCCAATGGCCCGAACGCCAGAAATACTCTTGGCGATCGGTTTGGAATTCCCAGTAGCCGGGGCAGTAAAAATAGTTCTCGTTGGGAGCTTCAACCGAAGGGCCGCTTTCAAAATTACTTGGCGGCTCGGGCAAATAGCTGAGTTCTTCCTGGTCTAGAGTTTCATCGAGCCAGAATCCAGAGATCCAGCGAGCTCCATCGTCAAATTCCTCCCAGTAACCTGGAATCCAGTTTCGTTTAGGAGGAGCGTCACGCCAGACACCACTGATCCAAATGAAAGTTTTTTTTTCCTCGTCCCAAGACCAGTAGCCTGCCACCCAAATGATATTCTTCCCTTCCGGGCGAAACTCCGGCGGTAGCTCTTTTAGATCAGCTGGCGGTTTTTGATTGATGATCGGATTGGGTTGAGGGTCGGCTAAATGAGCTTCGGCAAAAGCTTCGTGAAGCGGGCCTCGCATTAAGATTTCGGGTTCGGGGCTTGTCTGGGGGACTTCTTCCTGCAAATCGAATTCAGTTTCTGAATCAGTCGGGGACAAAGGAGGATTTAGAAGAACGGAAAAGCTCTTTTGTGATTCCGAGGCGGTTTCCTGCCCTACTGATTCCAAACTGTTGAAGGCTGTGGCAAAAATGGCCAAAGCAAACAACGAGAAGTAGTGTCTTGGCGTGTCGAATCGTTGACAGAGTGTTATCATTTTGACCATTGCTTTTCTGCTTTCGTGAAAAGTGCTTTCCGTTCAAACGGCTGTTCTATTGTCTTTTTTCGGCTTAATCTTGTTGGGAATTAAGCAGTGTTGGTAAGTCACTGGGCCAACAAAGGTTATAGAAAGCGAATGGCGTGCCAAAATTGCTGAAATAGGGAGCAAATAACATTTGGGACGACAAGTGATCGCCCCGAAAAAGGACGTAGTTGCTTAGAGGACGCACTTGCTTGGAGGCTGCACTCGTTGGGCGGAGGAATATTCGAATCGGCCCGTGTCGGTGGAATAAGGCGGTGCCGGTCGGTGAGGCGGGAAACGACCTAGCACAATTTAGCGGACATGTTTCCAGAGTTCTGAGCTATTAAAGCCATCTCGAATTCGCCACTCTCTGAGGCGGCCCAAGAGTTCTTGCTTGACAGATTCGTGTTCAGGGACATCCCACAAATTATTTACCTCGGTAGGATCTTGTTTCAGATCGAACAGTTGCCCGAACGATTCTTCGAGGAAATGTACGAGTTTCCAATCTCGCGTTCGTACCATGGTCATAAAATCTGTTTCAGTCAGATTGCCATCGCGGGCTTGTTCAGCAAAAACAATATCGCGAAAACACTGCTTTTGATCCGCTGCATTTTGTAAAACAGGAAGAAGTGACTGGGCGGCCATCGGATAATCGACGGTCGCTCCTGCGAGTTCGAGGATGGTTGGGCCAAGATCAAATTGCTGGCACAGTCCTTCAATTCGCCGCCCTCCGTCAAATCGCCCTGGTGCCCAGACAATGGTTGGCATTTTTGTGATGGTATCGTACATCGTCCATTTTTGGCTATGTCCGTGATCGGTGAGACAGTCTCCGTGATCAGAGGTAAAGATGACGATCGAGTTCTCTGCATAGCCGGTGTCCTCGAGAGTCGAAAGTATCTCGCCGATTTTTTCATCAATCATCGTCACGTTGGCAAGATAAAAGGCTCGTTGTCGGTGTCGCTGTTCGTCTGTTGGTTCTAGAAGATAATGGACTGAATCATGGTCAACTTCTGTGTTGTGAATCCGCATTCCTTTGAAGGGTTGTGGTTGCGAATCGAGTTCTCGCTGAGTAACAGGTAAAATGTTGAGATCTTCTTGTGCCAAATAACGCTCGGTGTAGCGTGGAATAGGGTCGTAGGGCGGGTGTGGCCCGGGAAAGCCAATTTCAAGAAAGAGTGGTTCAGTAACCGGGTAGTTCTTCAGCCACCAGGTTGCAAGGTCACCGACGAAAACATCTGGGTGCATATCTTCGTCGAGTAACCATTCAAACGCACCGAGGCTTTCTTTGTAGTCACTGCGTTGCCGGTAAAGTTCTCGTTGCTGTTTGACTAATCCGCGTGCGCGAAGCGCTTTGTCCCATTCGTCAAAATACCATCGTGCTTCGAGGTATCGATCTTTATTTTCAACGACATATCGTTGGTCAAATCCCATGGGAGTGTTGTATGGCCAGGTGTGCATTTTTCCAACATTAACCGTGTGATATCCCGCTTTTTGCAGATCGGATGTCCAGCCGCGTGTCCAGTTGTCAGCGTTTCGTAAGATGCCCGTTGTATGGGGATAATGGCCCGTGAAAAGACTGGCTCGCGCCGGCGCACAGGATGCTGCAGTGATAAAACAATTTTCGAATGTGACTCCTTCGCGCACCATGCGATCTAAATTGGGAGTCTCCATATAATCAAAACCGAGTTCGGCAATGGTATCGAATCGCTGTTGGTCGGTAATGATAAAAATAATGTTTGGTTGAGTGGTCATGATTTTGATTGTGAAGTAAAGGCTTAAACTACGAGGGGGGATGAATAGATAACTACGGAAGCCCTACGGAAAACAACTGGGTGAAAACAACTTCTAGAGCTAAGCTGAATCCGAGGGCAATCATTCCGAGTATCAGACATTGTTTTTGTTTCGCTTTTGAAATAGCCAACCCCATGAAGAATATTGACAACGGCGTAGCGATACCGAACGGAATTTTAAATTGCAACGCAGCGACATAGGCAATTAAAATTGTCAGGCAGGTTGCACCAAGAATTGAAGATTCCCGAACGTATGATTGGTCTGAATGTGGTGTGGCCTCCTGCGTTGCCGGATCGGTATTAAAAACAAGAACGGCGACCAGTAGGATTGCGACAATTCCAATAATCCAGAGGGGGAAATTGGGTAATTCAGTTTTTGCGTTGACAGATAGTTTTTGGAACGCTTCGACCCGACTCGAAAGGTGATTTCGCAAGTCTTCTCCGCTGCGGAATGTTGGATCAATCGAGAGCTTTTGTAGTTCTTTAATGACTTCCGGGGAATCAAGAGTATCGCGAAAGGTGCGTGCCAATATGTCGGCGATGTAGTCGGGTGTATCTTTAGGAGCCCAGATATAATAAGCGTTTTCCGCACGGGTTTTCAATTTTTGTTCGGTAGATGTTGCTACTTCAGGGATTGTTGGATGTCGCTGGTCGCTAAAATTACCAATGGCGAGAATATTATCTGCTGCAGCCGCGTCACTGGAATTGCGAAACGAGACGTACTCTGCGAGTGAAAAAATACCCGCTTCGAGTTTGCCTCCGAGCAGGTAGGTATAGCGTTTCGAACCACCTGCCGAAATGAAATTGAATTCTGCTCCCGGGAATTCTTCGAGAAGCTGTTCGCAGATGAAATAGGCGGGGGAACCCTGGTTTGCACCCACACGAATTGTGTTGGGATTTTTTTGAGCCTCGCGAAGGAGATCGGTGAGGTTGCGATATTTAGAGTCGGCTCGAACGACCATTAGAAGCACGATACTGCCTGTTTGAGCAATTGGTCGGAACGCTTCCGGTCCGTAATCGACCACACCGGCCAGTTTAGTTGCGATAATGCCTTCGTGATGGCAAAGGAGTTGGTAACCATCGGGGGGCGCGTCTTTGACTTGCCGACTGCCAATAGTCGCAGAACCCCCGTCTTTATTGGTGACGACAAACTCTTTGCCGAGTGCGCCTTCACGATTCAATGACTTTTGCAGGATTCGCGCGAAAGTGTCAGTACCTCCTCCTGCGAGATAGGGCACCACGATTTGAATCGGTTTTTGAGGGTATTGATTCGATGGAGTCGATGAAATTCTATTGTTCTGAATCCAAATCGAAAGCAGTAGAAGTGCGAGAAATAAAACTCCCTGTACTTTCAATTTTTTTGACGAAGCATTCATGGCTGGCTTCTCCAATCCCGATAGCGACTTCGACAGACTGGAATCATCAACAACAGAACCGCAATAAACAGAAACGCAAGCGATTTAGGCTCAGTGAAAATCGGTGTCCAGTCGCCGTCTGATCCCATTAAACCGGCGGAAAGGTTTTCTTCAGCGATGGGCCCCAAAACGAAGCCAATGACGAAGGGGGCTAGTGGGATTTTTTTGGTTTCCAGAAAAAGCCCGAGTAGGCCGAAGCTGATCATTACCCACACGTCAAACATTCGGTTCGACATGGCAAACGATCCAACAACGCAAAAAGTAAGAATAATAGGTAATAAAAATGCCCGAGGGATTTTGGTTAGCCATGCGAGTGTGCGGATTGAGCAACACATAATCCCTGCCATCGCCACGTTGGCAAAAAGGCATGTGAAAATAATTGTGTAGACCAATTCAGGGCTTTGCTCAAATAATCGAGGCCCGGGTTGGAAGCCGTGAATTACTAATGCACCGAGGAGAACAGCTTCGACGACTGAACCAGGGATGCCCATGGCGACTAGTGGAATGAGTGCCCCGCCGATGGTCGCATTATTGGCAGCTTCGGCGGCGACAATACCGTCTTCGCATCCAGTGCCAAATTTTTCAGGGTTGGAGGATGTCGAACGAGCAACCGAATAGGCGGTGACCGAACCGATATTTGCTCCGATGCCCGGAAGGATTCCGATCCACGTTCCAATTAATGAAGAGCGAATCAAATTTAGGCCATGATTTTTGATGTCCGAAATTCTCAAAGCTAGACCTTGAGTGGCAATCGGAGTCGTCGATTGAGGCTTCGCCGAATCAATGATGTCTCGGAGGATTTGGTTGACCGCGAACATCCCAATTAGGACGGGAAGTAACTGAAATCCGTCGTTGAGTTCAGTGATCCCGAAGGTCAAACGAGTTTCGCCAGTGGCAACGGCAATGCCCGGCATCGCAAGAAGAATCCCTAGAAACCCAGAGAAAAGGGAGCGTAAAATTGATTTTCCACCGATCGTGGCAATGAGCACCAGAGCCATCATCACGAGGGAAAAATAATCGAAGGGGCCAAATTCTTTTGAGTATCTTGCTATTGGTTGGGCGAGTGTCAGTAAGAAGCACCAGGAGATCAGTCCGCCGGTGACGGATGCCATGATTCCTAAACCAAGTGCGCGTTCGGGTTGCCCGTTTTGGGCCATGGGGTAGCCGTCAAAGGTCGTAACAATTGAAGCCGGGGTTCCCGGCATGCGCAGTAAGGTCGCCGAAATCATGCCTCCGCTAATAGCGCCCACGTAAATGCTTATTAATAGCGTCATTGCGTATTGGGGGTCAACACCAAACGTCAGCGGAAGGGTCAGCGCGATCAACATAGTGCCGGTTAATCCGG
>WTFU01000046.1:3783-6580 GCA_011523945.1 Mariniblastus sp. | reverse complement strand
GCGGAAGAAGGTGAACTAAAAGTTCGAGAGCAGGATGTTAGAATTTGGACCCGCCGAATGGAGCGTTTCGAGCCGCTCGCGCAATCAGTATTTAACGGCGGTGACTATATTCATTCCTCATTGAAGCTGCGCGAGCCAGCAAACAAATTTCAGCGTTCCAAGGTAAAGCCAGTCACTAAAGCTCGAATTTTAGATGGGGGAAGCGTTTACGCTCCGTCCATTGAAGTGACTCCGGGAGTGCTTAGTGCGGTTGGCCTTAAACCAAGTTCGTCCACGGACGAGGACCCCTATGGGTTGACGGAGTCGGTTGACGGTCGCCGATTAGGTTTGGCGAGGTGGATTGCAGATACCAATAATTCACTTGCCGTCCGATCAATAGTGAATCGGGTTTGGAGTCTTCATTTTGGGAACGGAATCGCGGGCAACCCGAACAACTTAGGCGCAACCGGGAAAAGCCCAACTCATCCATTGTTGTTGGATTATTTGGCAGCTGAATTTGTAGCCAACGGGTCTTCGATTAAATGGTTGAATAAAAAGATTATGACCAGCAATGTCTATCAGCGAGCAAGTTTTCATCCCGACTTCGAAAACATTACGAATGTCGACCCGAATAATCATCTTTTGACGTATTTTAATCCTCGTCGCCTAACCGCTGAAGAACTTCGCGATACAATGCTCATGTTAAGTGATGAACTTAACTTGGCCGTGGGTGGGCTACCAATTCGGCCGGAAATTAATCTGGAAGTGGCATTGTCGCCGAGGATGATTCAATTTTCACTTGCCCCGGGCTATCAACCAGATGCAACGCCAAGCCAGCGGAATCGACGCAGCGTTTATATTCAGCGCATACGTGGGCTGTCGGATCCGTTGCTTGAAGTTTTCGACAAACCCAATTCGAGTGAGTCGTGCGAGATGCGTGATTCTGCAAGTGTAACCCCTCAGGTTTTCACGCTTCTAAACAGTGATGTTGTAACCAAACGATCAATAGCGATGGCGCTTCGTTTGCAAAACGAGGAAGGTTCGGTTGAACAGCAGATAGAGCGTGGTTATCAGCGTGCGCTCGCTAAACGCCCAACGCCATCTATGCTTAAGCGTTTAATTAAACACTATGAAGAAATGGTTGCTTATCACGGAGAACACCCACCCGAAAAAGAAATCCTTCCGACAGAAGTTACGCGTAGAGTTGTTGAAGAGTTTTCGGGTGAAGCATTTGAATATCAGGAGCGGCTCGATATTTATGAAAATTACAGTCCGGATAAGCAGGCCAGTGATGTGGATGCTGAAACCCGCGCTTTGGCCGATGTATGTTTGCTATTTTTGAATAGCAATGAATTTATGTTTGTGTATTAGGATTAGATAGCGTTGACGGAATCGTCTCGTTGAGGTGTAGTAGGTTTATGAACGGTTTTAAAAGTGAATTAAATCGGCGTAGTTTTATGTATGGACTTGGTGCGTCGCTAGGGTCTGTCGCATTGACCGGGCTAATGGCTCGGGACATTGCAGCGAATACCCTGCCATTGCCTGAGGACGTTATAAAAAAGCCGCATCATACGCCAAAAGCCAAAGCCGTCATTATGCTTTTTATGGAAGGCGCGCCTTCTCACATCGAGACATTTGATCCGAAACCCAAGCTGAGCGAGCTTCACCTTAAAAAATTCGTAAGTGATAATGAGCGGTTTTCAGGTATGACCCGCGGGAACCGTTTTTATGTAGGGAGTCCCTATAAATTTCGTAAAGTTGGAAATTCAGGGCTCCAGATGTGTGAGCACTTCACGCATATGGCGGAACCGGACGTAGCAGATGAGTTATGTGTTTATCGCGGGTGCCAGGCCGAATCTGTCAATCATCCTGCTGCACTGTTTCATATGAACACGGGTAGCCGTTTCGGTGGTGATCCGGCTATTGGCTCTTGGGTTAATTATGGTTTAGGTTCGATCAACGAAAATCTTCCAGGCTATGTAGTGATGACCGAGCTGGCTGCCCCGCAGGGAGGGTCAGGAAATTGGTCAAGCGGTTTCTTGCCATCCAAGTATCAAGCCACTCGATTGCGGTCGACTGGTTCGCCTATCTTGGATTTGAATCCACCCAAATGGAAAACTCGGGAACACCAACGGCGAAATCTGGAGCTCTTAACTGAATTAAATCGAGAATCACTGAAGAGACATCCGCAACATTCGGAACTGGAGTCACGGATTGATAATTACGAATTAGCGTTTCGGATGCAGATGGAGGTGCCTGATCTTGTAGACCTTAGCCGCGAGTCTGAGGCTACGTTGGAAATGTATGGATTGAATCAAGATTCCACCTCCGAATTCGGGCGGAAATGTTTGATGGCGCGACGGTTGGTCGAGAAAGGTGTTCGTTTTGTTCAGATTTTCTCCGGAGGCTGGGATTCGCATGACTTTATTGAGCGGGCTCATAAAAAGCGAATTCAATCAATTGACCAACCGGTCGCCGCTTTGATTAAGGATCTTAAATCTCGGGGGTTGTTAGAGGATACGCTAATTGTTTGGACAGGTGAATTCGGCCGTACGCCGGACAATACGGTTCGCGGGGGTCAGACGGCAATCGGACGAGATCACAATGCCAGTGCGATGAATATGCTTTTTGCCGGAGGTGGGGTCAAGAAAGGTGCCGTCATTGGTGCTACCGACGAGATTGGCGCCGAAGCGGTTGAAGTCGTACATCCAATTCGTGACGTACACTGCACGATACTTGATTTGCTCGGTCTTGATGACAACAAGTTAACGTACTTTCATGGAGGGCGTTATAAGCAGTTATCTCAATTTGGTGGTGA
>WTFU01000046.1:0-3683 GCA_011523945.1 Mariniblastus sp. | reverse complement strand
TTTTCATCCTCGCAGATGATTTAGGCTGGGGCGATTTGGGCGTTTTTCACCAAAACTCGTCTAAGCATCAACGCCGTCATAAAACTCCGTTTCTAGATCAAATGGCAAGCGAGGGTGCACGCATGCCGAACCATTACTGCCCTGCCCCGGTCTGCGCACCAAGTCGCGCGTCGTTTTTGATGGGAGTGCATCAAGGTCATGCGTCCGTCCGGAATAATCAGTTTGATAAGGCCTTAAACAATAATCACACCATCGCGACCGTCCTAAAGGATGCTGGATATAAAACGGCTTTGGTCGGTAAGTACGGACTTCAGGGTGAAGGAAAAGATTCTAAAACGTGGGAAGCATATCCAACCAAGCGGGGGTTTGATGAGTTCTTTGGTTATGTTGCGCACGTAGATGGACATGTGCACTATCCCAGTCACCCGTGGCCGATTGGAAATTCAGAATCACACCGATCCGGCAAGCAAGTTTGGTGGAACGATCGGGAAATCTCTGGTGAACTTACTCGGTGTTACACGACAGATTTATTCACGGCTCGCAGTAAGCAGTGGATCATAGACCATCGGAAATCATCCCCTGATCAGCCCTTTTTTCTTTATCTTGCCTTTGACACGCCCCACGCGGCATTGCAGGTTCCTACGGGCCCTTATCCAAAGGGAATGGGGTTAGACGGTGGTGTTCAGTGGCTTGGTCGGTCTGGAAAAATGATCAATACTGCGGCTGGTACCATTGATTCATTTCGTCATCCTGATTACGTCGACAAAGGATGGTCGGATGTTCAAGAACGATTTGCAACCATGGTTCGGAGGATTGACGTTTGTGTGGGGGATCTTTTATCGACGCTCAAGGATCTAGGCATTGCCGAAAATACGATGGTAGTTTTCACAAGTGATAATGGACCCCACGACAAAACGTACATCTCAGGTGAATCATTTGAGGCGAGTGATTTCCAATCTTATGGACCGTTTGACGGGACAAAGCGGGATACATGGGAAGGTGGTATCCGAATGCCGACGGTCGCCTGGTGGCCCACTAACATTCCTGACAACTCCATCCACCGAAAGCCGACTCAATTTCATGACTGGATGCCAACCTTCGCTGAAATGGCTGGCGTGCTTCCGCCTGCGAGAACGGATGGTGCGTCGATGTTGAAATCGCTGCGAGGCGGTCAAGATTTCAAAGCGAGTCGGATTTATGTCGAATACGAACACAAGAGTAAGACCAAGCCTTATCCAGATTTCCTGAAGTCGCGCGGTGGTAGCAGAAGAGGTGAAATGCAGGTTATTCACCTTGATGGGTTCAAAGGAATTCGAACTAATATTAAGTCTCATGCAGACCGGTTTGAAATCTACGATTTACAAAATGATATCGGCGAGAGGAAGAATCTAGCTAGATCCGGAGGCGAATTCGACCAACTTGAAAAGCAGATGCGCGATCAAGTGTTGCGGCTTCGAGTGCCCAATCCGACTGCGCGCCGACCCTACGATGCTGAGTTTATTCCTGGGTATCGAACCGCCGGAGAACTCCAGGTTCCGGGAACGGTAAGCCTGGAAGGGCAATTTAAATACGTTCCGGATTTAACTGCCGGTTCGTTTGAGCAGCATGTATGGGCAGGTGTGAAGAATATTCTCCTAACGGATAATGATACAAATTTCTCCGGCGAGTTTTCATGTGGAGCAGGTGGAGCCATAATGGTTTCTCGAATCGTTGAGGTCTCAGATCCAGGGCGTTATTCAATTTCCCTGAAATCGGAGTCACGGACATTTGTCCGCCTGCACGAAGCGGGAATCATCGATGGAGATTTTGCCAAAAAGCGATTGGAAACGCTACCTGAAATTGAGCTGAATCTAGGTGCAGGTTTCCATCCTTTGGTGGTCTCAGGATTGACCGCCGCGAATGATAAATTCGCGTTCACGATTCGTTTTCGTAGAGTTAGAGAGAATTCAAATTAGAGACAGCGCTGAGACGTCTTCAAATTTTTTGAAATTCGGCAGAACTGCGGGGAATTATTGACGCGGCGTTTTTCTAAGGATTTCTTGTTTGTTCGTCCACGTCTGTTTCCGGTCGAATAAATCTTTGTACTGACGATAAACTGGCCTTACTGCCTTTTCGTTAATTTCATAAAGGTGCTTGTCGTAGAGTTTTCTCATGTTGTTGAGCGTTTCCAAGTTAGAATCATCGTAGGCGGCATTTTTTAATTCACCGGGATCTTGATTCAAGTCAAACAATTCTTCGGTGGCTAACATGTCTTTTTCCTGCGAGTACCAGTAAAGATATTTCCACGAATTGGTAACGACACCAAATGAATGAGTGGTCGCAGGCCCCCAAAAATTCATGATAGAGAGGCTTTTTCGGACTGGCTTGCTTGGCGTCTGGAGGAGTGGAACGAGGCTTATGCCGTCTATGTTTTTCGGGGCAGTTAGGCCGGCTAGCTCAAGCATAGTGGGCGCGAGGTCGATGCTCCCAGTCAACGAATTGCAACGTAAACGCTTTCCGGAAGTCGAATGCCTTGGGTCAAAAATGATCAGCGGCACTCGTGTCGATTCTTCGTATGGAATTACTTTTGAGCCATAACCATGGGCACCGCACAGAAAGCCGTTGTCTGAGGTAAATATGATAATCGTGTTGTCTTCAATTCCCTGACGTTCCAGTTCGCGTCGGATTGCTCCAACCGCAACATCAACGCCATAGATCTGCTGATTATATTTTCGCATTACGTTGACATAATCATCCGAATAGCCCCACTCCTCAAAACGCGGATATTGTCGACCAGTTTTACTTTGCTCAGCTAAATGTAAGCCATTCTCGCGGCCGTAATTTTTTGGTTTTGTGAAAACTGTGTTTTCGTAAATCGTGTCAAACTGGGGATCGGGTTGAACCGGGCGATGAGATGCCTTAAAGCTGATTGAAAGGCAAAAAGGAACATTTTCGTTTACCGATTGATTGATAAAATCTTTTGAAAATGCCGCATAAGACAAGGTGGAATGAGGAAAGGATTCGGCATATTTCTTCATGGCGGGATTCCGCGAAGTCATGTAATTCGTTTGTCCGGGGCCTCCGCCCCAAAGGTCAAAATCCTGACTCGGTAGTTGTTTTTCATTTTCGATAACGATTCCAAATTTTCCCGCAAATGCGGTTCGATAGCCAGCTTCCCTGAATCGCATCGGATAGCTGGTTTCCCAGATTTTGCGTGTTAAATTTCCGGTGGTGAAATTGCAGCCAGTTCGAAACTCATAGAGTCCAGTGAAAATATTAGCTCGACTGGCCATGCATATTGCTGTTGTGACGTAATGCCGATCAAAAATCATTCCATCAGTAGCAAGCTGATCTAGGTTGGGTGTTTTGACTTCATCATTTCCGTAGCAACCCATGGTGATGGTGGACTGGTCATCCGTGAGCAGGAAAATAATATTGGGCTTCTTATTCATCTTCGTTTCTTGAGACAGAGAAGACCCAATAAAGTTGAGTTGTAACGATAATAAGACAATTAAGACGGCTGATGGCTTCAACATATTTACTCGAATTAAAAAGGAGTCCGATTTAGCAAATCTACTGCAAAGTTATTATGGTTGACGACCTCGCAAGATCATAACCTAAGGGTAGTTTGAAGTGAAGCAATTGGTCAGTTTCGATCGATGCTATGGTGTCCGTAGCTTCGCTTGTATCGCGCAATATTGAAT
>WTFU01000161.1 GCA_011523945.1 Mariniblastus sp. | reverse complement strand
CAGTTGGTTAGAGCAGGGGACTCATAATCCCTTTGTCGCGGGTTCGAGTCCTGCCAGCCCTACTCTTTTCTTTTTTCTCTCAATCGCCAAGAAATGCATTTGGCTTTTCGAAGTCGATGCTGCGATTTTTCGCACGCTCGTTTTGAAAAAGAGTTTTTGTTGACCTTGGGAAAGGCAAAATAGAGAATGCTAAAATTCGTAGCCAAATTTGGTTAGAATCGACTCGAATCGCAGATTGAGTTTATCGATTGTTGACGATTTTAGTTTCCTTCGGTGGTCACCCGGTGTGATGCACCGTTTATGAGTCATGGTCTCTTTTTTAGTATGGAATTCCTTGCGATAGCGCCATGCTAATTGCAAGATTGCTAATTTCGAATGCCGAATTCCAAACACGGGTACGACCTGAGAAAGCCATTTAGAGAAGTTGGTGACCATCGTCTCATAAGTGACGACGGTTTCAAAGTCGGGGTCGAGTGTTCTTTCAACGATCGATGAGAATTTTCTTTCCAAAGGAACTTCTCGCTGGGTGCAATGGTGGAGCACGTAATCATCGATGGACATTTTTTGAAGTGATTTTCGAACTTGATCTAAATCAGAATCTTGGGTCGGGTGGATCCAGCCAAATGAAAAGTATTCAGACACTAAGATGTCGCGAGGATCACGAACGTGAAAAATCCGGTAACAACTTGTAGGGTGATTAAATGTCGACTCGAGCGGTTCAAAACTTCGGATGGGGCAGCGGCAAAAGTTTTCCTGATTTAAGGCGGGGAGTTCTCCGTCATTCGCGGGCTCATTGTTTTCAGAGAAATATTGAAAACCATGCTTTTGCGAAAGATGCTTGAAAAAATGATACAAAAACATCGTGGCGCTTTTGTGAACCGCGTGAACGTCGACGCCACGAATTTGATTTGATTTAGATAGGCCTGGTTTGGAGGGGGAAAGCGAAAGCATGTGTTGCTCTTATTCGGCTGAGAAAGACTCCACTGAATTGAGCATTTTTTTGATTTCGCAACAAGACTGATTGGGTCAGACGTTGAAGAGGAAGTGGCAAATATCCCCATCCTGTACAACGTAATTTTTTCCTTCGACCCTTAGTTTACCATTCTGTCGAATGGCGACTTCCGTCTTGTAGGTTTCGAGGTCATCCAGAGAATAGACCTCTACGCGAATAAAACCCCGTTCGAAATCTGTGTGAATGACACCAGCGGCCTGCGGACCAGTGAATCCTTTGTGGATGGTCCATGCGCGTACTTCTTTTTCACCAGCGGTGAAATAGCTTTGCAGACCCAGCGTGCGGTAGGTTTCTCGAGCTACATTATCCAGAGCCGGTTCTTGAAGGCCGACCGCTTCCAGCATTTCAGACCGATCTTCTGCTTCCAGTTCAGCAATTTCCGCTTCGATTTTCGCACAAACGACCGCTAGGCCAGCATTTACTTTTTCTGCGTAATCGCGAACTTTTTGAACCAGTGGAGACTGACCTTGCAGATCATCCTCGGCAACGTTGGCGATATACAGGATTGGCTTGGCGGTAAGCAAGCCGTAGGCTTTGATTGCTTTCGCTTCGGGAGCCGTTAGGGAGAGGCTACGGAGCGGATTTTCTTCTTCGAGGTGTTTTAGACACTTTTCAATGACGCTAAGTAATAGCTTGGCGTCTTTATCTCCAGACCTCGCATTTCTTGATGCTTTTGATTCGGCATTTTGAAGTGTCTCAATATCTGCGAGCATCAACTCCATTTCGATGGTTTCAATGTCGGCCAACGGGTCAACGGTTCCGCTGACGTGGATTACATCGTCGTCTTCAAAGCAACGGACGACTTGCAGAATTGCGTCGACCTGTCGAATGTGACTTAGGAATTTATTGCCTAACCCTTCCCCTTCACTCGCACCTTTGACGATTCCCGCAATGTCGACAAGTTTTAGAGTCGCGGGGATGACCTTTTGAGGAGTAATGTAAGTTGTGATTCGTTCCAATCGGTCATCCGGAACACTCACCATGCCTTCGTTCGGTTCAATGGTGCAAAACGGATAGTTCTCGCTCGCGGCTGCTTTGGAGAGAGTGAGGGCGTTAAATAAAGTACTTTTTCCTACGTTGGGTAATCCAACAATTCCGGCTTCCATGGACCGATCTACCTGAAAATATGTGTGCTAACCAAGAGTGAATGAAGTGAGGGGGAATCGAGGAAGCTCCCCCATCGGTCAATTTTGACCTTTTAACGTTTAGGAAGCTGAGTTATTCCGCCTCTTCGGACGCCTATGTTACCTTCAATTCGATATTTGCACTACGCCCGATCTCGCATTGGCGGCTTCGTTTTTTCTTTGCAAAGAGAGAGGTCCGCACCAAAGATCGACTAAATTTGCTTTAGCCACACTATGCTCCAATCGAACTTTGCGCTAGCCAAATTCAGGACGCATTTTCAGCGGCTATTTCGGGAGATTGGTAGATTCCCGTTGGGGGGAGGTACTTCGGGAGCCAAATGTGTCTGCCCAGGCATGGCTAAATGAAGCACCAAAAAAGACCATCAATCCGGTGATGTAGACCCAAATTAAAATGACGACGAGTGATCCCATCGCACCATAGACTTCGCTCGTTGTCGAGAATTTAAGATAGAAGCCAATGAGATAACGACTGCCTGCGATTAAGGCTGCCGTCAAAATACCTGCTGGCCAAACGTCTTTCCAGTGGATTTTCGTAGCAGGAAAAAACCAAAACATAAGCGTAAACCCGAGAGGCATTAATAAATAAGATAGACTCCGGTCTAACAGGCTTAACCACAAAACGAGCTGAGGGTAGCCTTCCACCATCGTGCTGATGTAGGCCATGATCGAGTCGGTAATCAGTGCACCAATAAGCATGACGCCGACGACTAATACCATTCCGACGCCAATCAATCGCTTCCGGATGGTAAACAAAAGCCCCTCGAGTCCCTGGTAGGAAACTCCCCAAATGCGATTAAACGTGTCATAGAGCTGGGTGAATACTCCGGAGGCAGCGAATACGAGCACGCATACACTAATTGTGCCTGCCACGATTCCAGAATTTGGTTGAGAGGCACGTTGAATCAGACCTTTAACGGTTTCTGCAATTTCAGGTGTTGAAATCAGTTCGACTTGCCGAATGATTTCACTTTCGACGACGGAGTCGTCATAAATGTATCCGGCGATCGCGATGGCCATCATCAGGCAGGGGGCAAGTGAAAGCATGGTGTAGTAAGACAGTGCTGCTGCCATGCGGGATGCATTCGATTCTCCCCAAATCGAAAACGTCATCTTGATAAGTTGCCAGATTCGCTTAAGCATGATTTGGTACAGAGGACTTGCCTTGATGTAATGCAGACATTGTAACAACTCCTGTTGGGAACCCAACTTTTAATTATGATCGTGCCCCGGATTTATTGCCTGCTGTTTTCGATATTGGCAGGGTTTGGTTGGCAACAGGTTGGGATCAGAAGCTCTTGAAGAATTTTTGATTGAGCTGGTTAAAAGCAACGGTTGAGCAACGAAGTTGTTCGTTGAGTTTTGTTTCTTCAATCCACTGACCGCCAAGCATGCGTTTCCAGATGGGGCAACCAGCGTTGAGGAAAATAAACCGGTCGAGGGTTCGATCTTTCGAGGCGTTAGAAATGGTAGGGTGATTGGAGGATAGAATTAACAGGTCGGCACGGTAACCAACCGCAAGTCTTCCAGTTTTTGTTCCAATGGCTTGGCCACCACTGCGTGCGCATTCGGAATAAAGTCTTCGGCCGGTGGAAAGTTCTGGAGTGCCTAGGACAGCACGTTGCCCGCCAAGCAGCCTTTGGCTGTATTCGAGCCAGCGTAATTCCTCTCTTAAATTGATGGAGGAATGACTGTCGCTTCCGATGGAAATCCGTCCCCCTGAATCAAGATATTGGGATGCGGGAAAGATCCCGTCTCCCAGATTCGCTTCGGTTGTCGGGCAAAGTCCAGCGACAGCACGCGATTTTGAAAGCCTAGTTACTTCATCGGAGTTTATGTGGGTTGCGTGAATGACGCACCAGGATTCATCGATTGGAAATGAATCAAGAAGGAACTGAAGGGGACGCTTGCCGGTCGCTGATAGGCAATCATCGACTTCGAGTTGCTGTTCTGCAGCATGAATATGGATATTGCAGTTTGCCAAATGATTTTGTCGATATTGAAGTGTCTTCTGCATGGCCTCAAAACTGACGGCTCTAAGCGAGTGGAAAGCGAGGCCAATCCCGGCATCAGGATTGGCGGTGACCTTGTCACGGCAGTTATTGACTAAATCAAAGTACTTGTCCAAGGAGAGGGCGAATCGCCGTTGATCGTGGTTGGTTTCCATGGTCGTGAATCCACTGCGCTGATAGAGCACGGGGAGCAGGAGGATTCCAATCCCAGCGTCCCCCGCGGCGCGCAGTAAAGCATCGGCCATTTCGGTTGGATTAGCATAGGCATTGCCAGTGGGGCTGTTGTGTAAATAGTGAAATTCACCCACCCAGCTATAGCCTGCTTTAACCATCTCTAAATACAACTGTCGGGCGATAACGTAGACATCTTCCGGCGTTAAGTCAGTGACGAATTTGTACATCAGGTCGCGCCAAGTCCAGAAGCTGTCCGAGGATTCAGTTCGGTATTCGCGCATTCCCGCAAATCCCCGTTGGAATGCATGGCTATGGGTGTTGACCATTGCTGGAATAGCATTCCCATGAATTGAATCGGAGGTTTCGTTCGGCGGGAAGTCATAAACGATTTGTGTGATGACTCCCTTGGAAATGGAAAAACGCACATTGCTTTTCCATTCTTCGATTCCGGGCTTGGTCTCAACCAATGCCGCGTTGACCACAAATTCAGTTTCAGTCTGATCGTTCAAAAATGAGTCCTCTTTCCGAACTTGTAAACGCCAGCCGATGGATTGCCGCCAATGCTATAAACGAGCTCGGCTGGTGAGTTCACATTCCAAGTGGCGAAATCTGCTTGCTTTCCTTTTTTGATGGAGCCGATTTTGTGGTCCAAACGAAGGGCTTTAGCGGCATTGATCGTCATCCCTGCGAATGCCTCACTTGGTGTCAAACCAAAGAGATTGCAAGCCATATTGCCCATTAAAAGAAGCGAAAGCACCGGAGAGCTTCCCGGGTTTGAGTCGGTTGCAATCGCAATGGGAACCTGGTTTTCTCGAAGTGCTGCGACGGGTGGTTTTTGTTTTTCATTTAAACAATAAAAAGCTCCCGGGAGCAATGTTGCGACTGTTCCTTGCCGCCCCAAAGTGACACAATCCTGTTCGCTCAGATACTCAAGGTGGTCAGCGGATATAGCGCCCATGTTCGCAGCAAGTGCCGCCGCTCCCGAGTGCGATAGTTGTTCAGCGTGGATTTTGATATTTAATTCGAATTGTTTCGCTCGCTCAAATACAAGTTTTGTTTGCGCGAGGTCAAAAGCAATCGTCTCGCAAAATGCATCCACCGCACTACAGAATTCAACCGATTGAGGAATGATTGTATCGCAAACATATTGAATAAAGCCGTCTGGGTTGCCTTTGAACTCAGGTGCGACCGCGTGCGCTGCTAGTAAAGTTGCTTCAACGCATACTGGAAATTCTGCTCCCAGCCGATTGGCAACGCGTAACATTTTTAATTCAGAATCTAAATCCAATCCATATCCTGATTTAATCTCCACAGTTGTCACGCCCTCGCGCAAGAGAGAATCAATCCGCTTTGCAGCTGATTGAAACAACTGTTCTTCGGTCGCAGCTCGCGTTGCCGAGACGGTCGAAAGAATCCCGCCGCCTTGTTTAGCTATTTCTTGGTAACTGCTGCCGTTTAATCTTTGCTCCCATTCTGAGGCCCGATTGCCTCCGAATACTAAATGAGAATGGCAATCGATAAATCCTGGAGCCAGCAGTTTTCCTGCTCCATCGACGGTTTGCGCAAAGGTAAGCTCGGTTTGGTCGAGTTCGCGTTCCAGCGCAAGCCACTTGATCTTACCGCCCTCCACTCCAATCGCGGTTCCATTGAGCATCCCGTAATCTGTTTGGTCGGCGAGGTCGCAGAGTGATGCATTAGAAAGTTCACATTTTAAGCCCGCTGGGTTTGGCTCCATCGTTGCGATTCTGAATCCCCGAAATACCACTTCGTTACCAGAAATACTATTCATTAGGAATCCAGAGTTGAGGATTGGAGTAGGGGAATCGGCTGCGAATGACGGGCAGCGAAGATGCAAACTTAGTTATTAAATTCTTCTAAACAAAATTCAATATTGAATGCTGTTTAGTGAAACGTTTCAATTTAGTTGTCCAATTAGTGAACAAGCAGTCTAGTCAATTTAGTAGGCCGAGTTGGCGGGCGGTTAACAAAATCACTATAAATGCAAGGAAAATTAAATTACTACGACAGAGTTGTTGGGATCAATAAATATGAGTACGAAGCGTCGCGCGGTTCAGGCTCCCATTGGATCCACCATCAGTTGCAAACATTGGCTCGCCGAAGCTCCCTTGCGAATGTTAATGAACAATCTGGATCCTGAAGTTGCTGAGAATCCAGATGAACTGGTGGTCTATGGTGGAATTGGAAAGGCCGCACGTAATTGGGAGTGTTTCGATCGGATCGTTACTGCATTGCGTTCATTGGAGCGGGATGAAACTTTGTTGGTGCAATCCGGTAAACCCGTTGGAGTATTTCGAACACACGAGGATGCGCCAAGGGTTCTGATTGCTAATAGCAACCTTGTGCCCCGCTGGGCAACTTGGGAACACTTTCACGACCTCGATAAGGTCGGGTTGATGATGTACGGCCAGATGACTGCCGGTTCTTGGATTTATATTGGTAGCCAGGGAATCGTGCAGGGAACCTACGAGACCTTTGTTTCGATGGGAAAGGTCCATTTTAATGGTGACTTATCGGGTAAATGGATTTTGACGTCAGGGCTCGGGGGGATGGGCGGTGCCCAAACATTGGCTGCGACGATGGCCGGTGCTTCGATGCTTGCAATTGAGTGTGATGAGTCGCGGATTGATAAGCGGCTGGCAACCGGCTATGTCGACCACAAAGCGAAAACACTTGATGAAGCATTGGCTCTGATTGACCGTTCAATTCAGGATCGAAGGCCTGTTTCCGTTGGTCTTCTTGGTAATTCAGCGGAGATTTTACCGGAGATGGTTCGACGCGGGATTTCTCCCGACGCTGTTACTGATCAGACGTCAGCTCACGATCCGCTACACGGTTATCTTCCAGCTGGATGGAGTCTTGCCGAAGCAGCGGCAGCAAGAATCTCGAGTCCGGAGTCTGTGATTTTGGCGGCAAAGCAATCCATGAAGATTCATGTGGAGGCAATGTTAGCATTTCATCGTCTTGGCATACCCGTGTTTGATTATGGGAATAATATTCGGCAAGTAGCACTCGAGATGGGTTCAGAGAACGCATTTGATTTCCCGGGGTTTGTGCCTGCGTATATTCGTCCGTTGTTTTGCAAGGGAATCGGGCCATTTCGCTGGGTGGCCTTGTCTGGTGATCCGGAAGATATTTACGCAACCGATCAAAAAGTCAAAGAGTTGCTCCCGGATGATCCCCACCTTCATCAATGGCTTGATATGGCGCGAGAGCGGATCCAGTTTCAAGGACTTCCTTCGAGGATATGCTGGGTGGGTTTGGGGGATCGCGATCGCCTTGGCTTGGCCTTCAATGAGATGGTGCGTACGGGGGAGGTCTCGGCGCCGATTGTAATTGGCAGAGACCATTTAGATTCCGGGTCAGTGGCAAGCCCTAACCGCGAAACCGAGGCAATGAAAGATGGCTCGGATGCGGTCTCGGATTGGCCTTTATTAAACGCACTCCTCAATACGGCAAGCGGTGCGACGTGGGTCAGTTTACATCACGGGGGCGGTGTTGGGATGGGATTTTCACAGCACTCAGGAACGGTCATCGTTTGTGATGGTACCGAGGAAGCAGATCGAAGGCTTGCCAGAGTGCTCTTTAACGACCCCGCTACCGGTGTTATGCGTCACGCAGATGCCGGTTACTCCGAAGCAATCGGGTGTGCCAATGACAAGAATTTGAAATTGCCAATGGTAGGCGACTAGTGGGCTGGTGACCGCGAGTTAGCGATGTTTAGAAGATTGGGCGTTTGCTTTTTTAAGACTCTTTTGATGACGGTTCAGATTTTTATCTTGGGATGGACTGATGCAGGAATTTTGTATTCAACCGGGGAGTCTTTCACTGGGGATCTTGAAGTCTGCTTTTGAGGGGCCGATTGAAATTCAATTGGAAGAACAATGTTGGGAAGATGTGAATCGATCTCATCAAGCTGTCTTGGATCTATTAGCCTCTGGTGATTCGATTTATGGATTGAATACCGGCTTTGGCTTACTTGCCCACCAGCAAATACCGGCGGCAGATCTAGCCAAGCTGCAACTTAATCTGGTTCGTTCTCACTGCGCGGGGGTTGGAGAGTGGCTCGATGATTCGGTGGTTCGGCTGGTGATGTTGCTGAAGTTAGCAAGTCTCGCACGCGGCTATTCCGGTGTTAGACCGGCCGTTATTGAGTCGTTGGTGGCCTGTTTGAACGCAGGGATATTGCCCTGTATTCCCTCACAGGGGTCGGTGGGGGCCAGTGGCGATTTGGCGCCGTTGGCTCACATGACTTTGGCATTGATAGGGGAAGGTACTGTACGTTTTCAGGGTGCAGTAATGGTGGCAAAAGAAGCGCTCGAAAGATCGGGAATCCCGCCATTAGTCTTGGGGCCTAAGGAGGGTTTAGCGTTGATTAACGGAACACAGGTTTCGACTTCGCTTGCCCTTGCGGGTTTGTTTGATTGTCAGGAAGTTTTCTCTGCAGCGGTGGTCGCAGGTGCATTGTCAGTCGATGCGGCCAAGGGCAGTGACACTCCGTTTGATGAGCGAATTCATGAAATTCGAAATCATCGTGCTCAGCAGGACTGCGCGCGGGCGTACCGGGAGCTGTTGCGGGATAGTCAAATTCGACAATCTCATCGCGACTGCAGTCGAGTTCAAGATCCGTATTCGCTGCGGTGTCAACCACAGGTGATGGGGGCTTGCCTTGATTCGATTCGGCATGCTGGAAGAGTTCTGGTGAATGAAGCTAATGCTGTATCCGACAATCCGCTTGTTTTCTTTGAAGGCGGCGAAATATTATCGGGTGGAAATTTCCATGCGGAGCCGGTGGCGATGGTGGCGGATATATTAGCCAATGCGATTGCGGAAATTGGTTCGCTCTCCGAGCGAAGAATTGCTTTACTGATTGATCGTCATTTAAGCGAGTTGCCGTCATTTTTAACGAACGATGGTGGCTTGAATTCGGGATTCATGATTCCTCAGGTAACGGCGGCTGCCTTAACCAGCGAGAATAAACACTTGGCCAGCTCCGTTAGCGTCGACAGTTTGCCGACAAGTGCGAATCAGGAAGACCATGTGAGCATGGCGACCTATGCTGCGAGGCGGCTTGCTCCAATGAATTCAAACGCAGCAAAAATTATCGCAATCGAGCTATTGGCTGCCTGCCAGGGGATCGATTTCCGATTGCCGCTTAAAACCAGCCCCAAGCTTAATTCGGTTTATCAGCAACTTAGGGAGGAGGTGCCGTTTTATGAGGAAGACCGTCCTTTTCATGATGACATTGCCTGGGTTACTCAGAATATGGTGTGTGACCGGCAATTAGGTAGTCTGGTTCGGCAGGAACTTTGGTACCCGTCTTAATTGATTGTCGAAATAAAAAAACAATATTTTTGGGTTACTAGCGAATAACTACCGATGCATCACGTCTTCGGGTTTGCACTAAGGCGTAAATCGTGTGTAAAAATAGCCCTTCTCTTTTTCCGAGTGAATAAAATTCTTAAAGAAGAAATTTTCTACGAACAGCATCCTTCGATGTTTCGAAACCGGCCGGTCGAGTTTTGCATTACGTGTTTGTTGTGCGTGGTCTTGGTTGGTTTTGTCGTTTTCTTTATTTGGTGGGTGAAATGTAAAGGGACTACCTTGACGGTTAGTAGTGAACGTACGCGCCTGCGGCGTGGAATTTTATCAAAATCAATTACGGAAGTTTGGCATCAGGATGTTCGGAACGTCCAATTGAAGCAGACGCTTTTTCAGCGGTTGTTTGGAGTCGGGATGATTGGAATCTCCAGTGCGGGACAGAGTGGGGTTGAGATTTCCGTTTCCGGGATACCAGATCCTGAAGTAATTAAATCACTTATTGATACCTACCGCATGAGGCGGGCGTAATTAAACGCACCGCCGATTCTCCGAAATAGGACGTTTAGCCGTTAACCAACTGCTTCACGAATTTTTTCAGCAATTTGACTCTCAATTGCGCCTCGAAAGGGCAGTGCCGCGAATGGGATGGTGCCGGCGACGGTAACATTTTCCTCGCAGACTGTCATGGTGCCGGAGATGCTCATTCCCATCGCTTTGAATGAAAACTCTAGATTGCCATCTTCGTCCCAAGTTTCTTGAACGTCTGTTACTTCGATGGCAGCGCTGTCTCGGATTTGATCTGCAAAACTCTTAAGTTTGGTAGCTGCAGCTTGCCGGGTGACACCATGGGGCACAGCAACATTAAATTTCGCCATTCGTTTCTCATACCATTTATAACGTCGGATACGACTTGTTCGGCACGTAAACGAAACGAAGTCGCTATCGCAGGTTTAGAGCAAACGTTTTAACGATTAAACTCTGTTTTAGGAAGTGGAGAGTGAAGTTTCTAACGAGGGCTCCAAAACAAAATTGGCGTTGATTTGCTGAATTACCAGTGGCAACACTGCTACGGTTTAACTTGCGAATAATTAATCGCTGAGGGAGTTACTTGTAAGCTTCTTCCGAGTCATCGAAACTTCTTCGGTCAGCCGGGTGCCAGAGTGGAAGCCCTTCTTCTGCTCGCGCAGCGAGTGTGGTTATTTTTTCATTTGAACCTGGGAGAGCGGCAGTACAGTTGTACTCTTCTTGATCTACTTCACTTGGCTCAAAGTCCCATTGCCCGTGTTTGATTGCGTCTAATACCGATTCTGGCACAACAAATTCCTTTCTAGATCAATCGTTACGAATTGTGGCATCGCTGCCTCTAAAACCATCCATGAATAAGTTGTTTTGCACTGACGGGGTGTCGTCAATCGTAAAATCAATGGCAATCCAACGCCCGCAGTCAATGAAATCTGAAATCTCTTTCACCAGAGGTGTCAGATATTCAAATTTCGAAAATGGAGGCACGCCTTGCCTTCCACTTAGTAAAATCCAATATGAGGCGGTTGGTTTCAATGTCAACAATTTTTTTTGCTTACAACGTTTTTTTTCAAAATCTGTTTTGAAAAAAGTTTTACTCTTTTGAAGTCCGATTCTGATTCGCTTGTTGTAAAGCGCGGACGAATTCGTTAACCCGCTCAAGGGTCACCGTGTCAGTTCGCTGGAAATCGCAAACCGCCCCCCGGACGCCAATAAAATCCGGCAGAGGATCGAGTGCGGCAGATAAACAGTCTGCTGTGATTGAGCCTGCCAGAACAGTTGTAAGTCCTCGGGATTTGGCTTGTCCGATTAGGTTGATCAGTCCTTTTTTACTTTGCGTAGCAAGTGAGTTTTTTGATTTATCGAAGGTGTCGAATAGGATCGTTGAACATGAGGCAAGTGTGCTTGCGAATTCAATAAGGTCATGTGGTGTGGGGGATTGGCTGGAATTAAAATCAAGGTAGGAAACGACGACCGGTTTCGTTGGGCAATCTTGCGGTATTTCATCGAAAAAGAGCTTTAGTTGTGCTCGCCAGTCATGCCCGTAGCGGGTTGCTCCCGCGAGACCGAGCTTGATGAAATTAAAACGGTTCCAAAGATTGTGATAGTAAATTTTTGGAGAACGTTTGAGAGTCTGGCCGTTAGGCGTCAGCCATTCCAGTAATTCGCCCGCAGCGAAACTGAGAGTTTGGGTTTGCGGAAGGATGTGAGAAATGGCTTCAAGCACTTTTGGAGTTGCTGACCCTAGCGAACCGCGATTGGGTTCCTTGACATCAACAATTGCAATGTCGCAATTATTAATTAATTCCGCTTCAACTGTGTCACGGATACTAACCAGTAGCTGTGGCAAATGAGAACTCCGCGTAATTAGTGGTTGAGATGGACGCGTGACAGGAGTGGTCAAGAATCGATTGAGACGATAGGTTATACACAAGAGCGTTTAATCGCAAACCTCCTGCTCCTCGCCGCAATCATAACTCATTTCTCCAATTAGCTTGAGAAAAAATGCAAAACGGAATTGAATTTGAGCACATCACAACGGATCAAGGATTGGTCGATTTTTGCGAAGCAGTTCGCGGTTGCGACTTCATCGGGTTTGATACTGAGTTCGTCTCGGAGAGTCGTTATCGCCCGCAGTTGTGTCTTGTACAGGTCGCAGCGGATGGCCGTTATGCAATTATCGACACATTGGCCGTCAAGAATATCTCGGTCTTTTGGGATTTGTTGGTGGAGGGAGATCATGTGACGGTTGTCCATGCTGCTCGGGAAGAGTTCATGTTTTGTTACCGAGCCTGCGGACGTCGGCCGAAGAAGTTATTCGATGTGCAGCTTGGCGCCGGCATGACTGGTTTGGAGTATCCCGCCTCCTATGGCAACTTGGTGTCCCGATTGTTGGGGTCGCGAGTTGATAAGGGGGAGACGCGAACCGATTGGATGCGGCGACCGTTGTCGAAACGTCAAATCGACTATGCGTTGTCAGATGTGACCCACTTAAAAGGGCTATTCGACGTTGTATCTAGCAATTTGAATAAACTAAACCGGATGGCGTGGTTCGAAGAGGAAATGGATATCTGGCAGACGTCCCTTGAGAAGACTGAGAATGAGCCACAATGGCAACGGGTGGCGGGGATTTCAAATCTTAATCGCCGGGCTCTTGCAATCGTTAAGGAATTGTGGATCGCTCGGGATAAAGAAGCCGAGAGTAAGAATCGGGCGGCAAAACGTATTCTTCCGGATGATCTGTTGGTCGAACTTGCCAAACGCGGCACGCCAGACGTAGGCCGCATGAAAGCGATACGAGGTTTCGATCATCGTGTCTCCAGAAATATGGTTGAACCAATTTCAAAAGCGATTGAGGTGGCGAATCAACTACCCGATCGCGAGTGCCCTAAGAAGATGCCGAGGGGGAAGACGATGAATCTTGGGTTGCTGGGGCAGTTCTTAAACACCGCATTAGCAGTTGTGTGTAAGACTGAAAGTATTGCGCCCAATATTGTTGGAACATCGCAAGATGTTCGCACGATGGCGGCGTGGCGGTTAGGGATGATCGAGCTAAGTTCCCCGCCCTCGCTCGCAGATGGATGGCGAGCTGAAATTGTTGGGCAACTAATTGATCGTGTGCTGGATGGCTCAATTGCGATCCGGGTCGGGAACCCAAAATCAGATCAACCGCTTTCTCTCGAGTATCTGGACGGAGCCAACGAGGCATAAAAAAACACGCGACAGGTAGTCGCGTGATTTTTTGGTTCGTTTCGAATTTCCAGAAAATTTATTCTGCACTACATTGAAGCGCGGTTGTGCTTATGTTTCTAGACCATAATTAGACTCTCGAGCAAAAGCCTCAGCTTTCGAAGCTCACCGTCGTGATCTAATTCTGGATCCGGTTGAATGTCAACGCACAATGCTCGATCGTATCCCGATTTTCGAAGGAGATTGATGAGTTTTCCGTACTCAATAATTCCTTGGCCGACGCGAACTTGAAGATTGTCGGGAGTAGAATCTCGGAGGTAAACGTTGTGGACATATTCCATTAGTTTCTCATAAGTGGCAACCTCTGGCGGATGTCCAAAATGATAATGGCTCGGGTCAAGTGAGAGTCCCAGTCCTTTGACGTGGCCGCAGATAACTGACACGGTATCTGGATCAGCGGAGATGTTCCCCACTTTCGATCGCATGGCAACACGTACGCCGTGTTGCTCAGCAATTTTTACTAGTTGTTTATAGCGTTCAACTTCCTCGTTAAAGGGAGTGCCGTGTTCCCCCGAGGGTACTGTGAGTGTTACGATCTTGGATAGCTTTGCTAACTCGCAGCATTTAATGAACGTCTTAAAATAATCTTCGCCCTCTTCTGCAATGTCCAGGCTGAGGCCTGTGACGGTCAGACGACGAGTTGAATTAATCTTGTCGTAGCAAGTCGCCATATCCGAAACGACTTCGGACGGTTTGATATGCTCACTGTCTTCATGGATGCCAATCTCGATGTGTGAAAATTCAAGATCTGCCAGCTTTTCTATTGCGCTGTCCAAAGGTCGATTTGGAAAGCACTGGGTGGTAGCGGCGACGAACACACGCAACTCCTTCGCGCGAATGATTCAATGAAAAAAACAGGTTTCCCTGAGGTTTGATTGCGTAGCTTAGATGGGCTGCGGAATTTGATCAACACCAGTCGAAATGGCGGTTTGAGAAATGGGACATCAAGGGGCAACGGTCTTTTAAAAATGAGTTGTCTAGGCCGTTTTGCGTAAAGATTTTAGCTATCCCATGACAATTTTGCTGTCTCGTACTAAGATGGCGAATCGGGAATCTACCGGCGAGCTTGTCAGTCGGCGCATGGCCGCAGCGTCAAATACTGTTATTGGAGTAAAACGATGATAATTAACGAACGAAATCCAGCACGCAGGCCTCTTTTCGAAAAGTTGTTTGCCATTGGTTTGTTGTTGATTTCGGGGGCTTGGAGTGTGCCAGCTAAAGCGCAGTCCCAAGAAGTTGCCAAGCAAGAGGGATCCGAGCAGGCTTCCGTTCCGCAAGATAAAGAGGTTTCCGCAAAAACGAAAGCTCTTCATGATAAACTAGCGAAATACCTGACGGGAACTCGCTGGGAGGGGCAGTTTTCAATGACAGGTGTGGAGGGGAATCAGACGGAAACCTACGAGATTATTAAAGCGGAGAAGGGGGCTAAAGGGGATTATTGGAATCTAATCGCTCGAATTAAGTATGGGGGGAAAGACGCCACGCTGCCTCTTCCTCCGATTGAGATAAAATTTGCTGGTGGCACTCCGGTGATTACTGTCGACCGCGTTACTTTTCCAGGTTTTGGGACATTTGATGCGCGAGTGTTAATTCGGCAAGGGCAGTATGCAGGTACCTGGGCACATCTCGGGCAGGGCGGGGGCGTCGGCGGACACCTGTTCGGCATAATAAAGAAAATGGATCAAACTCAGTCGAAGCAAAAACCAGAAGCAAAGTAAGTCGCTTTCGTCATGGTTCCTGATGGGCTAGTCTTAGCGGGGCGATTTTATTTAAGCGTTAAGACTGAACTAGTTTTGAGATCGTTTTAAACGCCTCGTTTTTTGAATCCATGCACATTTCGAAGATCGCTGCTTCTGTGGTTGTGATGACAGCACCGCTGTCCGCCATTCGCTTCATTCCCAGTTGGTGGTCGAAAGTGTTTCGGGAACCGACTGCATCGGCGCAGATAAAAGTCCGAAATCCAAGTGACATTAAATCAATAGCTGATTGCGCAATGCAAATATGCGTTTCGATCCCGCAGAGCAGGATATTCTGAATTCCGGATTTTGATAATTTTTTAAGTAATCCCTCGCACTGGCGGCAGCTGAACATTGTTTTTTCGGGGATGGGAAGGAATTCGCTGGATTCCAGTTCATTTCGTATTTGCGCCACCGTGGCTCCCAAGCCTTGTGGGTATTGCTCTGTCGCCGCGGTGGTGACGCCAAGTGCTTTAGCTCCTCGAAGAAGTTTAATGATGTTGGTCTGAATTTCATCATGTTTCGAAATCAAAGGCATCAGTTTTACTTGCGCATCAATGACCAGAACTGCCGTGTCATCGACATTCATCAGCAGGGGGCTACGAAACGAAGAAAAACTGGCATCATCGAGTGCATTCATTGTTCGGCTTAGGTTGCAGGGAGGTGTTGAATTGATCCAATCTAGATTATGGGAAGTTGGAACGCGTTGAGGCAAGTGGCAGCTAAAGAAAGTCAGCTAGATAGTTGGCCTGAATTCTATTGGAGCGTGTTTCCATAAGAGTTTTTCGTTCCACTATGCTGGAGGATATTTTTGAATGGAGTAGACTGTTAAGCGGCTAAGCCGTTTTGAGAAAAGAGACGATCAATGACCGATGCAATGAAAATACACGCGACTACAATTTTGACGGTGCATCATGGTGAGACCGTCGCGATGGGGGGGGACGGTCAAGTCACCCTTGGGACCGCCGTGATGAAAGCGGATGCCATGAAGATTCGCAAGCTTTTGGACGGGCGAGTGCTGTGCGGTTTTGCTGGCAGCAGTGCTGACGCGTTTGCATTAATGGAGAGGTTTGAAGCGCAGTTAAAAGATTCCCCCAACAACATTGTTCGCGCCGCTACGGAATTAGCCAAGCAGTGGCGTATGGATAAAATGTTGCGGCAGCTGGAGGCTCTTTTAACCGTTACCGATGGCAAGCACACGTTGTTGATCAGTGGAACTGGCGATGTGATTCAGCCGACTGATGGGATAGTTGGAATTGGTTCCGGGGGCAATTACGCGATCGCTGCTGCAAGAGCTCTTAAAGCTCACAGTGACTTAAACGCTACTGAGATTGTTCGGGAAGCATTGACGATCGCGGGCGGAATTGACATTTACACCAACACTAATATCGTTGTCGAAGAAATTAATTGCCCAGCCTAGTTGTGTGGCTGGGTGGTTGTTTGCTTGGAATATTTTTGCTCGCCCGCGTTTGCGAGAAGCGTTTTAATGGTGAAAAGACTTCTCTACTTACTACAGAATTGAAATCAAGTGACCGCTTAGGTTATTTTTATTATGAATCCGATGACTCCTAAAGAAATTGTCTCTGCACTTGACCGTCATATTGTTGGTCAGGCTGAGGCGAAGCGTGCTGTTTCTCTTGCTATTCGAAATCGTTGGCGTCGACAGCAATTGTCGGACGAAATGCGTCACGAAGTATCGCCCAAAAATATCCTGATGATTGGTTCTACCGGTGTAGGAAAAACTGAGATTGCCCGCCGGTTGGCTAAGCTGACCGGAGCTCCATTCATTAAGGTTGAAGCAACCAAGTATACCGAAGTTGGGTATTACGGACGCGATGTTGAGAGTATGGTTCGTGAGTTGGTTGACAATTCGATCGCCTTGGTGCGGGCTTCTCAGCGTGAAAACGTGAAGCAAGCGGCGGAGGAAAGGACGAATAAACGGCTAATTGACTTGCTGTGTCCGGCTCCCGTGAAGTACGAGTTTTCGACGTCAGCCGATGGATCGGAATCAGCCTCTGAGGAAGATGGTTCGTTTGAGCGAACTAAGTCGAAAATGAAAAAGATGCTGGTCAATGGAGAATTAGAGGATCGGACGGTAGAAATTACGATCGAGCAAAAAGCCTCGCCGGTGATGATGGGCGGGATGGGGGTCGAGCAGATGGATATGGATTTTCAGGGAATGCTCGAAAAAATTATGCCGACCAGCCGATCCAAAAAAGAAATGACCGTCACGGCAGCACGCAAAGTCATTTTTGAGCAAGAGTGTGATGCCTTGCTTGATTCAGATAAAATCAATGAAAATGCGATTGAACTGGCTGAAAATGCGGGGATCATTTTTCTCGATGAGATTGACAAGGTAATTGCTGCGGAAGGGAAGTCAGCTGATGTTTCTCGCCAAGGCGTACAGCGTGATTTGCTGCCAATCGTGGAAGGAACTTCGGTTCAGACAAAGCACGGCTATATCAATACAGATCATATTCTGTTTATTGCGGCAGGCGCGTTTCATCGTAATCAGCCAAGCGAGCTCATGCCGGAACTACAAGGCCGGTTTCCCATTCGCGTAGAATTGAATGATCTCACCAAAGATGATTTTGTTAGGATTTTGACCGAGCCGAAAAGCTCGTTGACGCGCCAGTACCAAGCTTTGTTGAAGACCGAATCGGTGGAGCTCGATTTTACGGAAGACGGTATCGAAGAGCTGGCGACAATCGCCTTTCAGGTCAATCAGTCGACAATGAACATTGGAGCGAGACGGCTGTACACCATTCTTGAGCGGTTACTCGAAGAGCTTAGTTTTGAGGCGCCTGGCCAGAAAATTGGAAAGGTCTCTATCAATGCGGCTTATGTCCAGGAGCGTTTGGGTAAGGTGGCCGAGGATGAAGATCTGAGTCGATATATTCTTTAGTATTCGGCTCGATTGGTTGTTGGCGTGTGTGGTTTTCTCATCCGGTTCGCTGTGTTGCGGAGAGCCCTGCCAGCCAACCGGTGCTGAATGCAGATTGAAAATTAAATCCACCGATCGGTCCGTCGAGGTCAAGAACCTCCCCTGCAAAGAAAAGTCCTTCGGTTGTTTTGGATTGCATCGTTTTGCTGTCGATTTCTTTTAAATTTATCCCACCTGCGGTGACCTCTGCTTTTTCAAATCCAAGTGTACCATTGATTGAAAATCGGCATCGTTTGACTTGGTTGATTAATGCCCCGAATTGAAGTTTCGACAGTTCTGCGTTTCGCGACTCCAGTTCAATGTTCGCAGATAAGATAAGTGATTCGGCGAGGCGTTTGGGAAATAGCTCGTTCAGAAGATTGCCGGTTTGTTTTTTGCCGTTTCTCATTTTTTTGTTTCGAAGAGAGTCTTCTAGTTGGCCGACTGAGAGTTGGGGGTAGAAGTCACAGATCAACTCAAGTGAACGACGGTTGGGGTGTCTGGTTACAGCGCGGCTGACATCGAGAATGGCGGGACCGGAAAATCCCCAATGAGTGAAAAGGAATGAACCGTTGCGTTTGACGAGTGATCGTGACTTGCGAGCTTTTCTTTCTGACTTGGTGAGTGCTTCGTTGTCGTGGGAATTTTGTTCGGGTTGCCAGATATCCACAGAGGTTTGCTCGATGGTGATTCCTTTCAGGGCATTTGCCCACTTGCAGTCGTTAAGGATAGGAACAAGAGCGGGGACGGTGTCAATAATCGAGTGTCCGAATTGCACGCCCCACTGATAGCCATCGCCAGTTGTTCCGCATCCTGGGTAAGATTTCCCTCCTGTTGTAATGATCAATGAATCGCATTCGAAGTTGTCCGTTTGTGTTTCAATTTCAAACTGGTTGTCGAGTTTTCGAATTTTCAGAACTGTCTGTTCTGGTTTGATTTCGGCTCCAGCGCTCAGAGCAAGGTTGACGAGAGCATCTCGGACATCGATTGCTTTGTTGCTAACCGGAAAGATCTTTCCGGTTGATTCGACTTTGGTTTTAACGCCTTGGCTCTCAATTTTTTGAATGACTTCTTTAGGGGGGAGTGCCGAAAGCGCTGAGTGGAGGAATTTTCCTTGGCGACCAAAGGCAGCAACGATGGTTTGGACGTCACAGTTGTGCGTGATGTTGCAGCGAGTGCCGCCTGACATGAGTATTTTGACGCCGAGCTTTTTGTTTTTTTCTAGAAGAAGCACGCGCTGACCTCGCGCAGCAGCGCTCGCAGCAGCCATCAGGCCTGCTGCGCCAGCTCCGATGATGATTACATTCCAGTTGTTCAAACCGATTGGCAGTTTCTTAAATTGAGGAGAGGTGCTCGAATTGCGAACGATGGAGGATTAGCTTAGTTCAAATTTGGCAGCAGGTGGGGTAAAAAAAGCGTCAAGCCGTCGCGTGGAGCAACGGCGTGACGCCTGTGAAGGTTTGTTATTCAGGTGGGGTATTGTCCAGGGATTCCAGCGGGCTTGGCCGAATCCGCGACCGTTCGGAAGCTCTGAGTGGTTTCTCGCACTCGATTTTCATGCTCGAGATACGGATTTTTGAATTGCTGTCTGCCAGTAAATCAATTACTGGCCAAATCGAAAGGGCTGCCCAGGTTTGGAGGGCGGTGTGTAGGTAGATCGGAAATTGGGACTTGGGGTCGAGGGGGTTGGTTGGTTTGCCAGCGGTGAAGGGGTTGGCTTGGGTACTGGATTGGATGGAATTGCTGACGGGCGCGGGACCGGTGGGGTCTTCGCTGCCTTCTCATTTTCAACGAGCACTTGTAGCAGTTTTGAAATGCAGAGCTTGTTCATGCTCGTGTTGTGGTCGCTCGCTTCGGCCTTCAGGGCTTCGTGGAGGCTCTCGGGGAGACGAACTGTGATTACTCGGGTCGCTTCGTTCTTGCTGCCACCTGCTTTTCTGGTTCTTAGGCTGGCAACCATCTTCTGGATTTCGGCGAACTCAGCGGACTGCTCGAATAAGACGTATTCCTCTTGGGATGGAAAAACGGCCCTAGCGGCTCCTTTGACTCCCAGAGTTTCTCGGAAGAAAGTTACCCAATCCGGCTTCTCGTGGAAAAGCGGCTTGGCGACTTGTAATACTTTTTGACAACGTGCTGTGAAACCTTCTTTTTGCATCATGAGGTCGTTCATAATGGACTCCTTTCGCTGTGCGATATCTGGGGGTTCTGAATAACGTTTGCCCGCCGAAGCCCGTTTGGCTCCGACTGAGCTTCTCTTCAGCCCCATAATCACCCGATGGCAAGCAGTCGAACTAATGTCATTAAACTGCTTGCACTTACGGCGAAATGGCGTTTTTGCAAATAAACCAAGCAGGCGTGCCTGTTTGTTGTGCAGTCTCAGGTTGCCTAAAAAGTATGCAGTCGGCTTAGTTGCATATCCAAGGTGTCCTCTTTAGCTTTTTTTTGAAAATGGATGTTGAAACATGAAAAAAGTCCAGCGAAATAGTCGCTGGACTAGGGATGGGTTAGTTTTGGAAGGTGCTGGTAGTTTAGGTCGTTTGTTTCTGGGGCACCTTTAACAGCAGCCTGGTTTAAGCGTCACTGAGTTGTTGTCGGCAGGACTCAAGCAATTTCTTAGTAGCCTTAATTCCATCGGCTTCGCTAAGTTTGCCACCTTCATATTCGATGCCGACCCAGCTGTGGTAGCCTGAGTCCATGACCATCTGCATCACTTTCAGGTAGTCCGTAGACGTTTCATTTCCTTGGTCGTCAAAATCATGGCTCTTGGCGCTGACTGCTTTTGCGAAGGGCAGTAAAGCAGCCATTCCCATATAACGGTCATACCAGTTTTGCTTTCCTGTTTTCTTGTTTTTGCCGATGCGGAAGTTGCCGAAATCGGGGAGGGTTCCGCAGTTGTCCATATTGACCTTCCTGATAACTTGGGCAAGCCATTGGCCGTTGGAGGAGAGTCCCCCGTGGTTTTCAACAATAACGTTGATTCCCATTTTCGCGGCGTACTCGGATAGTCTTGAGAGTCCGTCCGCAGCGAGTGAGACTTGCTCTTGGTAAGAGCCTCGGGATTGTGCGTTGACGCGAATCGAGTGGCAGCCGAGAAACTTTGCAGCGGAGACCCATTGGTGGTGATTTTCAATCGCTTTCGTTCGGCCTGCTTCATTGGCGTCACCGAGTGCTCCTTCTCCATCAATCATGATGAGAACTGATTTGACCCCGTGATCTGAGGCGCGTTTCTTCATCTGCCCTAGATATTTTTCGTCTCCAGCTTTGTCCTTAAAGAACTGGTTGACGTATTCGACTCCTGAAATTCCAAATTCTTCTTTGGCGGTTTTCGCAAAATCAAGGTTATCCAGTTTACCACTTCGAAGTGTTCGGTGGAGTGACCATTGGGCCAGTGAAATTTCGAATAATTTGTCTTTGGCGGGAGTGTTTTTGGTGGGAGTGTTGTTAATTGAGTTGGCCTGGGCTAGATTTCCTGTGGCTCCAATTGCGGCGGCGGTTCCAGTGGCTGCCAGAAATTGGCGACGATTAAATCCAGTGTTCATCGGGGGCTCCATGTTTTGTATCGCGGTATCAATGAATATCTCGTGTGGTTTCCGAGATTGTTTAGCACGAAGTATAGTTTTCGGCATCCTAGGTGGCAAACCAAATGCTCGTTTTCACCCAGGATTGTGAAAAGCCGCCTTCAATTCTGACGTGTAGGCCAGTTTCTAATTACGGCCCCTTAGTTTTGGTATAGGATTGCACACGCTGTCGCTGGCGAAGTGAGCTTATGGGGGAATGGTGAGAATGTCTGGCTAATTGTTTTGCCTACTAGTTGTTGCTTTTTGGGGGCGTGTTTTTTCATTTCCACAGAAGCGCATTTTTCGGATGCAGGTTTTGTGTGAGTTGGGGTAATGGATTTATTGGAAAGACAATAAACTGGGGTCTATGAATAGCTATAAAGAAATCAAGCCAGTTTCAGGCCCGATTGTGTCGGCCATTCGGCCTCCCGGCTCCAAGAGTCTCACTAATCGCGCGCTTCCCATTGCGGCTATGGCGTCGGGGCGATCTGTTCTCAATGGAGTTCTCGATAGTGATGATACTCGGGTTATGATTGAGTCGCTCAATCGTGTAGGAGTTTTGGTCTCTCATGATGTGTCGTCGTCGTGCGCGGTCATTGAAGGAGCGGGAGGCGTGGTGCCGACTCAAGAGGCAGACTTATTTATTGGGAATAGTGGTACTACCATTCGTTTCTTAACGGCTTTGTTGGCTGTTGCCGGTGGCGATTATGTTCTTGACGGGATTCCGCGAATGCGCGAGCGGCCGATAGGGCCATTGGTGGACGCACTTCAAATGCTTCACCTGAATGTTGAGGCTGGATCACCGGGTGGGTGTCCGCCGGTTCGGATTTCAACTCAGCGTTCTCGGGGAGGGGCGGTTAAAATCAAAGGGGATGTGTCGAGTCAGTATTTGAGTGGACTGATGATGGCTGCTCCATTGGCTTCTCAGGACACGGTTATCGAGATCGAAGGAACGCTGATTTCTCGGCCCTATGTTGAAATGACCAAGCGAGTGATGGAGTCTTTCGGAGTTGTGGTTGAAGTTGACCCGCAATTTAGACGGTTTGAAATTGGAGGTGGGCAAACGTATCAAGCGACTGACTACATAATCGAGCCTGATGCTTCGTCGGCCAGTTATTTTTGGGCGGTTGCCGCAATTTGCGGAGGTTCGGCTACAGTTCTTGGTTTGGATAAGGAATCGCTTCAGGGGGATGTCGATTTTGTAAACTGTCTTGAGCAAATGGGGTGCGAAGTGGAGTGGGGCCAGGGGCAGGTAACTGTTGGCGGACCCGCGAAACATGGAATTGACATTGATATGTCGAATGTTAGTGACACAGTGCAGACCCTGGCAGCGGTTGCCCTGTTTGTTGAAGGAACGACAAACGTCAGAAATATCGCCCACAATCGAGTGAAGGAGACAGATCGAATAGGAAATTTAGCGATTGAGTTGCGGAAGCTTGGGGCGACGGTCGACGAACGCGAGGATGGTCTAGCGATTCATCCGGGGGTAACACGACCTGCGGAGATTGAGACTTACGATGATCATCGCATGGCGATGAGTTTAGCGTTGGTCGGGTTGAAGCAGTCGGGGGTTAAGATTTTGGATCATGATTGTGTTTCGAAAACCTACCCCAATTTCTTTAATGACTTAGAGGAATTTTTGCGACGCTAGATTGCTGGGGGCATCGGAGCTGTTCGGGGCAGTGTTAATCACGCGTTGCATGGTTGGTTCTATCAACCGATAGCACTCAACTTGCCGTTGTCGGGTTTTTGTCTTCAATTTAAACTGCCTAGGTCACTTAAGTGGTCTATTTCGGTTACCCAGGTTTTCATCCATGCGTGAAACTTTTTGGCACGTCATCATTTTGCTGAGCGTTTCTACGGTTGTCTTTTTTTTCAACCTTGGTGAGACGCAGTTATGGGATCGGGATGAACCCAGGAATGCAGGGTGCGCCGCGGAGATGTTGGCTCAAGGGCAGTGGGTTGTGCCTATATTTAACGATGAGCTTCGGCATCAAAAGCCAGTCTTGTTGTATTGGTTGATTATGTCGGCCTATTCTGTTTTGGGGGTAAACGAATTTTCGGCGAGATTTTGGTCTGCAGCGTTGGCAACCGGAACCACGCTTGCCACATATACACTCGCGCGAAGATTGCTGGGATCCAGGATTGCGTTCTACGCGGCGATCGCATTGTCGACCAGTCTCATGTTTGGTGTCGCCGCCCGCGCCGCAACGCCCGATTCAGTTTTGATTTTTTGTGGCACAATGGCGTTAATGGTATACGTCATTGGGACTTTCGCGAGAAAGGACGGAGAGCTTCGGTTGGTTCAAGAGGGTGGCTGGTTTCCGAGTAATTCGTATTATGTTGCCGGAATGTATTTGATGCTCGGGCTGGGAGTGTTGGCGAAGGGACCCGTGGGGTTTTTATTGCCAATGGCCATGCTTGGCTTATTCATGTTAATACAGACTTTGCCTTGTCTAGAAGATAATGCCTCCAAAGGTCGGCGAGGACCCGTGTTGAGATTCTTCGTAAACTGCTTTAGGACATTTCATCCGTCACATTTTCTGAGAACTTTGTGGGCAATGCGGCCAATCACCGGATCGCTTCTTATTTTGGTTGTTGCGTTGCCGTGGTACATCATGGTCGATCGGCGAACGGGCGGGGATTTTACCCGTTTGTTTTTTCTCGGGGAGCATTTCGGTCGCGCAACCGAGTCTCTGGAGAATCACTCAGGTGGCATTTGGTTTTATCCTGTTGCAATTCTGGTCGGATTTTTTCCCTGGTCCGTATTTTGGGGGCCAGTCGCGGTGGGGCTGGTGAAGAGTGGCTCAACAGCGACGAATAATTCGACGGTTAGTATCTCAGGGGCTAGGGTGTCGGCTTGTTTGATGTTGTGCTGGGTTGGTGTTCAAGTAACAGCCTTCACGATTGCACAAACAAAGCTTCCGAGTTATGTGACTCCGTGTTATCCGGCATTGGCCGTATTGACAGCAACTTATTTATGTCAGTTTGCGCAAGGTCGATCGAAGTTCGATCAAAAATGGTTCGCTGCGGCATTGGGAGGTTTGTTGCTGGCGGGATTGCTAATCACCATTGGGGGGGGGTGGGCGACGGCGAAGTACTTGCCGAGTCAGGCTTGGTTAGCAGCACTCGGGGCGATTCCAATCCTTGGTGGATTAGGTTTGATTTATGCATTGGCCAAGAATCGCTACCAATGGATCGCTCCTGTCTTTTCGGTGATGGCATTGTTTTTCTGCGTCGGCCTGTTTGGTTTTGGAACAGTATCCGTTGGTAAGGAGCAGACCAGTCGAGTTGTGTTGGACGCGATCGAGAGTGATGTTCCGGTCGCTTCTTTTGGTGGGCTCGAATCGAGTTGGGTGTTCTATGCGGGCCGGCCAATCTATGAACTGTCGCAGGAATCCTCGGGGAGCTTGGCTTCCAACGACAGCTCTTGGTTAGAGCGAAGTGGTTTTTGGAAACCGAAGGCGAGGCCGTCGTTAGCGCAGTTTCTTTTAACGTATCCGGAAGGAGCAATTTTAACCACCGAAGATTATCGGGAGGAGCTTGAGCGACGATTGCCATCAGGATATGCGGTGATCGCATCCACGGGCTATTTTTTGAAGGATCGCCAAATTGTTTTGATGGGGCCGCGAGAACAAAGGTTGGCAAAAATTGAGAGCGAAAGCCGGGGGCATTAAAGCTGGTCAATCTCTGTTCTGTTTTAATAATCGAGTGTCTGGGACCTTGAAACGGGGTAGGGGCCAGTCGATTGTTGTTCTTTCTTTTAAGGGGATAGTCGCACCGAAGACCATCCATTGTCGTTTTTGTAGAGAATCCGATCGTGCATTCTGTCGAGCCTTCCCTGCCAAAACTCAATTTCTGCAGGGGTGATGTTGTAGCCACCCCAGTTGTCGGGTAACGGAATTTCCTGATCGCCGTGTTTCTCCTGAACGGTAATTTTCCGTGAGTCGAGTTCTTGTCGAGAGGAGACGACCGACGATTGCAGTGAGGCGGAAGCACCGATTTGAGAACCACGTGGCCGAGAATGGAAGTAGGTTTCAGAGATTGACCGGCTGGTTCGTTCAACGCTTCCCCGGATTCGGATTTGCCGCCCGAGATAGGGCCAATTGAAAACAACAGCAGCCTGGGGATTCTCGCTTAATTGATGTCCTTTGGCAGATTCGTAATTTGTGAAAAAACTGATCGTGTCGTCCTCAACCTGCTTAAGAAGAACGATGCGGTTGGTTACGTTTCCTTTAAGATCCGATGTTGCGAGAGCCATCGCATTGGGCTCAAACCACGGGCCGGGGCATTTCTCGACGGCCAGTTTGTACCATTGTCTAAACAGAGGCATCGGGGTCGGAGTCAGTTCTGTTTCAAGAATGCCATGGTTTTCGTATTCTTTGCGGATTGCCTGAAAGTCCATGTGTTTGGCCTTGAGTGGGAGTGATAGCGTTGGGGTCTAAACAGAATTGGTAAATTTGACACTTATAACTACAAACGAAGGGAGAAAATCAAAACCGAGGTTCAACGAGTTTGTGAAATCGATATGATAGTGGAACCCGAGAATAATTCGTGGTTAAGTCATTGTAGACTGTGCATGTGCACAACTAGCCGACTAAACAGTTTAAGGTCCCGCGTGATTTTTCGAAATCACAACCCCTTCATTACCGCGAAGTTTTAAAAATATTAATGCGACATCGAGAAAGACCACATCATGGCGGACGATTTACGGGCTGAGCAAGATTCAATGGGAACCATTATGGTTCCAGCTCAAGCGTATTATGGAGCTCAGACCCAGCGAGCAGTAGAAAATTTCCCGGTTTCCGGCTGGCGTCTGCCACCGGCCATGATCCATGCGATGGGGCGGGTTAAGTCTGCTTGTGGCATTGCAAACCGAGACCTGAATAAATTGACGGGGACGGGGAAAAATCCGCTTAGCGATGATCAGGTTTCCGCAATGTTAGCTGCATGCCAGGACGTGGTTTCCGGTAAATTGGATGATCAGTTTCCAATCGACGTTTTTCAAACGGGATCGGGGACGTCCAGCAATATGAATGTTAACGAGGTGATATCGAATCGTGCGATTGAGATTGCCGGTGGAGATCGGTTCGCGGCTGAAAAGCCGATTCACCCCAATGATCATGTTAACATGGGGCAGAGTACAAACGATACGTTTCCAACCGCGATTCATGTAGCGGTCGCGATGGAAATTACAGAATCCCTTATTCCGGCATTGGAGTATTTTAAAAACACGCTTGAAGAGAAGGCGGTTCAGTGGGATCAGGTTATCAAAATTGGCCGCACACATTTAATGGATGCGACTCCGCTTCGTTTAGGCCAAGAGATTGGTGGTATGGCACGGCAGATTGAGTTGTCGATCGGCCGCGCACGCCAGGCCGTTGAGGCTGTTGTTGAGCTGCCAGTCGGGGGAACTGCCGTTGGTTCAGGAATTAATACGCATCCAGAATTTGGAAGTCGAGTTGCGGCTGAACTGGCATCAACGACAGGGATCGCATTTGTTGAGGCGGTAAACCATTTTGAAGCGAACGCGCAGCGGGATGGACTGGTGGATTGTCATGGCCATCTAAAAACAATTGCTTCGACATTGTTTAATGTGACAAATAATATTCGCTGGCTAGGGTCGGGGCCGCGTTGCGGTTTTTACGAATTAGCGTTGCCAACACGACAGCCAGGAAGTTCAATTATGCCGGGTAAAGTAAATCCAGTGTTGTGTGAAAGCATGATGCAGGTTGCGGCGCGTGTCATTGGGAATGATCAAACAATAACAATCAGTGGTGCAGGCGGTGGCCAGTTTCAGTTGAATATTATGATGCCGGTCATGTGTCAAACGACTTTGGAAAGTATTCATTTATTGTCGCAGGGCATTAACGCGTTTGTTGATTTTTGTGCTGCGGATATGGAAGCCAATATTGAGGCGTGCGAGTCGTTCGTGGAAAAGAGTCTGTCGATGTGCACGAGCCTCAATCCTCATATTGGATACGAACGCGCTGCGAAGCTCGCGAAAGAAGCCTTTAAAACGGGTAAGACAATTCGAGAGCTTTGTATTGAGCAAGAGATTCTTCCTTTGGATACGCTTGAGGAAGCGCTCGACGCGATGAGGATGACGGAGCCGCAAGCGTAGTATTGGATGTTAGAGCCGAAAGTTTGGTTATCGAGTTGGGCAAATTTTTCGACCCGCCAAAATATATTTATCACACATTCCACGGAGGGAGCATGATGTCGATTCAGCAGCACAGTGCAAGTAGAAATTTACGAGTGTTTTTCTCGGTATTCTGTACCTTGGCCGTCGCGTATTCTTCGCTGGGCTCCGTTAGGGCACAAGAGGATAGCAATGTAGATTCAGTCGATCAAAACAAGTTAGTGCGGTCAATTTACGATGCGACGAAAACGGTTAAAACCACCAAAGACCTAACCGCTTTTTTGGCTCAGTGTGAGAGTGTGTTAGAAGCTGAATTATCCGCTGAGAATAGGAAATACGTTGTTTCTCTTACCGGTTGGGGCTTGAATCGAAGAGGTGAGCGGCATTACGAAATGGCGACTCAGTTGAAGCGAATTGGAAATCAGCAGTATCAATCAGCGATGAAAAATGCCATGAAGGACTTTGATGCTGCCATCGTCGCTGCACCTGAACGATATCGTTCATGGATGTCGCGAGGAATTGCCTGCGTTGCCAACGAAGATTATGAAAAAGCGCTCGCAGACTTTACCAGTGTTATCAAGCTTAAGCCCGATGTCGCGAACGGATGGTTTAACCGTGCTGAAGTATTGTATCAGACCGGAAAATTTGATTACGCCGTCGAAGACTATAATGTTGCGATCCGCCTGAATTCAGGTGATGCTCAGGCGATCACAGGGCGTGGGTTGGCTTTGCTTTCTTTAGGTAAATTCCCCATGGCTCTTGCCGATTTTGAATCTGTAATTAAGTTGCAGCCGAAAAGTGCTGAAGCGTTGGTGAATCGTGGCGATTTGTATCAGGAAATGGGGCGTTGGCAAGAGAGTGCTGATGACTATCGGGCAGCGAATCAGATAGCTGAGTCAGCCGTTGCCTGTCAGCGACTAGCCTGGGTTCTTGCCACCTGTCCTCAAGCGGGAATAAGAGATTTTGACGGTGCTTTAACGATGGCAAGGAAAGCAGTTGCCCTAGCAGGGGATACTGCAATTAATCTTGATACTTTGGCGGCTTGCGAGGCGGCAAAAGGTGATTTTGATGCGGCAAAAGCAACTCAGCAAAAAGTGATTGGTTTGGTTGGTGCAGAGGAGGACACTGAAGCCCAACCGTTTCAGGCACGGTTGATGTTGTACGAAAAAAGTGAGCCCTATTTCCAAGCCGAGAGTGTGGGTGAAACGCCCTTGGAAAAGAACAAAAATAAGGCGAGCGACGCTGGCATCAAATAGACTGGGGTTTCCCGAGCGTTTGTGGTGGATTGCTACCAAGTGACCCATTTCGATTGGTCCTGAACCCAGGCCGGCAGGTTGGCGAGTTCTTTGTCATTTGGCGGTCCCGTTAAACGGATAGGACCTGTTTTGGTGATCGCGATGGTATGTTCGAAGTGCGCGCTATTCTTTCGATTCTTAGTAACAACTGTCCAGCCATCTGAGAGGGTTTTAAGTTCTTGAGTGCCAATGTTGACCATCGGTTCAACGGCAATCACGGCTCCCGGTTTTAGCTCGAAATCTTCTGCCTGCATTATTGATTCGTTGTAATAATTGGGGACTTGCGGGGACTCGTGGAGTTCTTTGCCTATGCCGTGCCCTACCATGTCCTCCACGACGAAAAATCCAGCTTCCTGAACATATTGTTCCATTGGTTTGCAAATTTCACTCCACAGTGATTTTTGTCCCATCAACTCAATCGCGAGATTCAAAACGCCATTCGTGATGTCCAAGAGACGTTTTGATTCTTCTGAAATGTTACCGATGGCGTGAGTGACGGCAGCATCACCGCACCAACCAGCGATTCGACAACCCGTGTCAACAGAAACAATATCACCTTCGACGATAACCCGGTCCCCCGGGATTCCATGCACGACCTCTTCGTTTACGGAGATACATGATTCTGCCGGAAATGCTTCAATTCCTGGGCGAGCACCATACCCCAAGAACAACGGTTCTGCATTGAACTCCAAAAACACGTTGCGATAGACTTCGTTGATGGTTGCAGTGGTGACACCAGGCTGCAAAATTTGAGCAGCTTTTTGGTGAGCCAGCCAGACAACAAGTCCCGCGGTTCTCATGTTCTTTATTTCGCGGGGTGAGCGAAGTTCACGTTTAATTGAGTTCATGCCGAAGTGATTTTGAGAAAATAGTTGTTCACTGAGTTAGTTAATCATATTATTGCTGCGGCGAACCGCAATTGGTTCTCGCTTACAATTTTTGTAATTTAGCTTGGCTATAAAAAATAGATCTTGAGACTGAGTATATTATTCGATGACTTTAAACAGAGAATCCGGCGGCCAAGAGGCGGATGGTTCCAGCCCAATCGAGCAAGAGATCAATACACAGGTCGCGCGACCGGAAGGGGAGCCGGCGTTCGATCAAGTATATCGTTATTTGATGTTTGGCGCATCGTTGCCTGAAAGAGCTATTCGTAGTACAGCAGCAATGTTGGGCGGAGCCATTCATGAATCAGCTTCCCTGCTTGTTCCGCAGGCGTTTAAGGATTCCAAAACCTATGACGCATTCGTCCAGCAGATGCTGGATTTGCTGGCCAAAGACATTGGAGGTGTCAAAAAAGAAGCGAACGCTGAAGATGATCCACTTGTTGAGAATTATGTTGCTAAAAAAACGGTGAGTACTTTTGTGGATTTTGCAGGAATGGCCACCTTGCATGTCTCGCCATTGACGGTGCTCGCAATTGTGAGCGATGTTGCCTACGGCTCGAAGGTCTACCTGAATCAGTTGACTAACGAATTGAAGCGAGAAGGCATCATTTCGAAAGACTCGGTCATCGGGAGCACCGCGGAACTCCTCGATGCGGTGAGTGTTGCTACAGGGGAATCGGTAGATGTTTTAGATACACCTCCCTTGAGTGTGGATGGTCTGCGCGAGACGATCGATAAAACGACTGAAAATATTTCGAAAATCGATCCAGCGTTGCTGATTCCGCAGTCTGAAATCGCAAAAATGTGGGAAGACATGCAGTCGATGGCGGCACGGGAAGAAGTAAATTTATTCGAGGTGTCGAGCGCAATGACGCTTTACGCGTTAGGGCATGTTTCTACCGTAAGTAAAGGCGCCCTGACGACCATTCGAGTGACGGGGGGAGTTCTAGAAGATCATTTAATTGATCATTATCGCGAGGGATTGAACGAAATCATGGAGCGAGGAATCTATGTCATGCTTTCCGATTCTTGTCGCCCCTACGTTGATGCTGTTTGGTACAACTTTTCGTCGAATCGACCGACCGTTACGGAAGATATATTTTCAGGTAAACTGGTCGGGCGCGTGTGGGAAGGAATGAGAGGCTGGTTTAATTCAGAACAGAATTCCAGTCAGAATGAAGATAGGGCTTAGCTATCCCAGTCTTGAATGCTGTTCTCGCTGGTGATTTCATAGAAGATAGAAAGCGCGACTCGAGCCAAAAACGTTGCCACAACAGAAGTACTGCAAATTGTTTTCCAACCCGTTCCAGTTTTTCCGTGCAATACCAAACTGTAAGTCAGTAAGATACTTGCCGGTAGTAATACGGCAGCGGCAATCAGCAATGAATAACTTGAAAGATCGAATTCTGGATTCAAGGATTGATTGGCAGGTTGTTCGGTTTTAACGACGACTGAAGATTCCGGTTGACCGACTTGCTCGAGTTGCTGACCTGCGAGGCATGCATTTGAGTTGACCAAGATGATTGCAATCGAAGCGGCCGTTACTGCCAATAGTCTTCGGATTGACCAAAATCGAAACCCGCCAATCAGCTGTGCGTTGACGTTGGTTGGGGGGGGCGATACATATCCATTTTTTTTCTTTTCCATTTCGATTTGCTATTCGCTCGGCTGACGAAAATATTTACCGGCAAATTAGGATTTTTGGTTGTTTTTTACTGAGAAAGTAATTCGCGCGGCGTGTGGGTTTGAGTGAAAGAGGTTGAGCCGACCGTGGTTTCCATTCGCAGCCGCGTGGCTAGGTGTAGGTTTACTTTGCGGAGCAAGGCTGTTTGGATTACTTGGCTTTCGAGCCGCAGCCGCCGGACAGAGCACACGATTGGCATCCACCTGTGGAGCACTTGCTTTCACCTGTTCCGCAATCGGGACCACAGCCGTTTGCGAGTGTTTCTGCAAATTTTTTAAATCGAACTCTTCGTTCGTACGTTGCAGCTAACTCTTCAGTAATGGATTCGAGGCGACTGTCTACGTCGCCAAGGAAATAGAAAAATACGGATTCGCCATCAAAGAGGTGTTCAACATCGACGAGAATTCCTGGCAGTTCTCTTTCAACAATAATTTGTTGGCATGCCTTGAAAGCTTTGTCACGATGTTTTTCAAGCCGCTTCAGAATCATGTCGTCATCGGGGGTGACTTTGCGAAGAATCTCTCCTTCAGGTAATTCATCGACCTGCCCAGTCCGGTCTCCAAACTCATCGTCGATCGGACAGATAACTGTGCCCTGCTCAAGCCCACGCTCTGTTCGGCAAATTACTCGCGTGTCACGAGGGTACTGATTGAAATCAGCAGAGTCGAGGTTGCTGACAACTCCCATTAAGCCAATTCGAACTAAGTGCGATGCGCCCAAAATTTTATCTTTTTTGTTTTGTGATTAGTTTTGTACTTAGAGCGGGGTAGCCAACCAAGTCTACTTTTTGGGCTCGGCATCGAGCCCCGGAATCATAATGAGTTTGCCATCCGGTTTGCCGTCCCCCTCGACTGGGTTGCCGGCGAGAGTGATGTAAAGATCGCCATTCGGGTGAAACGCGAGTGCCGTCGGTTTCTTAAGGCTGATAATTTTTTGAGGCTTGCATTTCTCATAATTATCCTTGATGGCAATGATTTTGTAGAGTCCGCCTTGATCGGTATCGAGCCATCGGAAATCCGTGGCAAACAATCGTCCGCGTTTAGGACCGTAAGCAAGTCCGGTGATGTCGAACAGATCGGTTTTGAAATTTTCGAGCTTCTGACCATTTTCATCATAAAAGGTTAGAAGGCTGTCGCCGGCGAGTGTGATTTCTCCCATTTGCCCAACGGCAAGGAAACCTTCCGGGCTAATCGTAATTGCGACGGGAGCATCAACTTTGGTTGCTTCTTTTGTCGCGATTTTTCTTTCGAAATTAGTGATTTTCCCATCGCTGATTTTCGCAAGCGAGATCCAGCCTTTTTCGTCATCGCCGTTGCAGGTTACATAAATTCCTTGCTTGCCCTTGGCTAGTCCATAGAAATTCCCTTCGCCGACAACTTTGCCATCGGCGGGTAGCGTATTGGGGACACCGTGCGTTTGGCTCGCATCAATCGGGGCAGCGCCGGCGGCGGGGATTTTGTAAACCCGAAGCATTTCTTCGCCGTCCAGTTTGCCGCCTCCACCAACAGCGAGAGTGTTTTTATCGATGAAGACTAATCCCAGCGGGCCGATATCATAAACTGGGCCTTTGCCGTAGTTGTCTTTGGGGAATCCCGTAATGACAGGTTCGGCTTTACCGTCGACAATCCGGATGACACGAAGTGCCCCGCTGTCCGAAACAAAAACGTGTCCAGTTTCCGGTTGTATGGCAATTCCACATGGATTGTTTAATCGTTCGACGATGGTCTTGACTTCAACTTTGTCCTCGCCCAAGGTCTCATTGGGGAATGTTGCGCTAAGGCACGCCAGCAACATGCACGTTAAACCGATAATAGTTTTCATTGTTTTCTCAAAATGGTTTGTCAATCGAATCGGAAAATTGTTCGATCAAAATGCTACGCCTACATTGTGACAATGTTATAAAGCGTTTTCCAGTGTCCGCTTCGTGAAATGGAGCAGTAAGGTTCCGTCCAAGGTAAGTATGGCAGGGATGCTTCGGTTTTAAGGAGTTGGTTCGATAGAAACTAAAGATGATTATCCTTGCAACTTTCGTATTTTCTCGAATTCTTCAATTTTGTCGACGTGCTGGAGCGTAATGGCGATGTGGTCGAGGCCCTCGAGGAAGCATTCGCGGCGATAATCGTCGATTTCGAATGAAGCATTAAAGTCGTTGCCATTGCTCACCGTTTGAGACTCAAGGTCGATAGTTAACTGAAATCCTTCATTTTCAGCAACCAGGCTGTGAATCAGGTCGACTTCTTCAGCTTGCAAGCAGACGGGAAGGACCCCGTTCTTCGAGCAATTGTTGTAGAAAATGTCAGCAAACGATTCCGCGATAACGCATCGAAAGCCAAAATCGTCCAGAGCCCAAACCGCGTGTTCTCTACTCGAGCCATTACCGAAATTTTTGCGGGCAACTAAGACGGAAGCACTTTTAAACTCAGGTCGGTTCAGCTCAAAGTCCGGTTGTTGATTCCCTTGTTCATCGAAGCGCCAGTCAAAAAAAAGAAACTGCCCAAAACCAGTTCGTTCAATACGTTTAAGAAATTGTTTTGGAATGATCTGATCCGTATCTACATTGGACCGATCCATGGTCGCAACCAAACCAGTGTGTTTTGTAAATGCTCTCATAATGAACTCTATTCGCTAAATGTTGCACAAATCAACGCAGGCTGAAAACAAGGAAGCAGGTTGTTAAACTGCGGGTCACTGAGGCGAAATGCCTTCTTTGGGATCGTAGTCCCAATCTCGAATGTCGACGAAGTGCCCTCGGATCGCCGCTGCTGCTGCCATTTCTGGAGATACTAGATGTGTACGGCCTCCTCTGCCCTGCCTACCTTCAAAATTACGATTGCTAGTTGAAGCACACCGCTGTCCCGGTTCAAGTTTGTCAGGGTTCATTGCAAGGCACATACTGCAACCCGCTTCTCGCCATTCAAATCCAGCGTCGAGAAAAATTTGATCCAATCCCTCTGCTTCGGCTTGCCGCTTTACGATGCCACTGCCGGGGACGACCATTGCACTCACCCCGGGATCCATTTTTTTATTTCTGACAACTTCGGCGGCGGATCTTAAGTCTTCGATTCGGGAATTGGTACAGGAGCCAATAAAGACCCGGTCTACGGCAACCTCAGCAATGGGAGTGCCGGAGGTAAGTCCCATGTAATCCAAAGCGGCTTGGATTGATTTTTTTTCTCCTGCGTCGGAAACGTCTTCCGGTGACGGCACTCTGGAGTCAACCGGTATGACTTGCCCCGGGTTAGTACCCCAAGTGACTTGAGGGGCAATATCGGCGGCATCAAAAATTTCAACCCGATCGTAGGCGGCGCCTGCATCGCTTGGTAGCTCTTGCCATTTTGCGATTGCTCGCTCGAAGTCCCGGGGAGCAAATTCCTTGCCGCGAAGGTATTCAAACGTGGTCTCATCAGGTGCGATCATGCCTGCTCGCGCCCCCGCCTCGATCGACATGTTGCAAATGGTCATTCGTTCTTCCATCGAAAGCGCTCGAATCGCTTCTCCGGTGTATTCAATCACGTACCCCGTTCCACCGGATGTTGAAATTTTCCCGATTAGATAGAGGATAAGATCCTTTGAGGTAACCCCACGGGCAAGTTGTCCGTCAATTCGGATCTCGAAGGTCTTCGGTTTAGACTGTAATAGGGTCTGCGTAGCCATTACGTGTTCAACTTCACTGGTGCCAATGCCAAAGGCAAGTGCTCCAAACGCACCGTGCGTTGCGGTGTGGGAGTCTCCACAGACAATTGTCATTCCGGGTTGAGTTAAGCCGAGTTCAGGACCTATGACATGGACAATTCCCTGATTGACATCGTCGAGATCATAAAGTCGGACGCCAAACTCGTTGCAGTTTGCTCGAAGTGTTTCGATCTGCTGTTTTGAAATTGGGTCAACAATTGGCAAGCTGCGATCGGTTGTCGGTACATTGTGATCTTGAGTTGCAACGGTTCGTTCGGGGCACCTTAGTGTTCGACCAGCGAGGCGGAGTCCTTCGAACGCTTGTGGGCTGGTTACCTCGTGAACGAGATGCAGGTCAATGTAGATAATGGATTGTTTGCCAGGTTCTTGGTGGACGACGTGCTGCTCCCAAATTTTGTCAAACATAGTTTTTGGCGATTGGGAATTCATGACTTTGCCTTGGTGGATAAACTAAATGGGTTGCTGAAATATCGCGTACCTGAAATGGAAACTTAAGTTGTCCATCCCCTTTTGTGCGAGACTTCGACTTGCAGGCTGAGCTCAACAAACCCCTATTTTAAGAAAATGAGTCCTAACCGGAAGGTGTTATCTTGGATTTGCATAGTTTCTATTGGGTTCTTTCCTTACTTTGGCCTGCCCCAGTTTAATCTAGTCATCTGTTTTGTATTGCCAGATTGCTGGGTAATATGACGTTTTTGTTTCTGGAACAGTAAACCGATGCCTTGGTTGTAATTAATTTATGGGTGATTTGATCCAAGCTATTATCCTCGGTGTGGTTCAAGGGCTTACCGAGTTTCTGCCGGTCAGTAGCAGCGGCCACCTGGAAATCGCTAAATATTTACTTGGCGATGAAAGTGTGGGGGAAGCCAGTATGCTGATGACGGTGGTTCTCCATTTTGCGACAGCCGTCAGTACAGTCGTGGTTTTTCGAGTGGAAGTTTTGAAACTGCTCACAGGAGTTCTCCAATTTCGTCACGGGAATTTGAGAGACAATGAAGAATTGCAGTTCTGCGTTAAGATCTTTCTATCGATGATTCCTGCGGCCATGGTTGGTGTTCTGCTTGAAGAACAAATCGAGACTTTATTTGGCAGCCAACTCCTTCTCGTAGGTCTCATGTTACTGGTTACGGGGGGCCTCTTAATGTTGGCTGATCGTGCAAGAGAAACACAGAAATCTGTTGGACTCCGGGATGCGATTTTGATTGGAATCGCACAAGCAGTTGCGATCTTACCTGGTATTTCTCGCTCGGGAGCCACGATATCGACTTCTGTTTTACTGGGTGTCGATCGCGAAAAGGCGGCAAGGTTCTCTTTTCTGATGGTGGTGCCGCTGATTTTTGGAAAAATAGCGAAAGAATTAGTCGACGCGGTCAGAGAGGGAGAACCGCTGTTGGCTGCGGGTTCAGAGTGGCAATTGGTGATAGGGTTTCTTTGCGCGTTTCTGACCGGTTTGGTGGCGTGCGTATGGATGATCAAATTAGTTAAGTCTAGCAAGCTTTCCTATTTCTCCTATTATTGTTTCGCAGTTGCGATATTGGTGATCCTCGAGTCCAACTTTCATTTCTTACGTTGAAAACACGGTACTGCGGTTTCTGATTACTGGCATTGGTCGTTCAATCATGGGTCGCTAAATAAAACGCGGATCAATTTCCACGTTCGCTGCACGGGGTTTGAATAAACCGGATTTCCTAGGTGCGGGTTATCGCAGAATCGAAGGGGCATCGCGTCACGCAACAGACTGATAGCACTTTTAGCTGGTGATCATCACCGACGGGTCGATATAACCGCATTCACGTTGACCGTTCATCGCTGATTTTCTACTGTCCGGCATGTACCGATTTCTACTGATAGCCATCTTATTTGCCCTGACCGCCGTAGGGAGTACGGTTGCCGCAAGCGCCCAGACGTCAACTGACGCAACGGGAGAGCAGTTATTAGTACTCACTAACGGTGAGATTCTCAGGGGGAAAATAAGCCGCGGTCCAGAGCAGGTCATTGTCGTAACGGATCAAGGAAGTCGTTTAGTGATTCCAGTAGAGCGCACAGAATTTGTGTGCGATTCACTGGAAGAGGCTTATTGGGGGAAAGCTGCTCGAATTCGAGCGAGTGATCTTGTCGGCCAGAAAAAACTGTTCCATTGGTGTCTTAAGAACCAGTTATTTAACCTGGCTCAAAATCAAATTGATTTGTTGTTGCAGTCGAAACTGAAAGCCGTTGAGCTTGAATACCTTGACCGCCAGCTAAACGTTGCATTAGCACAACGGCAAAGTAGGCGGAGGCAAGAAATAATACGGTCGCAACGGTATCGGAGTGAGGTTGCTGCTAAAAGCAGATCGAGTTTGGTGCCGCGGCAAGAGCAAGGTATTACCCTGAGCGACAATGCCAATTCGGTTCCGCCAGAGAAATTCGTTTTCCGTCCTTTGCCAAGGTTGGATGACGCAATCGGCGAGCCAGTTTGGTCTGAAGATGCGGTCGCTCAATCGAGTGAATTAAAGTTAAGCGAGTTTGTCGAAAATTCGAATGCCATCGGTGAAATGGTCAAGCAAGTGGGATTTGAAGAAGATGTTGAAATCGAATCAGTGCTTTTAAATCGTCGACCAATGGCTTTGTCTAATGGAATCGAGCAACCGGTTCCCGTCGAAACTGACGATCGGATCATGGTACCCATTGCTGAATTGGATAAAGAAACTCGCTCTATGCCGGAGGGGAGTTTGGGACTGTATCGAAGGAGGATAGAAGGTTTATTGGTAACTGGATGTAGTGCAGCCAAATGCCATGACTCTAATTCTCGCGTGATGCCTTTGATGCATCTTGGTCGAACCGTGCCCATTCCAAGGCGGCAAAGTCAGAGAAACCTACATAATGTTTTGAAATACGTGGACCGCGAGCACGCATTCGATAGTGCGTTGTTTCGAGCCGCGACGGAAATACATGCTAACCAAAGCGAACCGCTTGTTGCCAAAGATTCAGTGCAATATGAAAATTTAAGTCAGTGGTTGATTATGCTCAGTCGTGATTCACGTCAAGCAAGTCTCGACTTCGTGAAGCTGAATGATGATGCGGTAAGTCCTGTTGCTTCTGAAAAACCGGTTCCGAAAGTAGAGCCTGTAAAACCGGAACCGCTGAGTCTCTTGCCGGCACCGAAATCAATGCCGGGCTCAGAAGATGCTGCTACTGAAATTCCAGAATTGGATCGTTTATCACCTAAGTTTACTCCTCAAGATCCGTTCGATCCGGAAATATTTAATCGGAATCACGGCAAGTGAATCGTGGAAAGTAGTAACGAGGCTTTGTATTCTTAAACAGGGAAAACTAAGTGTTTTCGTTTCAACGTCTGTTCCGGCCGGTCCAGTAGATTTTCTGCGCGAGTTATCTTTCTGTTTTACTTGGATGCTGATGATGGGGTATCATTGACTACCTCTTAGATAACCAAGTTTTTTTAAACAGTAAGTTTTCGATGAAAATAAAAGCCCTGCTGCCGTTATTGTTTAGCTTTTTGTTCTTTAGTTATTCTTCGTTCGAATTAAGAGCTGAGATCAATGGTCCGCGTGTTTCAACTCCAAACGTCGTTGTAATATTCATCGACGATCTTGGTTATGCCGACATTGGTCCTTTTGGTGCCAACGGCTATCCCACGCCTAATTTGGATCAGATGGCGAAGCAAGGTCGACGGTTTACAGACTTTGTTGCTTCCACTGCAGTCTGCTCTGCGTCCAGAATTGCCCTACTAACAGGATGTAATCATCGACGTGTTGGAATATCAGGAGCGTTAGGGCCAACGGCTAAGATTGGAATCAATTCAAAGGAAATGACTCTCGCTGAGTTATGTAAGCAAAAAGGATATGCGACGGCGTGTTTTGGTAAGTGGCACCTTGGTGTCCAGCAGCAATTCTTGCCTCTGCAGCATGGATTCGATCAATATTATGGTTTGCCGTATTCCAACGACATGTGGCCGTACCATCCTAACTTTGTTGATCTCCCGGCTGATTCACCTAAACGAAAATCTAATTATCCACCGTTACCGTTGTTTGACGGGAATGAGGTGGTTGATGCAGAAGTGGATCCGGAGGATCAAACTCGATTAACGGCCGCCTACACAGAGAGAGCGGTTAATTTTATTGAGAAAAACCATGAGCGTCCATTTTTACTTTATATCCCGCATTCAATGGTTCACGTCCCTTTATACGTTTCTAAAAAATTCGCAGGGAAGAGTGGAGCCGGGTTGTTTGGAGATGTGATGATGGAAGTTGATTGGTCTGTCGGCCAAATTAATGCAGCCCTAAAGAAACAGGGAATTGACGAAAATACGCTGGTGATTTTTACCTCTGATAATGGCCCTTGGTTAAGTTACGGCAAACGCGCCGGTTCAGCAGAACCGTTAAGAGAGGGTAAGGGAACGATGTTCGAAGGAGGTTATCGTGTTCCTACACTGATGAAATGGCCGGGGAAAATTCCAGCGGATACAACGTGTGTAGAATTGGCATCCACCATTGATATTTTTCCGACCGTTGCGAAGCTAATCGATGGACAGCTTCCCGGTCACCGAATTGACGGGAAAGATATCAGGCCTCTGTTATTTGGTGAGGCCGACGCTCGTTCGCCACATACTCACTTTCCCTGCTATTACAAAAACGGTGAGTTGCAGGCAATTCGTGACGCCCAATTTAAACTCGTTTTTCCTCATAAGTATCGGTCGCTCAATGGTCGCGCTGGAAAAGATGATGGTAAGCCGGTTAAGTACGATCAGAATCAAGCGAAATTCGCACTTTATAATTTACGGACGGATGTTGGTGAAACAACCAACGTCGCGGCACGGTATCCCGAAGTCGTGGCCAAGCTGAGTAAGTATGCAGATGAGGTTCGCAGAGATCTCGGTGATCGTTTAACCAAAACGACGGGGGCAGGAATTCGCCCCGCCGGTCGAGTGTCGGTTAAATGAATCTGTCAATGAATCGCGGATCGAGGGGGATGTCAGCCACTTCAATGTCTGCAATCAGATCTTGGTGAAGTTTCGAATTCTTATCCATCATCAACTGGCCAATTTCAGCCCACGCACGTTGTAATTCGACTGAAGACTCTTGTCCTTTGAGCCGTAATGAGGCTTCGAGATCAAGAGCACTTGCAATCTTCAAATACTCGGTGTTCGGTTCCTCCATTGAGAGAGCAAAGCAAAGAGACGCGAGATTGTGGCAGAGTTGATCAAACACCCCACCTTCATCACCTAGAAGAAATGATTGATCCATAAACGATTTTTGGTATTTGGCTATGATTAAGAGAATTCGCCGCCCTAGAACCCGGTTTCTTTTTAATGCTCGCTCCGCGTACTTTCTTTTGAGCATGAAGAGGTTGCTCACGCCATTCAAATTCCCGGGAGAGGGCATGAAGGAGCCGAGAACAGTTTTTGCGACAAACCATCCAAACTTTGCTTTCTCGCCTAAGCCGAATTTTCCATTGACTTCGGCAATTCCAATTGGCACGAGATACTGACTTCGGATGTTTCTTGTCATGGCGTTGGGGGCACCGACGTCGGAGAGAACCGGGTTCGGACCTTCATAAACCGTGGCAATGGTAAACTCGTGCATGTTCTCACCGATGTAGTTTTCAATCGGGTATTCCGGCATCCCCTGACTGGCGGTCTGAGCGTCGGTGCGAGTGTATTTACGCCTTTCATCTGTATGGACGGATCGACCACCTTGGATTTGATAACAGTTGATTGCCGTTTCGAGTAGTGTCTTGGTGGCGTAAACTTTGGCAATCATTCCCTGGGTTTCGTCGCGGACCCCGTTGGCCGCAAGTCGAAAGCAAAGATCACCTAAAACCCTTGCAGCAAGACCGTGCGCTGTTGCTCGCCCAATCCAAGTTTGTATTCGGGGCGAACTTCCGATCGGCTTTCCAAAAGTACTGCGAAAAGAAGTCCAGCCTCCAGCATTGGGCTCGCCGCGCTTGAAATCTACGTTCGCTGATTCATTGCTCTCGGGATTTGTTTCTGGATCGTTTATCAGGTGAGCAAGCAGTTTAAATGTTTTTGCCGCACTGTTGACCCCGATGCCACCGCGACCTTTTGCGAGTGAACTAAAGGCTTGAGCAAGTCCTTTTCCTGGAGGACCAAGCAGGCAGTTTTTGGGAATTGGGCAATCCATTAACCGGAATCGAGCATTCCAAAGATAATCGAAAGCGGTTAGGTCGTTACGCTTCATCCGGAAATTTGGATTGTCGCTCGGCGGAACCTCAAAAATGATCATTCCCGAGTCCCTGCCGGGTTGGGTGTCGTGCCCTTCCAGTTTTACCACGAGCACGCATACGCCACCGTATATCACATTGGTGATTGGCCATTTTACACCGTTTACGATGTAGTTATCTCCGTCGAGGCGTGCGGTCATTGATAACTTACTTGGATCGGCGCCAACGCCCGGCTCGGTAAGAGCGAACGAACCAAGCAATTCCCCCTTTGCCATCTTGGGAAGAAAGTACTCCTTTTGTTCGGGTGTTCCAAAGTCCAAGATAGGCGTCACTGGACCGAGGAAGTTGTGAACTTCAAACATCACGGCGAGATCGGGGTGAACAAACGTCAGGGCTCGAAGTAAGGGACCGAGATCGCCAAGCTTTGCGCCACTACCACCATATTCTTCAGGAATGGCGAGCCCGAAAAATCCTCGTTCGGCGAGGCCGGAAAGAACGTTATCCCGAAACAACATCCTCTGGTTATCTAAAAGAGTGTTTTCTTTTTTTCGTTGTAAGAGAAACTCAAGTGAAGCACCCATCACTTCTGCAACTTTTTTTGAAGGTGCAAAAGTACCGGCTTCAAACTCATGAGCTTTGCCCGTTCCAAATAACGAAGCAATAGTGGGGGCTTCGCCTGAAAACTGATGCTCCGCGGTTTGGTCAGCGTCATCTAGAGTAGACAGTGCGGCAACTTCGTCAGATGACTTGCCTGCCTGTTGGAGAATCAGCGCCATTGCGTCTTCTCCAGTGGATGCGTTCTGGTTGTCGTTTGGTTGGTTTTCGATTTCTTTCAACATGGCTTTTGAACAACTTTAAGTGAGGAGAAGAAAAAAGAAACACTTGCAAATTTGAACGAATAATTAAACTGCGAGAGTAGTGGCGACACGGCCTTATTAACCGAATAGGTAAATACCTTATAACTTGCTCTGATCGAGGGTCCAAGTGCTTCTGACTGAATCCCGACGAATCGTGCGTTTTAGGATTTGATCGTCCATATGCTGAACTAAAGTTCTGTCGATATCGAAACAGATGCAATCGGCAAGCGAAAGGCGGTTGTCAGTAGTCCGGTTCGGAACGATCGGAACATCTGGGCACAAAAAAAGCCGCAACCCAATGAGTTGCAGCTCATACGCTGACTTGATTTGAATTAAAAATTCAACTACTTAAGCCCCATCGTTTTGATAAGATCCTCGGCCCCAGGTGTTAACTGGCGGATCTTTGCCGCAAGAACTTCTTTCTCTGAAGCCGAGGCTTTCACTGCTCGCTTGCGGAGCAACCCCATTTTTTTCTTGCGTTTTCGCCGTCGACGTAGTTCTCGTTCTCTTTCACTTCCCATGGGACTTCCTGAATACTCTTGCGGTTTAAATGATGGATTTTGTTTTTTGAAATCATCGCCTAAGCGTTGCCTTACACGATACTTGAAAATTGAATTCGGTTCAACGGCTTTGCGGAATTGCCGTTCGCATGAACGGGGTTTTCCGACATGATAGGTAGGAAATACGAAAAAGCCCCGCGATCAGGCGCGGGGCTTCGGAGTAAAGTCTCGATAAACACGAGCTTTGGCCAATTTCAAAGTGAACGAGTGCTGCGATGTTTAAAATTATACGCCCGGTTTGCCGGGGGCTTCGTCGTTTGAATTTGAGTCATTCAAGATCCTGCCGACGCAGCTCTGCATTCCGGCAGTTCCGTATTCAAACCCGACGCATTCGTCGAAGTAGGCTCCGGAGCATCCGCAACGCTCTTTGCTGCAGTCAAACATTCCTTGGCGGGTAAATTTGCAGCTGTTAAAAAGATGGCGAATCTTACAACTGGACTTGCAGCCACAGTCGGCAACGGTTGAGCATGCGCTGGGCTGGCAGGCGTTATTTTGTTTTGGCCAGCCAAAACAGTTCCCTGCATGATTGTTGCATTTATCTCCAAATCCAGAGATGCGCTGTTTAATTTTGCAATGGTGCCCGCATCCGCTATCGCATCCTTGGTCGCAACCGCAAGACTTATGGAGTAGGCCATGGAATTTGGAGCCCAAGCGGCATCCACCTGAACAATCCTGTGCCCCACAGGCGTTACATCCACCAACTGTGATGCTACAGTCAGCATTGCAGTAGCCTGCCCAAAGTCCGGCAGCTTTTTGTTGGCTTACGCCTCTACCGCAATTTCTTAAACCCCAGGTTCGAGATTGGCTGCCGTGATTAATTGTCGAGGCAACGCTGTTACATGCACAGTCTTGAGCAGCGACAACGCTGGGCAGAGAAAGGGCAGCGGTGAGAACAAGGAATCTTAAAGCTGGTCGAATCATCTTAGGCAAACTCCTGGTAAGCATTTGGGCTTTACTGCCGGTCAATTTCCGCCCGGTTATTTTGATCGGCCTGGGCATGGCGAACTTGCGATGTAAAGGTGTCTCTTCATCGTGAATTCATTCAGACCCAGTTGAGTGAATCACGTTTGGGAGCCTTCTCGGGCGAGTGTTTTTTTAAATCGTCGATTCAGCTCGTGAGCGAAATTGAAAGGTGGGAGTTTTGAAAAAGTTTACTCGGTGATGCTGTAGTATTAGCGGAAGCACCGCTCTCAACATTCGTAAGGCTAATTTTCATCAATCCAATCCCATGCATTGTTCGTGGTATGGCGGTAATCTCAGCGAAGCGGATTGTAACGGGGGGGGGGACGAAGTCTGGCCAGCAGTCTTCTCAGTTGCTTTTATATCCGTCAGGTAAACCGCCCGTGGAACGGGTGTGTCAGTGGCTCGTGAGAGCGGCTTGTTAAAGTGTTTTGTCGGAATGCCCTGTCATTCTTTGTCGTGCCGATTGCACGGCTTAAAGCGCAGTGTGACGATATGGCAAACTTTTCAGTGTAACCGGTTCGATAGTCTATGTAGCCTGAATTATTTTCCGGTTCGCACCGGTACCTGTAACGAATTTTATTGGACATTCCCATGGGTAGCTTTCGTCGACCGTCCGTTTTAATTGTTGATTCAGATACCGAGTCATTGTTTGAGTTAGCGCAGATGGTAAATGCGCTGAGGATGGGGGACTTACGTTACCAATTACTCACAGCTGTTAGTGCTCAGCGTGCCATGAATCTCGCTAATCACGTCACGATTGATTTAGTGATCTCTGATATCCAGTTACTGGACATGCAGGGAGAAGACTTGATTGATTCGGTCAGATCGTTGACTGGGTGTCTGCAGTTGCCGGCAATGGTCCTCAATCGAAATCAACATGTCGATGTGATTCGCCGCGTAAATGGTCGCGGTTCGGCCTTTCATCTGCGCAAACCGATCGATCGAAAGGCGTTTGGGGAATTGACCCGTATTTCATTGTTAACCACCAAATTTGGAAAAGATTTAGACCATTCGGAGTCGGTGGCTGTTTCACCATCTGGACATAATCACTTTCCCGTGCTTGAACCCCAGCGAGAGGGTTTATTCAATAGAAATCAAAGTTCTGTCTTTGGGTAAAATGGAGTTGGATTTGCACTAATGTAATTAACGCGATCAGTTTTGTGAGATATGTTTAAAACAGTGAATCAACTTGAAATGAAATAATTGGTAACGGGATGATTAGCTGGAAATTGGATAATTATTAGGAGTTACTTGTTACGAGCTGTTTTCCAAATTAGGATTCGAAATACCGGGTCTGCCACTTTTCTCAAAACGAAGCTGTAATATGATCATCGGTGCCATTAAGGAATCTGCGTTGGGTGAACGCCGAGTTGCCGTCACGCCGGACTCTGTCAAAAAATTAGTCAAGCTCGGTTATCAGGTCTTGATTGAATCAGGCTGTGGAGCGGAGGCAAATTTTCCCGATTCGTTTTATGAAAGATCTGGAGCAGAGGTGCTGTCTAGTCGGGATGCTGTGTTAGCACAGACGGACGTGTTGGTTAAAGTCAATGTCCCTGAAGTTGATGAGATTGAGCAGTGTAAAGAGGGCAGCGGTTTGGTCAGTTTTGTTTGGCCAGCGAAAAACGACAGTCAGGTCAATCTTCTTAAGCAGCGTAACATCACGACATTGGCGATGGATTGCGTGCCGCGAATTTCCCGTGCTCAAAAGTTAGACGCTCTCAGTTCCATGGCGAACATTGCGGGCTACCGAGCAGTCGTTGAAGCAGCAAATGAATTCGGCAGTTTTTTTACCGGTCAGATCACTGCTGCAGGGAAGGTTCCTCCCGCGAAGGTATTGGTAATTGGGGCCGGAGTAGCGGGGTTAGCGGCAATTGGTACGGCTAAAAGTCTCGGTGCTATTGTGCGTGCTTTTGATACACGCTTGGCCGTCAAAGATCAGGTGAAGAGTATGGGAGCCGATTTCCTTGAATTAGCATTTGAGGAATCGGGCGAAGGGGAGGGTGGTTACGCAAAAACGATGAGCGAAGAGTTCATCGCTGCTGAGATGGCTTTGTTTGCAGAACAAGCCCTCGAAGTTGACATTATTATCACGACTGCATTGGTCCCCGGCCGCCCCGCTCCAGAATTGATCACTCCCGAAATGGTTGCGAGTATGAAACCGGGGAGCGTTATTGTTGATCTGGCGGCTCAAAATGGTGGCAACTGCAAGTTAACTCGCCCAGACGAAAAAATAGTGAGTGACGGTGTTACGATCATTGGCTACACCGATCTTCCAAGTCGGTTGCCCACGCAATCGTCTAATTTATATGCCAATAATATCGTTAATTTGTTGACGGATATGACCCCTGGTAAGGATGGTCAGTTAGAGGTTGATTTAGAGGATCAAGTTGTACGAGGAACTTTGGTTACTTATCAAGGTAAATTGATGTGGCCTCCTCCAAAGATTGCCGCTCCGAGCCCCCCTCCAAAAGTCGTTGAAGTCGAGGCCGAGGCGAAAGAAGAAGAATTGGCTGGCAAAAATGCGAATCATTGGATCTTGACTCTCATTGCTGTCGTGTTGGGGGCGGGTTTTTTGTGGCTTTTGGGCACCTACGCACCTGCTGAATTTGTTTCACATTTGACGGTGTTCATGTTGGCCTGTTTTGTCGGATGGCAGCTGGTTTGGAATGTCACTCCGGCATTACACACGCCACTAATGAGTGTTACCAATGCGATCAGTGGAATCATTGTGATTGGTGGACTTTTGCAAATGGGAAGTAATTGGCAGAGTCCGAGTTCGTTATTAGCGGGGGCAGCCGTTCTGATTGCAACGGTAAATATTGTCGGTGGATTCTGGGTAACCCATCGAATGCTTGCCATGTTTAGAAAGCAGGACTGAGAATGGGTACTGTTCCGCAAGTTGCGTGGCTGATCGCTGCGGTTTGTTTCATTTTAAGTCTGGGTGGTTTAAGTCGGCATGAGTCGGCAAGGCGAGGTAATTTTCTCGGCATTGTCGGGATGATGTTAGCGATCGGGGCTGCGTTTTGGCAGGCCACCGAAAGCGAATTGCTGGGTGGATTGTCACAGAATGGCCTGTTCGTTTTGGTAGTTGCTTTGGTTGCTGGTGGAATTGTTGGAGGGTTCTTGGCGGTTCGGGTTGCGATGACCGGGATGCCTCAATTGGTTGCGATCCTTCACAGTTTTGTCGGTCTTGCTGCGGTGCTAGTTGGATTTAGCGTTTTTCTCCACGGACATGGAAGCTCGGATGGGACCCATGGTGTCCAACTGATTCACGATATTGAGATATTTCTCGGGGTCTTCATCGGCGGCCTTACTTTTACTGGTAGCGTGGTTGCCTGGGGGAAACTCGATGGCAAGATCAATAGCCGGCCTTTGTTAATTCCCGGTCGGCACGCTATTAACGTTGGTATGCTCTTGGTTTGCGTGTTCTTGGGCGCCTGGTTTCTTCAGCCAACAGGATTTGCAAGTGAACTCGCAGCGTTGCTTATTATGTTATTGATTTCATTTGTGTTTGGCGCTCACCTCGTGATGGCAATCGGCGGAGCCGATATGCCCGTAGTTGTTTCCATGCTCAACAGTTACAGTGGTTGGGCAGCAGCGGCGACTGGTTTTATGCTGTCGAATGATTTATTGATTATTACCGGAGCGCTCGTTGGCAGTAGTGGCGCGATTTTGAGTTATATCATGTGCCACGCGATGAACCGTTCGTTTTTAAGCGTTATTCTCGGCGGTTTTGGAACGGGCGCAACCGCTGCGGTAGCTGGCGTTGAACGTGGAGAGCTGGTGCACACGGCAACAACGGCGGATGAGGTAGCAGAGGCATTGAAGAATGCCAAAGAGGTGGTCGTTGTGCCCGGTTACGGTATGGCGGTGGCGCAGGCGCAACATCCAATTAGAGAGATTACCGAATTACTGCAGTCCAATGGCACACGCACCAGATTTGCGATCCATCCAGTTGCTGGACGGCTACCCGGGCATATGAATGTGTTGCTTGCGGAGGCAAGACTGCCCTACGATCTCGTATTAGAAATGGAAGAGATCAACGAGGATTTTCCCGACACGGACGTGGTTCTTGTGGTGGGTGCAAATGATATCGTGAACCCCGGTGCACTGGATGATCCGGCGAGCCCGATCTATGGAATGCCAGTTCTGGAGGCGTGGAAAGCAAAAGAAGTTGTTGTTTTTAAGCGGTCAATGGGGTCTGGCTACTCCGGTGTCGATAATCCGCTTTTTTATCATGAAAATACCGACATGCTGTTTGGTGATGCAAAGAAGAGCTCCGACGAAATTTTGCAGGCGCTTCGGCGGTAGGCGGTTACGTCACTCAGGTTGACTTTCAGGATGTTCGTCTTGTGAACGCTAGGTGATGATTGGGTTGCTGGCAATCGAAATATTCGGAAAGAATTAGCTCAGCGTCGTGCAAGTTTATCAACTGATGAGCAAATTATTTAGTTCTAAACTTAGACTCGTGGGCAGGATTACTGATGTTCTGGGCTAACTTAAATCGGATGTTCTGTGGCGCTACCGCAATGATCTGTGCGATTCAATTGTGGTATTGGCATGCACGCTTGCCGGACCCGATGCCATCTCATTTTGACGCAGCCGGACAAGTTAATGATGAGATGAGTCTGTTTGAATATTATTCTCTAATGATTGTCCTTCACTTGGTGATGCTCGTTTTATTTCCTATTTTAGGAGCGTTTTTAAAAGTTATTCCCAATAGTTTGATTAACGTGCCGAATAGGGAATATTGGTTAGCACCAGAACGGCGTGATTCGACTTTGCTATTCACCTCGACATTTTTGGTTGCGATTGGTTGGCAAACAAGCTGGTTGCTAATTTTTATGTTTCATCTGACCTGTATGGTTGCGACGGAAAATAAAGCCACGATCACGCCAGAATTTAATTATGTAATTTTAGGTTATTTGTTACTCGTGTTTGGTGAAGTTATTTACCTGTATTATAAATTTCCCCTACCTAAGAATGATGCGTGTTGAAAATTGATTTTGGTTCTCTCCACGCTGGATGTTAGAGACGGTGCGTGCATTAGGATGGGGTAAACTGGCGATACACGAATGTCAATGAAACCAAGGAGATGAAGCGATGAATCAGAAAAAGGTGGGCATCGGAGACTGGCGAGATGCGTTCTCTCGACTGAAGTTTCCATCGATTTGTTTTTTGGTGTTGGTGACGGCGGGTTTGCACGGTTGCGACATTTCAGAGAGTGGCGGTGTTGAGCGATCTTTAAAAGTGGACGATGCAGCTGTTGCCGCCGTTGTCGATTCACCGACATTGAGTCAGTCACAAACAGGGAATGATTCAAAGAATCGCCCGGCAGTAGCTCCGGCAAAGGACGACGCCGTTGTGCGTGTTCAGGAAGAAGGCAAGCCAAGTGATTTGCCAAAGCTTCCGTCGGAAAATTCTGCAACTGACACAGTTGAGGATGATTCGGTATTATCAAAAGCGGGCAAGATGGTCGGTGACGCTGCAACGAAGAGTG
>WTFU01000007.1 GCA_011523945.1 Mariniblastus sp. | reverse complement strand
AAAACGTGTATTAACTGTGTTACAACAAATCCACTTGGTCTGACCAATCATCATAATCCTAGCAACCTGTTCAATATGTACTAATCCGACGATACTCGATTTCTGAATCTTTAAGCCACGAGTAACGAACTTTGAGTAGGGATCCTCTTTTACCAATGGACCCAACGCGACACCGCGATACCTCAGCGTCCTCAGCGCTCCCGGCTTTAATTTTAATATTTCCGGTTTCTGCAAATTCACAACGTTACATTCAAATATCCAGTTCGAATCCGGATACTCATTTGTGGTGCATCGGAACGACATCTTTCCCTGCACCAGACCGTCTGCATTGAGCGCGAGATTGTTCTGAATCAATTCAAAATTAGCAACGCGCATTCCTACCTGAGAAACAAAAGCCAATCCGAACGAAACTAATGAAACAACAAGAATCAAAGCTCTTAGATTAAATCTCAACTTCACCATCGACACCGTGCGCCAAACTGAGAAATCACGCGACAATCAAACCATCCGGCTAAGGCGTTAACCGCTCTCGTCAAAAAATAATCACTCACAACCTCAATCGCGAAAATAAAGAGATCGATTCCCAACACTTTTGCACGCTGATCTATCTAGCCAACGCTTTTTTCAAGGCAAGAATATTAGCTTCAAGCGACGATAAAAAATCACCGTCGTCAGGTGGCTGATCGAGCAAATCAAGTGAGAGTGAACGAAACCCCTGACCATCAAGCAAAGTAAGTATTTCCTTGGAAGGCAGCTCCCGATCAAACAGGACAACTCCGCCCGTTGCATCGGCACTTTCCAAAAGTGCTTTCAGCTCCAAATTAGCCTGCTCGACCTCCGGAATCGAAAACCATGTCAAATGCAATTCACCTACACCTGCGGCACGAGCAAAAAACTTCTGAAAAGGCGTAGCGGTTACCAGTGGCAACAAATCCTCTCCTTCAGCCGGACGCAGCAAATCCGCCAACCGATCCAAATCTTTCGTCAACGCATCCAGATTAGCTGCAAACTCGGCAGCAAATTGGGGGTATTTTTTCTCGAGCTGGGCGGCAATGTAAACGGCTTGTTTCTTCGCCATTGCCGGATCCAACCATGTGCGCGATACCATCGTTGGATGTGAATGCTCTCCCTCGGGTCCGTGTGAATGCACGATCGACACATCCTCAACAGCAATGTAATCCGACAGAGCCAGACCTTTCGTCGCGGTTCTACAAAGCTTTGATTCAGACAGGCTGACCTTAGGCAACCATTTCGCGTAATCCGCCCCCACACCATTAGCGATCACCAAATCTGCTGACTGCATCGACAGGACTGCTTCTCGGGATGGTTTCCACAAAGACGGGTCTGACGCCTCTCGCGGCACCGGACACTCGACGGCAATCAAGTCGCCCACAATGCGTCCCGTCAAATACTGCAACGGATAGCTAACTGCGATCACACGAATTTCACCATCGTTGCTTTCACCAGCTCTTTCCGACACATTCTCCGAATTTTGAGAGCAACCCAAGAAGCACAGACTGCCAAGCAGCAAAACCAACCGTAAAATGCCCCCTCGCAGGGCAGCATTCTTATCTTTATTTTTGTCCGACATTAGACACGGGAGCCAATCAAAATTGCGGGGACTATTTAGTTTCAAGCTTTTGTTTAATCTCATCGATTTTCTGATTGACACTTTGTTTTTCAAGCCCTGACAAACTACGCACTGATTTTTTATAAATTTCCTGCGCTCTGGCGAGAAACTTCCGGTCACGCGGACTTCTTGCGGACTCACCCAGTTTCGCAAATGCATCTGCAAGAGGCAGTATTTCCTCTCGATTTTTATTACCCAAATCTGCATGCAGATCCAACATTGAAATTAACTCTGCATTGCCCGAATTCTGCCAATGTGGAATCGCATTCGTAAAATCATCTTCAATCACAAATAAGAAATCACCGCGATTGAGATTCGCAAGTGGATCTTCAGGATTGGAATCAAGAGTCACGAGTGCCTTCTCATTATCCATCGACAAGTCTCTGAACTTTTTCACCCGTTTTTCAATTGCTTGATATTCGTCCTCGGATTCTGAATCCTTCACCTTTTTTGATTGGCGAATTGCAAACGACAGATACTTTACCGCAACCTCATACCGCCCCTGTCCTTCAGCCTCCCGAATCAAATCATCCGTCGTCTTTTTAAAATCTCGTGCAGTTTGACTGGATACATTTCTGGCGGCGGCATCGAGCGAATCGAGCGATTCCTTCCAAAAATCAATCTCATAATATTGATCCAGGAGACGCATCGCATCAACGACCAATCTTGCGTCGCCGGAATCTTCAGCTAATTCCACAGCCTTCGTCCACAAAACATATCGCACCACAAAATCGTCTTCGCTGAGGGCATCTTCAATCAACTCTCTGGCCGCCGACCTTCGATCGGCCACTGTCCTCGCCCCGTTTTCAATGGACTGCAACAATCCGGCAACCTTCTTTTTCGATTTCGCTCGCGCCCGACTATCAGGGCGCGGCAGCTTGACAACCGGTTCGGCGACCTCTTCACCACTCGGCTCTACATCGGTGCCTTCCGATTCGGGCATCTCAGGTTTTTCCTCAAAAAACCCCGGAAGTTCACTACCGGCCAGTGACGAATCGGTTTTCTTTGGATTTGGTTCCGCACTGGCATCCATCGCAAACAAACTCAATCTCGAGAGTGCCCCCGATGGCTCAAAGCTCACCGACAACCCGACAACGGGCAAACCCTTTGGGTTATCAACCGTTTGCTTTAACTCAGACTCATTGCCCTGCCAGTCACTGGAATACGAATCTTTTGGATCCAAGGCATTGCCTGAGATTTTCATAAAGGTCGCGCGACAACCCTGGGACGGCAATGCTCCTGAAAACTCAAGTCCACTTAGAGCGTAACCGGGTTTCGCAAGAAAAAACACCGAGTCCCCCTCAGCACCCGACACTGCCTCGCTACCGTCCCGGCCAAATGCATCGCCGGCAAAAGCCCGAAAACCTGTATGGTAGACAGGGCAAACCGAAAGAACATTTCCCTCATCGTCCATGGACAAAGCCAATCCAATCACCAGCGCCCCGCCGTCAGGGACAACCTCTATCACTTGCTCCGAACTACGTGGCGGAGCTCCCAGCAAGGAAATTTTCTTTTCAACAATAAAACGCTTCGCCTCACCAAACACTCCCATCAAACTGGGAATCTGCTTAGGATATCCAGTCAGATTTTCAAGCGTGTACTCAGGCTGTTTTGACGCCACCACCGGGGGGGACTCAACCGGCTCGACAACGGGCTTAACAGCCTCAGTATCGCCGCCCGCAACCATCTCACTTGTCCCAACGTTGTCTTCCGCAGAATCCACTTTGGAAACATCTGCCCTGGGAGGATCTACCGTTGCCACGGGCGGCACTGAGGTCGCCGGCTGGGAATCAACGATAGATTTCCCTGAGCTCCCATCAACAGCATCTTCTTGTGGCGCCGTCCCCAAAACTCCAGAACTGATCAGCGCAGCCGAAACACCCACGGCAGCTACGCCTCCGGACAATAAAGCGAACCCGACCAAAAGCGACTTTTTAAATTCTCTCTTTTTTGAATTTGCCAGAGAATGATCTCCAGACTGAATGTCATACGCATCTGGCGTTTCGCCGGCAAGCGGAACTGCTGACTTCAACTCTGAAGAGCCACGGATGACCGCGACCGGCACCTCCGGCTCGCTTGCGGGATAGGCGGTGTTTTTCACCGGCACGCCCAGCGCGGGAGGCAGCACAGGCGGCAAGGCAGACGATTGAGAAAGCCGCAGCTCTTTATCGTACTCCTGCTTCTTCTCAGGCATCAGCAAGCACCTGCGGGCGCGAGCCAGTTCATTCAACAACTGCTGCGACAAATCTCCATTGGGGCCGCCCTGATAGGTTCGAATGTGGGACATCTGGCGATCTGCCGCCATCGCGATCACATCCGCATCATCCTCGAACAAATCAAGTCCGAGTAAGCGATAGTGATTAATTGGCCGGGAACTCTCCCGAATTCCAAGCCATTTAAGATAGGGATCAAAATCTGCCATTGATAATTCGAAAAAAATTCGCTGAATCCACTCGCTCAAAACCCAACAAAAAGGCTCTCCCAAACGTAGTCCGGTATTGTAGGAGCCTCCTGTTTTTTGTCAAAAACAACCAAAATAAACCTACCGCCACCCCCGCGAACAACTTCTAACTCAAGCCTGACATTACTGTTTACCCGCACAAACGACAATCAAGTCGATACCACCAGCAACCAACCTTCAAAAAACAACAACACCCATCCTCTACCGGCCATTCACCAACAACCCTTCCACAATGTTTCCCGACACCCACCAAACCCAGGCCGACCCAAGCATAACGAAAACCATGGCCACTCCGAAAATGATCCCCATCTCCCCGACCTGAAGCCACACGATCGTGCCCCGCGAACACCCTAAACGAAACATCGTCTCCATTTCACGCTTCCTTAACCGCAACGAGAGAAGCACAACCAGAACTAAAAGCATCGCAGTTGATCCACCAATCAAAATTGCATTCGCGTTAAAAAACCGGTTAACCTGAAACACAATTGTCATTAAGTCACGGACTACGATTTCCGGACGCACGAACTGCACTTCACTGTCGCTTGATTCGTAACGCCCTTGCAGAATCGTCTCCTCTTTAAAGCCACTCGCAGAAACTAGAATGGCGGTTACAGGAAACTCGTCGGTCTCTCCATGAAAATGAAATGAATCAACATTTTCATCCGTGATTTCGATATAAGACACGACACCGCGATTGGCAATAAGCCTGCCAGATTCACTCGCAATCAAAACCGGACTACCGGGAGCCTCTTTATTTAGGTCCTGATGGCCGTGGCCCAACCCTTGAATAACCCACGCGGTTTTTAGATCAACGAACACCGCCCAATCATCAGGCGTGCGAGACGCCTCCAGCACCCCCACCACGTTTAACTTCAATGGCGATTGGCCCGCCAAATCTAAAACATTATCGCGATCCGAAATTATCTGATCACCAACATTAACGGATAGTATTTCCGCAACCTTCTGCCCAACCACACAATCTCCCAGTGACACAAACTGGGTGCCGGCACCAACCTTCAGTTCTCGATAATCAAAATACTCAAGCGACGTTCCAACGACCGGATAATCCATGGCGGCGAACATGCAGTGCAAGGGAATTGCAGAAGCCAATCCATCACCGCGAGCACGCTCGACCTCCGCGTAAGCGACCGGCTCAATGACTTCCTGCTTAAAATACAAAGCACTCAACACCAAATCGAGCGAACTCCCTTTCGCGCCCACAATACTCGGTGTGCTCGCCGCTCTCGCAACAATTTTTTGATCGAATTGCCACACCAACAATTTAACGGCAACCGGCAAAATTGTCGTGAGTACGATACACAAAACCAATATCAGCGACTTCGCTTTATGGAAAAGAACATATCGCCAAGCCAAGCCCAATGTTCCACTCATGCTTGCTCTCCAATCGAACCGGGGACAGCACCAGCACTCTCTTCCGCACCATCTGAAAATCGCATTTTTTGAAAATCCACGACACGATCAAACCCAGAGAGAATTCCCATGTCATGGGTAACGACGATCAACGTTTGATTCTGTTTTTCAGCAAGCTGAAAAATTAAATCAAGTATGCGCCGTTTATTCTCTGGATCGAGATTGCCTGTTGGCTCGTCCGCTAAAACAACCCCCGGCTCCGTAATCAAAGCCCGACAGATCGCAACTCGCTGCTGCTCGCCCTGGGAAAGCTGAGCTGGCCGACGGGTCAACTTCTCTTTCAGACCGATCGCTTCGGCAAATTCAATTGCCCGGCTTCGCACCTCCGGAGATCTTGTCAGAGTTGCATTAATTGAAAATGGCAAAAGAATGTTGCTTAACACATCCAGGTACTCCACCAACTCGAACTGCTGAAACACCATTCCAATATTCGCAATCCGAAAATTCCTTCGCGACGCATCGGACATTGCCGAAACCTCTTCACCGCACACCGTTACCGACCCAGCAAGCGGCAGCGCAATTCCGGATATTAAATTAAGCAAAGTCGTCTTACCGCAACCACTCGGCCCTACAATCGCGACCCGCTTTCCGGACTCGATATCCAGCCGGGGCAAACGCAGCATAAATTCCGCGCGAGGGTACTGGAATTTGAGATTTTCAATTTGAATCATTGCTTGCGGACACGCCCAATATTCCGTGTAATGAAGTCCGCTTTCCTCTGAACTTCAATACTGCCATTGGGATCCTTGCGTTGGCTAATCAGCGCACGACGAGCGCCTTCAATCTCTAAAGCCTCATCGATTTCACGAGTTGATAATAGAGTCGTCCTAACGGAAGCTCGACTACTTTGAGCGGAATACCCCGTCGCTCGACTTTGAAAAACAGGCGTTCCCAACCCTGGAATGCCATGTCGAGTGCTCGATTCCGAATACCGGGAAACACCGCCGAGCGACATTGTTCCGCCGTCGGGCACACTCACCGCCGTTCTGATATTAAAAAAGGAGACCACCGGCAACTGAACGGGCCGATAGACATTTCGACCACTGAAAGCCTGTGCAAAACCGGTCTGCACCAAACCAGAGCCAGCCAGTACCAGCGGCAACAGAATCAACGAAAATAATCGGATGCAGATCACAAAAACAACTCCCCGGGCAGTATGCCGAAAACCAATCGCTACTAAAACCTTGTTTTTCCCTATCGAAATTACACTGAAAACATCACAATTTTTAGGAAAACGATTGATTACCTCTAAACGAACACTCAGCCTTGATTTTAATTCTATTGTAAGGGGAGAGAACCAAAACGAGCAACTTAAACCC
>WTFU01000154.1:20656-50308 GCA_011523945.1 Mariniblastus sp. | reverse complement strand
GGTGGCGGAGGTGGCTTCGGTGGAGGTGGCTTTGGCGGTGGTGGATTTAGTTCGGGTGGATCCGGAAGTGGTGGGGACCTGCCCGCTCCCGTATTGTTTGTCCTAGTGATTTTTTTTCTTTTCGGTATTTTTGGTTCGATGATTGCTGAGAAATCGGCACGAGTGACGCGTACTATTCGGAGGGGCCGGAAAGTTCAGGAAGCCATCTTGAAGCAACGCGCCATTGAGAAAATCCGAGAGCGGGACAAGGGCTTTACTTTGAGGGTTTTCTTGCGGCGAACGGCCAATGCATTTTTAACGACCCAGAAGGGTTGGAGTGACCAAAATTTAGGAATGTGTCGCGCTTTTATCTCGGATGGCGTCTATGAGAGGTTTGACCTTTATATTGCGATGCAGAAAGCGGAGAACATCCGTAATCGTTTAAAAAAGGTGAACGTCCTCAATCAAGAGGTGGTCTATGTTACTAGTGATCAGCATTTTGACACGATTCATATTCGAGTGGTCGCCTCGGCGATTAGTTACAACGAAGACTTAGATAGCGGACGTAGGGTATCGGGGAATAGTGCCTCAACACCTATTGTGTTTACGGAAATCTGGTCATTTTCTCGGCGACCTGGCGTTCAAACAAATCCAAAAGCCTCTTTGCTGGAAGGTAATTGTCCGAATTGCGGTGGTCCCGTTGACATTGTGGATCGTGCGCAGTGCCCACAATGTGATTCAGTAGTAAACTCTGGAAAATACGACTGGGTGCTTGCCGAGATAACGCAAGATTCAGAGTGGGTGGTTCCGTCCGCGTCTCACAGCGTGACGGGCTGGCAGACGATTGCTCAACGAGATACCGGTCTAAATTTTCAGCACGTTGAAGACCGGGCGTCGGTGATTTTTTGGCGTTGTCTGATGGCAGTATACTTTGATGATTTTGGTTATGCTGCTCCAATTTTGGAGAGTAATGCAAAATCGGTACCCCAAAAATTAAATTTGACGCCGGGCCGTTTTTGGTTAGGGCCAGCGGTGGGCGTTGTTGAAATCGTCAAATGCGAGCCTGGCACAGGTGAAGGTTCTTTCGATCGAATATACGTACTCGTTCGTTGGTCCGCGACTCTTGGTGAAGGCGATAAACGCAAACCCCGTTCTCTCGCTGGTAAAAGAATCTATTCTCATCTGCTGGTCCTCAAGCGGCACATTAGTGCTCAGACTAATACTGAACAAGCGTTTTCATCTTTTGGATGCCTGAATTGTGGTGCCTCCATCGATATCGGTAAAACGTCGGTTTGCGGGTTTTGTCAGACTCCCCTTAACGACGGGAATTGGGATTGGGTGCTTGAAGACGTTCAAAGTTACGATTTCGTAGCGGCCGGCTTGCGAGATGATAAGACTCGCCTTGAATCTGAGCGTTTGGCCAGTGAGCCGGGATTACTCGCCGCGATGGCCAAAATGGTAATGTCGGATGGTGAATTACATCCTCGTGAACGAAAATTAATTGTTAATATGGCAAATCGCAGGGGCGTAAGTGGGGCGCGACTTAAGCTGATCCTTGCGACTGCTTTAGCCGACACTGATCCAATTCAAGTCCCACCATCACCAGAATTAGGAAGGCAATTCATGGATCAGCTGATTCGCGCAGCTCTGATTGACGGGCGTATCACGCGCCAAGAGCAACAGATTCTGCTGCAGGTCAGCATGCAATTCAAATGGTCAAAGGCAGATTTGAAATATGCGATCGCTCGGAATCGAACCGCGCTTTTCAAACAATCAAAAGCGATTATTCGTGATGCAAAGAAAAGCCGCCTAAATTAACTCTGTTTTTAGATCGCAGATTTGACGGCAATCTTACTTGGTAAACATGCGCTCCACAAACGGAGTCCTTTATAATAGCTAAGCTAATTCAGTCTGGTTAGACTTTGCTTTTCCCGTTTTTAGACAACGTTTATTTGTGTGTTTTCGACTCGAAGGGATTTCCAAATCGGATTAAAACGGTGCTGGTCTCACCATTGTCCAACTTGTTCAGAATATAGAGGCGATCGTATTCGGAATCAACGATAATTGATCCGGGTTTGCCGCCTAGTAATTTAACCAGCTTTGGCGTTGTATTGCTGTGGCCGACTATGAGGTGTCGCCCGCCCTGCTCTTTCAATCTCTGTGCGAATCCTGACAGTTCGTTTGTATCATAGATGTTGATTTTCAAATCTAATTTCTCTGCGATCGGCGAGGCTGTCGTTTTAGTCCGTACATATCCCGTGCTATGGACGTGCTGAATTTTCGCATCTTGAAGAACGGTCGCGAGTTTGCTTGACCGTTCTTTGCCAGCGGCTGTTAGAGCGGGATCTTGGCTGTCATCGACTTTTTCCGCATGTCGGACGAGAAATACCACGAGCGGTTGCTGGCTTATTGCGGCTTGAGAACAAATGCAGGTTAAAAGGAGTGGCAAAAAAATTTTGCATGTTTTTCTAAAAGTTAGAGCGTTTGGCATAATTAGATTTCGCTTGAGGTCGCTTCAAATTTATTTGGCATTGACGACTCAATTATATGTTCTTGTTTCTCTGTGCGATAGTTTTTAAGCGGCTTGCAATATCTGCTTTTTGAATTTCACCTCGAAGCTGTTTCGATTGGGTGAATGAGTCGGAGTTCTTTTGAATATAAAAATTTATTTCGTTTTAATCGCTGAATTTGCGTTTTAGCCCCACGTCGTAAATGTGATTGTTGGTCAGATCGTTTGTTTAATAATTGTTGCGACCTCGAATTAAATTTCTCCCTCGGGATCTTTTGTTTCTTTTTCTTGGAGAGGGACGAAAATCGCTTTTTTAGTTAGACTACCGTTAATGAATAGACGTCTTGCAAAAAAAACAAACATTTGGGTTTCGTATAAAGACATCATCCCGATGCGATTGGCTTAACTCTGGATCCCGATCGCTTGGCAAATGTTAACGATCTTTTTTTAAAGCAAAATCAAGTGGGAAGTCGATAACCCCTGCGCTTGTCAAAGACGTTGTTCAGCTTGACGAAAAAAAATATTTGCATTAAGCGAAGTTGGACTTTAATTACGCGCAAACTAAATGTGGCTTCCTCATGTCTGGTCTTATTTTTGTTTATCTTTTCAAAAATTGATTGAATTATGTACTTAGAGACAATCGGTCTTCCCAATGAAATCAAACACTTGCCACACTCGAAAAAGGCAAGTCGGGTGATTGACCGTGCCAATGAGCGGATAGAGGAGTTTATGCTCGCGGATGATCTCATTTTAGAGAATTTCGTGACATGTGATTTTCACCTTTTGGATCAAGCTGTTTCGTGGATCGAACAAAATCATCTTTTAACGGGAAAACGTTTCTGTGAACTCGGCAGTGGATTTGGTGTCGCGGCAATGTTAGCGTCATTGCGTGGAATGGAAGCAATTGGCATTGAAATTGAGCCAGTCTTAGTTAATCAGGCCAACCGCTTGTCCGGCGAACTGGGTTTATCGACGAGATTTTATTGCGGAAGTTTTGTTCCGCATGACGTTTCTGAAATCATTGAGATTTCGAAAGATGTTGAGCATATCGAGACAATTGAAAGTGACATTTATCAAGAAATTGGATTGGATCTCGATGATTTTGATCTGTTTTTTGCATTCCCCTGGCCGGGTGAAGAACATTTTTTCGAATCGGTTTTTAGTGCAGGAGCGGCGGTCAATTCTTTATTGTTAACTTATCGTGGACGGAATGGAATGCACCTTTTGCGTAAAACTCTGGGCTGAACCTGGTGGATATATAATCGTGAATTGATCTCAAGGCCGATTAGCGAAGGCCTCGCTTACTGAAGTCGTCGAAACTATAAACCTTAAAGACCAGTGGTCGCGGATTGCTTTCGTATACATCAGCTCAATTACTCGTCAAACATGGTTCGAATCATACGTTCTGGTTTGCTGAATTCCATGTCAATTGTTAAGAAACGTTTTTCGATCGCGGAGTCGAGCGCCATTTCCTTATGGTTCGTTGTAGTTTTACGTTGATTACCTGGCAGCTCGATAGATGAGAAACTTTCAATGAATGAATCTCGCAACGATAGGCGTAGCTCCGAGCGTCGACTGTCAAGCATCATGGGAGCGGTTGGAAGCTCAACTGTTGAGTTGGTTTTGTATGTATATCCGAAGTCTATTTTATGATTGGTGTTCGATTCATGCGATGAATGGTTATCGGAATGGAATTCCATAAAACCGCTTGAGGAACTGGGAGTTATCAATTTCACTGGATTAAAACCGGACTGGTTTTGTCGTGCAATGGCGATGTCAATCAAATTTACTTTGCTATCCCGATTGAAATCGAACTGGTTGTTGATGTCTGTGGAGCCAAAGCCCGTCTGATTTTGCCGGGTACCGGCGACATCGGCGAGGTTAACCACTGCATTGGATGTGTCATTTCCCGTTTCGCCAACGACATTTCCAAAATAAAACACGGCCGGATCGGCGAAGCCAGTTGTCGAATTAGACAGGAAGGTGACCTCCAGCCAGACGTTCTTAATCGCTTCGTCCGCCCAGGTCAAAAAGATAAAGTCAGATCCGCCTGGCGGTGAATTGGTTTGATAGGTTAACGAGGTTGGTGATGGAGCCGTCGCCCAAGTGGAAACTTCATCACTGTTTCCGATTCTAAACTCAAAGAATTGATCAAGATTGCTTGAATTGGGTGCTGTGGGGAGCTCATTGACTTCCAAGACCATCCCGTTGATGCCTTTTGAGTAGCTATGGTAGTTCTCGAAGGTTGCCGTTTCGCCAGGGAGTAAGGGAGTTTTACCGGAGGTGCTGTCAAGGTCACTGGCGGAATCAAAACTGGATCCTTCATAAAAAATACCGGCGGAGGTTATTGAGGGAACTTGATAACGATAGTCCACGACAACCGGTAAATGATCGCTAGCGTTGGCGAGTGCCGACAGGACTGAACTAGATGCACCATTGCCAGTGGTAATGGCTTGGTCAAAATTGTGCGAGCCGTTATTCCCAAAGGCTCGGTAGCTGCCCGGGATATATTCGAGACCGCCTCGAGCTAAGACATCGTCGTTGACTAAATGGAAATCAAACCGATCGTCCATTGGTCCAGCTGGATTCTGCGTGTGGAGGGATTTAAATGATGAGTTGTTATGCCAGTTTCCCGGAGAGTTGATCGGATCAAAAACCTGGCCGGTACCCGAACCGGTAAGAATTTGATAGGAGGATTCGGTGCTACTGTCGATGTTAAGATCGCCAATTACGAGATAATTCTCATCGCCTCCTAACGCATCTAGCTCAGTTCGAATGCCATTTGCCTCGGTTTGGCGGGTGGATGCACTTGAGGCATTAAGGTGAACATTAAATACGTGAAAGTCAGCAGAATCCGTTGCAGCATCGGTGGGGCGAAAAAGTCCTCGGTAAGGATCTCGAGTGTAGTTGCCGCTAACGTTCTCGGTTTCAAGAAGTATGAGCGATTCTGAGTTATAGATGAAACCGAAATAGTCGCCACTCGAATTGATACCAATAGAACGGGTGTAGTTATTCGAATAAAGTGAATCCATCGTCGACTCCAAAAGGGAGAGGGACGTTGGATCTGTTTCTTGAATGACCAGCAGGTCAATTTCTCGGGTAACTCCGGCCATGGTTTCAAGGCCGATGGCGGAAAAGATTGAGGAGAATAATGTTTGATCACTCGAGTTGTCTGGCGAGTTGGCTGTGTTGTAACTGACAATACGTAGGTCTTGTGTGAGAACGTCGCCAACACTCCCTCCCCCTGCACCACCGCTTGTATCCGAGCTAACCACAATCTCGTCAAGACCTAGCTCATCTCGACTCCCACTGCCGGAAATGTCCGCAATCGTCCATTTAAAAAAGAGCTTGGAACCGTCTGGAACGGTGGCATGAAACGAGGCCTCAAGTGAATTAAGGGTCCAACCCGAGGAATCTGCGGTGTTAGGAGATTCGTAATCAGAGTCGGTTAGTGAAACGTAGTTGGAGTCGTCGAGCGAATAGCTGAGTTTAACAGAATTGCTACGGTCTTCGTTATTATTAATCCAGAGGTCATAGGAGATTGTCCACTGGTCGATAGACGCTCCGGTGGAGTTCGTTAGTTGCAGACCGATTGAACCGGGCGTCATGTCGCTTCCGGTAGGTTGGACACCAAGCGTCCGATTGCTTCCTACGTCAAACGAATAGATCCCGCCTGAGGTAACACCACCCGTCGATTCTCCTCCTGCAAAATCGCTCGAAGTATGGTCTCCGCCAAAGGTTCCGTCACCTTGACTTAACCCCGTGGCTCGCCAGAAATTAGAGTCGAGTTGACCGGTCGCGGGGGAATTCGCAAACCCGGATCCGTCAAAGGTGTCAAAGTTCTCAGAAAAAAGTGTCGCTAACAAACGACGTGGTTCAAGAGGTTGGTAGTTGAGGCCTCTGTGCCTCCGACGAATGGTCTTCAATTCGCTTCCGATCGGGTCAAGTTGCTAACACTAGGTGCAATGGGGCGGGATGTAAAAGGATGCCTGATTATAACCAGCGGAAAAAAATTCGGAACCGGCATTTTTTATGCGGGGGTTATCGGAGCAATTGAATGGAGTGATTCATTATGTAGAAATTCTTTTTGTACTTCAGACCAGCTGCGGTAGCCTACTATTTACTGCTTGCTTTAGACCGTTTCGGTGGACGATTCCCAAGGCCGAGTTGGAACCGAGTTTAGGGTGGGAATTGGGTGGTCAAGGAATACTGTCCGATAAGATTCCTAAGCAATCGGCGATGGTCATTCCAGGTAAAGCTTCATGATTTAAATGGTGCTAACGGCAAAAATGTTGTGTTTCCTTGGGACTTATTCTTTGTTTTCTTGATTTCTGGTCGTCCGTCGTAACAATAAGCATGGGCAGGAGAAATCACGTCTTTCAAAGAGGCGTATAGCGATGGATGTCGAACGTGTAGATCAGGTAAACACCGAAACGTCGCGAGTGAAAGCTGCGCGTAGTTCTAAAATAAGTTTCAGAGGTGTGAGCCCCAATCGTGGCACTGGCTCTTCAAAAACTGGACTAACGACACTGCCAACGATTAGCCCCCGTAAAAGGTTGTCTGACTGTCGGGTGGAATCATGTATTTCCGATTCTTTCGGCAATTTGAAATTGAAATCGTCTCGAGATATTCGAGAGTTATCCGACAGCGAGACTAGGGGGAGACTTTGGGGAATTGTTTTTACGGCAATGCCAGCGTGGCTGTTGAGCACTATGGTTCATCTGATTGTTTTGCTGACTTTAACTTTGTTTACGTTTCAAGATAAAATTGGTTTTCAGACTATTGTTCTTGAAGTTGCTGACACTTCGGAATCTCTAGAAGTTACGACAACGGATATCGCAATCGAACCGCTTGCCTTTATTGAAGCGAGTGAACTTGAGATGCCCGAAGCGAGTCCGCTGGATTTTGCATCCCCTGACATTTCTTCTGCTTTAATAGAAAGTGTGACACTGGATGTTAAAGAGACGATGGATTTTTCGCCGCTGGATGGAATGGGGACAATCTTTGGAGAAGAGCTTAATCAGAATCTCGTCGATACGGATGGCCGATCGAAAGCGAAGTTTTTTGGAATCAAATCTTATGGCAAAAGATTTGTTTTCGTAATCGACTGCTCGGGTAGTATGAAGGGGAGTCGATGGCGGCGGGCGGTTGAAGAGTTGCGATATGCCGTCAATGGTTTGGAACGGGACCAAGAATTTCTAGTTTTGCTTTACAACACCCGGACCAAGGTCATGTTTGACTCGGACCTCCAGTCGGCGGCACTCTCGGTTGCAACCAGTGATAATAAACGGCGGATGTTCAATTGGTTGAAAAAGCAACTTCCGGCTGGCTCAACTTTTCCGGGCCCGGCCGTATATGCCGCATTAAGACTTAGGCCCGATGCGGTCTTTTTGCTATCGGACGGGTTGTTGAAGGACAATACTGTAAATTGGTTAAGACAATGGAATGCGCCTCAGTCTGAGGATGGTGAATTCAACACTGGGAAGATAGTACCAATGAATACAATCTCGTTGGATACTCAAGGAGAATGGGTGATGCGTACTATTGCTAATCAAAATGGCGGAGTATTTGTATCCGCGAGGTAGATCTGTCAAAGGGATTGGAGATTAAATGGACGCCTCGTTTACTGGGAGGCGGACGAGACGAATAGCAAATTCCCTTTGCTTGGCTGGCTTAATGGTTAATTCTTTAATTGCACCTGCCGGTTTCAGAGCTGTTATCCGCTTTGGGCTCCAACCAGTCTGAATTCGAAATTTTCGCTTCGATTACCAGTCACGTCTATTGATTCGCCGGTAGGTTTGACATTCATAATCCAGCCAGCGAAACTAGCTGTTGGGTTACTCATTGATGACGCTGGACTTTGGGATGCATGTTTTTGGATGGCCCGTCGGGCAAACCAAGTTTTTGGTGATTATATTTGTCCGAGCTTATTTCAAGCCGATCGAATTTTTAATTTAAGAAACGAACGAATGAATATTTCTTTGCAAACTACCGTTTATACATTGTTTGTATTTCTTCTCTGGCCCGTATTTGCAGAGGATCAGAGTTCGCGCGCAGACTATTCTGATGGGCCAGTCAAGGTGTTTATTCTCTCGGGCCAATCAAACATGGTGGGGGCGGGAAAGGTTACCGGCGGCGGAGGTCGGTGGGGGGATGAGTTTATAGATCCCGTTGTTTCTGTCTACGAAGGGGCGTACGACGCCAAGGCTGATTATGATGTGTTGACGCCGATAAAAACATTAAAACTTACTAAGTTTGGCGGGACTGAGCCCACGCCTTATCCAGGTGGTGGTACTCACGTTACTCGAGGATTTATTCAGGTTAAAAAAACCGGCTCTTACCAATTTCGTCCGGGTTATGGTGGGTCGATGCGGAACATTATGGAGGTGAACGGGAAGGAGGTGCACCGACAAGAGGGGAAGGAGCAAGCGGTCCGTTCTGAGGTAAAGCTAGTAGCTGGCCAAAAGGTTCCGTTTAAGATTACTTATCTAACGAACGATGCGAATGGACTTGGTTGGATGGATCAGACGGATGTTCCCGGGACGCTCTCGACCCTCGTTAAACATCAAGGGATGTATCCCTATTTGGTCAACGAAAAGGGGCAATGGTCTGCTCGCGATGACGTCTGGTACAAGGGTGTTGTAACGGCGACGGGCAGCCATTGGTTAGGCGTTCAGTCAGGCAGGATTGGTCCAGAACTTGGCTTCGGCCATGTGGTGGGTGATTTTGAAAAGGAGCCGGTCCTGGTTTTAAAAACATCGCAGGGAAATCGCTCGCTATCGTGGGACTTTTTACCGCCGGGCAGTAAGAGGTTTGAATATGGCGGCAAGGTCTATGCAGCCTATAAGGAGTCGCCTCTTTCGTGGGACAAGGGGGCAACACCGGAGGCTATCGAGTGGTATGCCGGGAAACAATACGATGACTGTTTCAACGCTGCAAAGGAAGTGCTTGGAAAATTCGATGAAGAGTTTCCGCACTGGAAAGGACGTGGGTATGAGATTGTCGGGTTCGGTTGGTGGCAGGGTGACAAAGACCGGTATAACGAAGCTCATGCCGTTCAGTATGAAAAAAACTTGGTTCATCTAATTAAAACGTTGCGAGATGAGTTCAATGCTCCTCGGGCAAAGTTTGTGGTTGCTACCCTTGGTCAGACATCTAAAGAGAACGCAGAGGGAAACGAAAAACTTATTCTAAATGCGCAGCTTAATGTGTCAGGTGATACAGGTAAGTATCCGGAATTTAAAGGTAATGTCAGCACCGTCTATACGCATCCCATCAGCCAAGGGGGCGCATCTAATAGCCATTATAACGGTAACGCCCAAACTTACATGGATGTCGGCAGCGCAATGGGAGAGGCGATGGTTGACCTTTTGAAAAAAGATCGTGGTGAATAATTGGATCAGAATTCAAGATTAATTCGCGGCGTGATTGTTTTTACTGAGCACATGTATTCGGATTGAAATTCTAAGGGATGGATGTGATGCAGTTGGTAATGGAATTGAATTCCTGCGTGCCCGTCATGCCACTGATGAGAATTGAAACTTAGTAGAATTCGAATGGCTTGTAGTTCATTGCAATAGAGGGTGAATGATGTCGATGGAAGAATTGGCTGCGATTCTTGGCTGGTGTACCATCCTGAATTTTGTGTTTTTGCACCTGACAACTCTAGTCCTTTTCGTGTTTAAAGGGTCGATTCAGCGGCTTCATAGTAAAGTGTCAGGTTTGTCGAATGAAGAATTGAACAGAATTTATTTTCAATATATTGGGAGGCTAAAAACACTTTGGATCGTGTTTAATCTGACACCTTATCTTGCAATTCGTGTTTTTATTCTTGGATGAAATGCTTGGGAGAGCCTTGGATTCCACTTGTTGTGGAGTGGGGAACATTAACATTTGGGATGCCTTGATTTGCTCCCCTTAACTTGCGTCTCTTTGTTGTCGTAGTTATCTTCTCAAGCATGGAAGAGCCTAAAAACCCGTATGGGGAACCCGCGAACCCTTACGAAGAACTTTCTCATCCGTTTGAGGAGCATGCGAAGCCATGCAAGAACCCACGCCAATCGAAAGCTAGATTGGCTTTCAGGTGTGTCAGGGTGGTGTTTTGGGTAGGCGTCGTCCTTTGCGTCCTTGTTGTCTCTCTTAAGGCCAGAGATATTCGTCAAAATATTTTTTACGCCATATTCGACACAGCTCCGCAAAAAACGCACGCCTATTCGCGGCCGCAGCAGATCATGCCTCATGCGTGGCAGCAGCAAGCGAAGGAGCGAGCACGTATCCGAGAAGCTTCACCAAAGAGCCAAAATTGAGGAGCAAAGAAGGCCAAAAAACAGCGAGAGATACCAAAAAAGATTTCACCTAAAACGAAGATTGTTTTCAGGCCATTGTTTTCGTTTTTCTGGCTGCCTCAGTATCGCGATTGATAGTCTATTTCTTTGGTCATTGGTGTGAGCTTGTTTATCCTGTTTACCTTATTTGAGATAATCTATTCAATTGGACCAGGCGATTTGGAATCTGGCTTCGTGGCCGTTTGAGAGCTAGTGGCCTATAACAGCGAGAATCGGAACGATGTTACGACGGGCGCGACGCTAGTAACCTACCAACGTAAAGCCCTCAAGCTTAGGAAGGCTCCAAGTGTGCGTTGAGGTCTCACGGCCTAAGAATTCACTCGCAGGAAAACCTTGGAGTTGCTTGAAAACTTGATGCGAGAATACGATCGGCTTTTTCAGTGAGATGCGGTCTGAGACGAATTTGACATTAGCCTCGGTGCACCTCAGAATGTTGCCAATTGCCTTCGTCATTTTTTCATAAAGGTCGCATTTGGCCTGTGGCATCAATTATTTTATTTCACATTCCCCGTGCGGATTTCATATGAGAACGACAAGCTTGCGTTTAGTTTTTCTAATGGTGGTTTGCGCGAATGGGACGATTAGTTTTGCACAGGAAAGTTTTGATGCTTGGTCGAATGGGGCTACGGAAGCGCGATTAAAGAGTATTTATGATTCTGGTGAGTATTCACCCAAGCGTTTTGTTGCAGAATGGTGGTTGAATAGTGCTGGCTATACGGTCGATGAACGAGATCCTAAGACTGGTCAGGCGACTAAAGTTAATTATGATTCCAGTACAGGTGTTCGCGTTAATACTCGTCCCGCGGAAAATCGGCGTCGACCGCGTAGCCGAGTTTCTCCGGATGGCAGTTTCCAAATCGACTACAAAAACGGAAATCTCGTGGTGCGGAATTTAGGCACTGGACGAGCGACTCAAATTACCGAAAAGTCTTCGGGGCGTGACATTGGGTACCGTGATCCTCAGTGGAGCTTTGATGGGGCTCATTTAGCGTTTATCGAGTCTGATCAAACAGATATTCGGAAGCGGTCAATGTTGGTACCGAGTGACCCATCGTATCCGGGAATTCGCGAACATCGTTTTGCGAGAGTGGGCGAAAATATCGGATCTCTGCGAGTTGGCATTGTTGACCGTAATGGTAAAAACCTGAAATGGCTTCCCATCGAAACTCCCAACGAGGGGTTTTACTTGGGAACCGTAGCATGGGCCGCGAATTCAAATGAACTATTGATTGAACGCCTAAGCCGCGGTCGAGATCGTCGAGAATTTTTTCTCGCGTCAGTGGACGGTAAGTTGCGGCGTATTTTTGTTGAATCGGATCCTGCTTGGGTGGTCGCCAGTCAAGGTAGAAATTCGGGTTTAGTTTGGATTCGTGAGGGCAAAGAGTTCATTGTCATCAGTGAAAAAGACGGTTGGCGACATGCGTTTTTGTATAGTCGAGACGGGCAAGAACTAGCTGTATTGACTCCAGGTGATTACGACATTATCGAGCGGGCGGTCGTGGATGAGGCGGAAGGCTGGTATTACTTTTACGCGTCTCCGCGGAATGGCACGGAAAGATATTTACATCGAGTTCCTTTGGATGGCTCCGGCACCCTGGAACGTGTGACACCTAAAGAACAAACCGGCACTCATAGCTACAATTTCTCTCCCAATCGAAAGTACGCTTTTCATACTTACTCAACGTTCGATAAGCCGCCTGTTGTTGAATTGGTTGAAATTCCGAGCCACCGGAATATTAAAACGTTGGAATCAAATGTGACCCTTAACAAGCGAGCGGAATCGGTAATTTTGCGTCCTACCGAATTTATTCAACTTGACATTGGGGACGGAATCACAATGGATGCATGGATGATTAAACCCCGTGATTTTGATGAATCGAAAAAGTATCCGGTCTTTATCTATGTTTACGGTGAGCCTCATGCGCAAACGGTGTTAAATGAATGGGGAGCCGGTCAAAGTCATTTTCTTCGAGTTGTCGCAGACCTTGGATACCTTGTTGTTTCGATTGACAATCGGGGAACCCCGGCGCCCAAAGGTGCGGCATGGCGTCGTGCGGTTTTTGGAAGTCTCGGGCCCATTTCCACCAAGGATCAAGTTAGAGGATTGAGGGAATTGGGGCGAACACGCTCGTTCGTTGACCTATCGAGGGTGGGTATTTGGGGATGGAGTGGTGGCGGGTCGAACACACTCAATGCGTTGTTTCGTCAACCAGAAGACTACCATGTTGGTATTGCCGTTGTCCCGAAACCACAACCCCATTTGTACAATGCTTGGTTTCAAGAAATTTACATGCGCACGCGAGAATCCAATCAAGAGGGATATCACCGGTCTGCCCCAATTAATTTTGCGGAGGGTTTGCAGGGTAAGCTTTTAATCGTAACGGGGTCGGGTGAGACGAATACCCATATACAAATTATCGAGGGCCTCGTTGACCGCTTGATTAAGCTCGGCAAACAATTTGATTACATGGTTTATCCCAATCGAAACCATGGACTTCGCGAAGGGCCTGGGACCTTAGTGCATGTAAGAATGCTGATCATTCGGTATTTGCTTGAGAATTTACCTCCGGGCCCAAAGTAGCCTTTGGGTTTTCAACGGGTGTCGATCGCCAATATTAATTGGCGGTGAGATTAGGTTGAAGGCATTAAAAACTTACGTCACTATTGATGGAAAAAGTTGAGCTTTAGGATTTCTTGCATCCAAATTTAACGCGAAGGCTGGCTTTTGATTTATTAGGCGAACTAATAAGCGGCCGATTTTTATTTGAGAATTGATTTTATATCTATCATGTGGGGAATTAGATGAATTGTTTTGGGAGGCTCTATTGGTCAGTTGTCTTTTGCTGCGCATGCTTGTTGCCGTCGTTTTTAACTGCCGACCAACCGAATGTCCTGTTGATTGTCTGCGACGATCTTAATACCCACGTGTCTACGTCGGGTTATCCTCACATCACTACACCTGCATTCGATGAGCTTGCCTCGGCGGGGGTGACCTTTCGAAGAGCTTATTGTCAATATCCAGTTTGCGGCCCTTCCCGGGCATCTTTCTTGCACGGGTTATATCCTCAATCAACCGGAGTCTTGGATAACCAATTGGATATCCGCGAGGTGCGTCCGGGAACGGTGTCGATGCCGCAGTGCTTTAAAGACGCGGGATATTGGACGGGGGCCGTCGGCAAGGTGTTTCACAACGCCAAAGTTGATCCGGGTGGTGCTGTCTGGGATCAGGTTTTTCGCTTTGAAAATGACGAATTACCGATGGTAACACCGATGCGGGAAAAATTTGAGGCGGAAAACGGACCGGTAACGGAGGGGAAATCGAGACGGAGATGGCGGGAGTTTTATCCGACCATCGCTCCGCAAACTCGCGGTCAAGCACCTGGGTATGGCCCCACGGGGTTGCGGGATGAACAGCACAAAGATGGTAAAAATTCGCGGCAAGTGAAGAAATGGCTTAACGACAAAGTAAGCGAAAATCGGCCATTCTTTATTGCTTGCGGACTGCAGAAACCACATGTTCCATTTCTTGCTCCGAAAAAGTATTTCTCAATGTATCCGAAGGCGGATTTAAAGTTCTCACCTGCGTCCCTTGAGTTTTGGAAGACGGTGCCCAAACTTGCTCAGACAAAGCGTTATGGGGGATTCGGGTTCGAATTCGGTGTGGAAAACGAGGAACTTCGCCGCGAGTATATCCAGGCCTACCACGCTTGTATTTCTTTTATTGATGCACAAGTGTTGGTCATGTTGGACGCTTTGAAAGAAAGTGGACACTGGGACGATACGATCGTCATTTTGACCTCTGATCATGGATATTTGCTTGGCGAGAAATTCATGTGGGGCAAAGTAATGTTGTTTGAAACTTGTGATCGCGTTCCTCTGATTGTACGTGTCCCCGACTCTATAGGAGGCACATCGACGACTCCCGGTTCTTCGTCCGAGGGGCTTGTTGAACTCGTTGATTTATTTCCCACCCTTGGTGATCTTTGTGGAGTCTCGTTGCCGGCGGAATTGCAAGGCCAAAGTCTAAGGCCAATGCTTCGTGACCCTAAATTGGAGGGTAAGAAATTTGCTTATACGGTGGTTTCGAGAGGTGAAAACTTGGGGCGAGCCATTCGAACTCAGCGTTACCGCTATACCGCATGGTTGACGGGGGAAGAACTATACGATCTTCAAAATGATCCTCTGGAGCAGACCAATCTAGCTAATTTGGAGGATTCAAAGGCCATCATCGATCGGATGCGAAGGAATCTAGACCGGATCGAGAATGAGGCGTCAGCCAGAAAACGATAACCAAGTTTGAGAAATTCTTAAGCAGTCGAGGGTTTTTTGCATGGTTCGGTGGATCTTCGATGTTCTTGGTGTTGAGTCGATTGAGAGGCTATGTAATGGGTGTTCACCATTAGGTTGCCAGGGCCTGCTCAAAAGAACGAATCAATAATTTATTGGGGTTGGAGACATCTTTGAATCATTTTGTGGCGAAGACGTCTCGTTTTTCGTAATATAAAACCTCGCGATGAACACGTGACCTAACACTTGTGCATTTATTGAGGGCAGTGAGTCAGAGATGCTGTTGTCCGACTTAGTCAAATTAGTTTTTTAAATTTACCAGCAAATGTCTTTTCCTCAGGGAATTACAAATATGAAGTTTTTGCTCAGTATCGCTGTGGCTTTGGTTTGCTCACTTCCCGTTCTCGCTGATAACGGAGATGAGAAAAAGGGCTTTAATGGGCTTTACATGGGGCATAGCTTTTTCAAACCGAGCGCTGAACAGCTTGAGAAGATTATGTCCGATGCAGATGATACCAATCATCGTCAGGTGACTGTCTTCGCAGGTGGTGCAAATGGCTCACCGGGGCGACTATGGAAAAATGAGAAAAAGCGGGCCGAAGCCCAAAAACATTTGGACACCAAGAAGATCGACCTTGTCGTGATGACTTATTTTTCTCCGTTGGATAGTTCGGTCGAACACTATAGCCGGTGGATTGACTATGCGATTTCAAAAAACGCGAATACGACCTTTATGGTGACGATTCCGTGGGGCACCCAGCTGTTTAAGGCAAGCGAAAAAGAAATTAGTGTACTTAAAAATTTAAGTGTCGGTTTTAAAGACACGGTGATTAAAGAGCTTCGCGATAAGTATCCCGATAACAAAATTTTATTCTGCCCATACGGCTTGGGAACCTATGAATTAATAGAGCGATTTCGTAACGACGAATTGCCGGGGGTGAAACACGTATTGAATAAGAATCGTTGGGAAAGAAAGCAGCCAAAGTCAAAGCACGAGCAACTGCTGCGTGATGAACTGGGGCATCCCAATGAACTGGTTGCTAAGCTTGGTGCCTTGCTATGGTTGCAAACGCTTTACAACTATGACTTAGGAGAATTCAAGCAACAAAAAGTCTCTGGTTTGCCGAAGATTGATGTCAACGAAATTGCCTCAGTGGTTGCAGAGAAAATTAAACCACTCAATGCCGTGTATGAAAAAGAGCTAGTAAAAACTCCCTGACCTTTGGGAATGGCAAAGGCCTCTCTTCGAAATTTTCTTGGGCGAATGTTGCGTGATTTTTTGATAGAGTCAGTAGTCGACCGTTCGGTAAGCTCGTTTAATTTCGTTACCTGTTTGAACATGGATCGGTAGATCCCGATGTTTAATTGTCCCTTTGCCCCTAGTTTTAGACGTTAAATCAGGGTTGTGAGGAGTTGGGTTTACTCCGTGTTGATCTTTTGGCAGAGCTATTGAATATGCTTGCGCAGGGTAGAAACGGGTGTGTTCCATTCTTGAGCCATTAAATGGGATAGCTGCTCTTTATCTTTCGATCTGTGGACGGATCCGATGCCTTCTTGCGGGCGGCGTGTGCAAGTTTGTGTTTTGATTTCATGCCAATGTCGCCGAAATAAGTCCTGGATGGCAGTTTGCAATTTCTGGTAGGTCGTTGCTAGAGTTTCGTTGTGGCTGTCGAATTTTACTTCTTTCTGGACGATGATATCGCCAGTGTCGATTCCGGGGTCTAGGTAGTGAATGGTTACCCCTTTGGGTGTGCCGTCTACAAAACTCCATAGATTAGGGTCGGCGCCTCGGTTCCATGGTAGATAGGAGATGTGGAGATTAATTGCTCGATTCGGCAATTGGTCCAGAATGTCTTTGGCGATAATATGGCGGTAACCATAGCTGATTAGGAAGACCACTTTGTTGTGCAGAATGAAAGGAGTGGTGATTCTTTCATCGGTCTGAAGCACGGTTTCTCCCATGGCTTTCAACCATTTCAATGTAGGTGAATTTGCATCCCCTAAGAATAAAATGTTTCCATCACTGGTTTTGTTCATAATTTTTGAAGTAATGAGAATCCGTTTGGCGAGGCGATCTCGGATTGGTTCACTTAGATTTTGGGATGAATGTCGCCATTATAGAAAGGATGGTAAGTACAGAGTCGTCTGTAAATGGATTCGTCATCCCCCGGTTGTATTCCTTTAAACGTTTTTCTAAAGGCAGACAGCGAATTGGCTTCCCCTGATTTCTGTTGGTCATTCGGTTCCGTTGTTGAACCGATTACGTCCGTCTGATGCCTGGGGCCGAAAACGAATTGAAAAATCTCATGTGTTCGATTGACATGGTAATCGCTGGTAACGATTAGAAAGTCTTTCCATCCCGTTTTGGAATTTACGATTTGTTTGGAGTAAAACGCATCGCCAACGGTATCCCTTGATTGGTTTGCCCTAAGGATCGAATTGGAAGTTACCTTACCAGTTTCGATTGCGTAGTCGGCCATCGCTTTAGAAATCGAGATCGTTGAGTCTTTACGATAGTCCCATCCACACGTAATCAGAAAGGGAGCATTACCTTCGACAAAGCGATCGATTGCAAGTTCCATTCGATCAGTTGACTCTTGGTTGAGCTTTCCGTCTTGGGACATTAAATTTCCAAGAACGATGATGGCTGCGTATTTCAACTTTTCAAATTCCTACTGACTAATCAATGTCCCATGCTCGTTAGCAATGTTTTTGGGTTCTATGCGGTTGAGCTTAGGTGCAAATTTTGACCTACTGTTTGTACCACATTATCGTCGATTATACTTTACGAGATCGCACGAAAAAAAAGTGTGGGATGTGCCATTTTGCTCGGGTAGAATATGTCATTGGTTGGCGAAGAGGAGATTTGGTTTGCAAAGTTTTTACGTACCAATTGCGTTTAGTTTATGTGGCCCCCCGTACTTCCTTAAGGCGTTTGGTAAACCCGGGGTTGATTTTAATAAAGCATGAAAAGTTCCCTCGACTTATTGAATCCATTCAAAAGATTTTGATAAATTGCGGATTCGTGCTCTAACGGACGCAGCCGAGTCGCCTTGAGCCAAATTAAGTTTTTTGCTCACGGCGAATCGCAGTTTGCTATTTTGATCGGCCAGGATCGCTAGGCCGTTGTAGGCCCAGGCGCGTAACAATTTGTGTTCGCTTTGAATGGTGTGCCCCAAATCTTTATACAGAAGGTCATATTGTTTTGCCGGTATCTTGAGGTTGGGTAGAATTTGGAGAATATGAAGTTTGGCTTCCCAGTGATTCAAGTTGCTTAGAAGATTTATCAGTGCGGTTGTTTGTGGTTGCGAAAACTTAACGTTTTCTTCGATGAGGTTCTTTAATAACCAAGTTGCCGCTGCCTGAATTTTGATGTCGTTGTGTTGGGCAAAAACAATTAACTCTTGGATTTTTTCTTTATGATGGATCAACTCTTTTGAGATTTTTTTGAGCGGAGCAGTATGCTTGCCGTCAAATTCCCTTAGTTTTTCGATTAGGTTCATACTTAATTTGGTTGATTCAAAGAAGAATTATTGCTTTGAAAATCATAAAAATGATTTAATCGGGAAATCCCCTGCCGACAGAAGGCATCCATCTCAAATACCATCGATTGAGTTTGTTTGTTTACTCTCGGTTTTGATTTTGTCGCAATTCGGAACGAAGCTTTCCATTAACTTTTACCGTGTCATCCGCATCAATGGTTACTTTATCCCCAACTTGAAGTGTTCCCATATTTTTTTCAGAAAAGGTAAATTCCACGACGTTTTCATTGACGGCATTAAGATTCAGGGTTCGGTCTTTTCCCAAGTTAAGAAAAACCTTGTGTTTTGATTTATTCGGATCGGAAAGACTTGCCCTGATATCCGTTGAATTAGAAACCCCTCCAATATTTCCGTGCACTTTGAAATCAATACTCAGGATACGCGCGGTAAGTAAATCGGGCGTGCTCTCAATAAAATCAGAGTCCGTTGGTGGAAGAGGGACGGATCCCTGCGGGTTACATCCGGCTGATAGGAAAATTAACGAGATGTATAAAAGGTAACGCACGTTTTGCATGCCAACTCCTTCGCAATATTTCCATCAAATTAAATATCAGCTCAAAGATCTCTGTTTGATTGATATTTCTGTATTCGCTAGGCAGGAAAAAATATCGAGAATTTCGTGCAGTGTTTTTCGAGTATTTTTCAGTTTGGTTCAATTAGCCAGCTATTGGTTCCGTTGAAATCAACCGCGTTTAGGTTAATTGAGAGACAGGATGCGTTAAAATTGATTATTTCAATTGAGCGCGTAAGGTTCTCAGTCGATTCAAGATTTCAGGATTTTGCTTAGATCGGTCATTTGTCTCACCAGGATCTTCATCAAGGTTTGCCAAAAATAGACCATTCTCACTTGTTAATTTCCATTTGCCATTTCGAACTGCCCATCGGTTTTTCCCCATCTGCCAGTGCAATGTCTCGTGTGGCGAATCCGCCTTTGCTGACTGAATGACTGGAACTAAGCTTTTTCCGTCGATTAGTTGTCTCGGGGGGGGAATTCGACAGAGCTCCGCGAGTGTAGGTAGCCAGTCACAGCCGTGTGCCATTTGCTCTCGAACGACGCCTTGGGGAAGATGGCCTGGCCAAGAAATAATGGCGGGAAGACGAATTCCACCTTCGAAAAGACTAAATTTTTCGCCTCGATACGGACCTGCACTGCCCCCACCCCCATGGGCACGAGCCTCGATTGAATGGCCATTGTCTGATTGGTAAACGACAATAGTATTATCGCGAATCCCTTCCTCATTGAGCACTTTCAGAAGCATTTCTAATCGGGCGTCGAGTGTTGACAGAAACGCGGCATACAAGTTTCGCGGGTAGGGCAAGTCGTTGTAATATTCGATCCATTTCTTGTCGCCTTGATAGGGGTAATGCGGCAGGTTAAAAGCGAAATAGAGGAAAAACGGCTGATCTCGTTTTTGTTCTATGAACTGAGTTGCCTTCTCGACCATTAGGTCCGGAAAGTACTCCCCAGGCAATCTTACGCGCTGGTTGTTTTCCCAAAGGTCATGCCGATTGGGGCCATTCCAATAAAAAAAATGGGTGAAGTTGTCGATACATCCCCCCATGTGACCAAAGGAGTAATCGAAGCCTTGATCCAAGGGTTTGCTCCCCGGAGTTGTACCGAGGTGCCACTTGCCGATGTGACCGGTAGCGTAACCCGCGGCTTTAAACATTTCTGCCATGGTCGTTTGTTGAGCAAAGACTCCGGGTTTCCCATCGACTTCGTTTAGGCTCTCAATAGTTTCACGGGGTGGACCTCCAGCATTCCCTTCGTATCCTGCGATCCAAGGATATCGGCCGGTAAGCATCCCCGCGCGGCTTGCCGAGCATACGGGAGCCGGTGAGTAGAATTGCGTGAACCGAACGCCCCGATCTGCAAGGCTGTCAATGCCAGGTGTTAAGAGGTCTTTCGAACCATAGCAGTTAGCATCGACGGAACCTTGGTCATCAGCATAAATCACAATCACGTTTGGTCGCTGGAGCATGCCGGACGCTTGGCATGCGAACAAGTAAAGGGAGCAAAAGAATAAGCAGCGAACAAACGCCTTCACAGTATTTCTCCCGTAGGGGCGAAGCAACGAATTTGTTGGTTAGAAAATATCTCGGTGGATCATTAATGCAATCTGCCTAAACCACCAGGTAGGAAAACACGGAAAGGAAAACTCACCGTCCATACACCAAAATAGAACAGCTCGTTTATCGACTGTCAAAAATCTTTTCAACTGGTTCCAGGTTATCCAGTGATTTAGACACTTTGGATAAGGGCTTAGACGACGTCTGGTAGTTCTACCGATGTGTACAGATTTGGAAATCGCTTTGGCAACTAGTTATTTCGTGTGTGATTGGCTTATAGCGGTGTCTTCGCGGTATGCTTGTTTTTAGAATAGCATTACGATGAAATGCAGTTGTTAATATACAAAGTAGATTCGTTATTAAGACAATATCGAAGTGCAATTCAACATGGTACGAAGCTCGCGGATAGCTTGATGGGAACACGAATATTCTCAACGCTAAGTTCGATGAAGTTGAAATTCAAGGAAATGGTAGTTAGCAAGATGATTGGATGGTTGATTGAAGGACGAATGGAGCATCATTGGCGCAAGGAGAGAAGAGCGATTGTTTTCCTATTTGTAATTCTGTTTGTGGGTGTGGTCAATGCACAGATTAAGCCCAACGTGTTGTTTATTGTCTCGGAAGACAATAGCGAACAGCTTGGATGCTATGGGGAAAAACGCGTCCATACGCCGCATTTAGATCAACTAGCAGCGAGTGGGGTTCGCTATACCCGCGCCTACGTACCCTATTCTGTTTGTTCTCCGTCGCGAGCCGTATTTTTGACCGGCCTGTACACACGACAAACTGGACACATTGGATTGGCGACGCACAAGTTTGCAATGTACAAGGATTTCAAAACAATCCCCGCCTACTTTAAAGAAGCTGGGTACTACAACGGATTTCTTGGGAAAACACATGTGAACCCCGAACGTTTAGTAGAAGCCTTCGTCGACTACCGAGCATTACGAAATTCTAATTTTAGTAAGACGGTAAGCATTCGCGAGTATGCTAAACAGGCTCGAATTGTAATGGAGAATGCAATACAGGCTCAGAAGCCGTTTATGTTGATCATCAACTATCCGGATGCGCATCGAAAATTCGTAAATACAACAAACGACGGATATCCCTCGGTAAAGATAGAGAGTGATATCAAGCCATTTCCTTGGATCGGCTCGGACTCGCCACATTTGCGGCAAGAGTTGACAAATTATTTGAGTTGTATGAATCGACTCGATGAAGGCATCGGGATGGTTCTTAAACAATTAGACCGCTTGAAAATTCGAAAGAAGACACTCATCGTCTATATCAGTGATCACGGTGCTGATTTTCCTCGTGCGAAAGGGAGCGTTTATGAGAGTGGGGTCAGAATCCCGATGATCGTCAACTATCCTGAGGTATTCTCCGCTGGAAAAGTTGAACACCAGTTGGTCTCATCCATCGACATTTTACCTACGATGCTTCGAGCAGCGAGTATTCGGATACCCAACCACTTGCCGGGATTTCCGCTTCAGGATTTAGATCGCGGCAAGCGAGAAGGTCGGAAACATATTCATACTTTTACGACTGGTTCTGCGCCGGCGTTACATTTTATTCAATTTGGAATTCGTGATGAGCGATATAAACTGATTGTAAATCCGTACCCTCGCAAAAACTTGCTGGCGGTTTCGCGATACACTAACAGTAAGCTTGCTGGAGATCAGCAATTTGATCCATTTCTTTATCCGGATAAATACGAGCTTTACGATTTACAAACTGATCCATTCGAATTCAAAAATCTAGCCAAGTCAGCAGACCATCAATCAAAAAAAAAGGAATTGTTAAATTCGATGCGGCAGTTCCAAAACGCCATCAACGATCCATTTGTCCATCAGACCAATTTAGATTTTTTGGAGGATGAACAATTGTCCCATCAAACAATTAACTATCGTAAAAAAATTGGGTTCAAGTGGCCTCATCTGGAGCTTTTTAGAGAAGCAAATTTGGAAGCTGGCGATAACAATGAGGTAGAGAAAACCGGTAAAAATAACTGAAAAACAAGAGCAAATCGAATAAATTGAAATTTGTTTGGCTTAGATTAATTTGCCGTTACCCGCCTTCTTTAGTTGGGAGCATACCTTCCAGTCATCCGGTACCAGCAAGAAGTGATTGCTGTTTGTATCGTTTTGTAAAACCATCGTGTTTTACTTGTCTAATTCGATCCGTTTCCTAAGATGCAGTTAAATCCCACCTAAAAACCCTACAACTGTGAAGGACTTCCATTTCCAATTGAAGTTCCTACTACGTGTTAATCAGTTGCCTCGCCTGTCATTGAAAGTGTTAATCATGCGCAATCAATTGCTTCTTTTCTTTCTGATCTCGTTCTCGATGACGTGCTCGCTTCCTCAGGCAAAGGCCCAGAATCATCCATTCGGGAGCCATCATGAAACTTATGCTTCGGGGACTTTATTTCCCAATCAATATACCCAAGCTCAAATCGATGAGTTTGTTAGTGATTACTATGACCAATGGAAATCAGATTGGTTGCGAACGGATCCGGGCGGAAATGGTTATCGTGTTGTTATGGATGCGGCAGGACGTACGACTTCGGAATCGCAGGGTTACGGGATGATTATCGTTCCGAATATGGCGGGACACGACGCTGAGGCGCAGACAATTTTCGATGGTCTTTATACTTATTCCCGCGCACACCCCAGCGAGGGGAACCCAAAATTAATGGACTGGGCGCAGCCGGATGCCACGGGCAACAGTAGCGCGTTTGATGGCGATGCCGATATCGCTTATGGCTTATTGTTGGCAGATAAGCAATGGGGAAGTAATGGGCGGATTAATTATGCCGAAGAGGCGAAATCAATTATCGAGGCGATTTACTCATCAACGATAGGCTCAGACAGCAATCTTCCCATGTTAGGCGATTGGGTGAATCCGAATGGCTCAGGTTCCTATAATCAATGGTCCACGCGGTCGAGTGATTTTATGAATGGTCATTTCAGAGCCTTTGGTCAGGCGTCAGGTAATGAAGTGCAGTGGAATGCTGTCATTGATTCGACACAGAAAGCGGTAGGTGACATAAATTCAGAATACGGTACGGGGTTAATGCCAGATTTTGTGGTAGTGGATCCTGTTTCCGGCAAAGCTTCCCCTGCTCCTCCTAATTTTCTGGAAAGTGAACATGATGAGGAGTATTGGTATAATGCTGGCCGGACTCCGTGGCGCTTTGGTGCGGATGCTGTTTTAAACGGTGATGCCGTTTCACGTGATCATGCTCAGTTGCTGTCAGAGTTTTTCCAGGCGGCATCAAATGGAGACCCAAATCAAATTCTAGGTGGTTATGAACTTGATGGTGACCCATTGAATAACTGGAGCGATTTGTTTTTTATCGCGCCGGTTGGCGTAGCAGCAATGACAGGAACCGATGCTGATGATCAGGCGTGGTTGAACAGTATTTTTGACAATATCAAAGGGGCACACGTCAATTATTATTCAGACAGTGTTAATCTAAACAGCCTGTTGGTTATGTCTGGGAATGCCCTGAATCCAGTTTCAATAACCGCAGTCCCTGAGCCAACCAACTTGAGCGTCTTGGGGCTCGGCCTTGTACTGGGAGCGCTCAGAAGACGCCGAAGTTCCTAGAGTGGGCGTTTCGTCGTGTGTCACGGTCGCGCTTCTAAGTATGAATTTAATCAAAGATCGCTTGTTTCAACGTGAAAGAGTTTGTTGTAGATCGCCCATTTGCCGTTTGATTTTAATAACGACAATGTATCCAAAAATGTCATGCCCAAATAGTCGTCTCTGACCTTGGCTATCGCGGTTTTTCCCGCAATATCGATCGAAAGGATATCGAAACGAATCGCCTCCCCTTTATCTTTTGCCGACGGCCGTTGACTTTCCACAAAATTAGCAAAATCTGTAACCGACATGGTATGAAGCTCCTCTTCCAAATATCCGACAATTTTTGCATCAACATGGAAGGCTAATCTGGCTTTATCGCCACTGGATTCGTACATCGAATCAAAGTACGCCTGGATGGTTGTTTGAATTTCTTGTTCGTCGTTCATATCACTTGATTCAAAGTAAAGCTAACTGTTGGAAATAAATTATCTTAGGCGCTAGTCCGATTGTAATGGAAATTTAGCGCGACAGTTGCCGAGAGCGAGGGTTTCTTCTGTCGTTAGGTTACAGCTATTTCATTCGACAGAGCAATGGCGTCAATAAACGAAGTGCCATTAATGAAAATCGATCGACCGTTTTTCTGTGCCATTTCAAATGTCGAAACCGGAAATATTGTTTTTCTCGGTTTTATTTTCAATCCGTTAGATTATCGATTTGTTAGAAAAAAAGTGCTCAAATTCCGGTAAAGCACAGCCATACGGAATTGATGTCTGTATTTACTGCTCGTATCGCGTGGAAAATATTTTGGCACACTTTTGAGATAATTATCGCATTATGCGTTAGAGACATCAAAAGTAAGTCCTGGAGCCCGCTGGTAAGGAAATCAAATGAACGGCTTTTCGACCGCTCTTGTTGTTGAAATCTATGAAACCGCAATTTAGGCTTGGAGACCGGAATGGATCAACAAATTTATCAGAATTATAAGCCATCAAGTATGTTTTCCATGGCTTCATGGGCTGTATTAGCGATTGGCGTTCTTGGATATCTGATCGGCTTGTGGAATGTCGAGATGATGTCCATCGGAGAAAAGGGGTTTTACTTAACCATTATTTTGTTCGCGTTGCACGCGAGCGTGAGTGCGCAGAAAAACGTAAGAGATCAAGCAGAAGGGATTGAAGTTAATCAAACGTTTATGATGCTAACGTGGGCCGCAGTTGTTGCGCCAATAGTTCTCTTGATCCTTGGGCTTTACCATGCCGAATTGCCTCTCGCCGATAAGGGGTTTTATGGGATTGCTTTCATCATGAGTATGTTTGCCGCGGTAAGCGTTCAAAAAAATACTCGTGATCTGGTTCAATATGAAAAAGCTCATCACCAAGAAAAATTAGTTAACTCATCGCATTGAGTGTGTACTCGGAAACTAGGTATTGGTCTGTGGTTCGAGCTTAAGCTTGAGTTGCGGATCGATACTTTTTTTGTTTAACCTTGGTTAATTGAGTGTTTGCTTGTTTGATATGCTTTGTTCAATTCCAGTAATTTTCTTAATGTCAAATGTCTAAGACAGAAACGGCGCCTCAATCAGTGTTACTGCGATGTAAGATGTCAAGAATCCCTTCCGTTGAACGGAGTTGGGAGTCTCAAAATCTACTCGACGGAGCCGTGACGATTGGTGGTTAGTCAGACTTTAGTTTTGCTGGGTAAGGCTATGGTCGGAAATCCATTTTTTCGTTCTTGCTTGCAGTTTGTCTGTGATTCTTTTGCCGACGATCCACACTACTGGCAATAGAAACGAAAATGAAATTAGGAGTAAGCACGTGCCTGTGAGCGTAACCTGAAAACGCGACATTCCCGAAACGGTCTGAAATAGACTGTAAAGGAGAAGTCCACTCATCCAAACGATCAGGTATTTCAGCAGTTCAACTCGTTTCCTAATGCCAAGGCCTAATTTGGCAAACACGTAAGATAGAAATGGAAAAAGCTGCAGAGAATGAATCGCAACGCCATGTGGAAATTTGGTAACGCCTGCATTTCCGTAAAGGGAAGGATTTCGTCCGACCAGAATTTGCCTATTCCCATGCCAGAGGACGAAGAAGCCGATAAAGCAAGAAAGAATTAGAAAGCTCATTCCCGCGCGAATTGCAATTTGGAGATCTTTTGTTGTGTTTAAAAATCGAAATGTGCGTCTGGTAATTTCTAATAAGATAACAGTAGCAATCACTATGAGAATCGTCATCGCGTATTCAATTGAGCTGTTTGCAATCGAGTCGTGATTGAAGTGAGATGCCTGCCCGCGCCATTGTTGAATCGTAATCAGGATTACTTCCCAAACCAATGCGATTGAGAGGGAGGCGGTAAGCCAAGCATCGTATTTTCCCGGGCGTAAACGATCGAAGAGTAATGAAAGTGAAATTAAAGTCATTCCGGTCGAAATTCCAAACAGAATCGGTTTCCTCCATGAAACAGAGCCCTCCCAGTTTCCCCCAATGAAAAGCCAAACAAAGATGTGTGCCACGCCGAGAATGGTCAAAAATATCCCACTTATCCCAAGGGCTTTTACCGACGCAGAGGCAGGTCTTAAAGGGAGAAGGTCATTGATTTGTAATTGGTCGTTTTGACTCATAAATTTGTCTGCCAAGGAAGGTTGGCTGTATCATCAAAAAGTTTAATCTGAAAACGGTTGTTTAGGTCAATCTAAGAAGAAGCGCGTAAACCAACCTGCGGACTAACCGTATTTTTCGTCGGTTAAAACACAGCACCAAAGAGCTAATCAATGTTTGAAAGAAAGAAAAACCAATCATTACATTTGTAAGCCTCATAAGGCCGTGGTATTTCCTGCGATTTCAGCAACAGGCGTTCCCTTTTATTGATCCTGCTTGAGCCTGCAGAAAAGTGGATATTTTTGTCACCAATTTGCAAAGAAGCTCGCACTGTTCTCCCGGGGCGTATAGAAACAGCATATTGGTATTAGTTTGAATGAACGAGAGTCACTATAGAATTAACTATCGATTTCGGTTGCGAGCGTGAAATGATCAAAATCAAAGGAGTAATCGGTGAGGTCGTTAGACGGATTGGACGTTGGATTGTCCGCGTTTACTATCCCCGCATAACGTTTGAAGGACGAGAGCGAATACCGAGGACGGGGCCGGTTTTGGTTTGTGGAAACCACCCAAATTCACTGGTAGATCCGATATTGCTGGGGATCACCTCGGACCGTCCCGTTCGGTTCATGGCCAAGGCGCCGCTGTTTAAAACCCCGGTGTTGGGTTCGGTCATGTCTGCGCTAGGAATGATTCCAACCTACCGGGGTAGCGATGATTCCAAACAGGTCCGTCGAAATTTAGAAAGTTTAGATTGTAGTATTCGATTCCTCATCGATGGTGACGCAGTGGGAATTTTCCCGGAGGGGAAAACACACGACGCCGTTCAATTGGAGATGGTTCGATCGGGCGTAGCTCGAATATCAGTAAAAGCGGTTGAGGAAGGCGCGTCTAATCTAGTTGTTGTGCCGGTGGGACTTAATTACGCGAACAAAGAGCGATTTCGAAGTGAGGTGTCAGTTCATGTAGGTGAACCAATTAGGGTAAAAGACTGGTTAGACACCGTGGAAGAGGACGGGCGAAAGGCAATTCGTTCGCTGACAAATGAAGTAGCTGAACGCTTGAAGTCTGTGATTGTCCACCTTGAAGAACCCGAATGGGAACCAATGCTCGATGACCTGGTTGCCTTGATGGAGCCTAATTCAAAAGCGTGTCCAATAGTGCTGCGTAAGCGAATTGCGGATGCGATGAACTACTTTGCAACAGAGGATCGTCCTCGGGCGCAAGAGGTTGCAGTAGCAGTTCGAACACACGGTGTAGAAGTGACGGATTGTGGGTTAACGCTTGATTCACTCATATTTCGGTCGCAAGGAACTGCCCTGTTTGGTAAAGCTGCGCTTCGAATCGGTGGTGCATTACTTGGATTTTTGCCTGCTGTGGTGGGGGCATTGTTTCATCTACTTCCTTTCCTGACAGTACGGCTAATCGCCTCTCGTGTTACGCCGCCGGGACGCACCGCAGTTTCGCTCTACCGTTTGCTTGTTGGTCTTCCGATTTATTTGGTTTGGTATATCGCCTCAGTCTTGTTGATTGGGTGGGCCAGTTGGGCATGGCCTTTTGGGTTTGCAGGCTTAGTGGTGTTGCCATTTCTCGGAATGTTCGCCCTCAGGTATTTCCTTTATGTCCGAAGGGCTTTGCCGAATCTTGCCTCGCAATTCCGAATTCTATTTCGAAAACCGAAATGCGCATTGCTTCGGGAGAATCACTTGAATCTGCAAAAGAAAGTTGTTGACTTAGAGACAGAGTTTGCTGAAAGAACGTCGGCCTTGGGTTCTGTTTTCAACACGTAAAACGAAACAGCTCAGGATTGATGAGAAATATTCCGCTGTGATTTCGTCGTTTGAGGCTGGTTACCGAGACAATTGTATCGGCTAAATTGACTTTGGCTTTATTGATTCGTCTATTTTACGCTTGTTCAGCAACATTGATTTGACTGTCGTATAGGTATTGTCTAAGTTTCGAATTGTATCTTGAGAAAAATTCGTAGCTTAGTAGTTGATATCGACGAGAGCCAAATGCATCGGGGAGCAATTAAAAATATATATTTAACAGTGGGAATGGTACTGTCGCTTTGTGTCTTTGCCCATTCGCAAGATAAGGGGGCGGTTCAGCTGTTTATGAGTAACCCCGAAAAGCTACTCTCCTCGGATGATTTTGAAACCAACACTGTTGCTGATCGTTGGGGTATTCGTGCGTTCTTTTCAGTCGAAAATGGTGTCTTGAAGCGCACGTCTTATCAAGCTAAAGCGGCTGCTCGGGCGTTCTTGAAAGATGCTGTCTATCGCGACGCAATTATTCGTTTTGATTTTCGATTCGATGGTGCGACGGAAATACGTTTAATGACGGGAGGGGGTGGCGGGTATAACACAGTTGCGCAGATATTTCCTGGCTATTTTCAAGTTAATACTGCGAAGAGAAAAGACGAATTCGATCCTTCATTTCAAGGCGAGTGCGCTTTCCAATTTCAAAAAGGTAAATGGTATACTATGACGGTTGAGTTTATTGGCAATGAAGTTGTTGCCCATATCGATGGAGAACATTTTGTCGTCGGTAATCATCCAATTATAGATGCGGAGCGAACCTATCTTGCCTTTCAAGTTAATGGTGGTTCAGCATCGTTTGATAATTTTGCTTTGTGGAACGCTGGAGTTAGGGAGGACTGGAAGGCAAGGCGCGGAGAGTATTTAGCTGAACAGAAGCGGCGTAAACCGGCGTTTATTCGAAATGCTAAG
>WTFU01000154.1:2555-20646 GCA_011523945.1 Mariniblastus sp. | reverse complement strand
GGAAGAATATGATTTGATCTATTTAAATCTGAAAGACCGTCTAAAGCGAACGGATGCTACGTATCGGGATTTGGTTAGTAAGGTAGACGAGCTTGAGGAGAAGATGAAACTTGATTTTTCTTCCGCAAACCAAACACACAAAGAGTTGTCTAAGAAGCTTGCGGCCGCCAAAAAAGAGTTGAAGAAGAGTAATTCGCTTTATCAAAAGCTCGACCAGGAACTCAATCGGGCACGCCGAGATGTAAAAAACTATGTTCACACCTTGCGTCCAGAGCTTGATGAGATGCCCAAGCAAATATATTACTGGAAATACGAGGAATGCCTGAACAGCCTGGCGGACGATCCTGGGTTAATAGAACGAATGCGGCACGCGGCCGAATCAGAAGAAACTCTTCACAAATCATTTCCAGCGGCGTTTCAAGACATCGGCGTCCTTGTTGAAAAAAGAAAGCAAACTCAAATTCAACTGAAATCCAATGAAGAGTATTGCTTGCTAAAAAAACAGATTGCGGAAGCGAAAAGGGGGGTTGAAGATTATCTCTTTTCCCAAGAGCCAAAGCTTGCGGAATTATCGGATGGTCGAATGGCGGTTATCAGGGCAAAAAAGTAGTCCCTCGGTTGATCACTCCGATTTTTTTTTCATAGATATTTTTCCTGCTGCAACTTCCTAGGCGGGGGGTAGGTTGAAATTCTCGATTGGGATCGAAAGATGAAGTTTTCCGTCCTCCCATGCGTTCGAATTTACAGGGCATTGGGTTTTTCACTTTGCTGTGTCTAGCCGCTGGTGTTTTGGTAAATCCGCGATAGCGAACGGTATTGGCTCTTTGATGGTCTGCAATGATTTTGCTTCAATGAGTTTTAAACCTGTTACAATAAAAAGCTGTTGAAGTGACTTGGTGTTTTTAAGTCTCAACAATTGAATCCAATTCATTAATGGTTAAGATCGATAGTCTTTATCCAACCAGTTAAGTGAGAATTTCGTCCATGTTTCGAGCGCCGTTTTATATAGTAATATTCTTCTGTTTCTTAGTGGGGTTTGGCGGATTCGGAGTTGACGGTCTTTCTGCGGAGGAGCCTGGGCGTGATCACCGTCCGAATATTGTTTTTCTCTTTTCAGACGACCATGCGGTTAATGCAATTTCTGCGTATGGAGGGCCTTTAAAAGACGTCGCTCCGACTCCAAATATTGATCGGATCGCGCGGCAAGGCGGAGTCTTCATGAATTCGTTTTGTGCGAATTCGATTTGTGGTCCTTCGCGGGCGACGATTCTTACCGGTAAACATAGTCACGCCAATGGATTCATGAGAAACGGGAACAAGTTTGATCCCAACCAATGGACCTTTGCAAAGCAATTGCAGGCGAGTGGTTATTCTACGGCGGTGATTGGGAAGTGGCATCTCAGTTCTAATCCGGTCGGTTTTGATTACTGGGAAGTGCTTCCAGGACAGGGAAATTACTATAATCCCGTGTTCCTTCAAATGGATGGTACAAAGAAAAAATTTGACGGTTACGTCACCGATATTACGACCGAGAAGGCAATCCAGTGGTTGGACGCTCGGGACACCGGGAAGCCATTTATGCTAATGTGTCAACATAAGGCGCCCCACCGTACATTCTCGCCTGCTTTGCGACATTTGGGTTCATTTGATGACGTTACCATTCCCGAGCCAGAGACCTTGTTCGATGATTACGCCGACCGCAGCAAAACGCTTGCGGGTAATGAGATGGAGATCGATCGCCATTTTGATTGGGCGTACGATGCGAAGGTTCGGAAGGATGAACGGGGAGAAGTCGAGCTTCCGGCGCCGGACCGCTACGGGACGCCCGAGTATAACCGAATGAGCCCCAGCCAGCGCAAGGAATGGGACGCTTATTACGGCCCTCTAAATAAAGAATTTTTGTCAGACTATGCGGCGGGTAAGATCAAAGGGAAGGAGCTCGTGCGTTGGAAATATCGACGTTACATGCGAAATTATTTGAGCACCGTAAAAGCGGTTGACGAAAATGTCGGGCGGGTGCTGGATTACCTTGAGGAAAACGGGCTTGCAGAAAATACGGTGGTGATTTACTCGTCTGATCAGGGATTTTATTTGGGCGAGCACGGATGGTACGACAAACGTTGGATGTTTGAAGAGTCGTTTCGTATGCCTTTTTTGATTCGCTGGCCTGGTCATATATCTCCCGGAACGAAAGCGGTAGATTTGATTCAGAATATTGATTATGCACCTACATTCTTAGAGATGGCCGGCTTGTCGGCTCCTGACAACTTACACGGTAAGTCTTTGGTGCCCCTTTTCTCCGGAAACAGTGATTGGAGAAAGTCGCTTTACTACGCCTATTATGAACTTGGTGAACACGCGGTGCCTCAACACTTCGGCGTTCGTACAAATCGGCATAAGCTGATCTATTTTCCGATGACCGAGGAGTGGAATCTTTTTGATTTGGAAACCGATCCGAATGAAATGAAGAGTCTGCATGCAGACCCCGGCTACCATTCAAAACTAGAAGAATTGAAATTTGAATTAGAAAGCCTGCGCACCCAATTTAAGGCGCCAGCCTACCCTCGTCCAAAATCGAAATCATAACTGAGTATTCATTGCCGGTTCATTTTGCCGAGCTGTTTTAGTTGCCCCGCCGAAGACCGGTCAACACCAGCGTAGTTATGTATTTCACGGTCGTAAGCAGGTTAGTTTGCTAAAGTTTGGGGATGGAAATCTTTTTGGCCCAGGTTGTTCCCCACTGGTGATTAGCCCAGTTGTCTTTTGTGTAGCGGGAGCGAACGATCATTTCGTCCCGTTTGGTGCCGGGGCGATCAATGATTTCGATGTAAAGAAATCCATGGTGTTGACCGAGTGGTTTCTTCGCATCTTTCGGGTTAGTTTTCGCAGCGCCTGAGTCGTCCGGGTTAAAGACGTCAATCCCGTTTTCCACCGATGGGCCAAAACCTGACTCATTCCATTGAATCTTGCTTGGCGGAGATCCGTGAGTGTGGCCATGAAATAAACCGATGACGTTGTAATTTTGAATTGAGTCCCAAAAGAGTTGAAGATCCTTAGGGGGCCAATCGTAAGCCGGTCCATTGGGATGGAGATGAAAGCTCAAGATAACGGGTCGGCCCGAATCACCTACCTTTTCCTTTAAGTCGGAGATTAAAAATTCAAGACTTCCCATCGGGGCATAGTGGAATTGATTGCGTCGCGTCGTACCCTCTCCAACAAACATCCCTAAATTGACAAGGTGAAGCGGTCCCCAGTCCCAACTGTAATGAAGGCCGTTTTTGGAGAGGTTAGTTATCCCGGGGCGGGACCGATTTCGTTTGATAATGTCTTTCACAATAAAGGTATCGCCTTGGGGGCCGTCGTGGTTTCCATGTACCTCATAAACGGGAAATGGAATTCCTCCATCTTTACCGGTCAGCCCATAGTCTTTTTGGTATCTTTGCCACTCAAATTTTTGCATGGCAGGATAATTTCCTCCTGATTTGTCGGCGCTATCAATTAAATCGCCGGCTACGAGGATACCGAGTAGATTACTACTCACCTGACCGCCCCCATTTTCCTTTGGAATCGTTTGCCCAGGAAGGTTTTTGATAATTTCGATGAAGCGTGAGTTGGCTTCTTCTGAGTATGGATCAAGACGTTCGGGGTTGGCAGACTTTTCTGCAATGTACTGCGGATCTCCGGTGACCAAAAAGGCCTGTTTCTTTTCAATTTTTCTCGGCTTCAACGTGAATTCATCCGCCACGGTTTGATCTAACCGAATGCATTTCCCTTTTAGGGAATCGGCTTCGAAGGACAGCACAAAAACATGGCTTGCCGAATCCGACATCCCAGGAGGCTGGAGATACCAGCGATCGACTTTTGGGGTTCTCTGGGCTACTCCCAGTCCGCCTTCTCCAATGTAGACGACACCTGCGGGGTCTTGTACGTTGCCTCGAATTGGAATAGTCCGTTTGATGTTATGTCCGTCGGCTTCGCAAACTAAGTCCACATTATACTTTTCAAAAACAGGAACCCAGCTCTGGAGGGCGGTTCCCGGTGCTTTGACGGCGGGATAAGCAGGTCGGTGATACTGAGAAAGTACCCAGCGATTTTTCGGTCTGGACTTTTTAAGTTCTCTGTTCAGCCATTTAGCCTGGTCGCCTGCAGTACTTATTTCAGTGTTTAGCGTTACGAAGCGGACAGTTGGATTGAGATTCAAAGCATAATAGTTTTTGTGTTTTTCTTTGAATCCAAACACCTGATTAAATATTTCACTTTTGTCATGATTGCCACGTGCGGGAATGACCGGAAGCATTCGTCCGTCCGCGCCGATTGTCAGTTCATGGTCGTCCATCCATTTTGACCACTGACTCAAATTTGATCCGTCGGCGACGTAGTCCCCTCCGTGTGCCAATGCAAGAATGTCATTTCCTGAATCATTATCCTCGAATGATGCTTTCACTAATCCGGCAATCATCAAATTCATCTTTTGTCGAGTGGTTTGATCGGATCGAGAGTCGCCCCCGTGCAAAAGGCTAAAGGGACGGTCGATTCCAGAGGCGGTCATGAAGAAATAAGCTGCCGAGGTTCTTTCATCATCCGTGATTTGAATTTCATACATGGTGTCAGGGGCTAAATCAGCAATGTGCCCGTGGTGGTAATGCAATTCATCTTTCTCAGACAGAAAACGTCCTTGAGTTGCAGGCGTGATGGAAAATCTTTCGTTTGAGTTTTTGACGCGATATTTAACGAAGGATTGGTTCGTTGGTTTTAAAGATGACCATGAGATCGTGGCCGAAGTTGCCGGGTCGGCGGTCCAGCTAACTCGGAGATGTTTAGGAACGTATGGATTTTGTTTTTCCACCGAATCGGCGAAGGAGTAACCAACCGACACGAGGCAGAAAATAATTGTTAATAGTACGAAGCGAGAGAGGAAAGGAAACATTTAGCCGCGATCATTAGAGAAAGAATTATTGTCCGTTGAGTAAGTCTATCTTATTTCGAAAGTGAAATTTTACTGAGAAAAGAAAAAAAAGGGTCAGTGGCGCCCCGGCGTTCGCAGCTCGGATAAATACTTCGGGCCAAGCTTCCCAACCGCCTGCCGTCATACGACTAAGAGCTGTCAAGAAGCCCCATGCACTCATGTAGATCGCGATAGCGCGATATCTGAATACAAGGAGTGAGATGGCCAAGCCTATGTCGACCCAGCCAATGACTGTCAGAATTACCTCAGCCGTTCCCTGATCTTCGACTAACGTAACGCCAAATGGATGTGAAAGTAGGATGTAGTCTAAAAAAGTGCCATAAAGTTCGATGGCTTTGTAGCCGTGGAATGCGAATGTTGTTGAGGTGGCAATTAACAGCAACAGCATGCCGCCGCGGCGAAAAAGGCCGTTGCAAGACATTTTTGGCGTGGCTAAAAAAATGATCAACACTAAGGGCGACGCAATCCGGACGGCTTCTTCGAGAAGCGTGAAACGTGCAAATACATCGCCACGGATGGTTTCCGCAATTGCCATGCCAAGGGTCCAGATTGCAACAAAACCTAGAGCCGAAGCATCTATGAAAAATATCAGTTTGGATTTTTTATCCTTATCCGTAAGCCGAAAGCAATCGGTTATTATGCCGGTGCAAATTGTGGTGACACCCGCGAAGAGGCAGCCGTATACACCGAAATCATCGATGAGCTGACATTTGACTTCGGGGAAATCCAAATCAAAAAAAAAGAGGCCGTAAATTGGACTTTCAGTCTCAAATTTGGCGAAGAGATAGCGACCTGAGATTCCTACGCATTGGGCAACGACGGTAAAACGTAAACACCAAATTGCAGTATTAAATTGCGTTGGGAGAGTAGATCGATTTGCGTCCAAGCTAACACGTTTGCGGTTTGGTAGTTTACTGCCTTTGAATAAAATGCCATTGTAGCAGGTGCTTGCTTCGTTGAAACCAAATTCGGTTGGAGGTTAGGCCATCGCTTACAAAAATGTTTGGTTATCGAGAATTATATTAAATCCACGTTTGGTTGAGCCGTTGCAACGATTGATGCGCACTGCAAACCGGATTTGAAATCGCGTCGGATAATAAACTAGGGAACGACGCACCTCGGTCAGATGAGGAAAAATCGATTTTTGCAAAATTCAATTCGAAGATTTTTCTTCTGTCTTCGAATAAGGGAAGGTAACTATTTTGTTTTGCGTTAAAACTAACGATTCTTTGGCAATGAATTCAATTCTGTTGGTGGATATAAAAACCGCTAGGGCAACATTTATCCAGCAAAGTCAATCTAATCAAATAGGTTTGGGTATAATGGAACCGAAGGGTTGCAATGGACTATTTGATTAGTAGGTTTTACAGTTAGTTGTTTGTGCAGGGGTTTCTTATAAACTTATGAGCTGGTGTGCAATCTTTTCCGAGGTGTCAAATGTCTGACGGCCATTCACGGGTGAAATTTTCCATCCGTCAATTGATGATTGCGATGTTTTTTCTTGCGTTGTGCTCGTTAGTCGCCGCTGCTGGCAATGCTGGTGATCCGGTGGCGTATGGATTGGTTCTTGGAGCTGGTGGTTTAGTGGTTTCGGTCGGCTGTATGGCGCTCTTTAGTGGCTTGGCTATTTTTTTGTGTCAGTTTGAGTTCGTTCGATTTAGGAGGATTGTTGATAAATTAGAGGAACCCGTAACGCTTGAAGATAGAAAAAATGCAGGAGTGTCGCCACACGTTGTGCTGAACGAGCGAGAGCATTCTGATTCCAACTCGGAGGGGACAGTATGATACGTGCTATTATCATCCTGATTGTTTGTTTGTTTTTCAGTTTAGTCGGGCCGGCCATTGCTAGGTCTCAGGCTGTTGGCACCGCGGTCAATACAAAGCCAAAATATAGAGTGACGACGTCACAATTTGGAGTGGTGCATTCTCAGGGAATTCATCCACTTAGAGTCACCGTCGACTTGATGCCCGCAAAGCCGGTGGTTGGCGATCAAAAATTTGTTGCTAAAGTCGACACCCAGTCCCAATTTGGAACTTCTTTCGAAACAATTGGATTCATAAAAATTCCAGCCGGCAAAACGTCAGGTTCAGTCGACCTGATGTTACCTGCTGCCGGTCACTTGCAGTGGGCTAATCTGGAGGTGCAAAAGTTTTTGAATTCTGGCGGTGTAAATAAATCGCGGATTTTATATCAAAATTTAAAGATTGATCCTGTTGATTTTTCTGAAGGTGGCCGCTCGCAAACAAGGTTATTAATTGGAAAATTCAATACGCCGGTATTTGGAAACAGCGACGTTATTGATAATCGACAGGTATTTTTGAGTAACGGTAAAGAGGTTGTAGGCGAGCGGTTGTTGAAGCAGCCAAATGCAAAAAATATAGGTCTGGCGGTTTCTTTGAAGAAACACCTTGGGAGGTCGGAGAAGCTCGCATCAATGGATGTGAGTAACCTACCTGAAACATGGATTGGTCTTTCGGGCTTTGAGCAAATATTAATTTCCATGGGTGATTTCGAATCGTTGGTCATTGATAATGAAATTCAGCGGGACAATTTAGAAAAATGGGTTGCTGCTGGCGGGGCATTGGTCATCTATTCGTGCGGTCCTGATTATCGGGAAACAGACCGGATTTTGGGTTTGTTTTTGGGGGAAAGGCGCGCGGCCCAAATAACCGACGGTGAACTTGCTTGGAGTATTCCCACGAATGTTCCAACAAAGACCAATATATTGTGTGCGGAGCGAGCCGCTGGTCATGCTGGGTCGGAAAGGCTGGTCCGTCCCTTTGAAACCTCACTTTCGTCTAGGAAGGTAGAGAATGCCGGTTTGCTTGATGCGGACAAGTTTGGTTTTCTGTCATACCTTAATGGGTGTATCATTTCGGTTGATGATGATATGGGGGGATGGACGGGGTTTGATTTTCGTCGGCTCGATAACTCGGTTGTTCTTAACGGTTCTTCTCTTGCCGCTCGGATTGGCAATGGCACAGGTATTTTGCCAGTAATCGCTATTCCTGGTATAGGTGAACCGCCCGAGCTGCTTTTTAAAATTCTCCTGACGATCTTCTTAATCATCGCGGGTCCTGTTGCCTTGATTACGTTTTCAAAAATCGGCAAGCCTTATTTGTTACTTGTGTTAATTCCGCTGTTGTCCATCTTCGTATCTCTCTCTCTGATTGCGTTTGTTTTAATATCCGATGGATTTTATAAAACTGCGAGTGTGCATTCAGTCACTACCCTTGATCAACGGACTGACCTTGCTGTGGTTAATTGCAGGGCGGCCTATTTTTCAAATTTTACGTCCACTCCGTACAGCATTTCGCCAGATACTTTGTTTGGCCTAACTGGTGGGTGGGGATATCGCCAGGAGAGATTCGTAGAGCAACGTGATGGTCAAATGCTGGTTTCTGGATCGGCTTTAATGGCGAGGACTCTCCATGAGCTGTCGACTTTTAAAGTTCGGTCGATCTCTGAGAATTTGATGTTTAAAAAAGGTGATGGCGTTAATTCTGCATTGCCAACAGCAGAAAACAATTTGGGTGCGAAGGTCGTGTTCGCAATTTTTCGCGATTCGAATGACAAGTTTTACCTTGCTGAAGATTTAGAGTTTGGACTTAGTCAGAGTTTGGTTGAAGTTCAGCTTAATGGTTCCGAGCGAGTTGCCGATTATGCCCGAGGGTTGATTGATTCTGGCAGACGGAAAAAGGATTTTTCCGCGAATCGGTACAACCTGTATTACCCGGTTCAAGAATCAGAACTCGGATTTGGGGATGTCGAAGTGGTGCTTCAATCAGCGAAATTATCGACTCTGCTTTCACGTCCGAATTCTTATGTTGCGTTTTTAGAAGATTTACCGCTCGTGACGGATGAGTTGGAGAGGGTGAATTACAAAAAGCAAAACCATGTCATCTTAGGGAGATGGTAATATGTCCCAAACTGTCGAGGCGATGATCCAGCTTGACCGTGTCACACGGTCATTTGGAGATACGCTCGCCGTTGACGATATATCGTTCCATGTCGGCGCCGGCGAGGTTCTTGGTTTTATCGGTCCAAACGGCGCGGGAAAAACGACAAGTATGCGAATCTTGTCGACACTGGATACGCCGACTTCGGGTGAAGCGTGGGTGGATGGATTCTCGGTGGTTGATGATCCCGATCGAGTGCGCAGGCGGATGGGATGGATGCCTGATGGCTTCGGTACTTATCCGAATATCAATTGCGAAGAGTATCTCGATTTTTTTGCGAGATCATATGGATTGCGTGGTAAAAATCGACTTCGTGCCATTAGGAATGTCATGGGGTTTACTCAATTAAACCAACTGTCGAAAAAGCCTATATCCGGACTTTCCAAGGGAATGAAACAGCGGCTCTGCTTGGGGCGTGCATTGATACATAATCCGAAGGTGTTGATTCTTGACGAGCCAGCGGCTGGTCTCGACCCAAGGGCTCGTATTGAATTGAGGGAAATGATACTTGAGCTGGCAAATGAGGGTAAATCGTTACTCATTAGTAGCCACATTCTTAGCGAGCTCGCAGAAGTTTGTGATCGAGTCGCTATTATCGAAAAAGGGAAGTTGCTCGCGATTGGTTCTGTCGACAGTTTGTTGAATAAAGGCTCGGAAGATTCGCAAGAAGAGAAGCTGGTCCAGCTTGAGGTAAAATTTTTTTCTGAGCTGTCTGAAGCGGTTCGTTGGTTCGACGCTCGCAATGACGTAGCACTTATTTCTTCAACAGAAAATTCAATTGTGTTTAATTACGCCGCTTGTCACAAACGACAGAGTAAGTTCCTGGCCGAGTTAGTTAGCTCTAAGATTGAGATATACGAGTTTAGCGAAAAACAAACGTCGTTGGAGGATGTATTCCTGTCAGTTACGCGAGGAGAGGTCCAATGACCGAGCAAAAATTGGCCATCGAAAAGATTCGATTGTCTGGCGGCGCGGCCGATTCGGCGGCGTCCTTGGATTTTGAGGTATCGAAGCTCGACAATTTTCTTGACCCGCTCAGTGACTGGTTCAGCTCAATTTTGATTAAGGAGGCTAGACAAGCCGTAAAGAGCAGGCAGTTTGTTTGGACGTATGTCTTGCAGTTGGTGCTGGTCGCCGCGTGGACGGCAATCGGTTTTGCTACGCTCACCAGTCAACTCGGTACGGGATTGCTTTTAGGTTATTTCGTTATTTTGGGATTCCCTCTCGCTGTAATCATTCCTTTTAGTGGGTACCGTTCGTTAGCTCGGGAATTTGATGATGGGACGATTCGTTTGATCTCGATTACCACAATGAAGCCCCGGCAGATAATCTTAGGCAAATTTGGAAGTGCGTTAATTCAATTGGTACTGTATCTTTCGGTCCTCGCACCCTGCATTTCCTTTACCTACTTGCTCGAGGGGATAAGTATTTGGGCCATTATGGTCGGGCTTTTGATTAGCATCGGCGGCTCAATCTTTCTCACTATCTTCGGGCTGTTTTTAGCAGGTTCTTTTCGGTCTCGTAATTTGGGTGTCGGTGTATCCGTCGTATTCTCAATTGCGCTTGGTTTTGCGTATTTCCTGTGGATAGTATTTTGCTTTGAGACGTACGACGGTATGTTTCGGGGGTTCGGTAACGAAAAGTATCTCATTGCAACAGGGTTTACATTCTCGGTCGGTTCAACTGCCCTTCTGTTGCTGGCTTCGGTTGTTGCCCAGATTTCTTTTCCATCTGACAATCGGTCGACATTGCTTCGAGTAATGATGCTGCTTCAGCAAATGCTTTTTTTTGGTTGGTTTTGTCAACTACTCTGCCAAGAACCTTTTTTTCGCGATGTGCCAAAGGTAATCCTGATGATCACGGGTCACTACTGGCTACTGATGGGTTTTTTAATGTGCGGTGAATCTTCCAATCTTTCTCGGCGGGTGCGGCGTTCTCTTCCGAGAACCCTTGCCGGTCGGATTTTTCTATCTTTGTTCATGCCTGGATCAGGGCGTGGGTTTTTATTTGCAATGGCCAATGTCTGGGCCGCGTTTCTTTTCGTAATGTTCTTAGTGGTTTTCGAAAATTTCTTGTTTGATTGGAGCAATCAAACACGTTCCCGCTTCGGGACGAATATATTTGCGTCGGAAGCCGAAATTCCCGGGATGATTATTAGCAGTTTGTTCGTCAGCTGGTATTTGTCGCTTGTATTTTTGTTTAATCGTTATTTTTGGAGGCGAATGAGCCAAAAGTTCGAGCCTGGCTATGGCCCGGTGATAAGCCTGTTTTTTGGAGCAGCTCTCGTTGCCTCGGTTTCAGTGGTATCATTTTTGATTGAAGAATTTTTCTATGCACGTTGGCACTTGAGTTTTCGGTGGTTAAGCGACTTGGCGTGGTCATTCAATTGGTATACGGTCAGTTTCGAGGATTTTACTAAGCTGCCTTCCGTATTTTTTATTGTTTTTGTGATTCAGGCCGTGATGGTTTTGGTCCTCGCCGTGTTTCTGGCCACAAGAGACTTTTTAGAGGTCGCCGTGGAGACGCCGGAACGCGTTTTGATCGAGCGGCAGCCAACCAAAACAAATAGGCTTCCCGTGGGTGAATCAATCGACGAGATTTTTGGTGAGTTACCTTCTGCCCCGCGCCGGGATGACGAAGCCTGATTCGATTATGGTTTGCGTTTTACCAAACAGATTTTCATGAATGATCCATTTTTCGAGTTAGAGTTCTCGGAACTAGAAATTGCTTCGCTTGTGTCAGGGTTTTACTCTCGTGTCAAGCAAGATGATTTGCTCGGCCCCATGTATCCGCAGGATGATTGGGAGGGTGCAGAGTCCCGTCTTTGTGATTTTTTGATTTATAGGCTAGGTGGATCCGATCGATATATTCAGCGTCGTGGCCATCCCCGTTTGGGAATGCGGCATGCTCCCTTTGCAATCGGAAAACAGGAACGGGATCGCTGGCTCGCGCTTATGAACCAATCGCTGGAAGAGCAGGAGTGGCAAACTCCTAAGAAAGACGCACTCGTTCGTTTTTTTGAACAGGTTGCAGAGTTTTTACGGAATAAGTAATTTTTTCGGCAATTTGATTTGCTGAATCGTTTAGGTGGCTCAGCTTGACATCTGATTGAGTATACGCGTATGGTTGCGAAAATTGAAAGCCGGGTATGAATTAGTTATGATTGGTCGATTGGGCAAGACGAAGTCGCATTGTTCGCATAAGTCGTTCGCTTACTAGTTCTTTTTGGTGCCAATTCGTGAAGTTAATTTTCTTTCGATGTTTGTTCTTCTATTTGATATGGCCTTGTTTGGGGGGGCTCGCCGTTGGTGAAGTAAATGATAAGCTGAATGTGCTTTTTATTTCCGCTGACGATATGAATTGCGACCTTAGTGTTTACGGGAATACCCAAGTCAAGACACCGAATCTTCAACGGTTGGCTGAGATGGGAGTTAGATTTGACAATGCGTATTGTCAACAACCACTTTGCGGACCGAGCCGAGCGAGTTTAATGACCGGTTTGCGACCGGATACTCTGGACATGCACACGCTCAAGCATGAATTACGCGAAAAGAATCCGAATGTGGTTACCCTTGGACAAATGTTCCGAAACCAAGGTTATTTTTCTGCGCGAGCCGGAAAGATTTATCACTATGGGAACCCGAGTATGATTGGCACCGACGGAAATGATGACCCTCAGACGTGGGATCAGCGGTACAACCCGGTTGGAATCGATCGCTCACAGCAAGAAAAAATTACGCGATACGGGGCGGGGCGGGAAAAAGATAAAAACCTTGGAATCAGTATGGCGTGGTGGGATCCGGTCAGTCGCGACGAAGAGCATACCGATGGGAAGGTAGCCTCTAAGATTGTCGATTTAATCAAGGAAAAAAAAGGGGAGCCCTTTTTCCTTGCGGCCGGGTTTTTTAATCCGCATTGTCCTTATGTCGCACCTAAGAAGTATTTTGATTTATATCCCTTAGAAACGATCGAAATGCCTGATCTGGAGTTGGCGAAAAAAGATTTAGAAGATGTTCCGCCAATGGCAGTCATGCGGGACAAAAGGAATTGGCCGTATTATTTTAAGGACGTCACAGTTGAGGAGGCACGCAAGTGCAAGCAAGCCTATTACGCCACCATTTCATTCGTTGACGCTCAAGTTGGTCGTTTGCTCGACGCGCTTGAGGAAGCTGATTTGATGGATAAAACGATCATCGTTTTCTGGTCAGATCATGGTTATTTTCTTGGAGAGAAAGGACTCTGGTACAAGCGGAAAGCCTTTGAACGATCCGCGCGGATGCCGATGATTATTGCCGCGCCTGGTTTAAGTAAAAATGTGGCATCACAGATGCCTGTTGAATTGCTCGACCTTTATCCTACGCTTGCAGATTTATGTGGGTTAAACGCTCCTGGCAATTTAGAGGGCGCGTCTTTGAGGCCTTTGCTCGAAAATCCTAAAAATCCAAAATGGATTAAGCCGGCGGTGACACAAGTGTGGCACAACCGTACGGCCTGGGGCTACTCTTTGCGTAACGAACGATTTCGGTATACGGAGTGGATGCAAGGTAAGGCAGGACGTGAACTTTATGATCACGAAATTGATCCCGAAGAAATAAACAATCTTGCTGATCAAAAACAATACGAGGGAATGATTGTAGAGCTAAGCAGGCAGTTGCAGCCTTATGTTCAATTAAAATCCGACAAGCGTCCTAAATAAATTTTTTGTGTAGTTTCGGCAGGTCCAGTCAGGATAGTCGGCGGAGTTCCGGGGCCGGCTCGACACATCAGTTCCTCGAATTCGTTCATTTCTGTGTAAAACATCCTTATTGCTTTTGAAATTGTCAAACGCTTGATTTGAAAACCTGACAGGTATGTTTTTTGACTGATTGTTGAGGTCATTTACCAAGTACTAAATCATCTAGCCAGAGTTTCGAAATGACTCTGGAAAGGAATCTATGTCTAAATATGACGTGATCGTCATTGGCTCAGGTATTGGCGGTCTTAGTGCCGCACTTACCGTCGCGAGAGCTGGGAAAAATGTACTGGTATTAGAAGCAGAGCGGCAGTTTGGCGGATTTATTAATCCCTTTGCCAGAAAAAAGTTCTGGTTCGATACGGGGATCCACTATGTCGGTGAGATGGGTGAGGGAAGGTCGCTGTATCGACAATTTGAAAATTTAGGATTGATGGATGATCTAAAGTTCCGAGAACTTAATCCACAAGGTTTTGATCGGTATGTTTTTCCGGATTATGAAATACGCCTCGGGAACTCTATAGATAATTTTCACCACCAGTTATCGGTTGACTTCCCTTCGGAACAAGTTTCTTTGAATAAGTTCTTTCGGCGATTCAAAGAGATTGATCGAAGTTTAAGGGAACTGCAAAGAAAAAAGGATTTATGGTCAACACTATGTCTGCTTCCGAAAATCCCTCAGTTGCTTCGACTCAAAGGGTACACCTACAAACAATTACTCGATCAGTATTTTGTTGATCCGCGGTTAAAGGCTGCGCTCTCGGGGCCAGGTGGAGATATTGGTCTTCCGCCGGGGCGGGCGGCAGCCTTAGTCATGATTGGAGTGATCGCCCACTTCTCACGGGGAGCTTATTATCCAATCGGTGGATCGAAGAAAGTTCGCGATACGTATGTCGCTCACCTTGAGAGGAATGGAGCGTCGTTAAAACGGAGGAGCCCTGTTGAGCGGATTTGTTTAAGTCAAGGAAAAGTGACCGGTGTGGAAACGACTAGCGGTGAAATCTATCATGCGCCTGTGGTAATCTCCAACGCGAGTGCGTTGCATACATTGCGTGACATGGTCGGGTATTCGAATCTCCGTAAAAAACCTGTCGATAAAGTGAAACGCGCTCGATATTCGATTGGTTCGGTTTGTGTTTTTGTCGGAACGAGTCAGCAGCCCAGCGAGTTTGGCTTGGATGATGCCAATGTTTGGAATTATCCGTCCTATGATCTTGATTCGCTTTATCAACCAGTTTTCGAAGGCCGGCAGATGGAAAAAATGGCATTTTTTCTTTCGGTTCCGACGCTTAAAGACCCCAACGCTAACCACGCTCCGCAAGGAAAACATACGGTTGAGCTTATCACGTTTGCTCCCTGGAAAGCCTTCGAGTCATGGAGTGGCCAGCAAGTTCTTAAACGCGATGCGGAATATATGAAACTCAAAAATCAGGTTGGCAAACGGTTGCTAGTTGCGGCTGAAAAGTATCTTCCTGGGTTGGAAGCAAATGCGGAAGTAATTGAGATTTCATCTCCTTTGACCAATTTTTCTTTCGCGAACACCCCCAAAGGAAGTATTTACGGAATGGATCATATTCCTAATCAAATTGGTTCGGGACGGTGGGGAATACGGTCGCCGCTTGACGGGTTGTTGTTCTGTGGCGCGGATGCCTTGGGAGGGGGGATCGCCCCCTGCGTTACTTCAGGAACAGCAGCCGGAGCAGAGGCAATCAAAAGACTCAAATGACAACCTGACTAATTTGATGAAATTCTTCTGACGGCAACTCTCAATATAAAATCGAACAATATTTTTCGCAAAAAATTTTCAGTGTATTCCTTCTCAGGTAGCCGCAAAAATAAATAAACGTTTCGGGGAAAATAGAAGTTTTATTTTTATATATCCGGGTGTCATTGAATTATTTGAACTAGGCTTCCCCAGAGGCTGTCCGCATGCAATTTATGCGGATGCAACGCTTTTTCAAGTTAACTTAATACACGACCGTCGCTGTGCTTCCCGAAACCAGATCCAAAGACCTTTCGCGTTCTGACCTGATCAATGAATTTGCGATAAAAATGGTTTCCGTTATTAATGCACAGGATTTGGCTTGGTTCGTCGCCCGCGAGATTGTCGGTAGCCTCGGATACGAAGACTGTGTCATCTACTATCTAGACAAAAGCGGGGATTGTCTTTATCAGGTTGCAGCGATTGGAATTAAGAACCCCGAGGATGATCAAATTTTGAATCCTCTCACAATCGAAGTTGGGGTTGGAGTAACTGGACAAGTGGCGTTGTCGAAACAATCGGCTTTAATATCTGATTTGAGAATGCACTGTAACTACGTTCCCGATTTGGAACCCGGACTGTCAGAGCTGTGCGTTCCAATTATGTTCGGGGATCGACTTTACGGCGTTCTCGATAGCGAATCTAAAATCATCGATGGCTATGATGATGAGGATAGGAAGATCTTCGAAACGATTTCCAGGTTAATTGCTTCGAAACTTGCATTAATTGAACAAACCGAAATCGTTAACAAATACACAGTGGAATTGGAAAAGAAAGTAGAGGAACGGACCCTCGAGCTAAAGATCGCGAACGAACAACTAGCGTATTTAGCGTCAACGGATCCTTTGACGGGATTAGTTAATCGAAGGCGGCTCGATGAATTGTTAGAAATTGAATTTGAGCGAACTTCTCGATTCGGTGCCGAGCTTTCCCTGATCTTATTTGACATAGATCATTTTAAGGTTGTAAACGATACCCGTGGACACCAGGTCGGAGATGAGGTAATTGCGGGCGTAGGAAAGATCGCAAAACTGTTGTCACGAAAATCCGATACGCATGGTAGATGGGGCGGAGAAGAATTCTTAATTATCGCACCGCAGACGGACGACGTTGGTGCGCTTTCGTTTGCCGAAAAATTGCGCGTCGCAATTGAAAACGGAGAGTTTTCGGGGGATGTCAAAGTATCAGCGAGCTTCGGGGTGGCAAGTTTTCGGGGAGATCAGGCAGTTAAGGATATGCTGAAAAGAGCGGACGAGGCTCTTTACCGCGCGAAGCGATTGGGGCGCAATCGAGTAGAAATCGATGTCGTTGGGTAGTTTGACAATGTGAGAAAGCATAGACGTGCCCTGCTCTGCCCCAACGAATCGGGTTGGCTTTGCTGAAACCTACCGTTATTGAAGGCAAGTTGCGTTTAATACCGCAAAACCATTGGCACTGAATCATGGCGCTGAACCAAGTTTCATTCCAAGGATCTGGGCATGGCGTTTGCAACCGCCGCTGAACCTATTCCCAGTGAAAGGTGGCTTTGCAGTATTTGCAAGAGTGCGATAAGCCCACGACCGATTAAATCAAGTACGGAATTAAGCGGTGACTTTACAGGCAGAGCTTACTTTTTCTTGATGACAACATTCCGGAACCAGACGGGATGTCCGTGGTACTGAAATCCAATGTTGCCGGTTCGCGGCAGCTTTTTCAACGCTGTTTTAAATTTGTTCTTTGTCCCGTCTGGGTTCAGTTTGGGCGTAGTCCATTTGTCGAGGTTGGCGTTCATGACATTCTTGCCATTAAGCACGACCTTAACCATTGGTCCCTCGCAGGTGATTTTCATTTGGTTCCACTCGCCATCGGGTTTCCCGGCTGATTCGGTTGGTGATTTCGCGTCGTACAATGAGCCGACAATGTGCTTGCCACTATAAAGGCCATGCGATGCGATCTGAATTTCAAATCCACCCTGGACAGGGTTCTTGGGATCTGATCGAAAGAAAACGCCGCTGTTGCATTTCTCAGATGTCTTGTAATCAAGCGTGAGCTCGAAATTCTCATACGGTTTCTCTGTCCAAATATAGCCACCTGGTTTTTCAGATGGATGGAGCACGCCGTCCTCAACCACCCATGCGTTTGACTTTGCGACATTCCAGCCTTTAAGTCCGTTGGCAAGTAAATCAATTCCATCTTCAGTGGGGGTGGAAACGCCAGTGTATAGCAGTGTTATCAAGAGGCAGAGCAAGCTTTTCATAGGAGATGTCTTGTAAATATTTGTAGTGTTAAACGCTTTAAAATCAAATTTATAAGTTGCCGGTGTAGCAAACTATCGAATCGCCGAGAATATAATTTGAAACTCCGATGCGCGAGAAGTCAAGTTTATCTGTTGGTTATGCGGGCAAAATCCTGTTACGCGAAGTCTTGCTGGATGGATATTCATTAAATTAAGAATTTCATCAGCGATAAGGGCTAATCAGCGATGCCTGGAAGCGTCGCCCATGCAGACTACATGAAGTGGCGAATTTTGATTTTTGCGCGAGTTATCCATTTCCCAATTCTGAAATCAGTACGGTCAAATGCATGGGACTGTTCTCGCCTTGAGCAGTCATTTTATCGAGCCTTCTTGATCCGTTCAGGCTTTGAATCTTGAATTGCACTCGATCGAGCAACTCTCTTCAGGAGATTGGAA